>CBCXTT010000005.1:242500-255380 GCA_965178295.1 Alphaproteobacteria bacterium | reverse complement strand
CAATTCTGTCTGGTGTCAAGAAATCATCAATAGCACTTCCTTCTCGCAAAATTCTGGATTGGAGACAACATCAATTTTCGCGCCTACTGCATCAATTTTTTTTTGTATGCGCATGCATGTTTCCACCGGTACCGTTGACTTGATGATGAGTGTTTTGGAATCATCTAGTGCGACCAATGATAAAATTTCATCCACTGCGGCATCAACATAGGTTAAATCCGCTTGCCCTGTGGCATCCTTAGGCGTACCCACTGCAATAAAAAATCATATCCGAATCACATATCGCACGCCCAAGCTCTGACGTAAAATGCAGACGCGAAGCAGATACATTATTATCTAACATCGCTTGCAATCCAGGCTCATAAATAGGCAGCTCTCCTCGAGACAGACAGTGAATAACATCGTGATTTGTATCAACACAAGTGACTAACAATCCAAGTTCGGCAAAGCACGTTCCCGTCACTAACCCAACATATCCTGTTCCAACAATGACTATTTTCATTTGGGACCACTGATCATTTTTTCTAACAAACCACGTACATCTACTGACAATTCATCACGATCTAAAGCAGCCGCCACATTTGCCGTAATAAAGCCACTTCTGCTGCCGCAATCAAAACGCCTGCCTGAAAACATATATCCCTTAAGTGGTACTTTTCTGTGAGTATCCTGCGCAATCGCATCTGTCAATTCGATTTCACCTGTCTGTTTATGCTGCTGCGCTAAATGATTCAAAACGGTAGGCTGCAAAATGTATCGCCCTACAACCGCTACATTAGATGGGGAGTCTGTCAACGGCTTTTCAACAACGGTGCGCGCGGAAACCACTTTATTGTCATACGAGCTTACATCCAAAATACCATATTTATGAGTTTCTTTGTCTGGTACAATCTGAGTAGCTAGAATATTGATGGACGTTTCTGCAGCCTCATAAATGCCCATCATTTGACGCAAACAGGGTGGGCCATCCATGATGAAATCATCTGCAAGTAAGATGGCAAAAGGCTCATTTCCAATTAAGTGTCGAGCGCACCAGATCGCGTGTCCAAGCCCCATGGGCTCCTGTTGACGCGTGTAAACAATCTGACCTGGTTCAAGAATGGGAGCCCGAATGGATGCCAGACAATCATGCTTCTTCCGTTTATGCAATGTTGAATCTAATTCATAGCTATAGTCAAAATGATCTTCAATGACAGATTTTCCACGACCGGTCACAAAAATAAACTCTTCAATACCAGTCGCTTGGGCCTCTTCAACAACGTATTGTATCAGGGGTTGATCCACAATGGGCAACATTTCCTTAGGAATAGACTTAGTGGCCGGCAAAAACCGGGTTCCTAGCCCCCCTACAGGAAAAACGGCTTTTCGGATACGTTGTGCCATAAAAACCCTTATTACATTCAACAAAAACGAACAAAAAGTGCTTATACACTAAAAAATCTAAGGGTTTGATGCAAGCTTTTTTTCAATACCTGGCAATTGAAACGCCTCAATTAAGTTGCGCAATTCCTGTCGTGCTGCCACATGAGATAAATTGAGCACCTGCCTTGCTGGTTTTAAATCCAAAAGGGTCAACCCCTGATTAAACATTTCTCTAAAAATAACACGTTCACTAAACCCCGAGACCTGACGATAGCCCAGTCTCTGAGAGGCTTCCTGCAACACTTTCCCCATACGCTCTTTGTTTTTTGAATGAATATTAGTTAGCCGGTTTGCGCAATACAATCCAATCGATAGACCCCCTATCGCGCATTGCACGGTTTTTTTTTTTGATTCAAAAACCCACTCTGCATAGATACTTAATTTTTTAATATCTAACGTGTCGGGCTCTACGTGACACAACACATCTAAATCAATAAAGCTGTCATTCATGGGAGTAACCAACGTATCAGCAAATGAGTGTGCATGTCGTGAAAGATACGTGTCATTTCCCGCTGTATCGATCACGATAAAATCACATGCAGACAATGCAGCAATAGCTTTCTCTATGCTGATGTGGTCTTTCGCCTCTGCATCAGGTTTTTTGTCAAGATTGCTTCGCAAAACAGATATATGCTGCGGCAACTTAATAACCTCTAAAGTATGCTTTTCTTTATATGCTTGACGATTTTCTACATACCGAGTCAGCGTCCCCTGACGTTCGTCCACATCAATGCTCCCTACTTGATGACGCGCATTCAAAAGAAGGGCGATGATATGAATCGCTGTAGTAGATTTCCCTGTGCCGCCCTTTTCATTGCCTAAAACAATAATATATGGTTTTTTGGTCATATAGCTCTCTGTAATTGATAAAGATCATTGGTCACTTTAACAATACACCACTCCACTAAAAATAGAAAAGCGAAAAAGATCTATGCAGTACAAAACACTCACAGAGACCATCAGTGCAAAATGCAAATGGAAGGCTTGGTATAGGTAGTGTAGCGTACCTTTTAGCCATGAAGAACAACGTGCTAAAGCAATACAGAAATGTACAATGTCTATAACGAAATGACAATACAGTGAATCAAATAGTATGATGCGTCATTACAACAACCAGCGCTCAAGGTAAGTAGGATATATGCGATTGCATGTCTGTAGAATATCAAGGGGGTATGTACGTTAATTGTCTTATAGATAGAATAGCAACACCTTCAGCGCATTTCATTATCTTACGCCAACCATAAAGCAGGGTCACACAAAGATGTTTTATATTCAATGGACTGATTATCATGGTTCATTGTTTGTTACCTATCGCTCGATGCTCTCTGTTTTTTATTGTAAAATATATCATCTCCAACGCCATCGCACATGTATCTACTCATCCGTGATCGTATGCAATTTCAGGGCATTCTGTTACGTGCACTGCTGAAATACCTCGCGGGCTCATACTTTGTTCAGCAATAGGCGTGTCTGTTGTCTTGACATGGACACACATTATGCATTCTCTCAACAGATTTCCTTGAAATACCTCAAGACACTGTGGAAGGAATTTCCTGCACAATGGGCAGGGCGTCTGATCAAAGAGATAGCAGGACTTCTACAATGCCGAATTCAAATCTCGGTCCACTCACATATATTAAAAAGAGCATCTGTTTTTAGTATTGTGATAATACAAGCATAAAGAGTAGGGAGACTATGTCCTGACCAAATTCTTGGATGATGAAAGAAGAGGAATAAAGCCTCTCGATACTATGTACATACAAAGGTTTTCCACTTCCGTTCTGATTACGTGCGCTGCACACCAAGTGAGGTCCGTGCCAAATATATAAGTTCGCCCCGAGCATCCCGAGCATAGCTCTAGGAAATGGATATAAGATATGCTTGACTTGAGCCGACACCCAGATGGTTGATAAAATTTCATTTTGAAAGAAAAAAAGATTGTTTCAACAACTCGCTGAAAAGCGAGACTCAATCGTTGAAACCTGCACATATAGATGTGGCACTATATTAGTGCTACTCCTTTTGCGTCATGCGGCGCATATCAGTCCCACGCTTCATCGATGCTTTAGACATTTTTTTAAAACTCTCCTCTAACGAATCCTTTTTCTCCAGTGTACTCAAACCCGTACGCGTTAAACTACCTATACCCCCGACTCTCTCGAGCAGAACATTTAACGGCACTTCTGTTATCTTGCTATAAATCGCAACACCCATAAATAAATCACATGTAATTTTTTCTGCCTGCGCATAAGGAAGATCCAGAGAAGAAATACATGCTGCATATGCCCGCATCGCGTGTAAATATACCCCACACCACAGCTGAAAAACACCATCATCTTATCAAACACGTCCTCTGAATCAAGCCAAACAGAAGACCCAACCGCATCTGCTAACTGCTGAGCAATTTCAGATGATTGTTTCGACACATTATCTTGTACACCAAATTTTTTATAAGCCGAGATCGATACCCCTGCAGCAAGAGAGAGGACTAAACCAGAGGATTGCAATAAATGCAGATTGCTCTCTAAAACGTCCAGAGCAAGATCAGGTTGTACGGCAACACACAAGACATCAAAAGTCCCTGGAGCAAGATTGTGAGCGTTCGCATACCAAGGTAGTGTGTACAAAACCCGGGCACACTCGTCTGTCGCGGGGTTAAAGAGAATGCGCTACCTATTTCCCCACAGCCTAGAAGAAGAACCTGAGTCACGAGCGACCTGCCATACTATTGACAAACGCACTCAGGCCAACTTGCCTTGTCCTTTTTAATCTCTCGCTGCGCAAAATAGAGCGTATGTCATTGACAGTTTTCTCTAGATCATCATTGACAATCACATAGTCATATTCTGCCCAGTGACTCATTTCATCAAGCGCCTTACTCATGCGTCCAGCAATCACATAAGCCTCATCCTGCGCCCGTTCCTTGAGGCGCTTCTCTAATGTACGTAAATCTGGTGTCAGAATAAATACAGATATAACTTGGCTTTCCATTTCCTGATCAATTTTTTGCGCCCCTTGCCAGTCAATATCAAATAAAATATCAAATCCATCTTCCAGCCCTGTTTCCACCGCTATCTTCAGTGTGCCATAATGATGACCAAAGACCTGTGAATGCTCCAGAAACGCGCCTGCAGAAATTAAGTACTCAAATTCTTTTTGGCTTCTAAAATGGTAATGCACACCATCTTCCTCACCCGGCCTTGGCAGTCGTGTTGTCACAGAGGTTGAGAGTTTAATATATTTGTCCTGTGCCAACAACTGGTGAGTAATTGTTGTTTTGCCCGCACCTGATGGAGAAGAAATCACAAGCAGAATACCACGGTGTTTAAGATAATCAGAATGGCGCAACAATTATTCTCCCAAGGTAATAAGAGAAATTTGGGTCCCAAACCCTTCTTCTTTTTTATGCGCTGCCCGCCTACAACTAAAAAAAATGTCTGGGTATGCATATGTGTCCATCTGAAGCCCGTTAACATTTTGAATGCCTAGCCTCCTCAGATTGTACGCCACAGCACCCGAAAAATCAAACATGTAATGATTTGTGCGCACACTATCTTTAAAAAAAGATGACGTTTCGACTGAATCAGACATAAAGACTTGCTTGAATCGCGCGTCCACTTCATAGTTTTCTTGATGAATACAGGGTCCGATAGTTGCACATATTTCATTAATATCGGCACCAAGTTGGCACATTTTTTCAATACCATGACCCAATATATTTGCCAAAAGACCGCGCCATCCCGTATGCAAGGCCCCGATCACTCCATTTTTTACATCTGCCATAAGAACCGGCGCACAGTCTGCAGACATTACCCCTAGTACTAGACCTGGCGTCGTCGTTACAAGTCCATCAGCTTGGGGCATCTCAGATAATTTCCACGGGGATTCCACGCTCTCAACACACGCGCTATGCACTTGTCGAAGCGTGACAAGTTGTTTTGGATTGCCCCCAATCGCCCGAACTGCGCGCATTCTGTTGTTCAGTGTATTTTCTGGTGAATCAATCTCTCGGTAAGAACAATTTAAACTCTTAAAAACACCAGAACTTACACCCCCTTGACGTGTAAAAAAACCATGAGGGACAAGCAACTCATCAGAAGAAAAAAAGGGCACTTCTTGCATCAAAAAACCTTTACGAAATTTATGTCAAACGCCCGAATTCTAGCGTATTATTTTAATGGATACACCCACAAGGGCAAGAAATCAAGGCAGGAGTGCTCAAATACTCAAAATCTCACATACATTGTGTTTAAGACACGGAAAAAACTGTCCTCCATGGCTACAGTCTGCGCTTGTTAGAGGACTGACGCGATGACCTCCTCCCCTTCCCCCTCTCCTCTGTTTTGCAGCACCAAGACAATAAAATCCGTTTTGCCTTAGCTCATACCACCCAATATATAGATATTAACAGCGGTAGCAGGTGCAGATGCTGGGGAACAGCTTCACAATATCAATCTATGCTTTTGTAACATTCCACGATCTACAAAGCCGCATAGGTTTACTGTTGCGTACAACCGTAATGCTTTTTGTGCTTACCCGCGCCCACCATGTTAATGCCAATATCTATGGTCCGGGCATTATAGCACCAGCACCTTGTGCAAGAGATACATCCTCAAAAAATACTAGCGATCAGTATTAGTGCAAAATATCACGGTACAGGACTGCGCATGGATCAGGCGGTATTGATGAGCCAGGACTACTATTGTCATGTATTTTCTCAATGCAGAAAAAGCGCACGTCATCCATAATTCGATGGAATTTCCAAACTATTTAGTCACGCCCTGTCTCATCCAGAAAGAAGCAGCCCCATCAAGTGCAGCATTATGTACAACAAACAAACGTATCTGTGCACGACCTTGTCTCTGGAAGAAAAGAGACAGAATACAATAGAAATTGTATACATTTTTTCCGCATCATTTTTCCTCCGGCATTGATCGCAATGTTTGATCAATTTGAGGAACATCCATTGCAGTGTCACCTTGCACCACATTAAGGTGATTAAATTTTCTCGCGCTTACTAAGACACGGCGTTCATAAGTGCCAATCGTTTGATTGTATGCATCAACAGATTGTCCCAAACTTTTTCCTATACGGGAAAAATGCTTGCTCATATCTGTTAATCGTTTGTGCAGCTCGCGACCAAGGGCGCTAATCTCTTGAGCATTTTTAGCAAGACTTTCTTGTCGCCATCCATAAGAGACAGACCGCAGAAGAGCAATTAATGTTGTAGGCGTTGCCAGAATAACTTTATTTTCCACGCCCACTTCAATCAGGCTTGGATCTTCCTGCAGTGCTGCAGAAAAAAAAGTTTCCCCTGGCAAAAACAGTACAACAAACTCTGGTGAATCCTCAAACTTATCCCAGTAGGCTCTACTGCTCAATGCTTGGATATGCTTCCTTATATGTCGCGCATGCCGCTGCATCTCCTGCTTGCGCGCTACATCATCAGGAGCATCAAGTGCAGCTAAATATCCCATAAGTGGGGCCTTTGAGTCCACGACTATCTTTTTTTGTCCGGGGAGGTTCACAACCATATCAGGACGCAAACGTACACCTTCGTCCTTGTTCGTTGTGACTTGTTCTAAAAAGTCAACATGCGATAGCATGCCCGCCATTTCTACTACACGCCTTAACTGCATCTCCCCCCAGCGTCCACGCACAGAGGGCATTTTTAACGCATGCACTAAGTTTGTCGTCTCGCTCTTAAGATCCTGATGCGCTGTCAGAAGCTGATATATTTGTTGTTGCAAACCCTGGTAGGCGCCAACACGCTCTTTCTCCACCTGTTGAATTTTTTTATCCACCTGCTTAAGTGTTTCTTGCATTGGATATACAAGAGTCTCAATATCTTTTTTGTGCCCTTGTATTTCTCCTTTTGCTTCTACTTGCATCTTCTCAAAAACAACTTTTGAAAGGTCAATAAATGATTGATTATTGTTTTTCAGTGCCGTGGCTGACAAACTTTGAAAGGCATCCTTGAAACGTTTTTCAGCCTCAGTCCAGACTGCTTGACGCGCCTCATCTGCCTTACGTTCTTGGGCAATGGTTGCCTCAAGATATGTTTTTTCATTGATCAGAGACTGGTGTGCTTTCTGCACCACCTCCAAACGCTCTTCTAGCATAATGCGTTGCCTGTCAATCTCATCAAACAATACCACCTTACGTGATGCTTGATGCCATTGCCACAAAAACACCAAGCCTATAAAAACCGCCCCACCAAAAAAAAGAAAAAATACATTGCTATCTATCACGATATCCTCATACAAATTTTTTTTATAATATCTTAAATTTCTTCCGTTGAACATGATCTTGACCTTTTAAAAAAAACGAGTCACCCTTGGATGTAAAATTTGAAGGAGATGGTGCATGATGCTAGCAAATCAAGGGATCTTAGGAGTCTTGTGCTTTATAGGCTTTGCTTGGGCAATCAGTGAAAACAGGCGCGGCGTTAAAGTGCTCCTCCTCATAAAAGGCTTGTTTCTAAGTATCGCTCTGGCTGTTCTCATTCTCAAATTTCCCCCTATGCGCACGGTCTTTCAATGGGTGGGAAATGGGGTCACTTCCCTGCGTGAAGCGACAATTTCTGGTACCTCGTTTGTGTTTGGGTATCTAGGTGGTGGAAACGCCCCATTTTCCATTGAAACGCCCCATAACATGTTTGTTTTTGCTTACCAGGCGTTGCCGATGATTATTGTTGTCAGCGCACTTTCCATGCTCTTGTTTCACTGGCGCATCCTTCCCATTATTGTCAAAGCCTTCTCCTGCTTCTTTAAAGTGACATTAGGCGTCGGTGGTGCTTTAGGTGTGTGCAGTAGTGCAAAGATGTTTCTAGGCCAAACTGAGGCTCCTCTTTTAATTCGTCCATACCTTAATGAGATGTCACGCGGAGAAATATTCACTGTTATGACCCTCGGATTTGCCACAACATCTGGAAGTATTTTAGCGATTTATGCAGCAATTCTAGGCAACACAATTCCCAACGTCTTAACACACATGATTGCAGCCTCAGTTATTAATATTCCAAGCGCCATCTTACTCTCCCGCATCATCATTCCCTATGCGCATGAAACGTCCGGCCAAACTGTTGTACCTTATAATTTTTCAAGTTCAATGGATGCATTGTCCAGGGGCACAAGAGAGGGGCTATCTTTGTTTTTAAATATTATTGCCATGTTGATGGTATTTATTGCACTTGTCACCCTTGTCAATATTATTTTTGGATGCGTTCCACCTTTTGATGGTGCGCCCATTACATTACAACGTATCTTAGGCTACGTAATGTCACCCGTCGCCTGGCTCATGGGCATACCCTGGGAAGAAGCAGGGCAAGCAGGCAGCTTGTTAGGCATCAAAACAATTTTGAACGAAATGTATGCCTACAAAGAATTGTCTAACGTGCCTGCAGAGAAATTATCTGACCACAGTCGTGTGATTTTAACTTATGCGCTGTGTGGATTTGCTAACATCAGCAGTATCGGAATTTTAATCGGTGGCATTGGGGGAATTGTGCCTGAAAAGCGTTTAGAAGTGATTAGCCTGGGATATAAGGCCCTTATTTCAGGCACCATGGCCTCATGCTTAAGTGGAACGATTGTGGGCATTATCTTGGAGCTCATGCAATAGGTGTAGATGACTTTTAAACTCCACGCAAACTTTTCTCCCGCCGGTGACCAACCGGCAGCAATTGATGTCCTTGTTCAAGGCGTACAAAGAGGTGCTCAAAACCAAGTTTTGTTGGGGGTTACGGGGTCAGGAAAAACCTTCACAATGGCACACGTAATTGCACGCATACAACGCCCCAGCATTATTCTTGCCCCCAATAAGACCCTCGCCGCCCAGCTTTATGAAGAGATGAGAAGTTTCTTCCCAGAGAATGCAGTTGAATATTTTGTCTCGTACTATGACTATTATCAGCCAGAAGCGTACGTTCCTCGCAACAATACGTACATTGAAAAAGAATCTTCCATTAATGACCAACTAGATCGAATGCGCCATTCAGCGACCCGTGCCTTGCTAGAACGAAAGGATGTTCTCATTATTGCCAGTGTTTCTTGTATTTACGGCATTGGGAGTGTTGCGTTTTATAGTGAGATGACAATCCCATTGTATAGGGGGTTGACAATAAAGCTTCAAGATCTTCAAGGCCAACTTGTATCATGTCAGTATACGCGCAATGACATAACGTTCACTCGAGGCACATTTCGCATTAGAGGGGACATCGTTGAGATTTTTCCATCTCATCAGGAAAATCATAGTATTCGTCTGTCATTTTTTGGAGATGAGATCGAATCTATTCAGGAAATAGATCCAACCACAGGCAAGCGTGTAGGCAATCTAAACAATATTACAATCTATCCGAATAGCCACTATGTCACCCCCATGCCCACCGTACGTAAGGCAATGCAAGAGATTCGGCAAGACCTGAAGAAACGTATTGCGTATTTTGAGAAAAATAATAAGCCTCTGGAAGCACAGCGCATTAGAGAACGCGTCACATTTGACCTTGAAATGATGAGCACAACAGGTTCATGTGCAGGCATTGAAAACTATTCTCGTTATCTCTCTGGCCGCTTATCCGGTGAACCACCACCTACACTTTTTGAATATCTGCCAAAAGAGAGCTTGGTTTTTGTGGATGAAAGCCATATTTCTATTCCACAGCTTAACGGTATGTACCAGGGAGATGCCGCTCGAAAGAAAAATCTTTCAGATTATGGCTTTAGACTACCTGCATGCAAAGATAATCGTCCTCTAAAATTCACCGAGTGGGATGCGATGCGACCTCAAACTATCTTTATATCTGCAACACCTAGCGCGTGGGAACTTGAGCAAACACAGGGTATGGTTGCAGAGCAAGTCATTCGCCCTACTGGCCTACTTGATCCTGTCGCTGAGGTGCGCTCCGCTACCGACCAAGTAGATGACTTGATTCATGAATCGCTACTATGCAAGCGACAAAACCAACGCGTGCTCGTTACAACGCTCACAAAAAAAATGGCTGAATCCTTAACAGAGTACCTAAATGATGTTGGGCTGCAAGTGCGCTACATACATTCAGACGTAGACACACTAGAGCGCATCGAAATTATTCGAGATCTCAGACTCGGTATATTTGACGTTTTGGTGGGAATCAACTTACTCCGCGAAGGGCTTGATATACCTGAATGCGCCCTAGTCGCTATTTTAGATGCAGATAAATCTGGATACTTACGCTCTAAAGTATCTCTCATCCAAACCATAGGACGTGCTGCGCGCAATTCTAAGGGAAAAGCTATTCTGTACGCTAACACTATGACGGAGGCTATGCGAGAGGCATTAAATGAAACAGAAAGACGTCGTTCAAAACAGAGGGAATTTAATCGCATAAATGGCATCATACCCGCATCAGTTGACAAAAGAATCACAGATAGCTTAGGCAATCTGTTCTCAACAGATCATATCACAATCGATAAAGATACACGTAATTTAACAGGTGTAGAGCGAAAACAAGCAATAAAAAAGCTTGAACAAGAAATGCATCGAGCAGCAGCTGATCTTGATTTCGAATGTGCGGCTCAAAAGCGTGATGCTTTGCGCATCCTAGAAAAGGAACAATAGTCTTCTAGTATTAAACAGGAACCAACTTATCATTTGAAAAAACGTAATAACTAATCTCAAAATTCAATCTGTCCTCTCCGTTCGCTACTCTTCAGGCCAAATAGAATAGATATTTCAAAAGATATGGCAGAAAACGATCGCCAAAGCGTCGTATCAAGGGTGACAAGCCTCTCCTTACCCCGTCGGTAACTAGGCTAGAGTCTGCACAACTCCAGATCATACGGGTTTAAGCGTTGACAAGACATTGTAGTCATAACTTTCCTCCAAGAATACTGTTTCCTCCAGAAGGTTTCTTATCAGAAGCCAGAATGCATGCGTCCAACCCTTTCTTCACAACATCCGCCTCCTTGAGCATAAGCGAAAAAGACATACAAAATCTCTTCAAAATATCACTAAGCTTGTTGCACAAATAACCCACTACGCTGCTCATAATACACTTATGAAATGAACAGCGGAATGCATATGACGCGTACACGAATGTCTTGGATAATTTGCAAATTTAGACTATGATCTGTCCAATCCTTTGGAAACTTGTGTTAGATCGAAACCTGGCATACTTTAAAGGGATTAAGTAATGGAAAAACACAGTAAGCAAGACAAGATCTTGCCAACGTCATAATAGAAAAACCTCTATTATCCGGTACCTCAGAATCCAGATAATAATCTCCATCCCAGAGTCTAGAACAACAGTATAGGAAAGAAAATATATCAAAAGTTGCACTAGAAACATCTAGACAGGCAGCATAGATTGAAGCCGTTTCGCTGCCCTCAACATGCTAAAAATAAGTGCATCCAAAAATAAAGGCTACGTGATTACATTCAGGATTGTTAAGCAATGACCAGTGTTTTCCGGTCCAGCTACTTACAGAAGATATGGCGCACATTAATATTCTGCAGGCATGGAATTCGATACATGAAGTAGATGTTTTGTAACTTCACGAAATCTCTATCATAAAAAATTACAGAAAAATACATCAATTACCCCCTTATGATTGGGCCTCACGCCAGCATGTGCATGCAAAATAATTCCTAGCCATTTTTGAAAAAATGTGTATCAATGAGTTGGAAAAAGAGAAATAGGAAAATGGGGGATATCTAAAAAATGTCCACAAATAATAATAAGAATAATAATATATCAAGGCGCGATTTCCTATATCTAACCACTGGTGCCGTTGGCAGTGTTGTGGGCGCAAAAATGCTATGGCCATTTATAGATAGTATGAACCCTGCAGCTGACACGCTCGCTCACGCAACCGCTGATATCAGTCTGGATGCTATTCCGGTAGGCTCATCTATTACCGTTATCTGGCAAGGTAAGCCTGTATTTATTCGTCACCGCACCGCTGAAGAAATCCAAAACGCGGAGCGTGTCTCCTTAAAAGATATGCCCGATCCAGAGGCTGATTATAAGCGTGCACAAAAACCGGAATGGCTCGTCATTCTCGGTATCTGCACACACTTAGGTTGCGTACCACTGGGCCAAAAACCTACAGAAGAACGGGGGGAGTTTGGTGGGTGGATTTGTCCTTGCCACGGCTCCCAATTTGATACATCCGGTCGTATCCGAAAAGGGCCCGCTCCGACAAACCTAGCTGTGCCTCCTTATAAATTTTTGAATGATACCATGATTCGTATCGGAGAGGTGTAAGGCCTGACAATGAATGTTTTGTTCCATTGGATTGATCATCGCCTACCCATTTTTAGCTTTGTGAAGAACAATTTTGTCGACTATAAAACCCCTAAAAATCTAAATTATCTATGGACTTTTGGATCTCTAGCTAGCATTACGCTTGTTATCTTGATGATGAGCGGTATTTTTCTAGCTATGCATTATGATCCCAATCCACAATTTGCCTTTTCA
>CBCXTT010000005.1:212500-237500 GCA_965178295.1 Alphaproteobacteria bacterium | reverse complement strand
CGCACTGAAACAGAAAGATTAGACAAAATCTCACGGTTCACTTTATTTTCAAGAGCTCGCAAATCTTCTGTGCTTAATTTACGATTAAAACTAAAATCAAATCTCAAGCGTTTCTCGGTAACAAGAGAACCTTTTTGCACGACATTCACCCCAAATAACGCGCGTAGCGCCGCATGCAAAAGGTGTGTTGCCGAGTGATTTGCCTGAATAGACTGGCGTCGTAACTTGTCTACACGCATTTCCACAGTGTCTCCCACACTTAATGCGCCCAAAATAACAATAACTTTATGCACATAAAGTCCGCCTATCACCTTTTTTGTGTCCACAACTTGCAATTGCATGTCCGTCTTTATCCAAGTTCCAGTATCACCAACTTGACCACCAGATTCGGCATAAAAAGGGGTTTTATTTGTGACAACATAAGCTGTATCTCCGATCGACACCATATCAACCACAGAATCATTCTGCACTATACTTAGGACGTGACCTTCTGCATTATCTGTGCTATAGCCAAGAAATTCTGTTGCCCCATGTGCTGCTTCGGCATCAAACCAAATATGATTACATGCCGTATCACCTGAACCTTTCCAAGCCGCTCGCGCTGCTGAGCGCTGTGCTTGCATAGCAACATGAAATTCATCTGTATCGATCTGAATCTTTTGACGCCGAAGCGCATCATGTGTGAGATCCAAGGGAAAGCCATATGTATCGTATAACTTGAATGCCACATGCCCAGATAGTGTATCTCCCTCCCGTAAATCTTTCTGTGCATCTTCTAAAAAAGCAAGCCCCTTTTCCAGGGTATATTGAAAACGTATTTCTTCTTCTGACAATGTTTCTATCATTAACTTCTCTGCGCTCCTTAACTCTGGGTACGCGTTCCCCATTTGTGTGACTAACAATGGAACAAGCTTAGGTAGTAACAAATCTTTGTACCCCGTCAAATGCGCATAACGCATGGCGCGCCGCATAATCCGCCTCAAAACATACCCGCGTCCTTCATTGCTCGGTAACACACCATCTGCAATGAGAAAGCACATAGAGCGTAAATGATCTGCAATCACACGATGCGATACACTGTGTGGCCCCTCTGGAGCTGTACTTGTATAATCAGCAGATGCCGTTATTAAGATTCGCATAAGCTGTATGTCATAGTTATCAAATCCACCTTGCATCACAGCTGTCATACGTTCCAGTCCCATGCCCGTATCTACACATGGTTTTGGCAAATGCGTGCGCGCTCCATCTGCGTGCTGTTCATATTGCATAAAGACGATATTCCATATCTCAACAAATCGATCCCCAGATTCATTTGCAGAACCTGGAGGGCCACCTTCAACATGCGCCCCATGATCATAAAAAATCTCTGTACAGGGACCACAGGGGCCCATATTTCCCATAAACCAAAAATTATCGTTTGTAGAAATAGAGATAATTTTCTCATCAGGTAGGCCTGATATTTTCTTCCAAAGCGCTCGTGTTTCAAGGTCATCAACATAATGTGTGACAAGAAGTTGTTGCGCATTAACGCCAAAATCTTTTATCAATAAATTCCAGGCAAGATAAATAGCCTTTTCTTTGAAATAGTCGCCAAATGAGAAATTACCTAACATCTCAAAAAAGGTGTGGTGGCGGGCAGTATAGCCTACATTATCAAGATCGTTATGTTTTCCCCCAGCCCGCACACACTTTTGGGCAGAGGCTACACGAGCGTACACGCCCTTTTCAGCCCCTATAAAAACATTTTTAAATGGCACCATTCCTGCATTCACAAAAAGCAGTGTAGGATCATTGCGGGGAATTAGCGGGCTCGAAGGAACCACTTCATGACCATTGGATTGAAAATACGATAGGAATGTACCGCGAATGTCGCCCATCTGCATTAAAACACCATACAAAAGTTAAATACATTAAAACTATTAACACTTATATAGGGTATGCGCGAAAAATAGAAGATAATTCTTCGAAGAAGATGGTGGAGGTGAACGGGATCGAACCGATGACCTCCTGCGTGCAAGGCAGGCGCTCTCCCATCTGAGCTACACCCCCATCAAGATTTGATTTACGGGTAACATAGAGAGGCATTTTCTGTCAAGAAGAACGTATACAAAAAGGTGGCAAGCATTGTTACAATCATTATATCTCCTACCCACAAGTCTTTTTCATTGCTATCGAATCATATTTTTTCTATGCTGTTCCACAGAACATCTTGATTTTATAATTTACGCACACCAATATGATCACCACTGCAGACAAAATGGCATCACATACATCACCCAGGACACCGCCCCACAATCTTGAAGCGGAGCAAGCACTTCTTGGTGCCTTACTCCACAACAATATGTCGGCCGAACGTATTAATGATCAATTGCATCCAGAGCACTTCTCAGACACAGCCCATGGCCAAGTGTTCGAGGCCATTACATATTTAATTGAGCAAGGAAAAATCGCAAACCCAATCACCCTCAAAAACTACTTTGAAAAGAATAAAGCGCTTGAAGCAGTTGGCGGCATCGCATATATCGTACAACTTGCAGATAGCGTCCTTTCAACCATCAATGTTAAAGATTATGCAGATTTAATCTACGATCTCTATCTGCGCCGTCAACTCATTGATATCGGAGAAGAAACAATTAATGACGCCCACGATGCTTCCCTCGAGGCTTCCGCAATTGATAAAATAGAGCATACAGAGAAACGTCTCTTTGATCTTGCAACCACTGGCGGCATGAATCGTAGCTTTGTGGATTTCCAAACGTCTCTTTCCCAAGCAATTGAAATTGCCGAAATCGCCTATAAACGTGACTCTCACGTTGTTGGTTGTACAACCGGGTTACGTGATGTAGACAAATGGCTGGGTGGCTTGCATCCATCAGATTTATTAATTTTAGCTGGACGCCCCTCTATGGGAAAGACCGCCCTTGCAACATGCATTGCCTTTAATGCTGCTCTCGCTCATTTAGAACAAAGAGAAGGTGGACAAGTTGCTTTTTTCTCCCTTGAAATGTCTGCAGAGCAGCTCGCTATGCGTTTACTGGCCCAAGAATCCGCTATTGCTTCCGATAAAATCCGCCGGGGTGAAATTCACAAAAATGACTTCCCTAAATTTGCAGAGGTAAGCCGGCGTATTAGTAAAATTCCCCTCTATATTGACGATACCCCTGCACTCACTATTGCCGCCCTACGCACACGTGCCCGGCGCCTTAAACGACAAACAGGATTGGATTTGATTGTTGTAGACTATCTTCAGCTCTTACAAGGCGGCAACAAAAATACAGAGAACCGTGTTAACGAGATCTCTGCGATATCCCGAGGATTAAAAGCGCTTGCCAAAGAACTGCATGTGCCTGTGCTAGCTCTTTCACAGCTTTCTCGTGCCGTAGAGCAGCGCGATGATAAAAGGCCCCAACTCTCTGATTTGCGGGAATCTGGGTCGATTGAACAAGATGCTGATGCCGTTATATTTATCTATCGAGAAGAATACTATGAAGCCAGGAAAGAGCCCGATATTGACAGTGAAAAACATGTTTTATGGCAAGAAAAAATGAATCGAATCTATAACCAGGCAGATATTATCATTGCTAAACAACGGCACGGACCGATTGGTACAATTAAGCTATTTTTTGATAGCCAATTTACCAAATTTGGAGACATGAATTATGAGCACTCCACCTAAATCATGAGCACTTCGGTTGACGGTAGCCCGCGTCTTTTTATTGATATAAACGACATCCTGCACAACTACCGCTACATCAAAAATCTCTACCCGGAAAGCGTTGCAGCAGCCGTTGTCAAAGCAAATTCCTACGGGATGGATCAACCGGTCATTCAAGCGCTCAATGCATGTGGATGTCAAGATTTCTTCGTTGCTAACTCTCAAGAGGCAATCACTACACGTTCTCTCGTCGATACAGAAAGCCGTATCTATATTCTGCATGGACTTGTAGAAGGAGACTTAACTCTCTATGCACAGCATACCTTAATCCCAACACTCAACACACAGGATGATGTACAAAGATGGTATCATTGGGGGAAAATGCACGAAACCCCTCCAGCCGCTTGCATTCATATTGATACTGGAATGAACAGACTAGGACTTAGCGCAGAAGAGCTTAGTGAAGTGGCAACCTGTTTTCAATCAATGAATATCATCTATGTGATATCACACCTCCCATGTGGTCGTCACACGCGTTCGCGTAGAAATAGGTTGCAACTTGATTTGTTTTTAAAGCGCACGAACACGTACCTCCCAGGTGTGAAGCGCTCCATTGCCGCATCTAGTATTTTAACATTAACCCCAGAGTATGCTCTTGACATGACGCGTCAAGGGCTCAATCTTTATGGTGCTTATGCACCAGAAGATCTTTCAAGAAACCCCTTGAGGTTTGCACTCAAACTTCAAGCCCGTATTTTGCAAGTACGCCATCTGAACCCGGGCGATACTGTGGGATATAACGCAACCTACATAGCAAAAAAATCAAGGCGTCTTGCGATTATTGGGATTGGATATGCAGACGGTATCCCTTATGCCTTAAGCAATAAAGGTGACTGCCTAATAGGCGCGCATAAGGCACCTATTGTTGGAGCGGTTTCCATGGATCTAACCGCAATTGATGTCACAGATATTCCAGACAATATATCACGCGTACATGATTGGGTTGACCTGTTCCGGGACAATATGTCACTCTATGCACTAGCAGAAAAAGCCGGCAGCCAACAACATGAGATGCTGTCACGGTTAAGTACACGATGTAAGCGGCATTATATATCATGAATTTTCTTATCACAATTGGGCATAAAACCCTGACATTGTTAACAAAACTTGGATCAGTTTTTTTATTTTCATTAAGGGGCACTAGTGCCTGCGTATCTCGGCCATTTTACTGGCGCCAACTGCTTAGACAACTTTGGGAAATTGGATATCTTTCTCTGCCTGTTATTGGTCTAACCGCCATCTTCACAGGTATGGTGCTCGCGCTCCAAAGTTATACGGGATTTTCTAGGTTTTCTGCTGAAAATAATATCGCAACCGTTGTTGTTCTATCAGTTACACGTGAGCTCGGTCCTGTTTTAGCCGGCTTAATGGTCGCAGGGCGTGTAGGCGCAGCTATTGCAGCTGAACTGGGAACAATGCGCGTCAGTGAGCAGATAGACGCTCTAAAAACACTATCCACAAACCCTTACCAGTACCTTGTGTCGCCTAGAATTTTAGCGGCCATCATCACACTACCACTTCTGGTCCTTGCAGCAGATGTTATCGGTGTTTTTGGTGGATATCTGGTCAGTGTGGGAAAACTTGGTTTTAACCCTGGAGTCTACATTGATCAAACGTTTAAATCTCTAGAGGCAGATGACGTTATTTCTGGGTTAATCAAGGCTTGTTTTTTTGGCTACGTTATCGCCCTGCTGGGCTGCTATCAAGGATATCATTCTAGTGGTGGAGCGCACGGTGTTGGCATAGCCACCACAAGAGCCGTGGTCAGTGCCTCCATATCTATCCTACTTTTAAATTATATACTAACCGCCATACTATTTTCGTGAGGGGTGTGCCATGGATAAAATTGTTATTAAAAATCTCAGAAAAAGCTTTGGCAATACTCAGGTGCTAAAGGGCATTGATTTTACGGTTAAAAAAGGAGAATCTCTCGTAATTGTTGGTGGATCAGGCGCTGGAAAAAGTATTGCGATACAATGTATATTGGGTCTTATTCAACCGGATGCTGGTGATGTATATGTTGATGGCCAAAATATTGTAAAAATATCTAATCAAGAGCACCGAAACCTCATGCAACGATTTGGCATGCTCTTCCAAGGTGGCGCTCTTTTTGATAGTCTACCTGTATGGGAAAATATCACTTTTTCACTCCTTAACAACCGAAGCTTCAGCCGTCAAAAAGCACGTGATATTGCTTTAGAAAAACTTGAGTCAGTTGGCCTTGATGCAACAAGCTTAGATAAATTTCCTGCAGCGCTCTCAGGGGGGATGAAAAAGCGCGTTGGGCTCGCACGCGCTATTGCAACCAATCCAGAAATTATATTTTTTGATGAGCCTACCGCCGGCTTAGATCCCATTATGTGTACTGTTATTGATAGTTTAATTATACAATCTGTCAAAACACTAGGTGCTACAACTGTGACCATCACGCACGATCTGAGAAGCATACACAGAATCGCAGACAAAGTCGCAATGTTGTATAAAGGCAGTATTATATGGATGGGGCCAATTTCAGCTCTTGATAACGCAGAGAATCCTTATGTTCAGCAATTTATACATGGTGCACTGAATGGCCCGTTCACCACGCATGGCTGTTAAAACAAATCATATATATACCTGTCAAAGCTGCGGCACAGCACACCCAAAATGGTCGGGCAAATGTGAAGCCTGTAGCGCATGGAACACTTTGGTTGAAGAAACATTAGCATCTATCCCCAAAGGCCTTCAGCGCAATAAAAAAATTACCCCTCTCGACTTCGTCGCTCTTTCCTCCGATAACACACCCCTCACCCGTTATTTAAGCCACATGAATGAATTTGACCGTGTATGCGGGGGCGGCCTTGTCCCAGGATCTGTCATCCTCGTTGGAGGAGATCCGGGTATTGGAAAATCTACAATTCTCTTACAAATTATCGCAAAATTATCAGCACAACACGAATGCCTCTATATCTCCGGAGAAGAAGGATATGCACAAATCCGCTTTCGGGCTGAACGTATTGGCGTTGATAAAACAAATATCGCTCTCGCAACAGGTGCAAATGTATCCCAAATTTTGGCAAGCATCAAAGCATGCATCCCGCCACAAATCATTATTATCGATTCCATTCAAACTATGTTTGTTGCAAGCATTGACTCCGCCCCCGGCACAGTGACACAAGTCCGTGCTGCCACCCAAGAACTGATTCGTGTAGCAAAGAGGTATGGCAGTATTATTATTTTAGTAGGTCATGTCACAAAAGAAGGTGCTCTTGCAGGGCCCCGTGTTTTAGAACATATGGTGGATACAGTATTATATTTTGAGGGTGAGCGCGGGCATCACTTTCGTCTTCTACGGTCCGTTAAAAATCGTTTTGGGCCTACAAATGAAATCGGGGTTTTTGAAATGACAGCAAGGGGGTTAGAAGAAGTCGCCAACCCTTCAAGTTTGTTTTTAGCTGAACGCGAAGATATGGTCTCTGGCTTGGCGGTTTTTGCCGGTCTGGAAGGTACGCGTCCCGTTCTGGTTGAAATTGAAGCGCTCGCCTCCTCTTCTTCTTGGGGCACGCCACGCCGAGCGGTTGTTGGTTGGGACAATGGACGTCTTTCCATGATCATAGCTGTATTAGAAGCCCGTTGTGGACTAAATTTTTCTGGAAAAGATATTTATTTAAATGTCACAGGTGGTCTTAAAATATCGGAGCCTGGCGCGGATCTTGCAGTTGCTTCTGCTCTTATATCCTCTCTGCTCGATATTCCCCTTTCGCATCACACCATATTTTTTGGTGAGGTGGGGTTATCTGGTGAAGTGCGTCCGGTACAACAAATGATGCTACGTCTTGCAGAAGCACAAAAGCTAGGATTTAACGCAGCTTACGCCCCAAAAATCCGGGATATCAAAACACCACTTGACATTCGAATGGTTGAACATCTAGATAAACTGGTGCATTCTATAAAGCAATTAACTCCAAGGAATATATAGATCTATGACTGGCCTGATTGTCGATATCACCCTCCTTAGCATCGTAGGCGTCTTTTCAATTTTAGGATTCTTTACTGGATTCACAGGAAAGATTCTTTCTATTTCTAGCTGGATACTTGCGGGCGTTTCCGCTTTCTATGCCTGTCCTTATACACTGCCACTTTCAGAGAGTGCGATTGGCTTAAGCTGGTGGATTGAGCCCGCAACAGGATTAACATTATATATTATATTTCTCATCATCTTTATGATACTATCTAGAGCAATTTCAAGCAATATCAAAGGCAGTAAAATTGGCTTTGTAGATCGCAATCTGGGCATTATATTAGGTGCAATTTTAGGCGTACTATTCCTAAGTACTTCAGTCTTAGGGCTAAGATTTTTTCTGACAGATGGAAATAGGCCCCAGTACTTAAAAGACTCAAAAACTTTTCCCTTCATTGAGCTTTGTGCAGATAAAGTGTGTACTTTGTTACCGCAAAGTATTTTTCCACCCACGCTCATAAGGACGCAACACGAAAAAAAAAATGCCCGAGATAAGGCAGCGTGGCGTCTCGCGCAACTCGCTCCAAAATTAAAAGAAATAGAAACCGTTTACGCTGCACCAGAACGTCATGCAATGGATGTGCTCATTGCAGAAGTTTCCTAGAGAAACAAGACATCAGCCTCTTGGTTTGCGCTATTTCTTATCACTGGCTCTACACAAGGATTAGGATCCACACTTGTTGAGAAGCTTGTCGCACTAGGCACGCATCTGATTTTACTGGGGCAATGGGCCGGGTCCCCCATGCGCTTGAAATTGACAACATTATCCTTAAAAAAGGATCGACAGCAACATTGGTGCCTTGCGATTTGCGGAATATAGCCATCATCTGGATCAGTGTGCGTACCCCCCCCTGTGTTCGAACGCTTGGGCAAACTTGACATATTAATGGGGAACGCTTCTATTCTTCCTTCGCTTACATTAACAGAAAAAATTTCTCCGAAGAATTGGCAATACACTTGCGATTAATCTCACAGCAAATTGGCTTTTACTTCAGGTCGTCCCTTCCCTGTTGGAACGAGCACCACAAGGGAAAACGCTCTGCATCACTGTGACAAGACTAATGGGTGCATGTGTCCTGGGATGCATTTTCGTCCTCCTTTTACGTTCAAGCAATAGCGTCCACAAACGTCAGGGTACGCCTGATTAACCCAGGATCCATTAACACATCTCTCAGAAAAAAATCCTTTTCAGGTCTTGACATCAGTCATGTTCCTGATACACGGAATGTAACAAAGACAATATATGCTTTGTCTGCAGATCCTACCACCAATATGAACGTGTCTTTATCGGCAGCGCCATAATACAAGCATGCTGCCTCCAAGAACAAGGGCGATACCAAAACTTGCATGCGGCCCCCACTGTAACCCTTCACAAAATACAGATATCACAAGAGCGATAACCGGCGTCCCTACAAGCGCATACGCAGCCTTGTCTGGGCCGATTTTCCCTAAAAGGGTCAAGTAACACCAAAACGCTAGAGAAGAACCAATAATTGCCAAATATAAAAGCGATAAAATATAGTTTGGGGAGCAATCAAACACAAGCGGAACGCCTAACGTCTGGCCTGCACACATTGTAATGAGCGCACCATAACCCATGGAGACTGTGCTAATTTCTAAAACAGAACATCCTCTTTTTTGCAAATATGTCGAGAGCATGTTACCACAAGATGCCGAAAAAGTAGCGCATAAACCATATAAAATCCCCAAAAACGTTCTATCGCCCAGCTTAAGGGTCTGCACATCTTGAGAAAAAATTGTCACAATACCCAAACACCCCATAAATGCTCCTAATGCAACAGGGAGTCGAATATGAATTTTAAAAAGCAACGCACCCATCATGATATTAAAAAATATAATAGAGGAAAAAACAACCGCTACAAGCCCGCTTACTATATACTCCGCTGCAAAATAAAACCCAATATAATTCAGGCAAAACATAAATATACCCTGAAACAATAAAACAAGATGTTCATACAAAGAAAATCGTGGCCATGCTCGGTTTTTTATAAGCGCTACAATTAAAAGCACCAAAGACGCAATTATAAAGCGATACGCAATCGAATACATCGGATGCACACGACCTAATTGAAAAGTGATCGCAATCCAAGTCGATCCCCAGATCAGAACGGATGCTAAGTACAAGAATGCTGTTGCCATAAAACCCACATATAAGAAGTATTATTCCTTCTACTAAGCAGGTTCTTGATGCATAAAAGCAATAGATTTCTTTAAATGAGATGCACTAATAAGCATTTTAAATATTTTGACGGGGCTAAGATAAAGAATCATCTATGTGTTGCACTGATATATTGAACTGCGCGTTCTTTTGTGCTGCAATAGCGATGTTGTCAGCACAATATTATCCTGGCGTAAAAAACGCTACATCCAATTGAGTCCTATAATGCTTTTGACTCTCCCGCTGTAGCAGGCCTGAACTCTGATGCAGAGTAATTAATGTGATCTGATATTTTGCTTTTTTGAGTAATTTCGGTTTTTTATGTTTTCTAGTATGGCTATATAGCAACATTTTTTCCGTGAAGAATTGCTTTGGACCTGGTATTTCCGTGCAATCATGTCATATGAAAATTCCGTTCATCAGAATACGGGAAAACCTCATCGCCACCTCTCATCAAAGTCAGACTCCTTCCTGCCCTCATGTCGCGCAGGGTACTTTGCACGCAAGTGCGGTCTGTACTTCAATACAGTCACGCAGAATATATGGAACATATCACACAATCTCTCAACAACTCACTCATTGCGCTCGTGGTGTTGGGAGGTGTGTCGTAAGCATCGATAGCATACGATTCTACTCATTAGTCTAATCTCCATAGCCCAACTAAATCAATAGCATGCATCATCCACGCCAAATACACTGAATCACAATAGTCTATTATGTATTGTCCCGACTGGTTTAGAGAGTTGCACGCCGTGCTCAAAGTCCTCAAAATGGTATTGAAAATGTCTGATATATATTATATTATATGCGTTTTTGTATCACCTGAAAAGGATGTTTTCTGCAAGGCGCTCTGGATTACGTTGCAACAAAACTTCTTCTGATAGATCTGCGCAACAGATTTTGATACTTACTCCGTTCCTCTGTAACCTCATATACAGGATCTGCAGATCCTGTATATGAGGTGCGTAGTCACACATTACACGCCTTTTATTCAACCTATACGCTCAGATGAAAATTCTATCCCTTCCCCATCATCAGTTTCTATAATCTCTAACACACAGAAGTTCCGTGCAAGATAGAGCAAACAATACATGACCATACTACACGTGTAGCCAATTTACAGAGAACACAAGCTATAAATTAGCCAAATATCTCTCAACCACAATGCAAGAATATATTGCTCTTTCTGCACAGAAGACGATGCATATTCACATCGCGGCAACAAACATTTCTTTTGTATTCTCCCCTTGTCCTTTTTTAGTGTCTGATGTATGGTCTGAAGGTGTTTTTTGGAGGGGTGGCCGAGCGGTCGAAGGCGCACGCCTGGAAAGCGTGTATACGGGATAACCGTATCGAGGGTTCGAATCCCTCTCCCTCCGCCATTTTTGCTCGCAAAGTTTTGTCTATAGGCGAGAATCTTGCGCAAGCGCGCTCTCGAAGTGGACAGTGCGTCATTTTTGGCTTGCACAATACCATTTTTACAATCTGTGCATGCACACACAGAAGCAGGTTGTACAAGATATTGAAATGACTCCGACTAAAACAGTCTGTCTCCCAATTGACGGTACAGAAATAATATACAATATTATATTATCGCGTTGTATTCAGAGTGTGAGTCGTACGAATAATCACTCTCTACACTCTAGAAGATGGTATAAGATGCGCTGAACACAGAAGAGCGCATTGTTGATTCTATTGTCTTTTGGTGCAATGCGTACCTATCAATATCGACAGCTCAAAAATGCGATAATGTGCGCTTTTCACGATCTATCTCACTTGCATGAAGCAAGGCTAGTTCGTCATTTTCTCTCCTAACATTGCAGGACCCTAGACATCGTCAATTGATCTGTGCATACGGTCAAAAGACAATCGGGCATTTGGCATACCAGGCATAATATGGGCATTTTCTTTGTCATTTTTCCCCTCTTCCTGACAGGCTGTACGTCGTAAAGATCGTTGATTGCACACCCCAACATAGGCCCGAAATAACTGGTGCCGCCGGAGAGAATTGAACTCTCGATCTCACCCTTACCAAGGGTGCGCTCTACCACTGAGCCACGGCGGCGCATAATAGACGCCAATCCAATACATGCCATAGCCAGAAAAACTATGCAAGGCATAAAGCAGCATCTTGAGACGTGTATGTTGGTTTTTGCATATAATTCTTCCACTGCTATATTTTTGAGACTGAGTAAGTGCAATATAATTCATCCCAGTGATCCACTGTAGGTCTTAGAAGCGTACCCCATTTCAACTCTTAAATGCATCACACCCAATATCGACTGTTTTTCCCTTACTCAAGAAATATCCCTGCTTTCCGATATAAGCACTCTATCATTTCATCTTTAGAGCTATCTTGTTATTTGTTTGACATCAGTTTTAGGGTAGCGGTTACGCCGCTGCTCTAGCCCAAGCAATCCAATGTACACGGGGCTCATCTGAACATATTCTTATGACAAAACCCTCCCTCTGAGTCTTCCTCTCCTCGCGCAGCTATTGTGATGGAATACTCTTGATGATTACGACGTTATTATCAAGATTTACAAGATTAGCGTGCAAGGATTTTTCCGCCTTCGTCTCTGTATATTTTAAGATTGATGTTCTGATTGTATCGTGGCATTCATCGCCTCAAGCTACCCTCGTGCTCTTTTCCATATTCTTCTTCGTGCAGCAATTGTTTGCTGATTCTGCAATGGGAAAGATTGTAGGTGCTTTGCGCTTATTTTCACAGACATCGCGCGATATAATAGAATGCCTCACTCCAATTTCTAGATCCGATAGAAAAAAAGTATCAGTATCGACTTTTAAAAATCGCGCATGGAGACTATTCGCTGCTAATGCGCATTTGCGCATTCAATAATTTTTTGTATGTCGATGGATTGTATAAAAAATTATATTTTTTTAGGATATCGCGCAAATCGCTCATATCTTTCAACGGCGGCGCCTCAAACTTTAGTCGTTGACTTGTAATGGGATGTCGAAGTTGCAGCGCCCGGGCATGTAAAGCTTGGCGATTATTGCCCCACGTACACAGTGGATTGTCTAGAAGCAAGCGGTTCAAAAGTTTCTTTTCTCGCTGTCGCCCGTAAAGAGAGTCTCCAATAAGCGGATGTCCTCTATGCGCCATATGCACACGAATTTGGTGTGTCCGTCCCGTCTGTAACAGGCAAGTTACAAAACTTGCAAACGGCCGAATATTATTATGATCTGCATAAATCTCTTCCGTCTTGTAATGTGTCATAGCCTCTTTGCCGACAGGGCGTACCGTCATTTTTTTTCTGTGCACAGGATGACGGCCAATCGCTCCCTCAATCACACCATCCAATGGATTGAGCGCCCCCAATATAATGGCTGAATATGTGCGCTTCAATGTTTTGTCTTGAAATTGCGCCACAAGCCCCTGGTGCGCCACATCATTTTTAGCCACAACCATGAGTCCACTCGTATCTTTATCCAAGCGATGCACAATACCCGGGCGCTCAATACCACCGATCCCAGATAATGCAGCACCTGCATGCGCACGCAGAGCATTAACCAGCGTTCCTGATGAGTGTCCAGCACCAGGGTGTACTACCAGTCCTGCAGGTTTGTTTAAGACAATAATGTCATCATCTTCAAAATAAATATCCAGCGGACGCTCTTCTGGAAGCGGTCTAGCATTCATTCTGTCCGCTGCATACATATGAACTACTTCATATTCCCTGACTCTAAATTTCGGCGCCGTCTGAATCTCTCCGGCGACTTTTACGTGTCCACTCTCAATTAATTTTCTACATCGTGCACGTGAAAAACCAGACACTATCGCTAACGCTTTATCAAGCCGACTAGCGTGTAGCACATGTGATATAGTATAGGTATAGAGCTCCATACATCTTCTATATCATAAATCTATATACAGATACAAAAGCCACCTGAGCATTCAACATAAAAGGCGCTGCACACAATGTGTGGTGCTTATTTTACCTCTAGTCGCATAATTTCTTCTTTAACACGTAATTTTCGTACTTTTAGATCTCGCAATACAAAGCAATCCGGTAACGGCCGCCCCATTTCCTGTATGATGGTTCTGTGGATAAACTGGTGTTTTGTACGTAGCGAATGAATCCGATCTGTAACGGACATTTTTAGACCTCCTGGTTTTTTATTATGCCACAACATGATAGACATGCGGGCGATTTTATGCGCTGAAACGCTGAAGATTAGAGATAAATTTAACACAAAAAACATGCATAGAAAATACAAAAAAATTCATATATTACTGTGGGTTATTGTGCAAATATTTTATCATTTTGTTTTATATGAACATTATTTTTTTCCACACCATAAGGTGTTGAAAAACCCTAAAATATTAGTGTATCGTTTTCTCCACATCACTAAATAATACATCAATACAGTGTATTAAATTTGATGAATCGAGCTGAACATATATCTAAGTATTCCGTGACGCTTTGACGACCGGCACATATATAGTGGAAAACCTCTTTATCCTCTTGCTGTATGCCTAATGAAAAAACCTGACTAAAAAAATGGGGAGATGTGTACCCCCCACAGGGACATCCTATAGCACAGAACATTGCATAAGATAGGGAGTATATAAGAGGGATAAGTGTCCATTATTCGTCAAGCAGTGCAAAGATAGGGATTTTGCACAGGGCATGTTCCGAGTATGCTGCACTATTCATATCCGAACAAGCATACTCATGGTGAACAGAAACTGTTAGGCAGAGCAAAGGCCTCCCAGGAAGATGCCCCGATTTGCATTTTTCTATCTTCGTGTGTATGAAAAAGTTTCTCTCGACACAAGCGCGATACATCTAAAATAGTACCAAAGCGCTCTAGAGTCGATCCTGCACTGATGGAACAATCATTGTCTCGCACTCTTCTGTTGTACAAGTAAGATCTATAGATACAGCTGACGACACACTCTCGCGTGGAAGTTCCTCTCCTGCTTTAATACATTGTCTACACTATTACAGATCATCAACCACATCATCGTAACCTGCGATTTTTCTAATACGGCGTCCGAATATGCGTCTATATTGTCAGCCGAGAACCGCACTGATGCAGTGCATATCTTTAACAGCCATAGTGTTCATCGCTCACCGTTTATCGTACTTTGTCCCAGGAACAATAATTACAAGAAAGAAAAATGCTATAAACAATATTAAAGATAAGCAATCATATCGCAAGAAAAAAATCAAAAATCATTACTCGAAAAACATTGTTTCAGAGACTTGATAATATATTCCTGAATACTATCTTCTAAATAAGGATGCATGGGTATGCTCATTACTTCTGACGAAATTTTACGCGCAACATCAATGCCAGTTGGCCCTACGGGGAAGTGTTTGTATGCCGGTTGGTCCGCCAACGGTGTTGGGTAATGCACCATTGTAGGCACGCCTACTTGACCCATAAACTCTACAATATCTGGGCGTCTCCTCTCTGGAACTCGCACGGTGTATTGCGCCCATACAGAACAAGCTTCTTCCAGAACAAAGGGTGTTTTTATACTATCCTTGAGAGCCGCGGTATAGCGATTTGCGATCGTTCGACGAGAGATGATTTCTTCAGGAAATATCTCTAATTTTTCAAGTAAAATGGCCGCTTGTATAGTATCAAGACGGCCATTTATGCCAAGCCGTACATTATCATATTTGTGGTGTCCCTGCCCATGAATCCGGATAGATTTCAAGGCTTCCGCCAAATCAGCTCGCTCCGTAAAAACCGCCCCGCCATCCCCATAACACCCAAGAGGTTTTGATGGGAAAAAACTCGTAGTAACAATATCACCGTACGTTGTCACATGCCGATCATTGTACGTAGCGCCCAAGCTTTGCGCGGCATCAATAATCCACCATAAATTTTCTTTGTCTATAATAGACGCAAGCACATCATAGTCTGCCGGCTGCCCATAAAGATCTACGCTAATAACACCTTTAAGTGGCTTACCATTTGAACGTGCCTGATAAATTGCGGCTTTTAAAGACGACGGATCCATATTAGCCGTCTCTTCTAAGACATCCACAAATAAAGGCGTTGCACCCAAAAGAGCAACGGCTTCTGCAGTGGCAATAAACGTAAACGCCGGCACAATAACCATATCTCCAGGACGGACGTCCAGGGAAAGCAGTGCCATCACAAGGGCATCTGTACCACTCGACGCTGAGATCGCATATTTGCTCCCTGTATACCGCTGCAATGCGTCTTCAAGGGCAAAAACCTCGGGACCCATCACGTAATGCGTCGCTCGGATAACCGACTGGGTGCGCGCATCAATTTTATCTGCGATCTTCAAACGCTGTGCCCGCAGATCAATAAAAGGAATATTGGGTATTGTTGCATTAGAGAACTGTGTCAACGGCATTGTATTAGCTCTTATATTATTCAATCATGGTGCACTCGACAGGATTTGAACCTGTGACCTCTGCCTCCGGAGGGCAGCGCTCTATCCGGCTGAGCTACGAGTGCCTTATTTGATTCATACAGAAAATAGATGTATGTCGAAATACACATTTTCTTACACAATATTTCATATATATAACATTTGATAAGAACGAAAACAGAAAATAGTATGCGCACCACATGTTCAGTCAATATAATTTTGATATCTCCAGAGTACTTATTCCTTGCAAAACTCCTACTGACAGAATGCTCTCACGGACCCTAATACCCTTTCAAAAATTCACACGCATCATTTCTCCTAAATATCTATCAAAAAGATGATATAATGAATATTATGTTCGAATAAACAAAACGAGGAAAAAATGGTAGACAACATGCAACAGGGTGAAGTAATTTTTGTTGAATCCCCAGAGACGCAATGTAATGGGGGGCACGAGAACTTAGGTCACCCGACAGTATATATTGCACTCAAGGAAAACATAAATGTGGCATGCCCATATTGTGCACAGCTTTTTTGTTTTGCGCCAAAGGATCATAACAAAAAAAATCTATAAGGTTTAGCGCGACGATTTTTCGCATACCGCAGCAAGAATTATGACTAAAGTTCGATCATTAATGCTGTAATAGTCACATAACCATGCAGCTCTTTTTCGTCATCCTATTTTTAGATAGACGTAGATTCAATAAAAAAAGAAAAGGCCTAGCAGACGCCGTTTGTGCAATAAACTGCAACGGCATTTTTGCAAAATAACCCTTTCAGATCATGCTTGTTTAGGGTGCCAAGATACTCCTCCTCAAGGATAATGCACCCAAGTCCAAGAGAGCTCTGCACATCTCGTCACGCTCTCCCCTAATACATATAATTTCTTGACTGTTATTATGAATATTAATATTCAATGCATGACAGATGCGAGAAAATTTTTGAACAAGTCCGACCGGTTGTCGTATGGCGCATATTCCTCACTCTGCAGACAAACATCTACAACAGCGGGACATAGACCTTTTTGGTCTGCACAATAGTGATTAGGAGCTTTGTACTAACAACTGACTTCAGGGCAATGCATCAACCAATTCCCCCGGAAAATTCTGTTTCCATAAAATATTTTTGAGTTGCTCCTAAGAGCAGTTGCATCACTTATGAGATAAATCTTTTTTCGTTCCATTGTCAATATCTCGCTCGCAGGTGAAAATCATGTCAGGACAATATTTGATACACACAATGTTATACTGTCAAAGCACTCAGAATAATGCAATGCACACATAAGTAATCGGCGCAACCTCAGCAATCCTCTTCCTCCTAAATCTCTGGAACAGAATGAGTCCAGCAGATGAGAAATGTCTTTTGCCCGAATATGGAAGACAGAATAGTACCACAAATCAATCCAGGCCGCAGCATGCGGTGCTCAGACGCTGGGCGCATTGAATGCAACAGCCCTGCTGAGAAGTATCTCCCGCCACGCTACTCAGAAAAATTCTCCGTGCAGAATCTGTTCTTAAGAAAACACCTGAGAGAGATATTTTAGCATAAGTACGCCTCTGTACCGCAGAGAGATGCACGTTGCAAGACCTACTCACTGCTGGACTCTAGGACATAAAAAACTGATTGTTGAATAAAAAAAAATCGCTCCCAGACTTTAAAAAAATCATACGACATAGGAAGAGATACAGTCGCCTCATTTTGAGGTCTATCTTACGATCATTGCAGATGATATGTCATCCCTAACACCTATTCCCCCCAAAGATCGTCAATAATTTTTGATAGATTCTATGCGACATATCGCGCTATATGCCCCAACATACATGTGCGCTTGGACCCAGATGCCCACAAAACCATACGGGGCGTGTGTGTCACTCAATGTTTTTCTATGATGTGATTGATTGCGAGACTCTTATGATCATTACCTGCAAATAGGATGCGGCACACGAGATAAAGAAAAAAGACGGGAAGACAGGGACTAATACTTGAAAATCCGAGGGAGAGTATTATATCCCTATGGTATATCACACATAGTATCTCACACACTCATAATAATAGGATGAGAAAATGATTCTGATACGCAAAAGAAATCACTGGGCCATAAATTGTGCCTGGTTTCTAAATACTAAGTCCAAAAGTGCACAACGATGACACATAGCGAGAAAGATGTGCACAACACTTGCCGGTCACGCCAACAAACCCAGTACGCCTTAGGGTCGCCTAATAGGTTAAAACGCTCTCCTTTATTATGTCATGCGTGATACATGACCCTCTATATGCTCTATCATATTGACGTCAATCTTCAGCAACCACAACAATACGAGGACTGGCAAATGTCTGCGTTGTTTGAAAGAGTGATACGATTGCTGCTGACAAAAAAAATTCCCTCATCATTTCATGTGCAAATATGGCCTAGTACTTTTGGCATATGTAAATACATACCAGGCACACACACCTCCTCCACTTGTGTATTCCATATTGAAAGTAAAATACAATATCTCTTAAATTTTGAGAAGAAAACAATATATTCCCTAGATCGTGTTAAGAAATTTAACGCTGTGAAAGCCGCTCAGAATAGGCAAGGTATGCCGTGCTACCCAAGATAATAGCTGCACCAATATAAGTGCGCGCCATAGGAATCTGGTTAAAAAATATATAACCAAAAATTGAGGCATATATAAGCTCTACGTAGCGAATAGGCGCCAAGGGTGCAGCTTGCGTCAATCGAAACGCTTGAAACAAACAAAGTTGAATCAAATTCGCCCCGGCTCCTAGCAGGAAAAGATAAAATAATTCATTCCATGTCGGGGAAGTCCAAACAATCCAGGCTGGAACAAAACCTACAATCGTTGTACCCAGGGAAAAATAAAACAACATCGTCGTCGTACGCTCCTGCACTACAACCATTTTTTTCGCCATAACATCAAGAAGCGCAAAGCAAAAAGACGAAACAATGGGCAGCAGCGCTATACATTGAAATGCTTCCCCTCCCGGATCGAGTAAAACAATCACACCCAAGAAACCAATTGTCGTTGCACTCCAACGATTTAGCCGTACATGCTCCCCTAAAAGAAGAGCGGCCAGGGGCAAAAACAACAAGGGCTGCGTAAAAGATAGGGAAATAACTTCCGTCAGTGGCATATGGATCACAGCATAAATATACAAGCCAATCGCAATTACACCAAGGGCTGCTCTCCAACAATGCATCTTTGGATTGTGGGTTTTAAAAGAATCTGCACCCACATGCAACATAAATGGAATAACAGTCACCATACTAAAAAAATAGCGAAAAAATCCAACTTCAAGCCCATCCAGGCGTGTGCCAACCAAGCGAGTAATAACATCATTAAGCACACTCACAAAGGCTGTTAAAAGCGCCCAAAAAGCGCCTTGAGAAAATCCAGGGGTCACAAACCATTGTAAAAATTGGGTCATACAATCATTTCAAAAAAATATAAAGATACGTACTTTCATGACATGGTATCTTAATGAGGTCAATAGTCAAAACAATTGCCTTCAGCTACGCGATGATGCGAGATCAATAATTATATCCCGCCACATACAAAGCCAAACAGAAGGATTTTTAGCAACCATCATGCGCTTGCTATGATGCCGAAAAATACATGAAGAACAATCTTTTCTATCATACCTCCTAGGTACTAGACAAACGCAACTGAATTATTTTAGTCATCCTGCAAGGCCCTACAAGGCATTACGATCATCTACTGTGCAGCGTCGCTTCACAGTAGCGCTCCAAGACACATATGCAAAACTGGCAAAGAACCGAAAAGAGAGGTGCGTCAGGTAAAAATGTGTGCACCAGAAAACAAGCTGTCTATTCCCTATCGGCCATTAGATCATGTTCGTTTCTTGTCACGCTGTGCACACATACTGACCCATGAACACTCACATATCAATTATAGCATAACATACATGGAGAAAATTGATGCAAACTATTTTTGTGACGCACTCAAAGTGCACGTTATGCAGTCCTCATTAAGAAGCAGTGATCATCACGGAAATATCTATAGAAATTAGATCCTAATACCATCAAAAATATCCGATTTTTTGAAATGTACTAGGCTATATTGGGCGTCTTCCTAGGAAAAAAATCAGAATGCACACTCCGCACAATGTGAAAAATTGGCTCAATCCAGATAAAATTACTGTCCTCAACGCAAGATAGAGCTAGCAAACCACTTGCAAAAGGTAGAGAGCCACAGATGACCCCGCGCTTCCCAGCGTCTATGGGGAACTTGCAGCATCAGAGTGAATCCCAAGAAACTATGACACGTGTCGCGCACGGCCCTTAAAATACTTATCAGACTACCCTGAGTGCTCAAGATCGCACTTGCGCACTTGAGATACTGAAACTAGAGGGCGATATGATAGAATATCCATCGATATTAAGTCTGTACCCTTTCTTCTTTCATTGAACCCAGTATATACAAAAACCCTCGCACTGGATCCATGCAAGATGCGACTAGAATCTGGTTGTTAATTAAAGAAACGGATCATACATTATAAAAATTTTATTTCCTGACATTTTGCATTTACGATAGTGTCATATACGATCTCAGGAAAAGCGTCACCTATGAATGACAAGAAGAATATCAAGCCTTTCTTTCAAACGTCATAGACGTTTTGGTTTGATCAACGTAGATTTAAAAGGGGTAAAATGCACCTTGTTAATCTTTTTACAAGCATTTTCAGGATATAGGCCTATTGTTTATATTCATACTGTTTACTGGATAGTGTCCAAGACACTAGGTACGAGTAATGCAAGACGATTTAGATGCAATCATTGCATCATCGTTCCCGCCAGAGACGGATTGCACCCTGCGCGTACAACGAAGAAAACTCTTCAGTATCACCTTACTGCAGGAATGCAGGCCGATGCATTGCACAGACGGTGTACACAAAAAAAAATATGAGCCTTCCGCGCTTCGTACTCGAATCAAAATTTCATAGGATATACACAGATACATACAGATATTTTATCTGTGCATGCCAGATGCATAGGTCCGCAGAAAAAATTTTGAATAACAATAAAACAGCTAGTTATTTCTTTTTCTGTAGTCCCAAAATATTCTATATTCAAATCGTTATGACTTATTGTTCTGCGTATTGCTGGATTTTTTCCACATTGATACCACCACTCTTGGGGCGTTTCTTGATTTGAGCATCACTGCTGAAATGATACGCTCCTTTCCTTATGCGTTCCTCATGATGCTTTGCCCTTCAACAATACCCACCTCTTTCTTATTATGGATGGATAAGATTGTCTATCTCTTTTAGCACAGATATCTCATGCAGGAAGAAATGGCGCCTAAACGCTTACATTGCGTCTCTGTACGTCATCTATAGAACACCTACTTGCTATATTTCCATCGCTCTTATGAATTGCTTACCTACTATCAGATTGTGCGCATCTTGACTGTGTGATTCTTCCACATAATGCAATGCTGCTGGTATCACGGACGCACATTCTCAGATATTTTCTAGGGATGTTGGGGTATGTTGTCTATATTGTGTGCTCCACACGTATGCAATATGCATAATGTATGTTATATTATCTTCAGATTTCTTCTATCGTTACATCATATGAATACCCGCGTCATTGTACGGTCAGCTCGCATTACGTCGTATGTTACATTGTGTTCCAGTTACTTTCTGATATACCTCCTCTCTGCGCACACCTGGTGCTGAAGAATGTATGCAGACGAGCTCAGGAGTCGGAATTGTGGGGTGTTAGTTTAGGGAGTGGTAGTGCAAAAAGCATAAAATATATATAAAAATTTTCTAATTTTATCGAGCTAAATTGGACTGATATTGGTCTAGAGATGCAGCACATACAGATAACGCGCTATTAGAACGCAGTAATAAGAACGTGCTTACGCAAAATATTGAGGCAGTCACGATGTCATGCACTAGGCGCATACTATGAATAAAATCTCCATACATTTCTTGTTCATGGATTGACTGTTGGTAATGTAAGGGAAGATACGAGAGAAAATGCACAACACTTCCGAAAATCGATACATCGTGCTCCAGTAGTGCAGATAGAAACGCTCTCTATTGATACCAATGACTTGACGCTCCTAGGAGGGGGTGAAGTTGTTCTCAAAAAATAATCGTTTTCAAATATACCAACAGTCTATACCATTATCAATAATGGTCTAAAAAAAACAAAAATATGGGCAGCTCAAGGCCTAGACTTTCTATAGCTAAACAATATTGATTTCTTATTGATAGAAAAAAGAGTATAAAGATATAAGTTCTGCGAGCAAAAAGCACGAATGAATCGAGGATAGCTTTGAGAAAAACTAAATGATTTAGCGCTCAGTAGAGATATTAAATTCTTTCTGGAGACCTTTTTTCAGAGGGATCTTGGGGTTCAGAACGCAGCGATAGGATGAAGCAATCTCATGCAGTGCACAAATGTAGTGCGCGATATCTTGAAGACGATAAATGCGTCGCACTCTCTGTTGACAGAGAGAACAAAAATACGCTGTAGATTAGGCACAAATAGATTCGTGCTCACTGCCATGGTGCGGAGGATACATAAGATGTGTACTCTGACTAAAGTATATGCTCGTTTCTTATGGCGCAATACATCATGCATCACCTAGTTTTTTTATACGCCTTGATTTGTGTGTTCTAGAACAATGTAATTGTAGCAGGAGATAGACTGTTCTAGATACGAGAAATTGATGAAATGCTCTAGGAACAGAACTCTTGTGCACAATTTTTCTCAATACTGCAGTGGCATACCTCTAGTATAGCGCTCTATAATAGAGGACCGCGCTTTTTTAAACGTCGTGTGCAGCCACCCATACTGTCAACACAACAAATACGTTTAAAAAGAGACAAGGTGCGCAGCCTAGCGTATAGAGTATTTTGAAGAAGATGCTGAGACCGGAATATCGCAAAGCGCCTTTAGACAATACTTAAGTGTGTCAAGAAACAAGCCTTTTTAGAAAAGATTTTAAGGAATCAGACAGAAGAACAACGTATGCGTTAAGCGTTCCGATCCAATGATTGGATTTTTTTCTGTCATTCCTTTTTTTAAAGAGCAGGAGACACCTTTTAGTGTGCCATCTACGCTCTTACCGGCAAACAAGCAGTACCTTGGTTCAAAAGATGCTCACAAAAAGTTTGTGCTTCGGCTTTGGTCTCAAAGCTCCCAACATGAATACGATAAACGATGCCTTTCCCGGGCACACTGGCTTTCTTGATATGCATGGCATGTTTTTTTAAAACGCCGCTATATTTGCGCTTTAAGAGTTGCCACTGCTTTTCTGCAAGGGAAGCGGAAGAAAGAGATCCTAGTTGGGCCTTGAAGGGCTTTTCTGTTGGTTTTTCTGTTGGTTTTTCTGTTGGTTTTTGTGCTTCAGACATAGTGTTGTGCTCAGGTTCTTGCTCTTGAATGATTGTGACGTGATTATCCGTGGTAGTAATAACCTCTTTTACAGATGGGTGACCAAAGTCCTCAACTTGCACTTTCCCATCTGCGTGAAGAACAATTGTTTCTTTCTCACCATCATCATGGGTAATCATGACCGTTGATGTAATGGGTGATTCAGCGCTATCTGTAAGAGTGGTATGTTCGATTCGATCGTTTTCATCACGTACCAAGCTTTCAAAAATATTTTTATCTTGGTGTGGTACCTCAAATCCACCGGGGTTTTCAGGGCTTGCTTTGAGTGGAGACGTATGTGCTGGTATTTCTCTAGGATTGTGCGTATAGCCTGTATTGGAAAGAAACATATAGTACAAAATCGAACAGCCAAGCGCAAAGGCAACTACTGCAAGAAATATAACAAATCCTCTAGAGCCTAAAAAAGATAAATTAAAAACTTTATCCTCATTTTTTTCTTCTTGCCAAAGGGGGTCACTCATACTCAAGCTCCTTCATATCCGATATTGTGAACGCATATATCAACAGTAGTAACGCATCTATCATTTTTTTGCAATTGTTGTAAAAAAAAGGGGAGGGATCTATACTACTTCAGATTGGAAGGAGGGGTTGAATTGATGAATACATTGAATCTTAAGTTAACAAATCAGGCATATGCACGCATTTGCGCGCTAATGGCAGCAGAGTCACCAGCACATTTTTTACGCATATCTGTTGAAAGTGGCGGATGTAATGGTTTTCAATATCAGTACCAGATTGATAGCGAAAAAAAAGCAGATGATTTAACTTGTTCTGTGAATGGTGCGCACGTGATAATAGATGCTGTTTCAGCTAATTTTTTAGATGGCTGCACTCTAGATTTTATCGATGACATGATGGGGAAGTCTTTTCAAATAAAAAACCCTGCAGCAGAGAGCTCTTGTGGATGCGGTAATTCTTTTTCGGTCTAAGGGAGGAATAGATTTTGAAAATTGCAACATGGAACGTGAACTCTGTTAGAGCACGCTTGGAACACCTTTTAGATTGGGCTCAGGCAGTTTCTCCAGATATTATTCTTCTTCAGGAAACAAAGACGATCAATGAAACTTTTCCAAAAGAGCCGTTGGAAGATATGGGGTACAACTTAGAAATATTGGGTCAAAAGAGTTATAATGGTGTTGCAATTTTATCGAAATATCGTATTGAAGATGTCACACATAATCTTCCAACTTTTAGCTCCGATACAAGCAAGCGTTATGTTGAAGCGTTTACGGGAGGGGTGCGCGTTGCTTCAGTATATGTGCCAAACGGACAGGAGGTGAATT
>CBCXTT010000005.1:0-210000 GCA_965178295.1 Alphaproteobacteria bacterium | reverse complement strand
CCAGAACTGCTTACGCAATCCCTTCGCAGGCCTACGGAATGCTCCGCTACCACGTGACCTAAAGGTCACATCCACATCTTCGGTGCATTGTTTTAGCCCCGATACATTTTCGGCGCAGGACGACTTAAGTCTAGACCAGTGAGCTGTTACGCTTTCTTTAAAGGATGGCTGCTTCTAAGCCAACCTCCTGGCTGTCTTGGTCTTCCCACATCCTTTCCCACTTAACAATGACTTAGGGACCTTAGATGGTGGTCCGGGCTGTTTCCCTTTTGACGATGGACCTTAGCACCCACCGTCTGTCTGCCGTGCTATAAGCGCATAGGTATTCGGAGTTTGGTTAGGTTTGGTAAGAATCGCTTCCCCCTAGCCTATCCAGTGCTCTACCCCCTATGGCTAACACACGACGCTCTACCTAAATAGATTTCGCGGAGAACCAGCTATAACCGGGTTTGATTGGCCTTTCACCCCTAATCACAAGTCATCCCCGGATATTGCAACATCCGTGGGTTCGGCCCTCCATTGCATGTTACTGCAACTTCAGCCTGCTCATAATTAGATCACCCGGTTTCGGGTCTAATCCCTGTAACTTATTCGCCCTATTCAGACTCGCTTTCGCTTCGCCTACACCTAACGGCTTAAGCTTGCTACAAAGACTAACTCGCTGACCCATTATACAAAAGGTACGCCGTCACACGTTATACGTGCTCCGACTGATTGTAAGCATTCGGTTTCAGAATCTATTTCACTCCCCTCATCGGGGTTCTTTTCACCTTTCCCTCACGGTACTTGTTCACTATCGGTCACTAAGGAGTACTTAGGCTTAGAGGGTGGTCCCCCTATCTTCAGACAAAATTTCACGTGTTCCGTCCTACTCAAGTTTGCGTATCCTACCTCTTTTTACAGGGCTATCACTTTCTATGGCCCACCTTTCCAGATGGTTCAAATCGCTAGCATACACAAAACTGGCCTGATCCGCTTTCGCTCGCCACTACTCACGGAGTCTCGTTTGATTTCTGTTCCTCTGGCTACTGAGATGTTTCACTTCGCCAGGTTTGCCACATACACCTATGTATTCAGTGTATGTTACCGCTATTGCGGTGGGTTTCCCCATTCGGATATCTACGCATCAACGGGTATTCGCCCCTCCGCGCAGCTTTTCGCAGCGTACTACGTCCTTCATCGCCTCTTAGTACCAAGGCATTCACCAAATGCTCTTCGCCGCTTAATACCTCTCACACAGTGATAAATCTTCAAACATTAAAGTAATGATTAAACATCATATTTTATCGTGCGTTTGTTAGTAATATCTAAAAGCTTTAAATATAATATATATTAAAATTCGAAAGCTTAAAACATTACTTAGATATTTCGCATTTCTCTTCTACTTTTCATCGAACAACAGACACCCTTCTATCACCTTCCTCACACACTGTCAAATGCATTCTGCCTATTTTTTTTATTTTTTCCGAATAAAAAAAAGAGGCCAAATTTGGCCTCTTTTTTTCTTAGATGCTTTATACAATTGCACATTAACGCTTTGAAAACTGAAAGCTCCGACGCGCCTTCTTGCGTCCATATTTTTTACGCTCAACACGACGACTATCGCGCTTTAGAAAGCCCCCTTCTTTGAGAATACTTCTCAATTCAGGTTCAAAATTTATCAATGCCTTTCCAACTCCATGACGCACAGCACCAGCTTGACCGGAAAGACCACCTCCTACGACTGTACACACAATATCGTAATGCCCGAGACGTTTGGATGCTTCAAAAGGCTGATTGATTATCATTCGAAGTGTGGGGCGCGCAAAATACGCATTCCAATCACGATCATTCACCTGTACGTTACCATTGCCTGGCTTAATCCAAACACGAGAGATTGCATTTTTACGCTTACCTGTCGCATAAGCGCGGCCTTGGTCATCAAGTTTTTTCTTGTACGATATTGGGGCTTTGAGCCCTAATATTTCTTCTTGTGTTTTATGTTCTTTCATGCCTTTACGCCCTCTTATTCTTTGTATTCATCGCCCCAAAATCTAGAATCTCTGGCTTCTGCGCTGCATGAGTATGCGTTTCCCCGCAATACACAAATAAATGACGCATTTGCTGACGACTCAGAGGGCCGCCAGGCAACATACGCTCAATCGCTCTTTCAACAAGACGTTCAGGATTTTTTCCATCGCGAATCTGGCGCATTGTGCGGTTTTTAATCCCACCGGGATAACCAGTATGCCAATGAAAAATTCTTCCATCCCATTTTTTACCTGTCAATGCTATTTGGTCCGCATTGACGATGACAACATAGTCACCGCAATCCATGTGTGGTGTAAACTCTGGTTTGTGCTTGCCACGCAGTCGAGATGCAACAAAACTTGCAAGTCTGCCCAGCACCACATCCTGTGCATCAATTAAAATCCAATTTTTTTTAATTTCTGATGCTTTGATCGAAAATGTTTTTATCATTGCTTTAACTTCTATCTTCTCATTTATTCTAGTAGTACACAAGGTGTTCTATCAAACACATATACATACGTCAAGCGAAAAGAGAGAGCTGAATCTTGGGAAGGGTATAATGAAACCCTCTTCAAATTCTAGCATCCAAAAGGGTTGCTGGCGCTGAAAAAATCTACTTTTCTACTAGTAGAATTCACCCACGAAACATGTGGATAACCCCGGGTATAACCTTTGCAAGAAGAAACTATCTATCGATAAAACCAGCACTTTAACCTATTTGCTTAGATTTTACGCATAAAAAAGGATTCATTAGTGTTTCTGTAATATTTTCTTCTCCTCACCTTTGATTGTTTCTCAGCGAGTCGAATATAAATAGGAATGCCCCTACACATGTGACGCCTCGCTCATGCATCTTTTGGCGCCGCCTGTGATTGATCCACTGATTCACTCGTATGATCAAGCCGCTGCTCTAGCCCAAGCAATCCAATGTACACGGGGCTCATCTGAACATATTCTTATGACAAAACCCTCCCTCTGAGTCTTCCTCTCCTCGCGCAGCTATTGTGATGGAATACTCTTGATGATTACGACGTTATTATCAAGATTTACAAGATTAGCGTGCAAGGATTTTTCCGCCTTCGTCTCTGTATATTTTAAGATTGATGTTCTGATTGTATCGTGGCATTCATCGCCTCAAGCTACCCTCGTGCTCTTTTCCATATTCTTCTTCGTGCAGCAATTGTTTGCTGATTCTGCAATGGGAAAGATTGTAGGTGCTTTGCGCCATTAGGGGCATAGGGTTGCGTGTTGTAGTGACCGCATGATCAATACTATGCACAAATAGTTACTCAAACTACCAATAGATAATCGCTTAAATTTTTCCAAAGCCATTGCATTCTTAATCTTTCTACCCTATAGTTTCACTGATCTTGACAGATCATATCGGGACTTTTACCCTGAAAAAATGACGGGCGGACTTGGAAAAGTCGGGCATGCCTTGTCATTTTATATTTAATAGTAAAAAACTTTTAAGGAGTTCAAAATGCCCAAACTAAAAACAAAAAGCGGAGCGAAAAAACGTTTCCGCTTGACTGCCTCCGGAAAAATTCGTTGTGGTCAATCTGGAAAAAGACACAACATGCGCAAGCGCTCACAAAAAATGATTAGAAATGCCCGTGGTATGACCTTAATGCAGGACTGTGATGCACGAAACGTCGTGAAATATATGCTCCCCAACGGCCGATAGGAGGCAAGAAATGACACGTATGAAAAGGGGTGTTATCTCCCGCAAGAAACATAAAAAAGTTCTAAAACTCTCTAAGGGTTATTATGGTCGCTCTAAAAATTGCTTCCGCATTGCTGCGAAACGTGTTGATAAAGGTCTGGAATATGCATACAGAGATCGTCGCAATAAAAAACGTCAGTTCCGAGCGCTTTGGATCCAGCGCATCAATGCCGCAGTTCGCGAACATGATCTAACATATTCACAATTTATGAATGGTCTCTCCAAAGCGGCAGTTTCCGTAGATCGCAAAATGCTAGCGGATCTCGCGGTGCAGGAAAAAGATATTTTTAAGAATTTGACAGAAAAAGCTCGAGCAATGCTTGCGTAAACCACCTACCTGAGAGCCAATCGAGAGGCCTCTCGTTCTACGCTTTTTTTAATGAAAGAAGGTCTTTTGTATATAGATAAGTACAGCCAATGATCGTATTTTTTGGGGATAATACCAAATGTCTGTTTTGCAAGAGACCACAAAAATTTTAGAAGACATTACCGGTGCTAAAGACCTGAACACACTTGATAATTTGCGTGTGCATCTTATTGGGAAAAAAGGCTGGATCACTCTGGCCATGAAAGCCCTTGGGAAAGCAAAGCCTGACGTAAGGAAAACTGAGGGTCCTGCACTGAATGTATTAAAAAATAAAGTCATAGAGGCGCTATCAAATAGAAAAGAGGCGCTTGAGGATCAAGTACTAGCCGCCCAGTTACATCGTGAATGTATCGACATTAGCTTAGATGCAGATCCAAAAAAAGTGGGTCACCTGCATCCGATCACAAAAACAATTGAAGATATGATTAAAATTTTTGGAAAAATGGGATTTCAGGTGTGCTCAGATCGCCATATAGAAGAGGATTTTTATAATTTTGATGCTCTCAATATTCCAGAAACGCACCCAGCCCGTCAAGAGCATGATACATTCTATGTACCAGATCATGAAGGAAAAAAACGTGTCCTACGCACCCATACTTCTCCTGTGCAAATACGCAGCATGCTAAGCAATGGTGCTCCAATACAGATTATTGCTCCCGGCCGGGTTTTTCGTGCGGATTATGATCAAACCCATACCCCTATGTTTCACCAAGTTGAAGGACTGATGTTGGGCGAGAATATTACTATGGGTCACTTGAAAAGCTGTCTTACAGAATTCTTGCGTGAATTTTTTGATGAGCCCAACCTCCCGATTCTCTTGCGACCCAGTTATTTTCCGTTTACAGAGCCATCTGCAGAAATCGATATCGGATGCAAACGTGACAGACATAGCTTAGAAATTGGAACAGGAAACGATTGGCTCGAAATACTAGGCTGCGGTATGGTTCACCCAAATGTCTTGCGACACGGTCGCATTGACCCCGAAAAATACCAAGGTTTTGCGTTTGGAATGGGCGTTGAGCGCATTGCCATGCTAAAATATGGCATCCCTGATCTTCGTACATTTTTTGAAAATGATCTCCGCTGGCTTCAGCACTATGGCGTCTTGCCAAACATAGGACTATAGCGCCCATGAAATTTACGCTCTCTTGGCTCAAACAACATCTTGATACAGACTCCGATCTTCCCATTCTAATAGAGACACTTTTCAAAATAGGACTTGAAGTAGAATCTGTCGAGGATAAAAGTGCGCACCTTAAAGATTTTCTTATTGCAAAAATTGTTGAAGCAACTCCACATCCAAAAGCAGACCGACTGCGCGTTTGTCTTGTGAATACAGGAGAAACCGCCCTCAAGAAAGTTGTCTGTGGAGCGTCCAATGCCCGCACAGGGATGGTAGGGGTGTTTGCCCCCCTTGGGGTTACAATCCCGTCAAATGGCGCAGTATTAAAGCTGACAAAAATCCGAGGTATCGACAGTGCGGGCATGATGTGCTCTAGTGACGAGCTTTTATTAGGAACGACGGTCGGTGACAAAATTATTGAATTAGAAGATACAGCGCCTATTGGTTCTTCTTTTGCACTGTACTCAAATATTAATGAGGCGGTGATTGAAGTTGGCCTCACCCCAAACCGTGGTGATTGCGCAAGCGTGCGGGGTATTGCACGAGATCTAGCCGCTGCTGGACTTGGTACATTAAAACCCCTACCGTACGACACCATTAAAGGCTCTTTTTCTTCACCAATCACGCTACATCAGAATGCAGAGTCAGCAAAAAATTGTCCTTTCTTTGTAGGGCGCTACATACATGGTATCACAAATGGCCCAAGCCCTAAAAAAATACAAGAACTTTTGAGGGCTATTGGTCTCACGCCTGTTTCTGCTCTGGTAGATATAACGAACTACATTACCTTTGACATAGGACGCCCTCTCCACGCATTTGATGCGCAAAAAATTATCGGTAAGAATTTATCAATCCGACAAGCGCAAAGGAATGAGGAGGTGCATGCGCTTAATCACGCAACATATACATTAGACGCAAGTATCACCGTTGTAGCAGACTCAGAAAAAGCACGTGCCATTAGCGGCATTATTGGTGATGAGTCTACAAGATGCAGCATGGACACAACGGATATTTTTCTGGAGTGCGCCTATTTTGATGCCGAATACATTGCAAAAACAGGGCAAAATCTTGGCATCTCTACTGATGCACGTTACTGTTTTGAGCGTGGAATCGATCCAACAATGATAAAAGCAGGCATTGACGCAGCAACGCAGATGATTCTCGAATATTGCGGTGGAGAAGCAAGTGAAGTCATCTCTTGCGGCGTTTGTCCTGACACAAAAAAAACTATCGCATTTGACCCCCGACTTATAGAAAAAAGAACAGGTGTGGTTATAGAACAGAAAGACATCCTTCGCATCCTGAATGCCTTGGGGTGTCATGTGAGACCAGATGTAAAGCATGTTATCGTTACAACACCAAGCTGGCGCCATGACCTCGGCATACCCGAAGACATTGTTGAGGAAATCATACGCCTTAAAGGCTACGATGCGATTCCATGCACGCCCCTTCCAGCGCTTCCTGTTAATCCTTTAACGCCCGATCAACAGCGACTTTTAAGTGCGAAGCATGTTTTGGCCAATCAGGGCTTGTCAGAGGCGATCACATGGTCAATGGTGGATTTAAGGGCTATGGATCATTTTGGTGTTGTAGATGCGCAGCTTAAAATAACTAATCCTATTAGTGCAGATTTGTCCTATATGCGCCCGAGCTTGATGCCAAATTTGCTCAAAAATGCCCGGTATCATCAAGATCATAGCGTGCTTACTATAGATATGTTTGAAATTGAAGCGATCTATCACACAAAAGATACAGCGCCCCAATACAATAAGTTAACCATTCCTGGGCAAGAGATTGTTGCAGCAGGCATCCGTGCAGGCGAGAAAGCGCAAAATCACTGGCGTGCAAAAAACCATCCCGTAGATTTTTACTACGTCAAACGAGATGTGTTGGCTCTTTTAAAACACTACGGGCTTGACCCAAATAAAGTGCAGTGGTCGCGCGAATATCTGCCGCATTGGTATCATCCCGGTCAATCGTCAACATTGCACCAGGGCAAAAGAATTCTTGGTCATGTGGGTGTCATACACCCCAAAACTTTAAAATTGTATGGTCTAAAGGGCGCAACCGCGGGATTTGAAATATTTTGGGATCGCCTACCCCCGCTCAAAGAAGCAAAGCATCGGCGCCCCCCATTGCAACGCTCTGCATTCCAGTGTGTTGCCCGCGATTTTTCTTTCCTGATGAAAAATGATGTGCTTGTCAATCCTGTGTGCCAAGTCATTAAGAATGTATCGCCCAAGCTTATTTCCAGCGCCATAGTTTATGATATATATCAAGGCGATGATATAGATACAGGACAGCAGGCTGTGACCTTTCGCGTACACCTCACTCCCATGGACAAGACATTGCAAGACGCTGAGATTAAAGTAATTTATGACGGGATTATTGAAAGCGTGACCATGTCCACAGGAGCAAAATTTCGCCTATGAGTACGCCTTTAGCATTCATCAGAAATTTCTCTATTATCGCCCACATTGATCATGGAAAGTCAACACTCGCGGATCGTCTGATTCAATTTTGTGGTGGATTAGCTGAACGCGAACTAAAAGAACAAGTATTGGATTCCATGGATATAGAGCGTGAACGCGGTATTACCATTAAGTCACAAACAGTGTGCTTAAAATACACTTCAAAAGACGGGCACACCTATAACTTAAACTTGATGGATACCCCGGGTCATGTCGATTTTTCCTACGAGGTTAGTCGCTCTCTTGCAGCCTGTGAGGGTTCTCTCCTTATTGTCGATGCAAGCCAAGGAGTTGAAGCACAAACCTTGGCAAACGTCTATCAAGCAATTGAAAATAATCATGAGGTTATCCCTATTTTAAATAAAATTGATCTTCCAGCAGCTGAGCCAGACCAAATTCGAGAGCAAATCGAAGAAGTCATTGGATTGGATGCAACAGATGCTATTGAGGTCTCAGCAAAAACCGGTCAGGGCATTGAAGAAGTTCTAGAACGCATTGTTTCAGATCTTCCTGCCCCAAAAGGGGACAAAAATGCGCCACTCAAAGCCCTGTTGGTGGACAGCTGGTATGATCCATACTTGGGTGTTGTGATTCTTGTGCGCCTCATAGACGGGCAAATGCACCGAGGGCAAAAAATTAAAATGATGTCGAGCAACAGAGAGTACCAAATAGATCAGGTTGGAGTCTTTACCCCAAAAAAAGATATATTATCTTGCCTCAATCCTGGTGCAGTAGGCTTCTTCACCGCCAGCATCAAAGGAGTGGAAGACTGCCGGATAGGGGACACCATAACGACGGCTCAAAAACCAACCGACACGCCATTGCCTGGATTCAAACCAAGCATCCCGGTGGTGTTTTGCGGTCTTTTCCCAACAGATGCATCAGAATTTGACACCCTTAAGGAAAGCCTTGCAAAATTACGTTTAAACGATGCGAGCTTTTCCTTTGAGACTGAAAGTTCAGCTGCTCTTGGTTTTGGGTTTCGATGTGGATTTTTAGGTCTCTTGCATTTAGAAATCATTCAAGAACGTTTAGAGCGAGAGTTTGATTTAGATCTTGCGATGACCGCTCCCAGCGTGATTTATAACATACATATGAAAAACGGCGTACAGATTAATCTGCACAATCCTGCTGACATGCCAGATGTAGTTAAAATTGATACTATTGAAGAGCCGTGGATTAAAGCAACAATTATGGTGCCCGATGATTACTTAGGGCCTGTGCTCAAATTATGCACTGACCGTCGTGGCGAGCAGATTGAGCTCACATATGTCGGCAGGCGTGCCATGATGGTCTATGCTCTCCCCTTAAGTGAAGTGATATTTGACTTTTATGATCGCCTCAAGTCCATGAGTCGAGGCTATGCTAGTTTTGACTACCACCTTGAAGGCTACCGTGAAGGTGAGATGGTCAAGGTAGGAATTCTCATTAATGGGGATCCAGTTGATTCTCTCTCGGTGATTTTGCATAAGGCTCAAGCAGAATCCCGTGGGCGCGCCTTATGCCAACGATTGAAAAATTTAATTCCACGTCAGCTCTTCAAAATTGCGATTCAGGCTGTCATTGGAGGAAAAGTTATTGCCCGTGAGACCGTATCAGCTATGCGAAAAGATGTCACCGCAAAGTGTTATGGGGGCGACGTGTCACGTAAGCGCAAACTCCTAGAGAAACAGAAAAAAGGAAAGAAACGTATGCGGAAAATTGGGAATATCGAGATTCCCAAAAGCGCCTTCTTGGCCGCCCTTAAAATGGATGCAGAGTAAAAGACAGCTCTCGCACATTGCAGAACGCTGTATTGTTACACGTGAGGGTTAAAAATGAATTAGTCTCAAGAGAAAAAAAGAGGGGATGTACAGATGATGAATTCAGGGTCTTCTTCTTGCTATTTTTAGTAGTCCAAAATGTAATTCTTTATATGGATGCTTATGTAGCATACACATCTTACCCTCTAAAGATTCTGACACCTGATAGAGACGACGGGTCTTATACGATTCTCCCCGTGAAAACCAGACTATCGCAAAACTTATGGAAATTCTTAAAACTATTTTCCCTGAAGAATCAGGATGTACCTCCCCATATATTTTTTATCTCTCTGGCGCATTTTTCACCTGTGCTCGTCGAAAAGCTTGTTGCCAGTTTTTGTAAAGTTTGAATGCTTCATCCCTACGGGCAATATCATTATCGAGATAGGCTACAGTACGAATATCGCCAATCGCTTGCTCTAAACCAAATAAGAAGCGCTCTTGTGCCATGAACCCTGCTTTATCACGATTTAAATAGTACCGCGCTTGCGCCTGATGAAAGTCAGCGCGCAATAAGTTTTTAAGTGTTGTTTCCGCCTGAACACCTGGATAACGCACTGCATTAACAACCATTTGTGCGTCTACAATACCTTCAACTGGTGGCGCATAAGCATCATAAAGACCCGCCGCTTCCGTGAGAGAGGAACTGAGCAAGGCCAAAATGGCGATCATCATACAGCTAGCCTCTCTCATCACACAGAATGAATAACATTGGTAACACCCCCCCCCTTCTCCTATATGGAAATAATATTGCCTATTTTATGGTGACAAAGAGCGATCCACTACCAGCATATTATCCGGGGGAATGCCCGCATTCATCATGGAGTCCCCATTCACACGCACAAAACGTATCACACGGGTTTTAACAGGTGCTCATAAGGTCCAATTGTCCTTCTATATTTTTCGTTTTATGAGAGAAGGAAAGCCCGCTGCCCCTTGGATTCAAAAATGGGTACAGGAAATCGCTCACGCGACACAGACGTATCAATGCACAAACTGTCGTATTTTTCTTTTTCTTAAATACTGCAACCATAGAGTTCGTCATCTTATGTTCCCAAAAAAATTTCTTCTTGTTTATAGTATCGATCAAAATGACTAAAATCAATGCACCTTTTAGGCAAGAGATACAATGATATGTGGTCGCAACTCATTATTTCGACAAAAATTCATGAGTAGATAATTGAGGAAGAGAACAAGGCATCCTAGAGTGCTGCAAAAAATGTCGATTATTAATGTAAATAAAGAAGAAAAAACAACATGATAAAAATATTTATTAGGACGATGTAAAAAATTTACTTTTATATTGTGCGATATTGAATATTTAAAAGCTGGTATACACATCGAAAGGTTGGTCATGCTAGGATACGTCAAATGCTCAAAAGAGAATAAGAGGGTCCTCCGAACAATGCCCAGGCACATAAAAGACGCACACTGAGCCTACCTTCCCCCTCCCTAAATGCACAACTCAGGGGAATATTCATGCTTGTATTATGTTTTTTTTCGTCGTAAGAAGGCTGGAATATCTAGATTTTCTGCAGCAGGTGTATACGGCACTTCTGCGGAGGGCTTCGGCTCTATTCCAGAGAATGCAACGTCATCTTCGTGTTGGGAGGAGCCGCTTGCTGCAGTCACATCCACAAAACTTCCAGTCTCATCTCTCGCCTCTGACAAAGCTGATGGTTGTGTATTTCTTATTTCATCAAAAAAACGATTTTCATCTTTTGGGCGCCTTAACCCTATACGTTCCAAAAAGGACGGCGCACGCACCGGTATCGGTGTCTGTTCAAATGGTTGGTTTGTGGGTGTTGACACGGACATAATGGAGGATTTATCTGCTGTCTCTACCTCTTCATCATATGCCCAAAAAACATCCCCACCAATGCGACGCGTAGAATCAGCACCTTCTTCTGGTGTCTCTATTAGATGCATTTTCTCTCCCACCTGATGCAAGGTTTTGCGTTGAATCAAGGAATTTTTATTATCAATACCCGTAGCCACTACAGAAACACGCATGCGTCCGCTGAGACGTTCATCAAAGGTAGAACCAAAAATAATGTTTGCATCCGTATCTACCTCTTCACGAATACGATTAGCAGCTTCGTCTACTTCAAATAGGGTCATATCCAAACCACCTGTGATATTGATCAAAACACCACGCGCACCGCGCATTGAGACATCATCTAAAAGTGGATTAGAAATGGCTGCCTCAGCAGCTTCAAGCGAACGATTCTCTCCTTCGGCTTCACCCGTTCCCATCATCGCTTTACCCATTTCACCCATAACGGTTTTAACGTCTGAAAAATCAAGATTAATCAAGCCAGGCATGATCATAAGATCCGTCACCCCCCGTACGCCAGAGTACAAAACATTGTCCGCCATATTAAATGCATCTGCAAAGGTAGTGCGGTCGTTTGCAAGACGAAAAAGATTTTGGTTGGGAATGATAATCAGTGTGCCTACTACCTGCTGCATCTCTTCAATGCCTTCCTCAGCCATACGCATGCGGTGCGCGCCCTCAAAGTTAAAAGGCTTGGTAGCCACCCCTACCGTCAAGATACCCATTTCCCGAGCAGCACTTGCAATCACAGGAGCTGCACCTGTGCCTGTACCGCCTCCCATACCAGCCGTGACAAAAAGCATATGACTGCCCTTGATGTTTTTCTGAATCTCTTCAATATCTTCTTCAGCGGACGCACGCCCCATTTCTGGCTTAGAACCAGCACCAAGGCCCTGCGTTGTTTCTAGACCTAACTGAATGCGCCGCTCTGCAAGTGATTCGGTCAACGCTTGGGAATCCGTGTTCGCCACCATGAATTCAACACCTTCTAGGTTTGCTCGAATCATATTATTGACTGCATTCCCGCCTGCGCCTCCAACACCCATTACTGTAATGCGCGGCTTTTGGTTCTCCAAATTTGTGTGATCCACCATGACTTCAAAACTCCTACATGTTTTCAAAAATAATTGTACTAAAAATTACGCTCTAACCATAGCCCCATTCGCTTCAACACACCCCTTTTATCAGCGCTGCGCTGTGTATCTTGCACAAGGGCACGACCTAGCAGTCCCGCGCAGGTAGAAAATCCAGGCATATTTAAGATTTCATGATCCCCTATTATTTTTAGGGGCTTACCTAAACGAACCTGTCGATTTAAGTACCTTGAACATAATGCGCGTATACCAGCAAGCTGACTACCTCCGCCCGTCAAGACAAAACGCTGCCCACCAATACGTTCGTAGCCACCATATTGTAATCTCTCAGCAACCATTTCTAGTATTTCCTCCACCCGTGGTACGATAATATCTGTGATATCCTGACGAGTCACCTGGGTCGATGCGCGTGCACCCCCCCCATCCAACACAGGCACCATCACGCGCTCATCTTTTTCTTTTAATGTTAGCACAACACTTCCATATAAATTTTTAATCCGCTCAGCATGAGAGAAAGATGTGCCAAGTCCCTGAGCAAGGTCACTTGTAATATGCCATCCTGCTATGGGCACTGTATCAGAAAATACAAATTGACCTTCATAAAAAACCCCTATATCTGTCACACCACCGCCTATATCGAGCACTGTGACGCCCAACTCCATTTCATCCAGCACAAGCGCCGAACGGCCTGATGCTTGAGCAGATGCCTCAATGGCTTGCACATTCAAGTGACAGCGCTGCAGACTTTTTATTAAGCTGTTGTAAGGGCTGAGAGCTGCTGTTAAGATGTGAAAAGCGCATCCAAATGTATCGCCTGAAGACATGCCGCGCGGGTCTTTGATACCTGTTACACCCGACACCTCATAAGACAGTGGCGCCATATGCACGACTTCAAAATCATGCCCCTGAACTTTCTGTGCCGCTTTCTCTGTTAATGCCTGGATATCTGCTGTTGTAATATCAACGCTGCGTAAAGACATGCTCATGTGCACAACCTCAGACAATAGGTGGCCACCAGCAATATTGACTACAACACGCTCGAGGGTCTCCCCAGCTGCCAATTCTGCTGATTGCACTGCTTGAACAACCGCATCTTCTGCTTGATCAATGTCGATAACAATGCCAGATTTCACACCTTTTGACGCATGATAGCCTACGCTCAAAACACGGAGATTGCCGTGAATATCTGGTTGAGCAACGGCACAGCACACTTTTGTCGTTCCAACATCGACAGCAGCAACCAATCCTTGCGTAACGCGTGTGCTAGACATAATTATCGTTTCTTCTTCTTTTCTGGAATGGTTTTTTCTTGTACACCAATGTCATACGACCTGGAATACGTAAATCCACCACTTCAATATTTTGTTTTACTATAGATTTATTGTTTAACGTTTTTTCTAACTCTTGCAAAGCTTTTATCTGTCCCTTTTGAGGCAGGCGCACGGTCCATCCATTATGCAGAATAAGATTCCAACGCCGCTGACCCGCCCAAACAGAGGAGGAGAACTGTTTTTTAACCTCCGGGTACCGGTCCAGCATAGACAGTAAAGCGTGTGCATTTTCATTTGCTCCCATCCCAACAAAAAGAGGCAAGGTATTATACCGCTGATCAGGCGTTACAGGGATTGCTTGGCCTTCCTCCCCCAGTAGCATAATTTTCTGGTCTTTTTGCCAACGTGCAATGGGTGACCGTTCTTCAATAATCACTTTAAGTGTATGTGGAAAGTGCCGTTCAACACGTGCTGTTTTAACCCAGGGATTTTTTTCCAGTCGTGACTGGACATCTTTTAGGTGTATAAACATCATGGGTGTACCAATAGGTAGATCGATAGAATCAAGGATAGATTTTTTATCTGCTTGAATACGGCCACTAACTAAAATACTCTCAAGCACAACTTTTTCTCGCGTCTGAATATCCGCACAAGCATCCAGGACACGATCAAAAACACCATGTATCCACCCCATATACCAGGATAATAAGCAAAAAATGAGCGCGATTGATATGAAGCTCGCCCACATCCACCGCACTGTGGGGGTAGCGGGGGATTCTACTGTTCGACGCCTTGACACAATGCATCCTCCACCAACCAGACCATTAAATCCTCGTAGTGCAATCCTGCATATTTGACAGCATCCGGCACAAGAGAGATCGGCGTTAGACCAGGAATGGAATTGATTTCTAAGAAGTAGACATCCTGAGTCTCTGGATTATAGCGAAAATCAGATCGAGAAATGCTTTTGCAGCCAAACATGTAGTGAGCTTGCACGCTCCACGCTTGAATCAATTTGTACTTGGCTTGTGGTATATCCAAAGGATTACGGTGCAAAGCCATATTTTCACTATATTTTGTTTTATAGTCATAAAACCCCTCTGCCGGACATACTTCAACCAACGGCAGTGCGTTTTCTCCCATAACTGTGCCAAAAATATCTCGTCCAGGAATATATTCCTCGACCAATACTTGGCCTAAGTACGGCCAATTTTCAAGGCGAGATCCCAATGGTTGATCGCCCTTCTCCACAATATATACACCAAAACTTGATCCCTCATGAATTGGTTTTACGACATACGGTTGCGACATAGGATGCACATGTGCAATATCAGAAAAATGATACGCAGCACCTTCTGGAACACGCACGCCTGAGGCGACGCAACATTGCTTTGCAAACACTTTATTCATGGTAGCAGCAGATGCTAAAACACCAGAAAAAGTATACGGTACACCAATAATATCAAGCACACCTTGCAAGCATCCATCCTCTAGCTGTGTCCCATGCACCGCTAAGAACACCACATCAGGTGTAGGAGTTAAAAAATTTTGCAGCGCACCCACATCTTGTGTCACATCATAAGTGCGTACTTTGTAGCCCAAAGACCGTAATGATTTTTCTACACTTGCACCTGTCTTCAAAGACACATCACGTTCTCTTGACCATCCGCCCATTACAACGACCACATCTGTCTCTTGAGGTGTGTGCGTTGGTGTAATTTTTATTGTCATGACTCTCCGATGCGCTTCACTTCCCAAACCAACATCACCCCACTCGATTCTAGAACGCGTTGGCGCACTTCTTCTCCAAGCATCTCAAGGTCTGCTGCTGTTGCCGCGCCTACATTCAACATAAAGTTACAATGTTGTTCAGACATCATAGCTCCACCTTTTTTCAATCCACGACACCCCGCTTGATCGATAAGCGCCCATGCTTTAAGTCCTGGTGGGTTCTGAAAAGTGCTCCCACTTGTCCGCGCTGTAATAGGCTGTGTCGCTGCACGTGTCTCCATAATTTGAAGCATCTCTTGTTTCAAATCCTCTCTTGACGCCTTTAATGCACTACGTAATGTTGCCTCAACAACAATCCAATCATCTGGTATTTCTGTTCCACGATAACGGAAACCAAGTTCATCAACATTTTTTTCAAATATTCTCCCTGAACGATCTACAAAAGTTGCAGAAATCAGCACATCCTTCATTTCCGCCCCATATGCTCCAGCATTCATCTTAACAGCGCCACCAATGGTACCAGGAATGCCTACTAAAAAAGAAAAGCCAGCGATGCCAGATACTGCTGCTGCTGCTGCTACCTGTTTATCCAACACACCGGCACCAACAATCATCGTATCACCTTGTACATCTATGTGTGAAAAACCTGCACTTAGGCGCACCACCACGCCACGCACACCACCATCACGCACCAGTAAATTGGACCCGACACCAATAACGATTAAGGGCTCTGATGCAGGGTAAGCTCGCAAAAAATCTGAGAGATCATCGATATCAGCTGGACGAAACACCATATCCGCCTTACCGCCTACTTGAAACCAAACTGTTTTTTCTAACGAAACATTTTCCCGAAACTTTCCACGCACTTCCGTCAACATGTCAGCCGCTACTTTTTTCATTTCATTACCCTTTGTCTAGGGGACGCAAGATCGCTTACCTTATCTGGCATGCTATGAGCCCAACGTGTAATATCACCCGCCCCCAAGAACACGACCAGATCACCCGAGGACGCTGTTTCATCAATAAAGTTTGCTACTAAATCTGCTGTCAAGACCTCCTGACAATTACGACCTGTTTTTTTGTGCAAAGCATCTATAAAATTCTTATGATCAAATCCAGAAATTGCACTCTCTCCTGCCGAAAAAACTGGCGCGACTAAAATATGATCTGCATCCTCAAAAGATGTAACAAAATCATTGAAATGATTAGAAAATCGAGAATAACGATGTGGTTGAAAAACCGCAAAAACACGGCCTTGTGCGGTCTGCTGCGCCGCTCGAAGTGCTGCTTTTATTTCTGCTGGATGATGTGCATAATCATCTACAATCAACACATTTTCTTTCACCATGCCTACGTGAGTAAAGCGCCGCTGCACTCCTTGAAATTCTGCAAGCTCCTGAACAATTTTCGTCACAGGTACGCCCAGCTTGTAGGCCACAATAAACGCTGCTGTTGCGTTAAGAATATTATGAGGCCCAGGCATAGGTAGAAAAATTTTCTGTGCAATGCGTGTATCATGATGCACAATATCAAAGAAACTACCTTCTGACTTATAGACAGCATTTTCTACGCAAAACTGTGCTGATGAGCTAAAGCCATACGTTAAATGGCGTGTATCATTTTTCTCCTCCAAAAGTGTTTGGACACGCTCATCGTCAATGCACATAACGCCAAATCCATAAAAAGCCATTGAATCCATGAATTGACGAAAATGGTTCATAAGGTTTTGTTCTGTTTTATAATAGTCCATATGTTCTGGATCAATGTTCATCACCACTGGAATGGTAACGGGAATGCGTGTGAATGTGCCATCAGATTCATCCGCTTCCACTACAACCCAATCGCTTTTTCCCACACGAATATTATTTTTAAAGGCATTAAGAATCCCGCCATTAATCACCGTTGGATCAAGAGACGCCAAGACATGTGACATCAACGTTGTTGTGGTCGTCTTGCCGTGTGTCCCTGAAATGGCGATATTCAGATAGCCACGCATCAGTTCTCCTAGCATCGCCGATCGGTTAATCACAGGAATGCGATGCATGCGTGCTGCAATCATTTCAGGGTTATCTTCTTTAATCGCTGTAGAATGGACAACTAAACACACATTTTCAAGGTTCTGTGCACGTTGTCCTATAAATACTTGAATACCATGGTTGCGCAAACGCAGTACATTAGGGTTTTCAGACATATCACTTCCCTGGACATCGTATCCACGCGCCCTCAACACTTCAGCAATACCACTCATGCCAATCCCGCCAATGCCAATAATGTGGATCATCCCAATATTATGAGTAAAATCTTTCATAGTGAATAACTCCTAATTTTTCTGTATTTCTTCAGACACAAGTGCCGATAACTTATCTAATGCATCTGGCCGTGCTAATGCCCGCATATTACGAGATACCTGCACTAAAAGATCCGGATGTGTCATACATCTTTCAATATGCTGAGCCAAACGCGTCGCTGACAATGCTTCTTCTCGACAACACCATCCCGCATTTGCACGCTCGATCTCTATGGCATTATAATATTGATGATCATCCGCAGCATAAGGAAATGGCACTAGCATAGCTGGTCGTCCGGCAAGCATCAACTCTGATATCGTTGACGCACCTGATCGCCCAATTACCATATGCGCTGCAGCTAGCTCTTTGTCAATAGCGTGAAAAAATATCTCTACAGTTGCCCGCACATTAAGTGACAAATATCTTTGTCGTGTTTCCTCTAGTAGCTCAGGTCGGCTTTGCTGAACAATCACTATGCGGTCCTGTAAAAATCCTGGCAGAATTTTAACTGCTTCCGGTACAATATAGCTAAAAGTACGTGCTCCTTGACTCCCACCAATCACAAATATTCTAAAATCATCCTCAATATCCGCTGGCTTGTAGGGCGCATGATAAAGGGCTAAAACTTGTTGGCGCACAATATTACCCGTTATAACAGTTTTTGCTCGATCCTTCGGGTTTATACCAGATATTGCTTCAAACGAAGTAGCAATTTTCTTAACGGAGCGTGCAGCAAAACGATTTACTTTTCCGAGGTATGCATTTTGCTCATGCAATATCATGACACGACCTTGCAGAATACCGGCAAAAATAAGCGGAAAAGACGGATACCCCCCAAAGCCAATAATCATGTCAACGGGCTTTCTCCAAATCAGTCTACAAGACTTAATAATACTTTTTACTACATCATAGCAAAAACGTACTTTCTGCCAGACACCACCGCTTGCACGTGACAAAGGCAGCGTTTTTACTGACACATCTTGAAGATCCACCGCAATAGATGCGCCCTGTGGATCTGTAACAAATGTGACCTCGTAGCCCTCACCTACTAATTTCTCTGCCAAAGAAAGGGCAGGAAAAAGATGTCCGCCTGTGCCTCCCGCTGTGATATAAACAACAACTTTTTTCATGAGTACTCCACTAAATTTTTACGGGATAAAGAAAGTACAATTCCCATAGCAAACGACACAGCGAGGAGAGAAGAACCGCCGTAGCTTATAAATGGCAGCGTCATGCCTTTTGTCGGGATCAAACGCAAGGATGACCCCGTGTTTATAAATGTCTGTAATGCAAATGCCATAATCACGCCCGTTAATGCGAGTGTCACAAATAACGCTCTTTCCATATACGCATAGTATAGCGTACGCCCAATAATAAACATAAACAGTAATAAAATAAATAGACAGAAAATATAGCCAAACTCCTCCCCGACAACAGAAAAAACAAAATCTGCATGTGCATCTGGAATCTGCCTTTTTACAACACCCTCGCCAGGCCCTTGGCCAAATAGACCGCCATTTACAAAAGCATCTAAGGAATGTTTGATTTGATACATATCACCTGCAGCTGGATTGAAAAAGCGCTCAACACGACTGCATACATGAGGCATGCAAGCATAAGCACCAGCAGCGGTAATGAAAGCACACCCAAGAAGTCCAGCAATCCATTTCATCGCAAGTCCTGCTAGAAAAATCTGCACACCCCACGTCCCCATCAACACAAAGGCCATACCAAAATCGGGTTGAAAAAGAAGCAAGAAAAGAATGCTGATAAAAAATCCCATCGAAATAGCCCATCGAATATTAAAATTTTTTTTGCATGGCCAGGCCAATAGCCAGGCGGAGACGACAGAAAATGTTGGTTTGATAAACTCAGACACTTGACAAGAAAAGCCAAAGACATTAATCCAACGACGTGCGCCTTTTATTTCCGTACCAATAAAGGGTGTAGATATTAGAAGCAGAAAACAGGAAAAAAAACCAATCCAACATATCCATCGCACCCATTTCACCGAAAGAACAGACGTGGCAAGCAGAACAAATAAAGCAAGCATAACGGTCGTCATGTGTCGGCGAACAAAGAAAAAAGTGTCTACATGGATGCGCTCCGCCACACCAGGAGACGCAGCAAAACTAATCAGCGCCCCCATAACAATCAAGGCAACAGACGCCGAAAGCAGCCAACGATCTACCGACCACCACCATTGTCCCAAAATACTTCTGTCCCCGCGGGATATTAACATGGAAATACCTTAATTATAATGCCCGAACACAATCAATAAATGCATCCCCTCGTTCTTCAAAGTTTTTGTACTGATCAAAGGAGGCGCATGCTGGTGACAACAAAACCGTGGCGGGTGTATGCGCTGATGAAGCAGCGTTGTACGCTTTTAGAATAGCCGCCTCCATCGTACGCACATAGGTTGCTGGCACATATGGCGATGCAGCGACCGAAAAATCCTTTCCGCATGCGCCAATGCAATAAATATGTTTTATTTTTTTCACAAAAGGTATGATCTGCTCCATATCCAGCGGCTCTTTTTCTTGCCCCCCCATAATCCAGTAAATATTAGGAAAAGCGTCCAGGGCCTTGGTTGCCGAGAGTAAGTTTGTTGCCTTGCTATCATTTACAAATGTTACAGCATCTATAGTACATACCCAAGCTTGTCGATGTGGTAGACCTGAGAAAGTTTGCAAATTTGAGAGAAACTGTGCTGTAGTGACCCCCAACTGCCTGCAAATAGCATATGCTGACATAATATTTTGATAGTTATGAGCCCCCGTAAGTGTGGTCATGTACTCAAAAGCGCCTATCTTCTCATTGTGAGAAAAAAAATCGTCAAATAAAACCCCGTTCACTACATAAATTCCACCTGTGACAACTTGTCCAACCGATATGGGAACACTCCCTTGTATACGCTCTTGTAGTGCCTTGCTGTACATATCGTCAACACTAATAAATCCTATGCCATTTGCCTTCAGCATAGAAAACAAGCGCTCTTTTGCAAACGCATATCCATCCATTCCGCCATGACGATCCAGATGATCTGGCGTAATGTTAAGCAGCACTCCAACATCAAAATTCGCTAAAGACATGCGCTCTAGCTGATACGATGACAGCTCTAAAACATATATATCTGCTAAAGGCTTATTAAGTGTTGACCACCCAATATTCCCCCCTCCCACAACATTAGGATAGACGCTAGAGAGAATATGTGTTGCAAGTCCTGTTGTCGTTGATTTCCCATTGGTCCCTGTAATCCCTACCATTGTAGAAGTTGTCGCCCAATTGACGAGAATTTCCACATCGCATATGATGGGCACACCTAGTGCTTGTGCTGTAGCCGCCACAGGATGCGGTGTAGGATGAATGTGCGGTATCCCCGGACTTAAAATCAAACAATCATTCGCTCCTTTAAGGAGAGGCTCTATCTCTTCAGTGCGTACACCCTGTGCTGCAATTGCGTTCCGTGCCTGCGGTCCGTCATCCCACGCAACAACATGGGCGCCTATCTTGTGTAAAAAAACCGCCACATCGTATCCAGATTTTCCCAGCCCGAGAACATAATACGATTTATTAAGATCTATCATGGGTGTGTTACCTAAGTTTCAGTGTTGCGAGACCAACTATCGCTAACACAACAGCAATGATCCAAAATCGTATCACAACCGTTGGCTCAGACCAGCCTTTTTTTTCAAAGTGATGGTGAAGGGGCGCCATTAAAAAAATACGCCTACCGCCAGATAGCTTAAAATAAAGCACTTGAAGGATCACAGAAACAGCTTCAAGAACAAACACCCCACCAATCGTAGCCCAAACAAGTTCTTGTTTGGTCATTATGCTCATAGCCCCAAGTGCTGCACCAATAGATAAGGAGCCAGTATCTCCCATAAACACTGTGGCTGGAGGGGCGTTAAACCATAAAAATCCTAAACTAGCGCCAATTAAAGCGCCACAAAAAATAGATATCTCTCCCATACTGGGCACAAAAGAGATGTGCAAATAATCTGAGCACACCTTCTGTCCCACAAGGTACGTAATAAGCGCAAAACAGCTCGTCGCAATAATCACCGGTCCAATTGCTAACCCGTCCAGGCCATCTGTTAAATTCACTGCGTTGGAGGAGCCTACAAGAACTACCATGGCAAAAGGTATAAAAAACACCCCTAAGTCAAAAGAAAAATTTCTTAACATGGGTATCATTAAGGTAGTTTGAAGCCCTATCGGAAGAAGTGACTGTATAGAATACACGATGACAACCGCACATAGAAGCTGGAGAAAAAATTTATGACGACTTTTAAGACCGCTACTGCTACGTTTTGTCAGCTTCATATAATCATCCATAACTCCGATACAGCTAAAAGAAACCGTTGTCCCAATTAGTACTAGCAGATAGGGGTTTGCAAGATTGCCCCACAATAGTGTACTACATAGCAAACCACTCAAAATGAGTACTCCACCCATTGTCGGCGTTCCCTGTTTTGTTTTTAAGTGACTTTCTGGCCCCGCAGATCGAATTGGTTGCCCTGCCCCCTGATGGCCCTTCAACCACGAAATAAAATTTCTTCCATAAAATAAACAAAAGAATAGAGCTGTTAGGAAAGCGCCCATCGTTCTAAGGGTAGTGTATTGTAAAAGATTTAAGTCTGGCCACCAAGAATATAGATATACATAAATCATGTGGCGCCTCTCGCTTTCATAATAGCCGTCACAATTTTTTTCATGCCCATGGAGAAAGAACCCTTAATCATCACGAGATCTCCTGGCTTCAGAGCACTCACAACGTGAGGTGCGAGTTTATCTGCTTTAGGTGCATAGAAACCTTGTTTCGTATTTTCCAAAGATTCAAAAAGATGTCGTGTGTCTTCTCCGCAGCCAAAAAAAACATCCACTCCACTGTCTTGTATCGCTGGAAGCAAGTTTTTATGGGCCATGATAGAGGCCGAACCCAACTCGAGCATATCGCCCAAAACAAAAACACGACGTCCTCGACACGACATGTCTCCCATGCGTGATAAAGAAGCTTTCACCGCATCGGGAGTTGCATTGTAACTCTCATCAACTATGGTGATAGTATCATCTGCCCACGCAATGTCAAGGCAGTTACCACGCCCCGATACTGGAGTAAAATATTTTAGGTCTTGAGCCACAACAGATAGATCATATCCTAGTACGTGACAAATCAGAAGCACCCCTAAGCTATTCGTGACATAATGCGCACCGGACACACTCAAATCATAAGAGATATTCCGACCATCAATACATGCAACAACAGATGCTTTTCCATCAACTGTACACTCAGAAACACGACACATATCATTTCCTGCCATTGCCCCAAAAGTTTTGAGCTTAAAACTCTGTGCTGCCGTTCGTAATATGTCCTGGAACGGGCTGTCTCCATGAATAATTGCAGTACCTTCAGAGGATAACCCGTCAAAAATTTCTACTTTGGCCCGAGCAATATTTTCTAGACTGCCTAGGCGCCCAACATGGGCGGACATAATATTATTAATGTAAGCAATATCAGGTTTGGCTAATTTAGACATAGGTGAAATTTCACCCATACTGTTCATGCCCATTTCTAAAATAGCAAAGTCCGCATCAATCGGGCAATTCGCAAGCGTCAAAGGAAGCCCCCAATGGTTGTTGAGACTTCTAGAATTAGCAAATGTTTTACTCTGCTTCTCTAGGACGCGCCATAACATTTCTTTTGTAGAGGTTTTTCCAGAGCTCCCCGTAATGGCTATCACTTTTGCTTGTAAACGCGCACGGTTAAATTGTGCTAACGCCCACAAAATGCGCTCTGTTGATTCAACTAAAATCACGGAACCGAATACGGCATATGCTTCAGGATTGCTGTCAACAATTGCTGCAGCTGCGCCTTTAGAAAAGGCCTCCTCGACAAACTGATGGCCATCAAAATTTGCTCCACGAATAGGCACATAAAGCGCTCCATGGTCGATCGTACGTGTATCAATGCTCACGCTGGAAATGACAAAAGAAGACCCGTGCAACACGCCACCGGTTGCAGTTAAAATATCTTGATATGTCATATGTGTCATACCATACTTCTCACACACCGCAGCGCCTCTTCCCGATCCTGAAAAGGAATAATTTTATCCCCGATTGTCTGCCCTGACTCATTGCCCTTCCCGGCAATTAACAAGATATCCCCCGGATTCAAATTCTGAATAGCAACTTGAATGGCATCACCCCTATTGCCGATATTAGACGCCTGTGGACATCCCTGGATAATTTCTTTGCGAATGTTTGCGGGGTCCTCAAATCGTGGATTATCATCGCTCACGATAATATCGTCTGCAAGTTTGGCCGCAATAGCGCCCATTTCAGAGCGCTTGCCTCGATCACGATTCCCTCCACACCCAAACAAAACATGCACACGATGCACACTATGATGCCGCAGCGCTATCAACGCCATCTCTAGCGCATTAGGTGTATGTGCAAAATCCACATAAATTTGCGCCCCACGATATGTTACAACATGCTCCATACGCCCAGGTACAGCATGCAAAGTAGGCAACACCTCTATAATCTCTTGCAGTCGCCCAGGACAACAGGCCCAAACAAGTCCGGCGGCACATAAAACATTACCCAGTTGAAAGCGCCCAGCCAAAGGAAGGGTGAGCTGGTGGCGCACACTTTCGGCGCGAATAGTGATCTCTAATCCCTCAAAAACAGTTTTGACACAAGAAATTTCAAGCGTTTCCCCACTTTTTCCATACGTAATAATTTTCCTGCCTTTACACAGAGAGCGTAAGGTGGAAAATTCTGGCACATCTGCATTCAAAACAGCAATAGCGCCAGGAAAACATGTAAATAGTTTCTTTTTTGCCTCAAAATAAGCCCCCATCGTCTTATGATAGTCTAGGTGATCACGAGACAAGTTCGTAAAACCAACTGCGGCTAATTCGATCGCGTGTAGTCGACACTGATCCAACCCATGGCTGGAAGCCTCCATTGCGACATAGTCAATAGGCTCTTTCGATAAATCCTCTAGCGTTTGATGCAGCAGTATAGGATCTGGTGTTGTCAACGCCCCTTTTTGGAGGGCGCCATTGATGTTGCATCCAATAGTACCAAGACTTGCGGCTTTCATTCCCATGCCCATCCAAATTTGTCGAGCAAATTCTGCGACAGAAGTTTTGCCGTTTGTTCCCGTTACACCAACAATATGTGTCGGTTGATGTGGATAAAATAGCTTGATAATTTTTGATAATGCGGCGCGCACGTCATTAACGCCAATAAATACAATATGCGGAAAATCACTGTGCAATGATGCGCATCCTTCGCGTGCAGCAAGAATAATACTGGCCCCTTGTTGGATGGCGGATGGAATATAGTCTTCCCCATTATGTTGTGCACCACGAACAGCAACAAATAGGGTATCGGACTCTACATACTGGGAATGAAGGCAGATTTTCATACATTTTACTTGATGCTCTTTGATGGGGCCCCAAGCTTGATGGAAAGGTAAAAGAGCTAAAATATCATCCAATAAAACGTTTGTCATTTTTTACAGGTGGCAACTGCATTGCAAGCTGCACTTCTCTTGTATCTTCAGCAATAGGCTTTACATCAAGAGCAGGCCCTATACGCTGAATCACTCTGCGCACAATTGGTGCTACAGTCCAGCCGCCTGTTGAAAACCCGAATGTTTCTTTTGTACCTGTAGGCTCATCTAATGTCAATAACAATAAGTATTGAGGTTTTGTCATTGGAAAAGCTGCTGCAACAGATGCAAAATGCTTATTACGGTATCCCAATTTTCCACGTTGTGTTGAGGCCCCGTAACTGCGATTGGCTGAGCCTGTTTTTGCACCAACTAAATACCCTTTCACCGCAGACTTGCGACATGTTCCGTGCTGTACAGAGGTGCGCAACAGTCGGCGCATTTTATCAGACGTCGTCCGCTTCAAAACACGCGTTCCTTCTGGTGATTTTTCCTGTTTTAATAGTGTTGGTGGGCGCAAAATACCGCCATTCACAACAGCGGCAACGGCTGAGGCTAAATGGAGAGGGCTGATAGCAATTCCATAACCGTAAGACGCAGTAATAGCATTAATATCGCGCCATTCACTCGGCACTATGGGCGTACCTAATTCGGGTAATTCAAATGGCACCTTCTCAAAAAACCCCATGCGCCTAAAAAAAGTATATTGATTCTCTTTTCCAATATCTAAAACCATCTTAGAGGTGCCAATATTAGAAGAATACATAAAAATTTCCGGCACTGAAAGCCATCGTTTCTTGCCATAATGATCCTTAATTGTATGCTTTCCAATTTTCATATTATATGTTGTATCATACCCATCTGATAAAGATATTTTTCCCGAATCAAGGGCCATAGCAAGGGTCAAAATCTTAAAAGTAGACCCCATTTCATAAACACCCAAGGTATTTTGGTTAAAAAGACGTTTTTTATCGGGATAATGAGGATCAAAGTCTGGTAAAGCGACCATCGCAATAATCTCACCTGTCTCCACATCCATTACGAGACCACTACCATGCAGGGCCGAAAACTCTTCCACCCCCTTCTGTAACTCTTCTCGCACAATGTCTTGAACACGAATATCTATAGCCAACTCCAAAGGTGATCCATCTGTTGACAAAGAAGAATTAAAATACTTTTCAACACCAGACAATCCAAGCATATCAATGTCTGTATATCCCACAACATGACCCGTAGTTTTGCCATGCGGATACAAACGGCGCTCTTCATTTTTAATATAGACTCCAGGGATACCTGCTTGATAAATAGCTTGATGTTGCTTAGGGGTAAGATGGCGTTTAAGCCAAATAAATGAACGTTCAGATGCTAATTTACTTTGCAACTCTTTGAGAGATAAATCCTGAAAGATGTGATGTAATTTTTTTGCAGCCTCCTGTGCATCCAAAATTTCTTTAGGGTTCGCATAAAGAGAGCCTGTGTGTAAGTTAGTCGCTAGAATCTCACCATTACGATCCCTGATATTGGCGCGAGAAAAAAGCCTACTAGGTGGCATATCTCGAGTAACAGTATCACCCTCATTCGTTGGTTGTAAAACCATAACAGACGTCAATCGAGCAATCAGAATTAAAAAACATAAGGCAACAACACAAGCTACACAACACAATCTTTTCTGTGTCATGTCCATGCGTCTCAGTGCCACTCTTGCCGGGGAAATAGAAACACGGCCTATGTTTTTCATATGATACACAGATCCTTGCCCTGTTACATCAATTTAAGCTTGCCAGCATAATTTTCATGTCGTGACGTTCTGTATTGTCAAAATCTCTCAGAGATGCAATTTGAGCCATCTCTACGGGTTGAAGCCCCACATACTTCTGGTTGAGTTTCTTCAATCGGCTAGATTTATTTAAGTATTCCCACTCAGCCTTTAAGACTTGCTGGGCTTCCGCATTTTCCAGAAGCGCCCTATTGACGCGCAACAAATTGCGCTTCACCGCAATCACCTGGTATTTTACATGAAACACAAGTGCACCCATTAAAATGGCAGAACATATTGTCAGTGCTGCAAACTGTCTAATAGTTTTTCTTTTCAACATCTCCTTTGCTCCTGTTTGAGTATTCCGCAATTTTTATTGCCCAGCGCAACTTAGCCGACCGCGCTCGGGGGTTTTGTTTGAGTTCTTCGTCCTGAGGAGTTAACGCTTTCCGATTAACTAGCTGAAAACAGAGATCCTCTGTATCATTTTCCTCTAAAGAAAGAGGCTGATGACGTGATGCATTTGCTTTTTTTTCACCATGCCGGCGCAAAAATGCTTTAACAATACGATCTTCCAGTGAGTGAAAGGTAACGACCACTAAACGCCCACCTGGTGCGAGAATATCGCGTGCACACTCCAAGCCTTTCTTTAGCTCGTTCAACTCGTCATTCAGATAGATGCGCAACGCCTGAAAGGTTTTTGTCGCAGGGTCTTTTTTATGATGACTTCCATAGACACCCCGAACAAGATTTGCCAATTCCTGCGTACGTGTAAAAAAGGCATCTTCCCGCCTCAATGTGATTTTTTTTGCAATACGACGAGCGTGGCGCTCCTCACCTAGTGTCCATAAAATATCCGAAATTTTTTCTTCACTGTAGTGATTAATAATGTCTGCAGCTGTTGGGCCAGTTAATGACATGCGCATATCGAGCGGTCCATCATGTTGAAAGGAAAAACCTCTAGTAGGTGTATCAATCTGAGGCGACGCAACACCTAGATCCAACACCACCCCATCCACCACCGAAACATCTAGGTCCGCAAGCCCTGAGACCATTTCTGAGAATGGGCGACCAACCCCGATAAAACGCCCCTTGTAATGTGCAGCATACTCTCGCGCAACAGCGATTGCTTCTGGGTCTCTGTCAAAGGCCACAATATGACACGGCGCATCTTCTAGAAAAGCGCGACTGTATCCTCCGCGCCCAAATGTTGCATCAACGTACGTTGCACCAGCATGCGGTGACAGCGCCTCCATGACCTGCGATATCATGACGGGCTGGTGATCAGTACATACACCTTTAAACAACACTATCAGTCGCTCCTTTATTATCGACATGCAGCTTTAGTGTCGCCCCACGCTGATGTAAGCGTTCCCGCGCAACCTCCTGATGTGCTAAAAATATTTTAGGCGCCCAAATTTGAAATGTTGCCCCACGACCCACAAATGCTGCTTGATCCTTGATACCCCCACAGTCTCTCAAAGATACAGGAAGCATAATACGTCCATCGCCATCAAAGGGGAATTTCTCCGCCTCCGAAAATAGGGTAGCCAAAAAATCATCTTGAGCCTCTGAAAACAAATCGAGGCGATCAACACTTTGGCTAATTTGAGCCATGCGATCCATAGAACAGCCCTCGATGGCCTGTAATGTATAGGACCTAAATAAAACAACACCTTGAAAAGAGGCTGACGATAGTACATGACGAAAAGCTGCGGGAACAGACACCCGGCCCTTCGCATCAACCTTGTTTATATATGTTGATAGAAAAATAGACATAGTCATCCACATCTTACCCCCAGATGGAGATACACCCTATATTCATGGTATGACATGGTATAACATGGTATAACATGGGAAGCAATGGGGCAGCATTGGGAATGCATTGGAAAAAAATAAAAAAAAATAGAAAAATTCAGGAAACATATACAAATACAAATAAATAAATTTTTTTATATCAATATTTAAATATTTATTTTTATGCGCATACAGTGTGCAGCAATATGTCAGATTAAAAAAAATTTATATTATCCATAGTGTCTTTTGCATGGTCGCCACTTGAAAAAGACTGCCGTATTATCTGAAGAAGCGTTACATTGAGGGCGGCTTTATCTTTTAATGCTCACTGGATCGTGTGAGGCTTGTGCGAACCACCCTCTCGAAATCTCAAAAGTCTCTGCCACAATTCAAAACATACTTTCAGTCAGGAAGGAGATATGTGTTTTAACATAAATTCTCTTACAGAGAGTGCTCTTTTTGCTCATTCTATGTTAGAAGAAAACACTGTCCATTACAATTATATGGTGATTTCAGGAGAGCGCTTCTATGTTTTTAATTACGACTGAGGGCCATACGTCTACTATCCGTTCCCCAAGGATATTTCTTCCCTCTACACCATCCCGTACAAGATTGGTCTGCGTTTTTCATGTTCTATGTATCTTTTCTGCATAATATATGAGGGCATAGTTCAATGAATCATTGTGCTCTTCTGCTGCACCCTCATAATTTTCATCGGCAGCTATGCTTGCCTATACTATACGAACAATATTTTGTGCAGACTCAGCATACTACGTTTAAACGCATGCATTGCGTCGATCTGTAGATCCACACCTCACCGTTTGATGACATGACAGCAACGATACCGTCCTCACACCCGCAATACAATATATTTGCCCGACTTTTCTATTGCACGACATACAAAGAGTGCGCCACACCGCCATTTCTGCACCTGAAAACCCTAGCTCAGCGTTAGGATGATCAGCTTCAGCATACGTGTTGATATGTCAGCACTAAATTTTTTTGCCGCACACGAAAAAACAGGATGATGCGCCTCGCCTCCTCCTGTTTCCTGCCTATATAATCGTCCCAAGAACAATACACCTATATCATCGAGCACACTTTGCACAAAGAGTAACAGACAAATGACCCAACTCAATCTCTCATGCACAATTCCTCGATATCAAAAAATGATATCAAAAGCCTGAGAACGTTCAAAAGGTTCGTTGAGTTGGTGTACGTACATTGCAGAGTATGTGCAGCCGATTTCTTTGTTCTACATGTGGAAGCTACTAGCTCTACAACTCTACTTTTTTGTCCACTACGGTCTGTCTTACTTACAGGACAATCAGCCTTTTGAAGAAAAAATACCTAAAGAAGATACCTACAGTATGAGGAAGGCGCCCAATATATGATATGAAAATCCTACTCATGAGCAGGATAATAAAAGACACTTGCGCCAATACGTATACTCACGAACCAAAACTTTGTAAAGAAAAAGGATTTAAAAAAATACAGAAACGCGTCTAACTTTTAAGCTTTGTTTCCCGAAAGAGTACGTGCTTACGTACGCGCGGATCATATTTTTTAAGTTCAAGCTTTTCCGTCATTTGGCGTGGGTTTTTTTTTCGCACGTAGAAATAGCCCGTACCTACGGTGCTTTCTAGCTTGAACAAAATTGTTTTTTTACTCTTGGCCATTAAAAATCTCCAACAAAATATACTTCTTACTACCCCGATTTCCAGAGAAGGTCAAGAAAAGATTACACATCTTTGTCTGAAAAATGACACACAGTGTTAACAGGACATATGGAACAAAGCGGTTGGCGAGCTTTGCAGGTATAGCGCCCCAATAAAAGCAACCAATGATGAGCATGATAAAGATATATTTCAGGAACACGCTGCACAAGCAGCTCTTCAACGTGCAAGGGTGTTGATGCTAACGCAAGTCCTGTTCTATTGCTCACACGAAAAACATGGGTATCAACAGCAATAGTCGGTACATTAAAGGCAATGCTCATAACCACATTCGCTGTCTTACGCCCAACACCTGGTAATGTTTCAAGCGTTGCCCGATCAGCCGGTACGGTACTAAAACATTCATCAATGAGGCGTTGAGACAGGCGAATAATATTTTTTGCTTTTGTATGATAGAGTCCGATTGTTTTGATATAGTCTTTGAGTTTTTCTTCACCCAATTGAATCATTTCTTCTGGTGTTCTGACCTCTAAAAATAAAGGACGCGTTGCCTTATTAACCCCAACATCAGTTGCCTGTGCTGACAAAACAACAGCCACTAACAATGTATAAGCATTCACATGCTCAAGTTCACCTTGAGGGTCTGGGTTCTGTGCAGAGAGTATAGCAAAAAACGTATCAATCTGTTCTACTGATAAGAGCGTTATTCTTCTCCCCGGCGTTATTTTTCTCCCCATAGCTTTTTAACTTTTTTCCAAAAATTTTTAGACGTCGGATGATTTTTTTCAACATCTGTTCCTGCATCTAGCTGCATTAACACATCTTTTTGTTTCTTGGTAAGGTTCTGCGGAATATCAACAGCAACATGAACATAAAAATCGCCCCTCGCCACACGATTCTGCCAACGCATCCCTTTGTCTTTAACGCGAATTTTATCGCCATGCTGCGTGCCAGGAGGAACCGAAATTGCAACTGATTCACCCTCAATTGTTGGGACTTCAATATCACCACCTAAAGCTGCTTTGACCATCGGTACTGGCACGCGACAATGTAGGTCACGCCCATCGCGCTCAAACAAACTATGGGATGTCACGTGTATAAATAGATACAAGTCACCTGCAGATCCACCAAAGGCGCCCACATTACCCTCATCAGATAAACGCAGTCGCATACCATCCTCAACACCGGCAGGCACTTCAACAGACAACGTGGACGTCTGCTCTCTTATCCCGACACCACTGCAATCGTGACATGGATTCTTAATAACAAATCCTTTACCGTAGCATATGGTACATGGACGCTCTACCATCAAAAACCCCTTCTGCATACGCAGCACGCCTTCGCCGTCACACTGAAGGCAAGAAGTTTTGTCTTGGCAACCATTGGGGCTTCCTATGCCATCACATGTTTTGCAGGCACGGCCACGCGTCACACGAATATCGCGCTTCAGCCCCTCAAACGCTTCTTCTAGCGAAAGATCCAAATCGTATCTCAAATCTTCCCCCTGTTGTGGCCCCTGCGTCTCACTCCGACGTCCGCCACTCATAAAATCTGAAAATACATCCCCAAAAATATCATGGAGATTTCCTCCAGAAAATCCTGAAAAACCCTGACCGCCTTGTTGCTGATGTGTAAATGCTGCATGTCCATACTGATCATAAACTGCACGCTTCTGCTCATCCTTCAGCACTTCATACGCACCGCTCAGTGCTTTGAACTTCTCTTCTGCCGCCTTGTCATCGGGGTTCCGATCCGGATGATATTTCAAAGCGCGCTTGCGATAGGCAGATTTAATTTCCGCCCCCGTGGCCGTTTTGGTAATTCCTAATTGTTCGTAATAGTCTTGCTCAATCATGACACATTAATTCTGTTAAAATTTAAAAAAGCCACTACTTTCGATATTAGAAAGCAGCGGCACTGTTGACGTCAATTCAAAAATACAAAAGAATTAAGATGTTTTTTGCCCATCATCAACTTCTTCAAAATCTGCATCCACAATATCTGCATCTGCAGTCGCCTCTTTAACGGATGAATCCGCCTCACCTGCAGCAGATTCTTGCGATGCTTTGTACGCCGCTTCGCCTAAGTGCATTGATACCTTCATAAGGCTCTCAATTTTTTCTCGGATCGCACCAGTATCCTCACCGTCCATCGTTGCTTTTAGCGCTTCAAGCTCAGCTTCAATTTCTTGCTTCTTCTCTATCTCGACTTTGTCGCCATGCTCTTTAAGCTGCTTAGATATCGTATGAGTCAATCCATCAGCCTGATTTTTAACCTCCACCAATTCACGGCGTGCTTTATCCTTGTCTGCATTGGCTTCAGCCTCTTGAACCATTTTATCAATGTCATTCTCTGAAAGGCCGCCAGATGCTTCAATGCGAATTTGCTGTTCCTTACCAGTTGCCTTATCTTTGGCAGACACATTAACGATTCCATTTGCATCAATATCAAAGGTAACCTCAATTTGAGGCATACCACGCGGGGATGCAGGGATACCAACCAGATCAAACTGTCCCAGGATTTTATTATCGCTCGCCATTTCACGCTCACCTTGAAAAACTCGAATAGTAACCGCTGTCTGATTATCTTCTGCTGTAGAGAACACTTGACTTTTCTTTGTTGGAATTGTTGTGTTGCGCTCGATCAATTTCGTAAACACACCTCCTAATGTTTCAATCCCTAACGACAGAGGCGTTACATCAAGCAATAGAACATCTTTCACATCACCTTGCAATACGCCGGCTTGGGTTGCAGCACCCATAGCAACCACTTCGTCCGGATTCACACCACGGTTTGGTTCTTTCTTAAAAAAGTCTTTTACCACTTCCATGATTTTAGGCATACGTGTTTGACCACCAACCAAAATTACCTCATCGATATCTTGCGGCGTAACACCTGCATCCTTCATTGCTGCTTTGCACGGCGATATCGTCCGATTCACCAGATCTTCCACAAGAGATTCAAGCTTCGCCCGAGTTAATTTAACATGCAAATGCTTAGGGCCGGCGGCATCGGCTGTCACAAAGGGTACATTAACCTCTGTTTGCAAAGAACTGGAAAGCTCAATTTTTGCTTTTTCTGCAGCTTCCTTCAAACGTTGCAAAGCAAGCTTATCTTGTCGTAAATCAATGCCCTGGTCTTTTTTGAACTCATCAGCGAGGTAATCTATGATCCGCTGATCAAAATCTTCTCCGCCTAAAAAAGTATCGCCGTTTGTCGATTTCACTTCAAAAACACCGTCTCCAATTTCTAAAATAGATACATCAAATGTCCCGCCGCCTAAGTCATAGACAGCAATGGTTCCCGCATTCTTTTTCTCCATGCCATAGCTCAGCGCTGCCGCTGTCGGCTCGTTAATAATGCGTAATACTTCAAGGCCTGCGATTTTGCCCGCATCCTTGGTCGCTTGGCGCTGTGCATCATTAAAATATGCTGGCACAGTAATAACAGCTTTTTCCACCTTTTCGCCTAAGAAACCTTCAGCTGTTTCTTTCATTTTTTGCAATATGAAAGCACTCACTTGACTCGGACTATATTTCTTGCCCTGTGCTTCAATCCAGGCATCTCCACCATCTGACTCAACAATCTTATAGGGCACCAAATCTTTGTCTTTTTGAGTCAATGGATCATCAAACCGCCGTCCAATGAGGCGCTTAATTGCAAACAATGTATTCTCTGGGTTTGTAATAGCCTGACGTTTGGCAGATTGGCCGACTAAACGCTCATCATCCTTAGTAATTGCAACCATGGATGGAGTAGTTCGGGCGCCTTCTGCGTTTTCAATAACACGTGACACTCCACCTTCCATCACAGAAACACAGGAGTTTGTTGTTCCTAAGTCAATACCAATAATTTTACCCATTTATTCTTCTCCTTCAATATTCGCACTATCTAAAAAGCAGACCAGCGCATTCTCAAAAATTTCCTCTAATACAACTAAGCGCTCCATGAGTATATATGTTAGCACTCTTAAAATTCAAGTGCTAATTTGATACACCCACCATAGCTGGTCGCAGCAGACGATCATTAATCTTATACCCTGCTTGCATCACCTCTATCACGATACCCGGCTCAATGTCTTCTTTCTCAGCTTCAAACATAGCCTGATGAACGTTATGATCAAACTTTTCACCCATGGCTGGCACTTCTTCTACACCATGCTGCTTCAATACATTCAAGAGCTCTTTTTCCGTCATCAGCACACCTGTTACGACCCCTTTGAGCTGTGGATTTCCTTCTACATCTTCTGTAGGAATACTCAACAACGCACGACGCAAGTTATCACTTACCACCAGCATGTCTTTGGCAAAAGAAGAAATCGCATATTTTGCTGTATCTGCTTTTTCTTTTTGAGATCTTTTGCGCACATTCTCTAGGTCGGCCATAGTGCGTAACAATTTTTCCTTAAGCCTTTGTGCTTCTAGCGTCAAGGCTTCCTCTGTCCCATTTTCAACATCTTGAGGTTCATCTTGAAAATCATCCTCTTTTGTGTCAGGTTCATTATTCACGTTATCATATGTCATTGATTTTCACCCTAATATTTTACCAACAATTTTCGCCGTATAGTCCACCATAGGAATTACGCGCGCATAATTAAGTCTAGAAGGGCCAATCACCCCTAATGACCCTATAACATGGCCTGCCATGTTTTTGAAGGGGGCAACAACAAGAGAACATCCAGACATTTGACACAACTTGTTGTCCGCCCCAATAAAAATCTGAACGCCATCGCCTTCCTGCGATCCCTTTAAAAGATCGAGAAGACCTTCCTGTGTTTCGAGAATAGAGAGAATATGTCGCACGCGCTCCAAATCCTGCATGTGATGCACATCATTTAAAAGATTTGCTTGGCCATGCACTATCAAGGACGCATCACGCCCCAGATCAACCCAAGCTGCAATACCCGCATCCACCAAATGCTCCGAAAGATCATCAAGCTCTTGACGCTCAGCACGCATCAGTTTCTCTAATTTTTTTTGGGCGCTTCCAAGGCTCATGCCAGAGAAGTGCGTATTCATGTAATTTCCAGCTTTCACTAAGGACGATACAGGAAAACCTAAAGGAAGAGAAATAAGGCGATTCTCAACACTTCCATCTTGCAATACAAGAATAACAAGTGCGCGACCGGTATCCAGTGGCACAAACTCTAAATGCGTAAGATTTGCCTCATTTTTTGGGGCTAGTACTAGCCCTGCGCCTTGAGCTAAGCCCGATAATGCAGCGCTTGCTTGCTGTAAAATTGTATCAATATTTTTTTCCTGTCCTACATACTGCGATTCTATCTCTCGACGCTCTTGAGCGCTCAGATTTCCAACTTCTAGGACACCATTCACAAAAAAACTCAATCCAGCTTCTGTAGGTAGACGCCCTGCAGAAGTGTGCGGCGCATACAGAAGTCCCGCCTCTTCAAGGTACGCCATGATGTTTCTTAGTGTTGCAGAGGAAAGGTTAGATCCCATTTTGCGAGCAAGCGTCACAGAACCAATAGGCGCACCCGTATCCATATAGGACTCAACAATACAACGAAATATCTCTAGCGAGCGTGCAGTCAATGCATTTAACATCTATACTTTTGCCCTATTTCCATGTACGTTTTAGCGATATATTTGTTAAGATAACTTGTCTACTCAAGAGATTCAAGGAAAAGCATGCGAACGGATGGTCGAGCAAACAATCAGTTAAGAGAAATTACCCTCACGCCACATTATTTAGCTCATGCAGAAGGCTCGTGCCTTGTGACTGTTGGCAACACCCATGTCATTTGCACAGCAAGCATATGTGAGAGAGTGCCTCCATTCTTACGCGCCTCAGGAACGGGATGGGTCACGGCGGAATATGGCATGCTTCCAAGAGCAACGCACACCCGCACAGATCGGGAAGCCTCAAGAGGAAAACAGTCTGGCCGCACGCAGGAAATTCAGCGCCTTATTGGCCGTTCTCTCCGTGCTGTAGTTGATTTAAAAATCCTCGGAGAACGGCAAATTAAAATTGACTGTGATGCGATTAAAGCAGATGGAGGGACTCGAACGGCCTCTATTACCGGTAGTTATGTTGCTCTGCATCTTGCATGCCGCTACTTGGTTGATACAAAACAGATTAAAACCCTGCCGCTTAAAGATTCTGTTGCGGCTATATCATGTGGCACACTAAATAATGAGCCACTCCTGGATCTTAACTACGAAGAAGATAGAAATGCTGAAACAGATGCTAATTTTGTGATGACAGGACGTGGCAAGCTAATCGAGGTGCAGGCAACCGCAGAAGCAGGCCCCTTCTCTGAAGAAGTCTTTATGGCCATGTTGAAGCATGCAGGGAATGGCATCAAAACCATTACTCAAAAACAGCTTACTGTTCTCATGGGGGAGTCTAGTGCAACATAATCTTCTTGCGTCTTCCTGTAATAATGCAACGATAGAAGCGGTCCAAAAGTGTCTCGTCTCTTTAAAGAGAAACATTGTCTTTAAGGCATCCTTCAGTATATCTGAGCCAAAAAAAACTAGAAGCACATTTACAGGAAATTCTCTGCTCAAAGTGAAATGTTGTCACAAATTTATAAACTTAGATGTTATAGAAAAAGGCTCTGGGTTCGTCATCCCCACCCTTGGGAGGTATCAAATGTATACTCAAATCTCTAGTCAGGGTCTGAGCAAAATCATGGGATAGCGCTGGTCCGTCTTCATAAAAAACTAGGGGACAAAAATCTCCGCGCCTATTTTGAGACCTATCTCTCCTATGGTGCACAGAAACATGCATCTATCATTTGTATCGAACGATGTTTGAAACCTGTAGATGGTTCTTCACATGGTCCAATACATTTTGTACATGACTCTATTTTTCAGCCGGAAGAAAGCCATAAAATTTTTGCGAAAATGACTGTAGAAGAGAAACTAAAAGTTAAATATAAATCCAAGGACTGCAGAACATTTCTGGAATATTTACGTAATGCCCAATAATAAAGCCGCCCTTTACATACATTGGCCATACTGTCTTTCCAGATGCCCCTATTGTGATTTCAATAGCCATATCTCTGCAAATATAGATCATGCAGCATGGAAGAAAGCGTATATCCAAGAAATTAATTATTTTTATAATTTGGTGCCAGACAAAACTATTACAAGTATTTATTTGGGGGGAGGCACACCATCTCTTATGCCACCATCTCTTGTAGAAAGCATACTCAATCACATACACAAGAAATGGACGTGCATTAAAAACCTGGAAATCACACTAGAAGCAAATCCTACATCAGTTGAATATAGTAAATTCCAAGAACTCAGCCAAGCAGGTGTCAATCGTGCATCCATAGGGGTGCAATCTTTGGATAAAAAATCCTTAACATTCTTGGGGCGCAATCATGCACCAGATGACGCAATTCAAGCGATATCGATTGCTCAAAAGCACTTTGCACGCTATAGTTTTGATTTAATTTACGCCCGCCCCACGCAAACCCTAAAAGCATGGAAGCGCGAACTCACACAAGCGTTGACATATGCGCAAGATCACATATCCCTCTACCAACTCACCATAGAACCTGGCACTGTTTTTCACACACAGCATCAACGCGGAGAGTTTATCCTCCCGGATGACTCTCTTGCCGATGACCTGTATGACTTGACTGATGCTATGCTTGAAGCGCGCAATCTTTCTGCCTATGAAATATCAAACTTTGCCGCTCCAGATCAAGAGTCACGACACAATATGCACTATTGGCGATATAATGATTACATTGGTATTGGCCCTGGAGCTCATGGTAGATTAACCATAAAGGGGGAAAAATATGCCCAGCGCCATCACCGTGCACCCGCAATCTGGTTGCAACGTGTCGCGACCCATAAAACGGGCCTGCAACAACAAACCCGATTAACTCCTGACATACGTTTTCAAGAAATGATACTCATGGGACTGCGCATCAGAGAAGGAATTCCCTATGCAAAAATCACATCAGAGACCGGCTATGATTTCTGGAATAAGGTGGGGGTTCATCATAAAAAAGAACTTGAGCTCAGTCAAGATCTTGTTCCCCATCAAGAAAGGCTTATACTAACAAAAAAGGGTCGAAAACGGATTAACACGATTGTATCCTATCTGAATATTTAATACTAAACGGAGTGTATTGATGAGGTATCGCATTGACACAAAAAAAGCACAAGGCATCCCCATTCATGTGGTTCCAACGCAGGACTGGAAACACACTATTCGATCCCTCTCACAAGCTCATCAAGCATGGATAAAAACCCAAAATATTGCTGGAAATCCGGGTGATCTATGTTATTTACCTAAAGAAAATGGTACGATAGCGCTCGTCTTGTGGGTATACGACCCATATTTCTGGTCAGGAGCAAACGTGATGCAACAACTACCGCAGAATACATATTACCTCACTTCCTGCCCCCAACTTAAAATTAACAACTTTTTCTTTAGCTAGGCATGCGCAACATACAAATTTGATCGCTACAAAAAAATAGATGTCTCACATCCGATCTTATGTCTATCAGAAAACTGTGATTGGGGCAAAGTCAAGACACAGATCACCGCCACATTTATGGTACGGGATCTTATTAATACACCTGCATACGATATGAGTCCTAGACATTTGGAAGAAGAGGTAAGGTTAGTTGAAAACGCACATAAAGCAAAATTCCAAAGCATTTCTGGCGATAGGCTGTTGCACGAAAATTTCCCACTGATTTATGCCGTGGGCAAAGCAGGGGAGACCCCCCTCGCCTTCTAGAGTTTACATGGGGCAATCAAAAAAACCCTAAAATTTCTCTCGTTGGGAAAGGCATTACATTTGACACGGGTGGGCTTGATATTAAGCCCTCAGCCTATATGCGTCTCATGAAGAAAGATATGGGGGGTGCAGCAAATGTTTTAGGGCTTGCCCACTGTATTATGGCACAAAAACTGCCCATACACCTACATGTCATTATTCCCTGTGCTGAAAACAGCGTCTCGGCAAATTCAATGCGACCAGGAGATATTTATCCCTCTAGATCTGGTCAAACCGTTGAAATTGGGAACACGGATGCAGAAGGTCGGCTTGTACTAGCTGATGCACTCACATACGCAGTCGAACACAAGCCAGAGCTTATTATTGATATGGCTACGCTCACCGGTGCCGCACGCGTTGCCCTTGGTGAAGAAATAGGTTCTTTCTTTACCAATAGAGCAGTATTAGCAAGGAAAATGTTAAATGCTAGCGCAGCAACAGATGATCCCCTATGTCAGCTCCCCTTGTACCAGCCTTATGCTACAATGCTAAAAAGTGCTATTGCTGATTTAGAGAATGACGCGGGCAGTACAGGGTATGGGGGAGCCATTACAGCGGCATTGTTTTTAGTCTCCTTTATCCCGGAAAAAATTCCTTGGTTACATTTTGATATCATGGCATAGAATCGCTCCGCACAACCAGGGCGCCCAAAAGGCGGGCACGCTCAGGCTATTCGTGCCATCATAGCGTTTCTAGAAGAACAATACATCACAACTTAAGTATGAATTGTGAATTCTGTTTATTTGGACTTGATTTCCACACAAGAGTAAGATATCTACAAATAAACGGGTTGCAAAAAATCATATAGGAATCATATTATGGCTGTTCCAAAGAGAAAAACATCAAAATCCAAGCGCGACATGAGGCGCTCACATCACGCCTTACATGCTTCTACATATGGCGAATGCCGGAATTGTGGGGATATTAAGTTGCCACACCACGTATGCAGGGCATGCGGTCACTACAATGGACGATCAATCGTACGTGAAAAAATTGTAGAAACAGAGGAAAGTGCCCCTAACTCTTAAAAGTAAAACGATAGGGGGAACAACTGTGACAAATACTATTCGACTTGCTCTTGATGGAATGGGTGGAGATGACGCCCCTGCATCTGTCATAGGTGGAGCTGCAATCGCTGCACAAAAAAATAGAAACATTGCCTTTTCTATTTATGGAGACAAAGAACGCTTAGGATTTCTTGTAGCTCAACATCCTGCCCTTAATAGCAATAACACATCAATTCTGCATACATCTGAATATATTGCTGGGGATGAAAACCCTGTCAGTGCGATCCGCCGCCGTAATACCTCTATGCGTCGTGCCATAGAAGCCGTGACAAATGGAGACGCTGACGGTGTTGTGTCTAGCGGTAACACGGGTGCCTACATGGCTTTGGCAAAAATCCTTCTTGGTACAATTCCGGGCGTTGTTCGACCAGCAATTGCTACAATATTTCCAACTATAAGGGGTGCAACAGTGATTTTGGATATAGGAGCCAACTTACAGTGTGAAAAAATACACCTTGCACAATTTGCGATCATGGGAAATGTCTATGCGAAAGAAGTGTTAGGGCTAGACACACCTACTGTAGGTCTTCTGAATATTGGCTCAGAAGAAATAAAGGGACATCCTGTTCTGAAAGAAACCGCCCAAACCTTAAAAGAAACACCGCATATTGATTTTTATGGTTATGTAGAAGGAAACGATATAAGCGCGGGAACTGTTGATGTGGTTGTGACAGATGGATTTACAGGCAATGTTGTTATTAAAACAGCAGAAGGTATGGGGCAATTTATCAATACGTTATTACGTAAAGCGTTTGGACAATCCTTTGTGACAAAAGCAGTTGGTTTTTTTGGTCTTCCTATTTTTAGAAAAGTTAAAAAACATCTCGACCCCAGTCGATACAATGGTGCCATGTTTATTGGCCTTGATGGAATTGCCATCAAAAGCCATGGAAGCGCTACTGCTGAAGGATTTGCCAACGCACTACATGTTGCGCAACGCATGGCTAATCATGATTTTAATCAACAGATTGCTTATGACATTCGACACATACCCCAGTAGTACAAAAAATACACGAATCTGATATCTAATGATTTCCTTTGAGCCGATTACATTAGATCGTAGCGCCCCTTACCAACCTGAATACTGTGGCAAACAATCTGCGTAACCTGCTGCATAACCTGCATAGTCGCCTCTTCTGTAGAGTCCTCGTTTTATCATAATATACACTTTCATCCCCGCGCTCTCTGTAGAAGAAATACAACCGATCATAGCGCTGCTCATACAACCCTCCATTGCACTAAGACAGTACGTAGCGCCCTGCGCCAGCGCATAATAACGCATGTCTTCCACATGCTTTTTCTCGCTTCTGTCATATTGTACAATGGAAGGTTGAGAAAAAATGCCACAGAGTACAAACATCAAGACAAGCATTCTCAATGGCCTGCAGAACAAGCTATCCTCCCAATTAACATCGAACACAAAAACGAATAGGCCTACTCTTTTCAATGTCCCTACGCCCTGCAGGAAATATAGCTCCATCTTTCGGATATCATCAGTTTATGTATGAATTACAATAGATTGTATGTAACCGAGCATGTTGTTGTCTGGACTGAACAAACTCATCTTTTGTCCCAACACCCAAAGTGTGGGTTTCGAGTGTTTGGTGAAGTGCGCTGTCAGTATTGCATTGTTGACAGCAGGTGTACCTGCCTCGTGAGCAATCACAGAATGCTTGTCTTAATTTATCGTCTGTATATCAGCAATAGTAATAGGGTGCATAGAATATAGTATTTTGCGCCTTAGTCAGTGATGTCATGGTAGTAATAGCACAGCCGTAAGCAGAAAAACTTATGTATTGCCTGACAAAAACGGGGTCATAAACATGACTAATATATACTGATCCACTGTAAAGTTAATGCCTCGTTCCAGACATTGCTGAAATCCCAGAAGGCTTTGTCGTCAAATCACTGAATCGTGGATAAAAAGATGCAATATTGTGTTATGGTGGCGCAATATATTGCGGGTTTCCCGATAGAGCCACCTTGCTCCGTTGTGCAATAGGTGCCTGTGGCGCACAAGACAGCCATCAATACAAATTTGTCAATCTCTAGCATAGATACAATCTATATATACATTGCAAATATTTCATGCCGTTCCTAAAAGGCACTACAACAGCAAGTTCTCCATGCGCACAACAGAACAACAATATATTGTTATCGTATTATTAACGTAGAATAGTTCTAAAATTTTCAGTACTCTTCGCGCACCATACAAAGAGATTGGTAACATAGAATCAGTAATATTATGAGACTTAACCCATCAGCCCCACATATGATGAATAGCGCACTTTAAGTGTGTTCTGAAATTTATCGTATTGAAGCCGAAGAGAAAAATTCAAACGGGATTGCAATGCGTGCACAACTAACCACAAGGATGATACTGCGCAATGCCTATCTCTAACAATGTCAGCAGCAGAAAAGGCGGAGAGTACCACTACTGCACATTGGACATGTGTATAGTCAGGAAAAAACCCTTGCAAACCAAAAATCCTGAGAATGCCATAAGCAATTTTTAAAGGTGTCAACCGACTGTTGCACCTGCCTTAATCTAGAATCATCAACATACATAATTTTTGCTCAATACTGTATCCTCAATTTCTTCTGGATCATACTGTCCAACAGTATCTACTAATGCACACATTGCGACTAAGCTTAATGTATAAAATGACAGTTGCAATGGCCTGAACATGTTTGTTCCATTCGACTATTACGAAAAATCCATTTGTTCACAGACCAGACAGGCTTGCAAAATATAGGCAGCAGAATGTTTTTGCGTGCAAGACATGGCCATCGAGAGTGAGAAGAGGGGCAAGGGTGCCGTGATCAAAATGTATACTTGCAATTCATATCATATCCTCGCCAAAGATTTCGGGCATAAGACGTATTAACTGATTGCAAGATGGGCATTATGTTTAATATTGTGTCCATTTTTTCCCTGATACTATACGCATGACATACACAATACGGGCCTTCGACTCGTATAGAAAAAGATTTTATGTAGGATGCCCCCGTCTACTAATGAGCATCGCATCATCTTCTGATGCGCATCAATATTGACACAGCAATAAATTCCTGCATCAAAAAATTATTCAAAAAACACGTGCCGTGGCATACATCTTCTGATCAACTGATATAGCAGGTGTGCTTTACGCGCAGATCTAATGCTCCAAAATTTTTCTGATCAAAAATACACACAGGCAATGTACAAGATAAAGTAAGCGCATTATCATTGGTCGTCAGCAAACATCTGAGAGCAGTATAAGCGTTTTGCAATATAGCATCGTTCTATAGCTGCCTAATGTGCTAGACAAACAAGCCGATACCCAGCGGCTATACAAAAATGTGATTGAGATTTCTGGGATAAATTCAGGATTTTGATATTCAAAAAGTATTATCATCAATACCTACTCCACGATCAGTCACAATCTCTCCATGAGAGCGCATACTCTATACAATCTCCGTAAATACAAATGAAAGAAAAGAAGAGGGAACGTATGTTGTACATCTCCGGACATACTGCACTATATCCAGCCGTATACCCGGGAGAAAACGGAAGCACATCGGCAGAACGGTCTCCTCATGCATCTTAAGGTAAGCAATAATACGCAACGATGTGCGCCTGTATCACAAGGTATATTAGAGGAAAATCTTGCAGGCGTTTTCATCATTTCTCAAAAAATATACATTTCCCTCTAGATTTTTTTTGTACATATATTATGATGTGCTGTATTGGGTATTTTAACAGTTAAAGAGGCCTGCTTCATGAGCTTTCAATTATCCCCCCTTCCCTATGCTACTAGCGCGCTTGAGCCGCATATTTCTGAAAATACACTCAATTTTCACTATGGGAAGCACCATCAGGCCTATGTTAATAAACTCAATGATTTAACAAAAGGTACATCTCTTGAAGGGCAATCGCTACAAGGCGTGATCAAGGAGTCTGCGGGCACGCCAGAACTCGTTAGAATTTTCAACAATGCAGCCCAAGTTTGGAATCATACATTTTATTGGAAAAGTATAAAACCTAAAGGCGGCGGCGTTCCATCAGGCACCCTTTTTGACATGATTGAAGAATCCTTTGGATCATATGAGCAGTTTAAAACAGAATTCAGAGAAGCGGCGACAAGTCAGTTTGGAAGTGGTTGGGTTTGGCTTGTAGATGACTATGAGCAACTGAAAATTATTAAAACAAGTAATGCAGATACACCCCTATGCCGAAACGTAACGCCACTCATCACATGCGATGTATGGGAACATGCCTATTATCTTGATTTTCAAAATCGTCGCCCGGACTACGTTAATATGTTTTTATCACATCTGGTAAACTGGGACTTTGCTGAGCATAATCTAGGAAAATGACCGTTCTCATAGTAGGCGGTGGCCCTGTTGGAAACATCATAGCTCTGGTGCTTGCGGATGCGGCAATAGATGTTCATATCGTGGACCATCTTTCACTAGAAACGCAACTCAAAGATACAACTGACATCCGTGGGTATGCGCTTTCATCAAGTTCAAAAACATTACTGGACACACTGGGCTTATGGGAACGGCTCTCTCCCAATGCATCGCCCATAATGAATATAAAGGTCACCAATGGGGCCACCACACCGCGGTCATTAAACTTTGAGTATACAGAAGAGAATGCACAAGCCCCCATGGGCTATATTCTAGAAGCCTTTCGGCTACGTCAACTCCTTGCTACAAAGGCCAAGGAACACCCCAATATAGCCTGGCATGATTCAACATCTGTTCACACCCTGATCAGTCAAGGTATGGCACATATTCAACTAGAAAACGGACAAGACATCAAATCGCACCTTGTTATTGGAGCAGATGGCCACACCTCGCGTGTACGCCAACTGTCTGGCATTGAAACAATGGGATGGTCTTATGATCAGTCCGCCCTGGTGACAACAATCCAACATGCAAATCCTCATCATGGTACAGCATACGAAAAATTTCTCAAAACTGGGCCATTCGCAACGCTTCCCATGACAAAGAATCGTAGCGCCATTGTTTGGTCCAATCACCCCGATACAACGAATAACCTGTGTGGCATTCATGAGAAAGATTTTATAAGAAGACTTCAAGAAATCTTAGGGTCACAATACAGAGATATCCAGCTCATCCAGTCGCGTTTGCAATATCCATTGGGCGTTCAAATGGCCAAAACCTATATCGCTCCAAGAACGGCTCTTGTGGGAGATGCCGCTCATGTCATACATCCGCTTGCAGGTCAGGGGTTGAATTTAGGCATCCGAGATGCAGCAGCACTAGCGGAATTAGTCATTTCTGCTCACAGACTTGGGCTTGATATTGGCAGCTCTATCCTTCTAGAAAACTACCAGCGATGGCGGCGTTTTGATAATACTGCTCTTATGTTGATCACCGATGGACTAAATCGCCTTTTCAGCAATGAACAGCATTTTCTACATCATCTGCACACGCTTGGCCTACGATTAGTAGGCGCCATTCCGCCATTAAAAAAACTTGCAACACGCCATGCGATGGGTATGATCGGTCGTCAACCCAAACTCCTACGCGGGCAATCCTTGTAAAAACGCTATTCCGTACATTAAAACCCAATGCAATCTTTTGTCTGGCAAGCCACACCCGCCTTTAACTGTCGAGCGCTTCTATACTACCGCTCCACGAACATGAATGAGCGCCACATCATGTCGCCGTTGCACGGGGTCGGTGGAGCCGCGCATATGATATTTCTGTATTATTTATTTTTTTTCTTTTCTGTATAGCATTCATATTTCCCAGTACAGGCAAGTGCACAAGGCCCCTCCTATAGGGGGAGGTGTGCTAACTACCTACATACTTCGACTTTTGTCTCTGCTCTAAGAGCATAATAGGCAATATGAGGCACACAAAAAGCACAACCTATATATCTCATTTCTGCATAGCCACCTGAAAGTCTGTACGTCCTAAATATATCACCAAATTTGGCACTGGATTCAGGGTCATTCTATGCACGCCCGGCGCTTTATAATTTGCAAAGAGAAAGACCTGATTAATACCTTCTTGCGCATCCGTTAGATGTTCTTCCAGTGTCTGTCCCGGTACTATTTCCCAGGTTACCACCATCATTTGGTGTGGATAATCACGAAGAAGCTGATGTCGAATCTCGAAATATTGCGCTGCAGGCATCGTCGCAAGGCTTTTTGTTAATTCTGCATTACCCGAAAACACCACATCCACCGCAACAGCCGTATTCTGATTAGCATCCTCTGTTGCGATCAGATAGAAATTCCGAATATGCTCTCGGTGTGTATCGTCCGCCCTAATTGCTCCCGAACTTATTATTCCTATAGACAAAAGTAGTGTACATACAAAAGAAAACTGTCGCATTTTTACTCCTTCTTGATTGCTCTAAAATACCTACTGCTGAGTTTTCTTTTCCTCTATCTCAGTCAGGGATTATCTTATCTCTAGGATGCCCATTGTCATCCAAAAAGTGGTATCCCGTTAGTACCCATATCCTCATTCAGTACGTCCTCCTCATATGAGGGATCGAATGCTCCATCATTCATCTCGGCAGCCTCAAATCCTCCATGACGGCTCTCTGGAAAATGATTGACATCAGCATAGGTAAGCGTGTGCCACTGTTCTCGTTCTTTGTACATGGCATGGCGAGAAAGTTGTTCATTTTGCCCATAAAAATCTAAATTATAAAACGCGCTATCAAGTGGAGCGTTTTCAGCTGTCCATTGTTCCTGAGGATCACTTCCTTTTGACTTATTGCCCTCAGGCACCTCAGGAACAGTCTTCACCGGTCTATTAGATACAGTTTTTTGGTGTTCAGTGTGTTCTGACTCTTGAGATGTTGGCGACTTCTGCAGAGCAGGTGGATGATGTGCCGCCATATCGTATTTCTTGTGCGCTTCCCCCTTTAACTTATCGTGAGAGTCAGACACCTTTTGTTCTGCCTTGCGTTCTGTGTGATGTTGCGCATTTTTAGTATCACCAGACACATTTTTTTTCGCCCCCTGATTATCGTCGTCTTTCTTTTGTATCGGGATGCCCACAAGTGCATGAAATTCATTTCGAGCGGCCGATTCAAACCCTTCAATTTTTTTTTGAATTGCGCCCTCATCGTGTCCACCGCCTCCTTCCAACCCTTTTCTCTTGTCAGTTGCTCGCTGAGACAGACTATCTACGGTAGATTTGGAATCATTCTTAGATCCACGCACCTCACCACTTTCATGGTTAGTCTCAAAATCTAATATTTCTTCACTAATATCCATTTTTGAGGCTGTGTTGTAATGCAAAGGAAGCTTTGTGGGGTCCACGCTATGGCCAGCATGAATGATAATGGGTGGTGACTTCTTCTGCTCGTGAATACTTTGGGCTATCATAAATCCACCAAAAAAACATGCCGCAGCAAGCATAAGAAGAAAAATGCCCAAAAGAATAAGTGTTGATCTCGTCATAATAAATTTATATGCCGTTTGTCATTCCTGCGCTTCTTCACTTTTGGCCTCGCATATAATAAAGTGCTTATAAATAGAGCATACACGCCTCAGGTCGCACCTGTATTCATTCAAGCGAACTGTACATAAGCCTTTCACGCAATCATGTGTGGAGTGTATCACAACTTTTTAATCATGAAAAATGCTCACGGCACATCAACTGTCACTTGTCCTGCAAAACTAATGCTGATAACACCAGCAAATCCACATGGAGCAATCGATCCTGCATCAAGGGCCGGCGGTCCCCCCATTGTGACTGTGGGGCAGCCTGGAACCCAGGCAGAAGTAACTGGAGTACAGGGCATTGGGGTCAATACCCCCAGAGCAGCGGCTGTTGCTGCAGCAACAGCCGGATTCGCTAAACTCATGCACACACCAAAGGGCATCACATCTGCAAAAGGTATCGCTGATGTAATATTGCCCGCCGGCATAGAACATCCTGTTGTCATGGCAATTGGTAGCACCTCTAATGAGGATGGAGCAGCGCCCATAGTGCATGCACACAAAGCATTGCTAACAACTAACGGCATATTCAACAGTCCCCTTATTACAATATACTTTTACAAGTTATCAAGAGAGATGATTCTCTGCAAGCATCTTAGAGCGTTAAATCAGCCTGGAATAAAATTTCAGTTACCATCTCAGAAACATCTTTTGTATTGTAGGGCTTAAGGAGTAATTCTTCTGTCACATGCTGCGCCAAAGAAATGGCTTGCTTTTTGGTTTGCTCTTCACCCAAAACAGTGACATAAGTTGCCCTGTCTTGATCACGTTCTGACGTTTTTCCAGTGACCTCACTCGGCCTTAAATCTAGTAGATCATCAACTAATTTATATAGAATGCCAATCTTCTCACCAAGAGCCAACAAAAAGGAATGCTCAGCGCTATCTACTTCTGCAACAATGCCAGGTGCAACACAGCAAAAAGATAAAAGGGCACCCGTTTTCAGTTGATGCATTGTCACTATCTCTTCAGGTGTCCTTGCAACGCCCAATACATCATGCATTTGACCACCCATCATGCCACGTGCACCAGCATTCTGTACAAGACACTGAATCAACTGAGAACGCACCATATCTGTTACAATCAAGTATGGATGTGTTAATGTCTCAATGGCTAGTAAATACAAAGCGCTGCCCGCTAAAACTGACGTTGCTTCGTCAAATTCTGCATGACAAGATGGCTGACCACGCCGTGTTGCTGCATCATCCATGCATGGCAAATCATCATGAATCAACGATCCTGCATGCATAAATTCCACAGCTGCCCCAATGTGAGTTGCAATATTTTCTGGGAGTTTGTAAAAATTACACACAAAATAAGCGAGTTTTGGACGCCAGAACTTTCCGCCTTCTAATGCACTATAACACATCGCATCAATCAGTCGACGCTCAGGCCCTGAAGAAAATGGCAACATTTTAGACATGACAGACGTCACAGGTTTGATGATAGCGTGCACCGTGTAATCAAAAGCTTTCATAGAAGATCCTAATCTAATAAAACTACAATTTCATTATCCTGAGCATGATTTAACATCACACGAATACGCTCATCTAGTAGATCGAGATCTAAGGAGTCGCTGCTTAACATTTGCACATCTTTTTCTAGTGCTTCTTTCATAGCCTCTTGTGCTGCAAGAGTTACGGATGAGGCATCTAGCTCTTGGGAAAGCGCTTTCCATGCCACAAAACCATGTTCTCCACTTATGAGATGATAAATAAAATAAACTAAAACCCCAACAGAAAAGCAAGGAAACCAAAGACGGGAAAAATGATAGCGCCATGGCCGTTGCATGCAGCCTTCTTACCCTCCTTCAGCACTTGAGGTTATATGCTTGAATTTTGTGCCTCAAGCTCTTCGGCAATACGTAATAATCTATTGTACTTTGCCATACGATCTGTGCGCGATAAAGACCCTGTTTTAATCTGTCCGCAGTTAAAAGCAACCACTAGATCGGCAATAGTCGTGTCTTCGGTCTCTCCAGAGCGGTGGGACATGACCGTTGCATATCCTGCACGCTGGGCTTCGTGGATCACAAAAGCAGTTTCAGAAAGTGTACCAATCTGATTTGGCTTGATCAAAATAGCATTTGCAATGCTCTGCTCTATACCCATTTCAAGGCGCGCTAGATTTGTGACAAATAAATCATCGCCAACTAACTGAACTTTAGCGCCTAAGGATTCTGTTAATTCGGCCCATCCGCCCCAATCATCCTCAGCCATACCGTCTTCAATAGAAACAATAGGGTAATTTCTTGCAAGGTGTTCATACACTTTCACAAGACCAGAAGCATCACGTACGCCATCCTGCATATAGTATTTGCCATCTGAAAATAACTCTGTAGCCGCCACATCAAGGGCAAACCCCATGTCCTCACCTGGTATTAAACCAGATGCTGAAACAGACTCAGTCATGAGATCAAGCACCATTTCTGGACTATCGAGCATTGGAGCAAAGCCACCTTCATCCCCTACATTAAAACTCAGGCCTTTTGTCTTAAGGCGTTCTTTCAGTTTATGAAACACTTCGACACCCATGTTGAGGGACTCAGAAAAATTGTTTGAAGAAAGAGGACGCAACATAAACTCTTGAAAGTCTAAGGTATTGTCAGCATGACAACCTCCATTCAATACATTCATCAACGGAATAGGCAACTGATATCCATAAACACCCCCAACATAACGATAAAGAGGCATATTCTGATAGATTGCTGCAGCTTTGGCAGTAGCCAAGCTCACGCCTAATATCGCATTAGCACCTAAACTGGCCTTGTTGTCTGTACCATCTAAGGCACACAAAATACGATCTATTTGAATTTGATTCAGCGAATCCAAGCCACATAAAGCATCAGAGATCTCACCTGTTACACTTTTAACGACATTTGTAACACCTTTTCCTCCAAGTAGGTCGCCGCCATCACGCTTTTCAACCGCTTCATGGGCCCCGGTAGATGCACCAGATGGCACTGAAGCACGCCCCATACTGCCATCTTCTAGGAACACATCTACCTCAACGGTTGGATGTCCCCTACTATCAAAAATCTGCCGGGCTTTTATATCAATAATTTCAGACATACATACTTCTCCTCGTCACATTCTGATCACAAAGCGGCTGGATTATTTTTTGCCCACACATCAAGTTCTTTGAGCTGACGCCATAACGCAGGTATATGATGCAAATGTATCATATTGGGGCCATCGCTTGGTGCATTATCTGGATCTTCATGCGTCTCCATAAAAACACCCGCAACGCCTATCGAAACAGCTGCACGGGAAAGAACCGGAGCAAATTCTCGCTGACCACCTGACGAAACCCCTTGGCCGCCAGGCTGTTGAACAGCATGCGTTGCATCCATAATCACAGGATAGCCCGTTTGCGCCATTATCGGGAGTCCTCGAACATCAACAACAAGCGTATTATACCCAAAACTCGTCCCACGCTCGCACAGCATAATATTTTTGTTTCCCGTTGAGGCAATCTTCTTTGCAACATGAATCATGTCCCATGGGGCTAAAAATTGTCCTTTTTTAACATTAAGAGCTTTCCCAGTCTTGGCTGCCGCAATCAGAAGATCTGTTTGACGACATAAAAATGCAGGGATTTGAATGATATCAACAACATCACCGATTTGAGCGCATTGAGCTTCCGTATGCACATCTGTCATAACGGGGCTATCAATCTCTTTTTGTACATCTTCTAAAATACGCAGCCCCACATCAATGCCAACACCACGTCTTCCAGAAAGACTCGTACGGTTCGCTTTATCAAATGAGCTTTTGTATATAAAAGGCACGCCTGTATTTTCAGATGTTGTTTGAAGAAATTCTGCTGTTTCAAGCGCGTGGTCCCGAGTTTCAATCTGACATGGCCCAGCCATAATAACAAGCGGTGCATCATTTGAAATCTCAATATTACGCACCTGCACACGCTGTATCATTATTTACCTCTTAGAATATATTGTTGATTTTTTAACAAGCCCAGAAAACAGGGGGTGAGCTGAGAATGGTCTGGACTTAAACTCCGGATGAAACTGCACACCCACATAAAATGGGTGATCAGGTACCTCTATAATTTCTGGAAGCTTGCCATCTGGTGACATGCCTGAGAAAACAAGACCTGCGTCCTCTAGTACGTCTTTATAGACCATATTACCTTCATAACGATGCCGATGGCGCTCACGAATAACATCTGCTTCGTACAATGTGTGCACTACAGATCCTACTTGTAAAACACAATCATATCCACCTAAACGCATCGTGCCTCCGAGCCCTTCTTCTGCAGACATCTCGCACACAGTCCCGCTATCATCTTGCCACGTTAGCATCGTATGAACAAGCGGATCACCCATTCCATCCCACTCTGTCGTGGTCGCTTTTTCAATACCACAAACATGCCGAGCATACTCTATGAGCATCATTTGCATGCCATAACAGATACCTAAGCATGGCACGCTATGCTTTCGAGCATACGCTGCAACAAGGATCTTTCCTTCACCACCACGCTGCCCAAAACCACCAGGCAAAATAATGCCATCCAAAGATGCTAGGGCATTCTCAAGCGTATCAAGCGTTAGATTATCTGTCGCAACCCACGAAATATTCACACACACCTCTTGCTCACATCCAGCGTGTAACAACGCCTCTAAAATAGACTTATAAGCATCAGGAAGATCCGTATATTTTCCAACAATACCAATCGCAATACCATCTCTAGATGCAAGTGCATCAAATCGCTGAGCAATCCCCTCCCAATGTCCTAGATTGCTGCGACCTTTTAGAGAAAAATATGCACATACCGCTGCATCCAATCCCTGCTCATGCAGTGTAAGCGGCACCTTATAAATGGTGTCTACATCAACGGCCTCAAAAACATTTTGACGCCGCGTATTACAGAAAAGCGCTATTTTTTCTTTGGCTTCATCCGGAATACCTGCTGAGCACCGACACAAAAGCGCATTTGGCTGAATACCCAAACTCAACAAATCCTTAACGGAATGCTGTGCGGGTTTTGTTTTAAATTCTTGAGCTGTTTGAATAAAGGGCACCAGAACCAAATGCAAAAAAAATACATTTTCTGCCTCAAAATCGGTTTTTATCTGTCGAAAGGCCTCGATAAAAGGCAGTCCCTCGATATCTCCAACGGTCCCCCCCAACTCACATATCATAAAATCATATCGATCCGCGTCGTTACAAACAAACCGTTTAATTTCATCTGTTACATGCGGGATAACCTGCACAGTTTGACCCAGATATTCTCCCCGACGCTCTCTCTCAATAACATTTGAGTAAATGCGTCCTGCTGTCGTATTATCTGTCTGGGCTGCTTCAATATCTGTAAAACGTTCGTAGTGCCCTAAATCAAGGTCTGTTTCAGCGCCATCGTCTGTCACAAAGACTTCTCCGTGCTGGTAAGGGCTCATGGTGCCAGGATCAATATTGATATAGGGGTCAAGCTTGCGAACGCGTACTTCATAACCACGCGCTTGCAACAAGGATGCAAGAGAGGCAGAAGCGATCCCTTTGCCGAGGGATGATAAAACGCCACCTGTTACAAAAATATAGCGTGCCACCCGAACACACTCCTTATGTTGTGTATATTCAAAAAAGATTATTGGCTGTTAGGCGCAGTCGGCGCCTTAGGGGCGTTGCCTTCAACACTTTCATCTGCGTCCTGCTCTGCACGTTCAACAGCACTTTCTGTTTTCAAAGTCGATAAAATAGACCGTGACTTATTATTGTATCCAGAAATAATCGCTAAAACCAAACAAATACCCATAAAACCTACAGCAAACAGCGCTGTTGTCCGAGTCAAAAAGCTTGCAGTCCCGCGCGTTGTCATCAAGCCACCCATAGTGCTACGACCACCCCCAACTCCAAGACCACCGCCTTCACTGCGTTGCAATAAAATGGCGCTTATCATCGCAAGAGTAACGATAAGTAAAACAATTAGAAGAATGATATACATGAATCGACTAATCCTTAAAAAATTTAACTATTACGTTTCTTTGTACAGATCCAAACAAATTTTGGCAAGTCATGACTTCACAAAACCTTGTGAGCACCATTTTTTCTAAATAACCACAATAAGAGGAAAATGGAGATGATACTAATCACCGCGCTATTCAAAAAAGAAGACATATAGCCAAAGGCATCCCATAAATTCCCTGCAATACTACTAGATATTAAATAAATGATGCCAGACGTAAAATAAAACACCCCAAATGCTGTTCCACGAAGATCTTTGTCTACCACATCACTAATCATAGATAGAAAAATACTTTGTGTGGTGCTCATTTGGGCTCCCCACAAAAATACGCCAATCATGACAATAGTGATAGACTCCCCAAAGCCCAAGCAAAGATTGGATCCTACCATAAATAAAAATCCAATGACCAAAAAGGTATATCGATTGAATCGATCCGAAAGCCTACCGAGAGGATATGCCACCAAAAACTGACCTACGTTCATAGCTGCCATTACAAATGCAATAAAGGATGTAGGAACGCCCACAGAGTAGGCCCGCCAACTCAGCAGTGTTTCGCTAAAGTGGGCCAGTTCAAAAAACGTCGCCAAAACAATAATCTTCCAGAAAGGCTTTCCCAAAGTTATTAGTACTTCTTTATTGATACGGAAACGTTTTTTCTCACCACCGCCTTTGTGCCTTTTAGGCTCTCGAATACACAAAAAACCAAAACAAAAGCAATAAATGCGGGCACTGTTGCAACAACAAATACCGAAACGAAGTCATCAGAAGTTAGCACCATAATTCCAATAGCCGCCATAGCACCTATAACGGAACCCGCGGTTTTAAGAGATTTAAGAAATCCATAACTTGCACCACGCTTTGGCTTATCTGCAACATCTCCAACGAGAGCGTCTCTCGGAGAGGCAATAATCCCATTTGCAAATCGATCCAGTGTTTGAGCGCAAAAAACCAGCATCAACGATGGAGAAAGAAGATAGATGGGCTTGGAGATGATCGTAAGGCCATACCCTGCAACAAGCATCATTTTGCGATTTTGAAGCATATCGCTGATCACGCCTGAGATGATTCGCGTAATATGAGAAAAGGATTCAACAATCCCATCGATAAGCGTAGCTTGCTTTGCCGAAGCCCCCAGAACATTTTTCATGTACATAGGCAACTGACTGTAGATCATTGTAGTTGAGATGTTGATCAATAGCCCCACAATCGCCAGTATCACAACAGCATAAGGAAGAGCAAGAAAGTATGTCGTTGATCGATGAGTGGTCATGTATTAATCCCAAAAAGCGCTATCAGAAGGGTTCCTTATACAGAATGAACAATAAAAACACAACCCTTAATTAAGCGAAAAAGACTTAAAAAAAATAACAAAAACGTTTTTAGCGTGGTTAGTCTTCAACTGTCTCAAGTTCAACTTATTCCACGAGCCCCGCGTTCTGGCGAATTTTTTTTTCAATCTCTGTCGCAACTGTAGAGTTTTCTTTCAAAAAGCGTCGCGCAGACTCTTTTCCCTGACCTAACTGAGAGCCATTGTAAGAATACCAAGCGCCCGCTTTCTCTACAATATCGCCCTTAACACCAAGATCTAAAATTTCACCTGTCTTGGAAATACCTTCACCGTACATTATATCAAATTCTGTCAGTTTAAAAGGTGGGGCAAGCTTGTTTTTAACAATTTTAACACGCGTCTGGTTTCCCACAACCTCTTCACGCTCCTTCAGTGCACCAATACGACGAATATCAAGCCGGACAGAGGCATAAAATTTAAGGGCATTACCTCCTGTTGTTGTCTCTGGATTACCAAAGATAATACCAATCTTTTGACGAATTTGATTGATAAATACCACCATAGAATTTGAGCGGGAAATAGAAGAAGTTAACTTCCTCAATGCCTGGCTCATCAAGCGCGCTTGAAGACCCATATGCGCATCCCCCATATCACCTTCAAGCTCTGCGCGGGGCACTAACGCTGCCACAGAGTCCACTACCAACACATCTACAGCACCTGAGCGAACAAGTGTATCAGTAATCTCAAGCGCCTGCTCACCCGCATCAGGCTGAGAAATAATTAAGTCGTCTGTGCACACACCAATCTTTCGGGCATATGCTGGATCTAACGCATGTTCTGCATCTACAAAAGCGCATGTGCCTCCAGCGCGTTGGGCTTCTGAGACGACATGCAGAGCTAGTGTTGTCTTGCCAGAGCTTTCAGGTCCATACACCTCAACGATACGCCCACGAGGCAGCCCACCAACCCCAAGCGCCATATCGAGTCCTAACGATCCTGTCGATATCGTTTCTATGTCAATGGATTGATCTTTGTCTCCTAGTTTCATCACAGACCCTTTGCCAAAAGCCCGCTCTATTTGTTTTAATGCTGCTTCTAATGCCTTGCTTTTATCACTGAAAATTGCCGACACCCTTGCACTCCATTTGCGTAGAACCAAAAGTAGATATGATTGAATCTTGATCACACATCTAACTACAATACCTCATTACCATATTGTGTCATCTAGAGCAAATCAAAGAAGGTGCATTTTTCCCTTTTCTGGAATTTTTTTTTACACTAAACTAATCCAATGCGAACCAGCGCTATGTTATTATACTTACTCTCCTTCATCATATGCGCGAGTAACGCGAGTGTGATGCATATTCCTATTTTTAAAAATGCACGAAATAGCACCCACAACTGCACCTCCAGCATCCAGCACGTTCTCAATGTCATAAAAAAAGAGCCCGGAGGTCCTTGTCTGAAAAAAGCAAAAGCAGCACTAAAAAACGACGCCTCTAAGCTTTCCAAAAGCCTGGCACGCTATGAAGAAATGGAAAAGCATATTTTCATAGACGTGCTGGAGTCCCCAACAGATACATCCGTATGGAGGCGAGCACAGGAACTTTTCATTAAACGTATGCGCCCTCCGTAGTTGACAAGACTGTGGCACATAGGTACACATATTACGTCAGCAATGTTATCTTGTAGGAGGGGTGGCAGAGTGGCTGAATGCGACGGTTTGCTAAACCGTTATACAGTGTAAAACTGTATCGAGGGTTCGAATCCCTCTCCCTCCGCCAGTTTAATGTATACAACTATATTGTCTTCGCGCTACAACAAAATAACGTGCCTTTTTTTGAACTTTTCCTCGCTCTTTTTCCCTTATTGCTGGACTATTGCGCTTCCTAGAGCGTTGTGGAAACCTTGTCTGATCATAACATTCCCTCACAAGAGCATACAATAATATGCAAAAAACCCCCTAGATTTTCATATATTCTTGTATTGTAATAGCACTGTGTTTAGCATAGCTACATGGATCAAAGAATTGAAAACATTACCTGGAACATTGAGCAACGCCCTATTGCGTACACAGGGGCCATGCAAACAATGCTAGAACAAACAAATGCCATTATTAGCTATACAGGCCCTGAGCGCTTGTGGCTTGTAGAGCATCCACATGCTTATACAATTGGACGAAGTGGCACAATGTCAGACATAAAAGATATAGGGTCAACTCCGCTTTATGCGACAGATCGCGGTGGTAAAATAACCTACCATGGCCCTGGACAACGTATTATCTATACAATGATTGATTTACGCCATCGCCACAAAGATGTTCGCCACTACGTTCATATGTTGGAGCAATGGATGATAGATGCATTGGCTTATCTTGGTGTACATGCGTTCACAGATCCCGAGCGTATTGGAATTTGGGTCATGCACAATGGTTGTCAAAAAAAAATGGGTGCTATTGGACTCAAAGTTCGACAATGGGTAACATATCATGGTGCTTCCTTGAATGTAGCTCCTGAATTATCTTATTTTGATAAGATCACACCTTGTGGAATCCAAAATTATGGGGTAGCATCGCTTTCAGAACTAGGAATTCGAGAAAACCTTGCGGGGATAGATAACGTATTGCAGCGCACGGCCTCCAGCTTCATTCATAGTCTTTCATGCTAAAATTTAGAGGGTTCTTGACACATGATACAGGCTTGCTCTTCTTTTTTTAATCGTATAATGCAGCGCTATACACCGGATCCCTTTGTTTTCACTCTTTTGATGACATTGGCAGTCTTTTTTAGTGCTCTAGGATTAACAAGCCATACATCCGCACAACTTGTTACATATTGGGGAGATGGCTTTTGGAAATTAACCGTTTTCACCATGCAGATGGTCATGGTCCTAATCAGTGGATATGTTGTAGCTTCTGCTCCCATTATCGATAAATTTTTAACCCGGTTATCTCGACAAATAACCACACCTACACAAGCGGCACTTACGACAACACTGATTGCGACTACTGGGTGCTGGATAAACTGGGGCTTTGGTCTTATTGCGGGGGCGATTGTCGCACAAAAAATAATAAAAACACTCCCCGCTGCAAATTTCAAGTTATTGGTTGCGTGCGCCTACAGCGGGTTTATCGTCTGGCATGGGGGACTATCTGGGTCAATCCCCCTTCTCATTGCAACTCCGGGAAATTTTACCGAAGCCCTAATGGGCGGTATTGTTCCTGTGGAACAAACAATTTTTTCCTCTTTCAACTTATGGCTTAGCAGCGCTGTTGCCTTTGTAACAGTGCTCACAAACTATCTGATGGCAAGGGGCGTACACAGTACGCCTGTCTACCTTAAAGAAGAGAACTATGCACAAATATCATCCCCCGCACACACAAAAGTGCCTGCAGAGCACTTAGAGACCAGCCATATATTAGCCGCCCTTGTTGCACTAATGGCCTTTAGCTATGTGGGCTTTAAGATTTATAATAAGAATTTTTCTATGAATCTTAATAATACAAATTTTCTCTTCTTATTTCTAGGCTTTTCTTTTCATGGTAATGCACGGCAATTCATAAAAGCAGTCACACATGCAGCTAAAAAAGTGGGTCCTATCTTGTTACAATTTCCTTTCTATGCAGGCATAATGGGATTGATGACAAGTTCAGACCTTGTCCATATTATTTCTGATTATTTTGTGAGACTCTCTAATCTAGACACATTTTACCTTTATACATTTTATAGTGCAGGCCTGCTAAATTTATTCGTGCCATCTGGTGGCGGCCAATGGGCAATACAAGGCCCGATTATGATTGAAGCTGCGCGCGTAATGGGTGCGGACACAATAAAAACAGCCATGGCTATTGCATGGGGCGATGCGTGGACAAATATGGTACAACCATTCTGGGCCCTCCCAACTCTGGCTATTGCTGGGCTACACCTACGTGATATGATTGGATATTGCATTATAATATTTTTCTCAACCGGTATTGTTATATCCCTCTTTTTTTACTTTTTTTAGAAGACGAATTTTATCTTGTTTAGAAGGTGGGTGCCAATTTCTCGTATCAGAAAAATTCTTGATACCAATAGCTCCCCCCCTTTTGATCTTGAATGGAAAAAATTTAATTTATTAGGGTCTTAGTCAAGAAAACATAGCAACAGACCTTCTTCAAAACGCACGCTATTTTCCCATAGAGGCGTAAGGAAATGCAACTAAGTACTACGGAAAAATACACGAAAGATGAAATTTCGCATCAGATTTCCTGCGCATGTATGCCAGGAACAAACCTTTTAAAGTAGCATAGAGCATGTAATTGTTATACAAAGCGGATTCTCTATCAAGCGCTCTCGAGTGAAAATCGTCGTAGAAAAGCAGCGACCATGTGTGGCAAGCAACTTGGCGGAACATAGCAACTGGAGGGTGCTCAAGCGCAGACCATACCGCTCAAGAAGAGATCCAACTAAAGAAGTAAGCACATTATGCCTTTGGATTGATCGGCTGTAAATTTGCTGTATCACCCAGAAGGGATCTGCTCGACATAATATCTGGAACAGATGTATTCGGCTTATAGATATCAAAATACCCCCCATCTCCCGCCTGTAACATCTGACGGTGCGTCACCTCATTGGTAGTATCCTCACCAAACATCCCACTGCTTATCTCATCCGTGGTTGGCTTCGAACCGAGAGAAGAGGTCACATCAATGCTTTTCTTTCCACCCGACCAAAGGTTGGTATTTTTACCGTCAAACTTCGGTAGTGTTACACGGTGATGGCCTCCACCTGACGCAGACAGGCCCCCTAGATCTATATTAATCCTTCTTCTTCCACCCGCCGCATCGTCAGCACCTGCGCCATCGTCATCATCGTCAGCACCTGCGCCATCGTCATCATCGTCAGCACCTGCGCCATCGTCATCATCGTCAGCACCTGCGCCATCGTCAGCACCTGCGCCATCGTCATCATCGTCAGCACCTGCGCCATCGTCATCATCGTCAGCACCTGCGCCATCGTCATCATCGTCAGCACCTGCGCCATCGTCATCATCGTCAGCACCTGCGCCATCGTCATCATCGTCAGCACCTGCGCCATCGTCATCATCGTCAGCACCTGCGCCATCGTCATCATCGTCAGCACCTGCGCCATCGTCATCATCGTCAGCACCTGCGCCATCGTCATCATCGTCAGCACCTGCGCCATCGTCATCATCGTCAGCACCTGCGCCATCGTCATCATCGTCAGCACCTGCGCCATCGTCATCATCGTCAGCACCTGCGCCATCGTCATCATCGTCAGCACCTGCGCCATCGTCATCATCGTCAGCACCTGCGCCATCGTCATCATCGTCAGCACCTGCGCCATCGTCATCATCGTCAGCACCTGCGCCATCGTCATCATCGTCAGCACCTGCGCCATCGTCATCATCGTCAGCACCTGCGCCATCGTCATCATCGTCAGCACCTGCGCCATCGTCATCATCGTCAGCACCTGCGCCATCGTCATCATCGTCAGCACCTGCGCCATCGTCATCATCGTCAGCACCTGCGCCATCGTCATCATCGTCAGCACCTGCGCCATCGTCATCATCGTCAGCACCTGCGCCATCGTCATCATCGTCAGCACCTGCGCCATCGTCATCATCGTCAGCACCTGCGCCATCGTCATCATCGTCAGCACCTGCGCCATCGTCATCATCGTCAGCACCTGCGCCATCGTCATCATCGTCAGCACCTGCGCCATCGTCATCATCGTCAGCACCTGCGCCATCGTCATCATCGTCAGCACCTGCGCCATCGTCATCATCGTCAGCACCTGCGCCATCGTCATCATCGTCAGCACCTGCGCCATCGTCATCATCGTCAGCACCTGCGCCATCGTCATCATCGTCAGCACCTGCGCCATCGTCATCATCGTCAGCACCTGCGCCATCGTCATCATCGTCAGCACCTGCGCCATCGTCATCATCGTCAGCACCTGCGCCATCGTCATCATCGTCAGCACCTGCGCCATCTATAGGCTCTAAAGGTCCCATAGACTTCAGCGTTTTTTTTCCCGTTTTGGGGTTGTAAGTATACTCTGTTCCATCTGGTGTAGTGCATGTCTCGGTACTAAGGAACGCGCTTTTTTTACACATATCTTTCTTTGGATCAAGAGGGTCCCCCTTTCCTAAAATCGTTTTCTGACCTGTTTGTTTATTATAGCTATATGTGATCCCTTGAGGTGTGCGGCATTTAACGGTGTCACTGAGGTAGCTCGTCGTGCATACATCGCCATTCTCAGGAGGGTTTCCAGCGGGCAATAGAGCATCTTGTGCACCTTCGTGCTCTGTGCATGGTGTTGTCCGGCTATGCCACTCACTCCCTGTTTGGCATTGTACGTCAGCAATAGGATTGCTTCCCGCTTTTTTCAGGGTAATGTTACCATTTTTATCTACTGAATACACTGATCCATCGGGTGCTGTACATGTTTGTGTGCTGCTAAATGCACTTTTTTTACACACAGAACCCTCGGGCACACCTTCGGGATTAGCCTCTTTCGTTTGTGTCACGGTGCCATCTTTAGAGACTTTGTGCACTGATCCATCGGGTGCTGTACATGTTTGTGTGCTGCTAAATGCACTTTTTTTACACACAGAACCCTCGGGCACACCTTCGGGATTAGCCTCTTTCGTTTGTGTCACGGTGCCATCTTTAGAGACTTTGTGCACTGATCCATCGGGTGCTGTACATGTTTGTGTGCTGCTAAATGCACTTTTTTTACACACAGAACCCTCGGGCACACCTTCGGGATTAGCCTCTTTCGTTTGTGTCACGGTGCCATCTTTAGAGACTTTGTGCACTGATCCATCGGGTGCTGTACATGTTTGTGTGCTGCTAAATGCACTTTTTTTACACACAGAACCCTCGGGCACACCTTCGGGATTAGCCTCTTTCGTTTGTGTCACGGTGCCATCTTTAGAGACTTTGTGCACTGATCCATCGGGTGCTGTACATGTTTGTGTGCTGCTAAATGCACTTTTTTTACACACAGAACCCTCGGGCACACCTTCGGGATTAGCCTCTTTCGTTTGTTTCACGGTGCCATCTTTAGAGACTTTGTGCACTGATCCATCGGGTGCTGTACATGTTTGTGTGCTGCTAAATGCACTTTTTTTACACACAGAACCCTCGGGCACACCTTCGGGATTAGCCTCTTTCGTTTGTGTCACGGTGCCATCTTTAGAGACTTTGTGCACTGATCCATCGGGTGCTGTACATGTTTGTGTTCGATTAAATGCACTTTTTTTACACACAGAACCCTCGGGCACACCTTCGGGATTAGCCTCTTTCGTTTGTTTCACGGTGCCATCTTTAGAGACTTTGTGCACTGATCCATCGGGTGCTGTACATGTTTGTGTGCTGCTAAATGCACTTTTTTTACACACAGAACCCTCGGGCACACCTTCGGGATTAGCCTCTTTCGTTTGTGTCACGGTGCCATCTTTAGAGACTTTGTGCACTGATCCATCGGGTGCTGTACATGTTTGTGTGCTGCTAAATGCACTTTTTTTACACACAGAACCCTCGGGCACACCTTCGGGATTAGCCTCTTTCGTTTGTTTCACGGTGCCATCTTTAGAGACTTTGTGCACTGATCCATCGGGTGCTGTACATGTTTGTGTGCTGCTAAATGCACTTTTTTTACACACAGAACCCTCGGGCACACCTTCGGGATTAGCCTCTTTCGTTTGTTTCACGGTGCCATCTTTAGAGACTTTGTGCACTGATCCATCGGGTGCTGTACATGTTTGTGTTCGATTAAATGCACTTTTTTTACACACAGAACCCTCGGGCACACCTTCGGGATTAGCCTCTTTCGTTTGTTTCACGGTGCCATCTTTAGAGACTTTGTGCACTGATCCATCGGGTGCTGTACATGTTTGTGTGCTGCTAAATGCACTTTTTTTACACACAGAACCCTCGGGCACACCTTCGGGATTAGCCTCTTTCGTTTGTTTCACGGTGCCATCTTTAGAGACTTTGTGCACTGATCCATCGGGTGCTGTACATGTTTGTGTGCTGCTAAATGCACTTTTTTTACACACAGAACCCTCGGGCACACCTTCGGGATTAGCCTCTTTCGTTTGTGTCACGGTGCCATCTTTAGAGACTTTGTGCACTGATCCATCGGGTGCTGTACATGTTTGTGTGCTGCTAAATGCACTTTTTTTACACACAGAACCCTCGGGCACACCTTCGGGATTAGCCTCTTTCGTTTGTTTCACGGTGCCATCTTTAGAGACTTTGTGCACTGATCCATCGGGTGCTGTACATGTTTGTGTGCTGCTAAATGCACTTTTTTTACACACAGAACCCTCGGGCACACCTTCGGGATTAGCCTCTTTCGTTTGTTTCACGGTGCCATCTTTAGAGACTTTGTGCACTGATCCATCGGGTGCTGTACATGTTTGTGTGCTGCTAAATGCACTTTTTTTACACACAGAACCCTCGGGCACACCTTCGGGATTAGCCTCTTTCGTTTGTGTCACGGTGCCATCTTTAGAGACTTTGTGCACTGATCCATCGGGTGCTGTACATGTTTGTGTTCGATTAAATGCACTTTTTTTACACACAGAACCCTCGGGCACACCTTCGGGATTAGCCTCTTTCGTTTGTTTCACGGTGCCATCTTTAGAGACTTTGTGCACTGATCCATCGGGTGCTGTACATGTTTGTGTGCTGCTAAATGCACTTTTTTTACACACAGAACCCTCGGGCACACCTTCGGGATTAGCCTCTTTCGTTTGTTTCACGGTGCCATCTTTAGAGACTTTGTGCACTGATCCATCGGGTGCTGTACATGTTTGTGTGCTGCTAAATGCACTTTTTTTACACACAGAACCCTCGGGCACACCTTCGGGATTAGCCTCTTTCGTTTGTTTCACGGTGCCATCTTTAGAGACTTTGTGCACTGATCCATCGGGTGCTGTACATGTTTGTGTGCTGCTAAATCGACTGCTCTTGCATTTTGTCCCAGCAGCAAGGCCATGTGGGCCAGTATTGAAAGCGTTTTTTGTATCTTGGTCTGGTACATCGTAATCTATACCGGGTATACCATACTTATCTGCCGCCTCAACTTCTTCTGAATCGGGTGACGAACTTGGTGTCGGCTTTGTGGCCGCTTTCGTTTGTTTCACGGTGCCATCTTTAGAGACTTTGTGCACTGATCCATCGGGTGCTGTACATGTTTGTGTGCTGCTAAATCGACTGCTCTTGCATTTTGTCCCAGCAGCAAGGCCATGTGGGCCTAGTTTGGCTGGGGTAGCACTAGCTTGCGCTTCTGCAGCATCCGTCTCAGGTGTGCGTGCTCCCTCTTCTTCTTTGTCTGCACTAGAACGGCCTTTTTCCTCTGATCCATGCGAGTTGTTGGGACTTCCCGAACGGTTATGCCAACTATTACTAGAAGAGGTTTTTCCTCCTTCTCCTTCAGAGGATTCGGCGGACGACTTCGAAGAAGATTTCTTAAACAACCCTGGTTTCTTTGATGCAGAAGCACCACTGTCTGTATTTTCGTTCGCCGCCTCTCCCTCTTCTTCTTTGTCTGCACTAGAACGGCCTTTTTCCTCTGATCCATGCGAGTTGTTGGGACTTCCCGAACGGTTATGCCAACTATTACTAGAAGAGGTTTTTCCTCCTTCTCCTTCAGAGGATTCGGCGGACCGCTCAGACTTTTCAGGACCTGAGGCGCTGCTTGAGCCTGGCGTTCGATTATGCCAACTTCCAGAGCTCGATCCATTACTCTTCGGGGTGTTAGAGTGCGCATCACTATTGGATTCTCTTTCAGCAGACATCGCTTCTTTTTTGGCCTGCGCTGCTTGTGCTTTCTCTTCCGTCGCCCGCTCCTCGGCTGCTTTTTCTTCCTGCTCTGCTATCGCTGCTTTCTTTTCTGCCTGAACAGCCTGTTTCGTTTTTGCTGCTGCCTCTTCTTGTTTTTGCTCTTTTTGTTCGAGTGCCTGAATCTCTGGTGTCTGAACCTCCGCTTCTTGTTGAGCGAGAGTCGGTCGCCCATATTCGTCAGATTGCTCGGGTGTATCATATCCATCCGATGTTTCAGATGAAGCTGTTTCGGTTGCAGGTTCACCATACCCATCAGATGCTTCGGATGCAGGTTCGCCATAGCCATCCGTCGAGGCATATAAACTGGCAGATAAAAATGTGAAAAAAACTGCAATCAGATACCGCATGCGACTCCCCATATCGATCTGCTATAAAATATAACACCATTCATACAGGGAGTTCTACCCCTTAAATCTCTAAGACGATTTTATTTCTTAGGAACAAAAATTTCTCTCGAGCTATCGAGCTATACTGTGCAGACAAAATCAAAAAAACACTTCCAAAACCCGGTATATAGTGCGTCAACAAAGCCCATCTGACTGATCAATAGCACTGTGCAATACCAGTGCTTTTCAAAGAACCCCTCGTATAAACAGCAGAGAGGCATCGAAATAATATCTTCAACAATTCACCTGTCACGAAGATATAGTGCGAGAAACATGTGCTAACTCGCACACGCATGACACACATTGCGTTAAGCCCACACTAGGCTACGCAGGATAACTCTAAAGAATGCAATAAATCGGCCCCCGAGCGAGCGCGCGCCCAATTAACCTCCCCCCAATGCACTCATACCCAATGCACTCATAGATGCGTAAGCGTTAATAAATATGTCTCGGCAACACATCCAGATTCAAGAATGATAAGGATCAGAGAACCTTGGATGTATGAATCAAACGTATCGAAATGTTTGCTTCCCAATAGTGCAAAAAGACAAAACCTCTCAGACACTCCACAAGACAAATTCCAAAAGCTCAGAGCTGCACAATACCCCATATAAAATTAATTCTGCACTCGCCTAACAGGGAGCAAGGATTTTTTCTGCACGACAACTTACAAAATCCCAAAAACTGCAATACCTGCAAGGGACACACACACCCATATACTATATGTGCGCAAAGCAAGTCCCTCATATCTCAGATTAGTTCAAAAGAAAATATCGTGCAAATTAGAGAGAGTATTTCACCATCCAGGCTAGAGTTAATGGACAGCCCAATATCTGCGCCTTCTCTAAGGATCTCAATAAGCTCTCGTTTTTTACCTCTAGCAATACGAACATGCTCAGAATATATTGATACCATAAACAATGTTTGAACAAAGTCTGAACCAATACCTCACAGATCTCACCGAGGAATGAGTGCCATTTACCGAGATTGATAACAAAAGCGCTTCAACGGATGGAAAGCGTATCCACTCGGAACCGCTGTGATGTATTAATTGCAACATTCATCGTGCTCAATACCGAAAAAACATTATACTCGCTTCTGTATAATCCTTTTTAGTGTAAGAACAACAAGAAAAACAGTCCCAAAATATGATAAACTACAGGCAATCTGTGCACCAACACTCTATATCAACCACACAATCCCTCCCTGATAAGCACACCAGAGGGGTATCTCCTGTGCAATCATTGGCAATCCCTATACATTCAAAGAATGTGCAACTCTGACCGACAAGGTACGCAACGATCAGTACGGTATGTCCAGTCCGTTCAAAGCGTTCTAAACTCCACCTTATCACGTGCTCTCAAAAGAGGCACAACGTATGCAACCGGTGGCTCAAGATTGTATACCGATTGCATTATATTTCATAATATATTGTGATCTGCTGCCTCCTGTAAACGCTTTTGACACAAGTTTTTCCTAAAGTGGTCATAACCTCAAAAACACCCGGTGAAGTAGCGCAACCCGTCAAAGCAGCACGCATGGGCTGAGCAATCTTGACAAATCGAATCCCCATGTTCTCCGAAAGCCCTCTCAATATAGACTCTAATGACACGTCATCCCAATCTGAAAGCGTCTCCAGACAACAAGAAACTTCTCCCAAAAGCGCACGCGCATCGGGTGTCAAAATCTTTTCAGCTTTTTCGTCAAAATGTTGCACTGTATCTGTGGTATAAATACGAGCACTTTCAGCCAAATCAACCAATGTTGTAGCACGTTTCGCCAATCCAGGCATGCCTTTTTCTAACCGTGCTCGGCCTGCGGCATCCATCTCATCCGATAAAAAACGCGCAACGCAGTCAACCAAAGCTTCAGATGACATATGGCGCATATAGTGCGCATTAATGTGTAGGAGTTTTTTTTTGTCAAAGCGTGCAGCAGACTTCCCTATGCCTCCAGAGTCGAACAACTCAATAGCCTGCTTTCTTGAAATGATTTCCGTATCACCATGTGCCCACCCTAATCGCAGCAAATAGTTGCAGATAGCCTCAGATAAAAAGCCCATTTTTTTATACTCCATTACCCCTAGCGCACCATATCGCTTTGATAATTTTTCTCCATATAAACCATGAATCAGAGGAAGATGTGCGCATGATGGCATCGTCCATCTCATCGCATTATACAAATGAGATTGGCGCAATGCGTTGGTCAGGTGATCGTCTCCACGTATGATATGCGTTACCCCCATGTCAAAATCATCCACAACAACAGACAGCATATAGGTTGGGGTGCCGTCAGAGCGCACAATGATAAAATCATCTAATTGCTTATTATGCACCTCAATCCGACCCTGAACCATATCATCTATACTTGCAACACCTTCTCGGGGAATTTTAAGACGAATAGCGCCAACCCTATGGGCGCGATCGCGGCATATACCCGTATACCCAGGTGCCCGTTTTTCTTCCCGAGCCGTCTCACGCATCGCTGATAAATCCTCAGGAACACACTTGCAATAGTAGGCATGTCCATTGTCCAAAAGTGTTTGCGCTACTTCTAGATGCCGTGCAGCTCTTTCACACTGAAAGGTTACGGGAGCATCCGGCATAAGATTCAACCAGGATAGGCCCTCAAATATAGCATCTACCGCCTCTGGTGTAGAGCGGGCACGATCTGTATCTTCAACGCGCAGTAAATATCTCCCATCATGGTGGCGAGAAAAAAGATAGTTAAATAGGGCTGTTCTTGCTGATCCAATATGGAGAAAACCTGTAGGAGATGGGGCAAAGCGCGTTACAACAGTCATAAATTTTGTACTCCAAATAGTATGCGTGTTCTTCGTTTCCCTTTTATAGCACATTACGATAAAATATCCACAATATACTCAGGACACACAGATAACGCACTGCACAAAGACTCGTTTGGCTCATTGGACGCATTATCCAAGCGATATTGGGGCACCCAACACAATGTGTACTCAAGAATCCGCGCCCACTCATTCGTGCTGACGGCATTGTCGCAAAAGCCCTAGAAATTATCAATTCGCAAACGATGGAGAAAAAATCTTGTCAAAGCTATATTGAGCGCTGAAGCAGAGGTGACAAATGGTATGCTGGGTGATTGTTCCCCTTTTTGTATAGCAAGGAGGCTCTGTGACACAAACCAATATGCATGTGAATAAAGTTACTTCAGGCCGTGCCATTGAAAATACTAGGCGGTGAGATTGGAAGCAAAGATCCGGTCCATCCAATGACCCTGTCAATTATGGCATGTCTCTCAATTATCCTTTGCCAACAGCGATGCATATATCGGCAGTTGAAGAGCGCTGCACCACCAGTTTCTTTCTGATCTGCAGTATGGCCTGGAAGAATTCATGCCAAACAAAGTGTTATTTAACGTCATTATCAAAATCTGGCGTACACATATGCAAGACGTGCCCTCTCTTGCGTTAGGGCAAGAATTTCAGGATACGCAATACAAGTTGCTCATGATATTGAGCATGTACAATACACATTGAAGCACCTGTGTATCCCTTCGCACAAGGCAGCAGTGCTGTGGGTACACAGGCTCAATACACAATCCACTTTTTCCTAACAATTTTTCCAAAAGGTAGTCCGTATTACAGGCCTTCCATTTGCTCCGCCAACAATAAGTTTGAAGACCTGGACACTCATGATGAGAAGGTTGAATGTTCGGGTGCACCCAACTTGCGCGCAACATCTTTTATGAAAATTGCAAACGATATCTGTCTTCTGGGCTTTGGTCCTCGGTGTGTATTAAGCGCACGCATTCTGTTAGAAAACGAACCGGGGCTCTTCTGTGATGCTAGGAAAGACCCACACAAAAAAGGCTCGCACAATGATTTTTGCTCAAGTGATGGGTAATCTCATGTAGGTATTACTATTGCTGCATCCAATAGCCATCTAGCACTTAATGCATTTAAAACCGTCATCATTCATAATATTTTACAATCCATCGCTCTTCTGTCAGATGGACAAAGTTTTACAACTAATTTTTTCTCTTGTATCACGCCCAATTTACAAAAGATACAAGCATACCTTGAAGATTGCCTGATGCCTATGAAAGCCTTAAGCCCTCATATTGGTTATGATACAAAAGCCAAAATTTAAATAATATGGCATAGAGCACAACAGCACTTAAACACGCAGATTGGACCCTGGGGCACCTCAATGCAACCCAATTTAATGCGTTTGTTGGACCATACAAGGTAATGGTCCTTAAAGAATAAGTCGTATAGGGAAAAGAATTGTGTTCACTTGGTGAGCGCAGCATACGTGCATCATTCAGTTCTCCGTTTTGAACCGCCTTACAAAAGATCTCTGCAGATCACACGCTGCATCCTTTACATATATTGATTAGCGCAAAAGAAGGATCCAAAAAAATCTGTCTGGTGCTCTTAAAGCGGTGTTAGCGGAATATTGCTTTGAGAAAAGGACGAGAAATTCCTGAATTTAGCATAAAATTAACAAATATTAGAGCCACAATAAATAAGAATCATGCAGAAAAACGCACTCATTCTGCATTGCGTCTTGGTTTTTTGTGGCCATTCATGCAATAGCGACTTCTAATCAAATCACTCAAAAAAACTCCAGAAGATTAGGCGCAAGAAAAAAGCGCAGATAAGACGCACACACAGGGTTGGTGAGATATTAACCAAGCACTCTACAAAATGGGAAAATATGCTTGAGGGCAACAAAGAAGAGCTTATTCAAAAAGGAAGTGTACATCAGAAAAATCACAAGACAAAACATAATACATTCAAGCATAAGGCAATGATTTCAACACTCAAATTTAGCCCATCGTAATGTAGAGAACACTAGAGTCCGCTATACACTCTATACACATTTTTTTAGATCTAGCTCTGTTAGAACACCGGCGCTTACTTGATTGCCTCATCAGGCAACACAACATTACACAAAACATGAAGCTTATCTCTAGAGTCTGGGGTGACAAACGCGATCCACACGGGCATGTCCTGCTTATGCATTATAGGCAATCATACCAATAGGAGGTGAGAACAATGGACTGGCACGCAATATGCACAAAACACCAATCAAACTTGAAAGAACGCAAAGCTTAGAAAATACTCTTAGGTACATTGATTGGTGCAACAGGGAAAAAGTTTCAGAAGATATGTACGCTTCTTTTATGACAGCAGTAGATTTACGGGAAAAAGCTGCGGACATGTCGTCAGTGTTACTGCAATGCATGATACTCATTCACATTCATTAAACACCGATTAACCGATTATGCGTTCGCAGTACCTTCGCATTACTGTTTTCCACTCATATGCTACATAGACGCAGGAACATTGCATACTCACTCAGTGATACATAGATTCCAGAATCAACCAAAGACTATTTGGGTCAATACACATGATACTCTCTATACGCCGATGATAATAATCGCCTCTGGCCTTCACGATACTCTCAAGCAGTGCTAAAGGCTCATGTCTTCAACAATATTTTTACGTTTCATAGTGTTGCTTAATTTGACAATGAAATGTGATGAATATATTGTGGATGCTAATATCAACATTGAGATATACGGTACAAGCGCGCACAACATGCATGCACAGCTCTCAGAGAGTGTATAACATGGGGACTCACTAAAGCGCTCATAATGTTGAAAATACGATGTCGTTGTCTCCTGCTCATCCTCACACAGACGCACCCTTGCAGGCAAAGCATGGAGTGGGTTCCTCAAACGCCTTTCCTGTCCGACCAAATAGGCGATTGTGAGATCACATCTCTGGCGCGCAATAGGAGAACTACTGCATCCAAGCAATATATCTTGCATCATAATACTGCGGCATCCACATAAATTTAGACTGAAGAAGTACACAATACAGCTGGGTATTCTCAAGAACCAGAAATGGATTCTGCACAACAATAACGCTTCTCAAGCAGCTGCAACCACATTAAAGACGTATAGTCGCCCATGATGGGAGGATATTACAAAGATCGGCACATCATCTCACATACACCGTTTAAGTCAAGGCAGGATTGAGTTATGCAGAACACCTTGCCCCAAAATTCCTTCAAGAATTCTCCATACACATCTCATAATGGAGGTGCCAGCGTCTCAATTTCATGATATTACTTGAATTGTAGAGCACATAAGGAGGGGGGCTTTCGTTATCATGGGCATTGTAGCTTTTTTTTTGCTATTCTCGCTATCTAGCTTAGCAGATAACATTACGGCTATCACGTGTTCTGTCAACTGTGAGCGTTGTGGGTTCAGCCGGTCAGAGTGCCAGAAAACACTCGCACAAAGCCTGCCGATTATTTGTGAAAACAGGCCCCCCAGTGAATGTTATTTGATTTGGATTAAGACTATGGAACGCTGCAAAATCCTCTGTCCCTTATCCTAATGGACGCCATTTATATTGATTGATGGCAAGTCCTGTCATAACGATGGCGCTCCCCAAAATCGATTGCCATTCACACCATTCATGTAAACACACATACGAAGATGATAGGCCAAAAACAGGGATCAGTAACGTAAACGGTACCACAGAAGAGGTAGGATAAAGAGACAGCAAATACATTAAAAATCCGTACGCGACAATGACGGTTATCGCGCTCAAAAAGAGAAGCCCAACAAACGATAGGTCAATTTTATACAAAATATTCATGTGAATAGAGCTCCCTTCAACAACATATGCCGCAATTGCAAAAGGAATAACGGATACGATATTAAACCAACCGACAAAAGCTATATAATTAATATCTTTTCGGTTACGAATTACAAGGAACGAAATAGCTGCCATTATGGCGCTCATAATCACAAAAATCATACCCGTTATATGCATCTGTACATTGGGTTCAAAACTAATGATAACTACACCCAGAAACGCAAGAAGGAGGCCCCATATATTTTGGATTTCTATGCGCTCTTTAAATATAAAGACAGCCAGAATGACAGCAAATAATGACTGGGTTTGTAGAATAACCGTCGTCATCCCAGCAGCCAGGCCTATGTACAAGCTATAATACAGAAAACTAATCTTAACACCATGACAAAACGCAAAAGCATTAATAACTTTCAAAGGCATAGGGGGACGTCTAAAATAGAGGACTAAGAGTCCAAGAAGAACACTCCGTAATGCTGCAAAAAAAAGTGGGGGCATTGTCTCAATAGCTATCTTCACAACCGGTGCATTTATGCCCCAACTTAAGGGAATAAGAATAGCAATCATAAGATGTTTGAAGGCCATGCGTACTTACCTCAAATAATCGTCTACCATCTCTATTGTTACATCGCGCACGTTATAGGGTTTCCATCGCGGTTTTTTATCTTTATCAACCAAGAGTGCTCGTACACCCTCAAAAAAATCAGGGTGCGCCATAAACTTCTGGCTCAATTTAAAATCCTCATCAAGCACTTGCTCTAACCGCATATTCTTAGTATGCTTAAAATGGGCACGTGTTACTTTCAGACTTATGGGTGACGCTTGACTCATGGAAGTGAAAGCCTTTGCAGCCCATTCACCTTCTTCACGTTCTAGCGCTTCCATAATGTTTTCAATCGTATCGTACGCAAAACAGCGATCAATTCCTGCGCGTATGCGTTGCAAAGGACTGGGCACAACCACATCCCGTGTGTAGTGATCTAAAACTGCTTCTAGAACTTCTTGTGGTCTTTCTTCAGTCTTCGAACGCGCTAGGGTCTCTTGTAAAAGATGCAAACGATGGGATGGAATATAGTGCGTGGCAAGCCCTGTGTATATCAAGTCTGAAGTATGCATTCTATATCCTGTCAATCCAAGAAAGCAGCCAATAAAGCCAGGGCATTTATTGAGGAAGTATCCCGCACCAACATCTGGGAAAAAACCGATTGCGGTCTCAGGCATCGCCCAAAGAGAGCGCTCTGTTGAAACACGATAAGGCCCTGCAACTGCAACGCCCATACCGCCTCCCATACAGATGCCATCGCAAAGAGAGATATAGGGTTTCTTGTAACTTGCAATGTAGTGATTTAACCCATATTCATCACGATAGAATGATTGCCGCATCCCCATCCACGTATTAGTATCGTTTCGCGCCTGATATATAGATTTTATATCTCCACCAGCACAAAAAGCTTTTGGGCCCGCTCCTTGCACAATTACAAGATGTACACCATCGTGCGCCTCCCACTTTCTCAGGCAATCACGCATTGCTAAAACGACATCATGATTAAGGGCATTCAGCACTTCTGGACGATTAATCGTTACATAACCTATTCCATCACACACGTCTGTTGTCACAACACTAGACATCTTTTCCTCTCCGCCAGCTCATGTCACACTACAATAAGCTGCATCATTGTGTTTGTGTCTTCCGTACAATACGAGTAACCATCCCTATAATCAGATCCACCTATCTAAAAACTGTAGCGCTGTATTAACAACTGTAAACCCCCTCATCGGTCACATATTTTTTATCCATAGCACAAAAGTGTCGCGCAGAAACATCACCACCTCATAATTCTCAGTCACACAACAAGTTATTAACCCTGCAATATATCAAAACTTTAGGGCTTCCAAAGCCTTAAAACGCGTTCCAAACTTCTAACATTCATACATGTTATTTTCTCAAGAAGGAAAGTCTACTCTTCCGCACTAAAGGAACAAGCTATAAAATATTAAAACAAGCACCAAATGTGCTCACATTGGCAGCAATAACGCAATGGCTCTTGAATAAAGGAAGACAACTATCTGCACCCCGTGCATGAAAGGGAAATGTTTTTGTGCGAAATATGGATCAAAATCTTGTATTGTTTTCTGTATTGACAGTATCTTATAATCCATGACTAACTCAAAGTGTTATCTTCTGTTTTCGAATGTTAATCTGCCCTGAAAAGCTGTTTGAATTGTCCCTTCATCAAGATAATCTAATTCTCCTCCAATAGGAACGCCATAGGACAAATGTGTGACTTTTAAGTTGACGTGTTCTTTTAATGTTTTGTGTACATAGTTTGCCGTTGTCTGTCCATCAATAGTCGCATTCAAGGCCAGAACAACTTCATGCACATCATCTCGTTTCACGCGCTCTTGGAATGACTGGAGGCGCAGCTGATCTGGTCCCACACCATCAAGGGCAGATAATACCCCCCCTAACACATGATAATACCCCCGAAAAAAACCAATGCGCTCAAAGGCCCACAAATCATCTACATCCTCAACCACACAGAGCAATCGGATATCCCGCTCCCTATCTGAGCAAATTGCACATGGATCACATAGGTCCAAATTTCCACATTGAATACAGGTGCGTACACTGTCCTGAGCCCGCTTCAATGACTGAACAAGTGGGTCTAGTTTTTGCTCCTTATCTTTCAGCAATTGCAAGACAATTCGTCGTGCCGACCTAGGTCCCAGACCTGGCAGGCGAGAAATTTGCTTAATCAATGTGTCAATAGGCGTCATCAATTACAAGGACGTCCAGTTGGTAAGCCCAACCCACCAGGAAATTTAGCCGCTTCATCTGAGGAAATTTTTTCCGCTGTTGAACGCGCGGTATTAACCGCCGCAACAATTAAATCTTCCATCATCTCCACATCGTCTCCCGTCATCAATCCCGGATCTACTTTAAGTCTGAGCAAGCAAGATTTTCCATTGACAGTCGCCTTCACCATACCACCCCCAGATTGCCCTTCAATCTCTAGCGCCTCAAGTTTTCTCTCCATTTCTTCCATCTTTTCCTGCATCTTATGTTTCATTTGTTGCGCTTGTTGCATAAGATTTTTTATGTTTGTCATTTAATCCATTCTCCTTTTTCTTGTATTGCACATCCTCAATTTTTGCTTCCGGAAACGCACTGAAAACTTTTTGAACCTTATCATGGGTCATCATGGAAGAAAGTTCTGTCGCCCGTTTTTTCTCCTCTTGCATTCTGCATGTTAACCCCCCTTCCTTCGGAGAAGATGTCACGGACCACGCGGATCCTGTCCATTCTTCCAAATGTTTGCGTACTGTTGATATAAAGCTTACCGGCACCTCTGTTGATAAACGCATCACCAAATTAAGCGGCACATACGATACAAGATGCACATCATCGTGTAATGTTGAGGCAATTAAAGCCTCACGCTTTGTTTTAAAAAGAGAAATTATCTCAGTAAAAGATTGAGGAACATCCACATATGAAAGTGCTTTTTCCTCTTGTTTAGGCGTAAGTTTGGGTGTCTGTACCAACGATACTTCTTTTGTACCCATTTTATCTGCAACAATATCTGATTGTAAAATAGGCACATCCTGGATATAACAAAACCGTATTACAACCATTTCAAGTGCTGCTTGAGGAAGAGGCGATTGCTTAATTTCTTGAAGGCCTTTTAAAAGCAATTGCCAGGCGCGCGTCAAAACAGGCACAGATAATTTGCGCCCCTCTTCTTTTATGTTGACATCCCCAACGACCTGCGCGACAGAAAGATCGTGTACTAAAGCAAGAAGGTCCTGGCACACAAGTTCGGGCATCCCCCCTGATTTATAAATAACAGCCAATTGAGCCAAGGCTTTTTTTACCTCTCCTTTCCACAGATTATCCAGCAAAAGCATTGTTTTCTGCTGGGTTGCTATCCCTAGCATCGCCTCAACAGTTGGCACTTGCACATCCCCATCCGTCAAGCTTACTGCTTGATCTAAGAGAGATAAGCCATCACGCACAGATCCATCCGCCGCTTTAGAGATCAGCAATACAGCTTCACTAGAAAAGGCAATATTTTCTGTTGTAAGAATTTTCTCAAAATATGTCTTCAGGACATCCACATCCACGCGCTTCAGGTCGAAGCGCTGACATCTCGACAAAATGGTCGCTGGCACTTTACGAATTTCTGTTGTGGCAAAAAGAAATTTTACATGCGCAGGCGGTTCTTCAAGGGTCTTGAGTAGAGCATTAAAAGCACTTTTTGACAACATGTGTACTTCGTCAATAATGTAAATCTTATAACGGCCCTTAACTGATTTATAGCGCACCCCCTCTATCAGTGCTCGCACGTCATCTACACCCGTACGGCTTGCCGCATCGATTTCGATTACATCCATATGCACATCGTTTGCGATCGCAACACAAGAGGAGCATGTGCCGCAAGGGTCAATAGTTGCACTGGCTCCACCCTCTGAGCCTGTGCAATTCAAACTACGGGCAATAAGCCGTGCTGTCGTTGTTTTTCCGACACCCCGTACACCGGTTAAAATATACGCATGAGCAACACGTTGTTGAACAATGGCATTAGAGAGAGTCTGAACGAGAGCATTTTGTCCCACAATCTCTTGAAAAGTCTGGGGGCGATATTTTCGGGCAAAAACCGTATACGCTGACAGATCAGACATTTGGGGTAACCCCTCGTGCATTTCAAAGTTTATCATTAGAGAGGCGCAGCAACTGACCCGGCTTAGACTTGATACGGCTGCTTTCTTCCGAACCTGACCGAGTTCACAAACATGCCGTCCAGTGCGGCCTCTCATCCATGATTCTTAACCCATTATGGCACAATTTGAAAGAAGAAAAAATAATTTCTAAACCACGGCATTTTTTTCTATAATGTGATCTATGATAAAAGTATTAATATTTGGAGCTGGATACGTTGGACGTGCCTTTATAAAACAATACAATTCCTCCATCCAGATCATCAGTACAAAATCCTCGCCCCAGAAAGGACACCTTCTGTTCAATGAAGCGCATTCATTATCGCCTCAACACTTTCGCGGCATAACGCACGCTTTAATCACAATACCGCCGGTACACGGTCAAGATATTGTATTAAACACCCACAAGCATGACTTAAAAAACATCCCCTGGATCGGCTATCTTTCCACAACCAGTGTCTATGGAGATCATAATGGAGCAATAGTTGCAGAAACAAGTAACTGCTCCCCTACATCAAATCAAAGTCAAATACGCTATGATATAGAGAAATCATGGCACTTCGCATTTCAACAATCCCATATTTTTAGGCTAAGTGGCATTTATGGCCCAGGCCGTAATCTAGTTGATCATCTGCGCAAAAATAAAAGACACAAATGTATTCTGGCGCCAAACACTCTCTTTTCTCGTATTCATATATGCGATATAGTATCTATCCTTCATCACTTTATCATGCATCCCCAGCCAGGTCTGTATAATCTTGCAGATGATTGCCCCGCACCAACAAGTGATGTATGCTCGCATGCAGCTACGTTACTTGGCCTACCCCTCCCTCCTTTTGTGCCTCTGAACTATGCGCATTTATCACCCAAAATGGCTCGTTTTTATAAAGATCGCAAAATTGTAAGCGCACAAAAAGTAGCGCAGCGCATTCCTATGCCTCTAGTCTACCCAAGCTACAAAAAAGGCCTTTTGTCTTGTCTCTAGATATGCAATTCCTACATTATTGCTGCCTTCGATCTCAATGTCTTGAGTTTTTTCAACCACTGGAAGCCAGTACTGTTGTTCTTGATGCCTCAATTACTACGATTTTTGCATGACATATAACCTGCGAGATGCAGATTGGGATCGCACGAACAACATAAGATCATATCTCGCTGAATATATAAGAACAAATGTTCCAACCATCCACAGTGTCTCGACTGAACATACTACCCTCAGACGTAGATAGATATATTCTGAGAGATAGGTCTAATAAGCGCTTTTCGATCGCTCATCGGCATTCAGTCCATCAAGATATGATATGCAGTCCTTGGGTTGCAGATTGCCCAAAACCGTTAAAATAATGTATGGCGCTGACGTCAGTCCCATGCACCGTATTCTCTCAAAACATGCAATATTTAACGTGAGATGAGAAGATACACTAGAGCTCACAATAGTAGAGCGTTTAGGGAACTCTCTTGTAACTTAGACAAACCCCGCGCTGAGGTTGGGGAGCGGACATACAAGACATCTGCGGGACAATCTAACGCAGTACAGATCCGAAAAGTGAGTGGTAAAATATTGCAACACCACACCATAGGCAGCTGGTGATGTTGGTAGTGTGAACTTACTATACATTATAAACCATTCAACAATCTATCCGAAGACCTAGCTCCTGGTGGTGCAGAGTATTGAGGTAAACGTTAGAACAGGCTGTAATAGCTTAAAAGGAGCAATCGTACATACAATCCCTTTACCGCGATTCTTGAGAGGAGAATTCTTATGTTGCACAATATTCTCTCAAAAAAGAGAGCCTATACACAGTCACCATTCTTTCGTCATGAATAAAAATTCATAATTGATTCTTTCCGTTTTCAATCATGTTTTTTTGATCTAGTCAATGTTCAAATTCTTCTCACATAGGATGGATCCAAAAATAAATTCGCGCTTACAACTAAAGAAGCGCATGCATCTGTGAAAGATCTTTGATTGTGCAAGACATATGATAGTGCATATACAGTGTTCAAGATGGTAGTGATTCTATGTGCATGGGGCGTATTTCCATAGAATGCGAAACCAATGATAGGCGGTGTGCTGAAAACGATGGAAGGAAAGATGAATGGCTCTACTAAGTCTCAAAATACAAACTGATACAAAATTTATTTGTCTTGTTGAATACTATGGTTCGGAGACAAGACATACCGAATTTCAAACAATGCAGCAATGCAACGCAAGAGATATGCGTTGCAAGCATAGGTTCAGCTAGGATGAAACAAAACATAGTGATCACATAAATGATTCGCGTATCTTTCCTGTCATGCATTTGAATGTCGGATAGCAGACAATTGTCCGGGATGCTATCATGCGCAATGAATATTGCGTCTCACCTGTCGTTATATCAACATAGTATCAATATATATGCACAATATCATACACAACAGTTTTCGAGATGCTTGATCAGAACATCGCTACAATAGGAGGCTCCGTTCTTTTTCTCTCTTCATCTCTGCGCCCATACATACTTTCTATGATCACATGATTAAAACTTATGATATTCGCTTCTTGTCTCAAAATGAAATTCATCCTAAGATTCGAAGTAGAACGATCACAGAGCTGGGTATTTAAAATGCGCAACTACTACTACATATTACCTTTCATATTCTCTTTGATCAGTCTAAACCCAAGCTCCTTGTATGCCGAACAATCGTTCGAGTTGACAGACTTGTACTCCTCTCGCAAGACACAAACACCGCGCACAAAAGGCGCGGAACAAGAAAAAGAAGTTCCCATAGATGATGAAAAAAAAGAAAAAATAGCAGAGAACGCGTCCCAGCCCACACCTAAAAACACAGCAAGTATTGGCTCTGTCACGATTCAGCCACTAGAGAAAGTGGATATAAATTCCGCCGGCACTACTGAAAATTTTTATGAATTTGATCTAAAAATATGCGATTGGAATGGAAGCGCGCGCGAAACAATAGGCCAGATCCTGACTGAAATTCCTATCATGCATCAATCAAAGGTTTTGAAAAACTTAAGCAAAATTCTTCTGGAAGGTGCTTTCAAGTTTCCTACGTCCAATCATCCTCTTGAAGATCGCGCCTTACTTCTCATTCGCGCAGAGAAATTATTGCAGATGGGATTTGTCGCACAAGCTATCGCACTATTGAATTCCCACAAATCTCTACACACAGAACCCTTATACCTGCGGTTAAAATTTGAAAGCGATATAATGACCGCGCGCACAGAAGAGGCCTGCCAGCTCGCGCAACAACAAGTCCAATTGTCTCCGACCCCTTATTGGGAGAAAGCAATGATTATTTGTCAAATAAAAGACGCAGACTTTTCAGCAGCACGGCTCAGTATTGCTGTCTTAAGCGACGGAAGTTATGAAAAAGAAAAAGACTTTATTCAAACAGTGCACTCAATCCTAGAACCCGAACTGCACAAGAGCATTGTGCACTTAAGGCCAACAGATTTCCTGTCTCTGATTGCGCTCAGTCTCACACCAGGTGGCATTCATGCCAATGTTTTAAGCAATATTTCTCAAGCATATCGTGCGCAGCTTACGACGCTGTCCAATCCTCCAAACTCGCCTGCTCCCAAGAAATTAGCCTTGCTCGAAGAATCCGTAAACAATGGCCATATATCAGCAAATTTCCTCTTTGATCACTATCATTTATATGCGCATGCGCATATTGCGGAGAAAACAAAATGGGACACACAAACACTCGAATCCCTGCAGGATATGAACACATCAGAAGCACGCACTCTTCTTTACTTTCGCGCATTCTTTGGAGAGAAAAATCAGCAATACTCTGCATTGTGCGCGCTGCTCACAAATGCGCAGCGTTTTGGGCTATACAATGGCGTATCAAAAGCGTTGATTCAAAAATTGAAAAATATTGATCCAAAAGATGCTCATGCATACATGGTTGATATCATCGTTCCTGCATTAATGATGTCAGGTCAAAATGGCAGTGTATGCAAATGGCAACATTACATAGACCCTGCCCATAGCATTACAGCAATTCCGCTGACAATGATAGGGTGCCACAATATGAATGCTACATATCGTCAGCACTTGCTATCCTCTTGGCTCAAACATTTACGCTCATATAACAATAGAGAAGCTAATTTGTATGCTGAAGTGATTTTGCGCATACTCGAGGTCTTTAACATCCACGCAACGGAAGCCCAATGGGCGACAATTGGCGATACACCCGACTATCAAACAACTCGTTTCTCCGAAAAAAAATATAAATCTCTGGAATATGCAAGTCAGAACAATCGCCGCGCAGAAGTTATTGGGCGGATTCTGGTAGATATCTCACCACCAGCATATTGGACCATGGACAATATTTTATTTGCTCTCACAATCCTAGAATCCACCGACCTAAATAAGGTGGCTATTCAGCTCGCAACAGAAGTGATTTTAAGTCTCAAGGCACCAAAGAAAAATGCACCGGAATAATCAAGAAACGCTCCGGATCTTTCTGGAGATGTTGCAGGTTGAACGGGGAGTTGCACATAATACTCAACTTGCGTATGAAGAAGACTTAACACGCTTTTTAGCGCAAGTCACGGATATACGCAAAGTTACTGCAGCGGATATACGCTCCTATCTTATCACTCTGACAGAACAGGGACTAAATCCCCGCTCAAAATCCCGACATTTATCATCTCTGCGCCAATTTTTTAAATTTTTATCTCAAGAAGAAATCATAGAACACAATCCAACGCTAATGATTGATGTGCCCACACACGTGAAACGCCTGCCAAAAATCCTTACAGAAAAAGCCCTCAACCACCTTCTTCGTACAGCACGGCTCAGCACCTCCTCTCAAGGCATTCGGACATATGCAATGCTTGAAATGCTTTACGCAACAGGACTACGTGTTTCAGAGCTAGTAACACTTGAGAATGTTTCCCAAGCACGAGTAGGAACCAGCTTCATTGTTAAAGGAAAAGGGGATAAAGAGCGACTCGTTCCCCTGACACCGTATGCCAGAAACGCCCTTCAGGACTATCTTACCGTGCGACCACATTTTTTATCAAAACATGGGTCGTCAAAGTGGCTGTTCCCATCACACGGTAAAGCAGGACATCTGACACGTCAGCGCTTTGGGCAGGCTCTCAAAGAGCTTGCCATGCTTTCTGGAATAGACCCAAAAATGATGTCACCACATGTCATACGCCACGCCTTTGCAACGCACCTCCTGAACCATGGCGCAGACCTCATGAGTGTGCAAAAACTTCTTGGGCACAGTAGCATTTCTACAACGCAAATATACACACACGTAATGCATGAGAAACTACAGGCCATCCTCCAGAATCACCACCCTCTATCTTTGGCGTCAAAAAACATAAAAGAGCACTAAAAAACCACTAGCGAGAATAGCGAAAAATAAAGCAGAAAACATCGCTATGTGACGTTGGATCAACGCATCAAGTTGTTTACCATATCGCCACAACAGCGCCGCCTCGATAAAAAAACGTGTGCCACGAGAAATAAGAGATGCCACCATAAAAGTTACAAAATTAAGGCCTGTCACCCCGGACGTGATGGTCACAACCTTATAGGGAATAGGGGTCAGACCTTTGATAACGATAATCCAAAATCCCCACGCATTAAACCAAGTCTGTAATTTTTGGAATGCTGGCATAAGATGATAAAATTCTAAAATCCAAGTCCCGATATGCTCAAAAAGTGCAAAGCCAATCCAATACCCGAACGCCCCGCCAGCAACAGAGGTTAAGGTACACAGGCCCGCCAGCAACCATGTCTTATTGGGCCTTGCAAGAATCATTGGCATAAGAAAAGGATCAGGGGGAATAGGGGAGATGGCACTTTCTAAAAACGATACAGTACCAAGTAACCAGGGGGCCGTAGATGTGCTTGCCTGCTGTATAATCCACTGATAAAGACGATGGGCCATTACTCTATATCTCAACGTTTTGCACAGTCTGTGCAACAAAGTCATAATACGCCTGTCGCATTTTCTCTGATACAGCACCTACATCACCATTCCCCAGAGCAACATTATCAATATGAGTAACAGGCATAACGCCCACAGATGTGGTCGACAAAAACATTTCGCTTGCCTGCACTTTAATGGCATCGATTGACATCGATGATTCAATAACATCGAAACCCAGCTCTGCTGCTAGGCATATATTACGTGCACGCGTTACGCCAGGAAAAATATGGCCGTCAGCTGGTGGGGTATAAAGCGTGTCATTTACTACAAAAAATACATTTGCGGACCCGGCTTCTGTAATGAGTCCGGAGGGCAAATACATAAGTGCCTCGCCACACCCTTCATCTAGCGCCTGCTGCCGCGCGACAATATTGCCTAAAATATTGAGGGATTTTATGTACGTGCCTCCCCAGCGGATATCCGCCATACTTTTCACGTTAATAGAACGCGGCTTTTTCAGTAAAGCAGACGTCTCCAAATACATAAAAATATTGGGTTTTTCTGGTTGAGCATTCAGAGCATGGACACGCCTAGAATTTCCGCGACTAATTTGAGTATAGACCAAACCTTCTGTACGGCGATTCAAGTCCATCAGTTGATGTGCGTATAAGCAGAAATGTGCGTACAATAATTTATGTTGTATATGCAATGCTGATAAAGATGCGCATAAGCTATCAAAATGTGCTTCTGCATCAATAATATGATTGTTACAAAAATACATCACATCGTATGCACCATCTGAAAATTGAAGGCCCCTATCTCTAAGGGATATGCACGCTCTGCGCATATGTATATACCGACCGTTTATATAGCAATATCGGGGCATCTTAATACCTTTAAAATAACATTTTAACGTTTGATAAGTGTTTTCGTTGCATCAGACATAGCATAAAGTCCTCCACCTCTGCAACCATATCATCTTGAGATGAATGAAAGCCGAACATACCGCACGTCATACAAAGTATGTATATTATTTTCTATACACAATACACCATAGGGCATTCCAACAATCTGTTTCCCATACTGCATTGCCACGCAGAGAACGAGGGCAACATCGTCCAAAAAGTGGAGAAAAACCTCAAAATATATGTGCTGGACATGCCGTGAAACTTCGCGCACCACGCACAGAGTGCGGGGCAGACAAGACAGACAGCCCGCAAGAGATCAAAAGCGTAGGAGATAATGCGTTCATCACCCAAGCGAGTGACAAGCCGCCCCTCATATTGCGCAATAAATCGTCCAAAAAGTGGAGAAAAACCTCAAAATATATGTGCGAAAGAGCCCAACATAACCGCCGCTCAACATAGCCTAGCGATTCTTTTTCGCACGTACGGCAATAAAAAATATGCATTTTTTCTCCGTCTTCTTTTTCAAAAGCCTAAAACACGGCGAGAGTCCAAGAACGACCCGCATATCAACAACTGCGCTTTCATGCATTTTCGACATGCTATTGCTCACTACAACATGTCGTGCATGCTATCTCTGACATATAACACTCTTCAAGATTTATCTTCTTTTGTTGAAATATTCAGAGTTTTTATTTTACGATGCAGCGCTGTGCGTTCCATGCCTATCTCTTCAGCTGTTTTAGCAATATTTCCTCCCAACCGACTGATATGACGCGCGATATACTCACGCTCAAAATGTTCTCGGGCCTCACGAATAGGCACGTTAATGAGATTATCTCGCTGCAGAGAAGTCCCATCCGCTGTATTAGTAATATGCACGCTTTGAATATCACTGGGCAACATTGCAGCTGTAATGACTTTTTTCAGGTCCGGTAACATAATAACAGCCCATTCCATTACATTACGCAGTTGCCTCGCATTACCCGGCCAGTCATATCGCTTCAAAACCTGCCTCGCATCAGCGGATAAAATAATATCACTCCGCCCCTGTGCTGTCATTGCATCGTCCAGGAACACTCGTGCAAGATCTATAATATCCTCACGACGCTCTTTCAGTGGAGGAATCTGAATAGGCACGACATTTAAGCGATAGTATAAATCTTGGCGAAATAAGCCATCAGAGATCATCTGTTCTAACGATTTAGATGTTGAGCTCACAACACGTAAATCCACTGTAATATCCTGACTCCCATCTAATCGCCTAAACTTTTGAGCTTGCAAAATCTGCGCCATGCGCGCCTGTATTTCTATCGGCATATCAGATACATCATCTAGATATAAGGTGCCCCCATTTACTTGTTCCAACACTCCAAGTTGAACCGAAAACTCTAGGCTTCCGTGATTCTTTTCTACGCCAAATAACGTTTCAGATAAAGCATCTTTATCCAACGTGGCACAATTGATTGTTACAAAAGGTTGTCCAGACCTAGAAGATTTATGATGAATAGCTCGTGCAACAATCGCTTTACCAACACCAGGGCTTCCTTGGATCAGAATACGGCTATTATTTACGGCCACCTTATCAATAAGCTTATGCAAGGCTTGCACCTTCGGCGATGTGCCTTGTAGCGCTGTTACAACAACTGTTTTCTCCTTCATTTCTCGCAATTCACGACGTAATCTACTTGTCTCCAGAGCCTTCGCGGTGATAGACAAAAGGCGATCTACCTGAAAGGGCTTTTCAATAAAGTCGTAAGCCCCTTTCTGAAGAGCAGACACCGCCGTTTCTATATTGGCATGCCCACTAATCATTACGACTAAAACATTAGGAAAATTTTGCTTGATTCGATCCAGAACTTCAATTCCATCAAAGCGATTGTCATTCAGCCAAATATCCAGAATCACAAGATGTGGTGGGTGGCTTCTAATCATCTCAAGCGCCGATTGACTATCGGCCGCTGTCCGTGTTGCATATCCCGCATCCGTCAATAAATCTGAAATCATCGTACGGATGTCTTCTTGATCATCTACAACTAAAATCTCATGTGTCATCTTTGTCACTCAGTATAAACATCATTGTCACAGTGATACCGTCTTCCTTGTTATCCTTAAGCAGAAGAGTTCCATGATGATCATGAATAATCTTCCGCGTCACTGCCAACCCCAAACCGGTACCTTCCTTTCCTGCCGTAACATAGGGCTTGGTTAAATCACGAGCATCCATACCAGCCGGCAAGCCACAACCATTATCTGTAACAATCACTTTCACATGTTTAGAACTTTGAATCAGCGTCAAACAAACACGGGGGTTGGGTCGCTCTAGATACATAAAAGATTCTACCGCATTTTTCAACGTGTTGACAATAGCTTGACGCATCTGCATATCATCACAACTGAACATAATATCTTGAGCGGGTGAGCAAAATTCAAAAGAAAAGTTAGGAAATGCGGTTTTATACACTGCTACAATATCTGTGCAAAGATCGGTTAAGTTCACATTTTTTTTATGCGCACGTGGCATTCGCGCAAAGGCCGAAAACTCATTGATTAATACCCGTATTTGGTCAACATATTTCAAAATTGTATCCACGCACGAATCAAATGTATCTTTATTCTCTGTAATCTGAGAACCGTATTGCAAACGAATGCGCTCAGTTGCTAATTGAATAGGAGTGAGGGGATTTTTTACCTCATGCGCAATTCGTCGCGCAACATCTCCCCAGGCAGCTTTTTGCTGCGCATCAATCAGGTCCGTCACATCATCAAAGGTAATAATATATCTAGATACAGCGCCATCTAAACGCTCAGGAAAAACATGTACAATGAGTCGTTGTGCCCCCTCTGGTCCAATAAAATCTAGCTCTTTTTCTATCGACCCACCGGCAATTTTTACCTCATCCATTAAAGAATGCAATTCTGGAAAACTAGCACGAATAGACTTCCCAACCTTTGCACGCAACGGTTCACTAAGAATTTCCTCGGCAGAACCATTATAAAGTTCTAAATTCAACCCTGCATCAAGGCTCATAACACCAGCAGAAACCCCCGATAATACAGACTCTATAAAATGTCGTCGCTCTTCAACTTCCTGGTTTGCCGCCATGAGGGCTTTATGCTGCGCTTCTAGGCGTTCTGCCATATTGTTAAAAGCACGCATCAATGTTTGCAATTCATCCCTTTGATCCTCAAGGGGTACACGTATCGATAGATCGCCTGAGCGCATTTTTTCTGCTGCATCAATTAATTTACCAATTGGGGCAACCAGCCGATCAGCAAGAATCAATCCACTCCATACAGCTGCAAGCAATAACAAAAGATTCACAAGAACAAAAATAAGTGCAAAGGCTATTTTAAAATGAAACTGCGTTTTCTCCAACAAATAATATCGTTCAACGCCACCTTCCACACGCCTTAGGTGCTCCAATACTTTGGCATCGATAAAGCGCCCAACATACAAATATAGCTGGGAATCGCTTTTTAAACGCACCAATGCACGCACACGATCTTTGTCATTACTTGTGAGTAATGCCACTTGACCTTGATCAGCCTGTGCAACAGCGCTTTCAGAAATGGGATCAAAGGCCAGGGCAATAGTCAAATCAGACCGTCCCACAATATTGGCTGTATTATCAAAAAGAATAGCCTCTGTCACATCTCTTAAGCCGCTCATCACTGTTAAGTAATGATCAATATCTTCCTGAGGAAATTTCAGTACACCCGCATTCATATCAATATCATGTGCCATTAAATGCGCATCTTTTTTGATCACGCTTTGATGCTCCTCCAAATAAGATTGGGCGACATTTAAGGATTCTTGCAATCCTTGTTTGATCTGATTACCAAACCATGCATTCAGTCCATAATGAAAAAACAAGACGGAAAAAACCATCATGAGAATAGATGGCACAACAGCCACTAATCCGAATAAGGCTGACAAGCGAATATGTAATCTAGAGCCAGAATCACCATGTTGACGCCGCACCCACATAATAACAACTTTGCGCACAATCGCTGCACACAAAAGAAGTAAAACAATGAGATCCAGGACAAGTAGCAAGAAAACTTTATTTGTTGTTGTGGAAAAAGCGTCCGTTCTTGTAAAAGACACATATGTCATAACACCCAAGCCTAGAGAGAACAAGATCAAGTATAGGCCATAATATCGCCTAATATTAAAGACAGCCATAGTAGTTTTGATGCGTTCTAACATTGTCTCAAGTCACGCTTGCAATTATACATTCATCTTCAGGCTATCTATCTTTTTTCGCAATGTATTGCGATTGATGCCCAAAATCTCTGCTGCCTTTGATTGATTGCCTCTTGTTGCATTTAAAACTTGCTGAATCAAAGGACGTTCCACTTCTGATATAATCAGTGCATGAAGATCTCTAAGTTCGAGAATCTCTCTCTGCTCACTAAAACAGCGTACAAAGTATTCCGTAAACACATCGGAAATGCATTTCTGTGGCACATTACTATCTGTCATTTAAGCTCCTTAAAACATCTCTTAGGCAGACTGTTCAATTATAGGATAGAAAAATTTTTGGATCAGCGCCTGCACGTCTTGCGGGCCTTGTTGTGCATTATTAACTGCAACACGAAATTCAGCCGATGATGGCAGACCCTTGCTATACCACCCAAGATGCTTACGCACCATGCGCACACCGGTTATCTCGCCATAGTGCTCAACCATTTCCGTGATATGCCACTCTATTAAGCGTACTTTTTCTTCCAAACTTGGGTCAGAAATGCGTGTCCCATCCCGCACATATGCCATAACTTGAGACAAGAACCATGGGCGCCCATACACGCCACGACCAACCATCACACCATCTGCGCCTGAGATAGAAAGAGCCTCCTCAACATCTTCGAGTGTTCTAATATCCCCATTTACAATCACGGGAACACGCACAGCCTCTTTTACTTGGCGTACAAATTCCCAGTCTGCGTGACCATTATATAATTGGCAACGTGTGCGTCCGTGCACGGTGATCATTTGTACGCCTGCACCTTCTGCAATGCGTGCGAGCTCTGGGGCGTTGCGCGTAGCATCTTCCCACCCCGTTCGCATCTTCAGCGTCACCGGGACATTAGAAGCTCTTACTGTCGCCTCAATAATTTTACCCGCATGCTGCACATTCCGCATTAGTGCGGACCCTGCATGACCATTCACCACTTTTTTTACTGGGCACCCCATATTGATATCAATGATTGACGCCCCACGCTCTACATTCAATCGCGCAGCATCTGCCATAACCAATGGATCGCATCCTGCCAATTGCACCGCCATCGGCCATTCTTCTGGACTAGTTTCGATCATTTTCATAGATCGTCTTGTTTCTCGAACCATCGCCTCACTCGCAATCATTTCTGAAATCACTAGTCCCACGCCTTGGGATTTCACAAGTTTACGAAACGGCAAATCCGTCACTCCAGACATGGGGGCCAGGATTACAGGATCTTGTACGGTAATATTACCAATAGAAAGGGGGGGCATGTTTATCATAAAAGTCATTATAGCTCTGCTTAAAAATTGTGCAACATTAATCTGTATAATTTAGCGACGAGGCATTAAATAGGCAATACCGGTCCCTAACATCATCATCACCAGAATAATATTTAAAGGCCGCTGATAACAGTATGCTGCATACACAGGAACTCCTTCATACATAGTTCCGTCCCAAATTATATCAACAAGCAATCCTACAATTTTTTGGAATACAGCCCCACTAATCATTGTCGTTGTATTTACAACACCAACAACTGAGGCTGTCATCTGAATAGGCGCATACTGCGCAGCTGCTGGAAACATCAGAAGTTGAACACTTACAAGGCAGCCAATAAAGAAAAAAAAGACATCCATCATCCAACGGATTTCTTCCGGTGCCCAAAGAATGATAAAAAAAAGGATAAACAACCCTGCCGTTGATGATAGAAAAATCACACGATAGTTTTGAGAAACGATCGCAAGCCACCCGTAAAACAAGCTGCCCAGAAAAATACCCGTATAAATAACAGAAACATGGCCCGCCGCATGAGACCTGGACAAGGAATACACCTTCATAAGGTAGGGCACGCCCCAAGAATCGGCAAAAACACATATGGGCATATATATGCAAAACCCCCATGCAGCAATCAACAAAATAGGCTTTGTTTTAAGGCAATGCCGTACACCATCCAGAATGCCCAGATCACGGTCTACCCGCACATGTGCGTTCTCAACCTCTTTTTTACGCCATCCCATAAACCATATGAACACACTTAAAACAAAACCACCAATGGCCACAACTTGCATAGAATCACGCCAGCCAATATTGCTTACCAAATGCGCCAAAGGGCCATTACCTACGACGCCGCCAGAAGATCCTACAAAAATCGTGAGCGATACAAAAAGCCCCAGACGATTTTTCGGAAAATACATGGATATAATTTTTGTTGCCCCAACAAAGGCAAAGGCAGATCCACCTCCCAGAAAAACACGTGCAAGCATCAAAAGTCCCATACTGTCTGCAATGCTGAACAAGTACGCACCAAATGCGCAAATACTGCTAGATACAAAGAGAAGTTTTTTAACACCAAAATAATCCGTCAATGCTCCAGCGGGCATCTGCATCAATACATAAGTAATACTAGACAAACCAATGATACTACCAATTGTCGTTGCCGTAATGGAAAAATCATGCATAAGGTCCTCGACCATGACCCCTGCAGATACACGGATTAAATACTGATAAAAGTAAAATAAGGCCGCTAAAAACCAATATATCGTTGCAAATGAGAATATACGTTTCAAGAATGGAGTCATGCTTTTCAAGGTCCTTCAATTAAAAAAAACAAAACGAAGGAATAGGATTCTCCGCACAAAGGATTAAGAATATATCATTTCAATTGAAAAATCTGCACATAAAAATTTTACTTGAAAATGCAATGATTAACATCATATATAGCGCTTGTCATCGCATATGAAGAACAAATTTATTTTTGTGTATTGTTTCTGATATATAGCCTTCCTACTTGTGCATAAGTAGTGGCAGTGTCATATGAAAATGAAGACAAGACTGTATGCAACCAGTGTCCCTGCGCTCTATAAAGTTCGACTCTAAGAAAATAAGCTCGCACAGAGGACGGGCCCACGGGAGCACACAGTACGATAGCAACGAGGAATTGGCATTCAAATCCCCCCAGCGCATGATATCACTCCGCTCCTATAGAACAAACACAGAGCCCATTCACCAATTCCCGCATTCCCAGCGAATGCTCTGAATAGCATTGCTAATCTGGGGTTGGTAAAACATTCCGTATTCTACGAAAAATGAGTGAGCACACTATCCTGGTATAGATTACCTATGTCACTAAACCTAATGCACTCCTAGCAACGATTGAAAACGCCACAGAAATGGGTCATACCCCTCTTTTCAACATATATCAAAGGCACATCTTTACATTTGAGACTTTTGAATCTGTGTTTGTGACTCAATATGTAGATAAAATTTTGGCACCAGAAAATTTTCTGATCACTACTGATTGCATGGGGGTTTAATTTTCCCTGTGAGGTAGGAACCGCAATGTATAGTATATAATACTATACATGCAATGCTAGTCCAGTCCAGAAAAGTCTGAGAGCTCAGGATTGTCTTACGTCTGAAAATCCCGATGGAACATTGCGTGACAGGCGGTCATAATCGATGGTTCGACGATCAAGGGAGTACGACGCATCCAGAAATGCGCCATGATGCGCGCCTGCAAAAGACCGTGTGCCGAGTTAATGTATAGATATTCAAGTGAAAATGCTGTTGCAGACGTCTCGCACAGATAAGGAAATTCGGAGAAAATTCTACTTTTTCTCTTAATCATGCGTTGCGAATTACCTAACTGGAACAATAGAGTAGATGCATACTACATAGCACACCCTTCCATGTTTTTAGTCTGCGAAGAAACGGTGTTAGAGAAAAACGCCATCAGAGTAACAGTGTCTCAAGAAAAGCATTCCTCTCTCCCGTACGATATGCGCTGTAGGTATCAAAATATGCAAAATATATATAGGATAACGCGCTTAAAAATCACCTTTATATCCCATCTATCGTCGCCGATCCTATACATGGTATGTACACTGGACACACCGTTACGCCAAAAAAGGATAGATAGAGAGGGAGAGAGGGAGGCTAGGCCATCACATCATCAATACTCCATGGAATGCGCACTGCTTACAAAACGCAAGCTACACTGGACACAAGGTCTAATCTGATTGATACCGAGATATGGAAAGCTGTACAAATAAAAGGTGTAAGAAAATCGGACCAAAAAACACAGGACGACCGGCAAAGAGCGAACTCTCTTTAGAAAATACTGTTTCTTGCCGTAACAAGAGATTGTTAATGGGCGCATCATGGGAGAGAGCGCTCTTTATGGACAATTCAGTAAAGATTCCTAAGGCGAGTCAATACCTAGAACTTGCAGGATTGCTAGCGTCGTCAGGCTAAGAAATTAAGCGCGTATTCTAGAGAGGAGTAAGTACAAGAAATCCGTCTTGCTACAAAAGCAGTCCAAAAAAAACCAACATACAAAAGAAGTTTCTGTATTACCGCTCATATTGAGCGTCTAGAATAGATTGCATCTAGTGGCGTTCATTGATCGAAAATCGAGACAATCTTATTATTTATTTATGGTCTTGCGTCACTAAAGGCAAAAAACGTTATGCTGGAATGGGTGGGGATATGACAAATCCCACGCACTGAATACGTTTCACACTCCCGATAAGCACCAAAGACGACAGGGTGTACATAACGCAGACGAAGAGGATTAGAATAACAGCGGAACACACTGATCACTTCCTGCCTCCTTGAATTGCAATTCTCAATACGCCGTAGACGCTAAATATGGGCAGCCGAGGGAGTGGATAGTACGCTTTAGAAGTTTCTATTAACACTCGCATTAGAAATTCATGAAATTTCTTGTCTCAAATGACGTGCAGTACGCAGGGGATAAGAAATGCTAGAACAAAATAGTAAAGCTCGTCTCAGGAAACGAGACTGTAATAAGAAAAAATGAGATTAATTTGTGACACGCTACACAGAGGGGATATCGGAGACGATTCCGGAACGACCTGCATAGATGATATTGCATATATAATTCCATGCGTTATATGCACAGGGGTTGTGCGCCCGTCATATGCTCGGCGAAGAAATAGAACCAGAGGCTAGGAACAATAGAGTGAAGAAACGTCCACTTAAATGGCATCGCTCTATCGTAGAGCATGCAGTGCCGTGATTGCAGCAATGCAAGCGTAACGTGCCCATAACATGGTACCCCCCAATAGAAGGCTGAAGAGATATCAATTAGAAGGCTGAAGAGATATCAATCAGTACCTTTATTTCGAGTCCTTTAAAAGAAGAAATAAGCACAAGCACTGCTCAAAGGAATCCGGAACATTCCTCAACATATATGGCGAGAAAACGCAGAGGAAAATGAGTGACACGTGACATGAAAAATCAGGACATAAAAATTCATAGATTGGCACGCTCAACTGCAAATCAATAGCATTTCTAACGAGAGCATCATTGAAATATGTCGCTTTCAAAACGCCCTCACCATATCAACCAAAGGTCACCATACATGCCGCGTAAGCACTAAAATAAAAACACAATATTACCCCACACTCAGCAGTAGATTGATTGTGCTGCGACATATCTTAGATTCGTCAGATATCATCCTCCTGTCAAAGTGTTCTATAGTAGAGCGCGGCACAGAAGACAAAAAAACAGTAGTAGATTCAACACACACAATAAATATGATAATAAAAGAGCAATTGAAATTTCCACAACTGTAGGCCCATCCTTTAAGACCACAATCGCTAACAATCAGTACTAAATCCCTGCACGCGAAGATTTGTGATAATGATCGAAAATACCTGGAAACACCAATGGTGTCTATCTAGCGATTGACGTACTCACATGATGCCGAAGCTTAAATACATTTTTTGTATGCGCCGTCAGTGTCGGTGCAAAGCGATGTTTTCCCGTACCATCCGCGACAAAATATAAATCCCGTGTTTCAGCGGGCCGCAATACCGCCCGTATAGATGCCTTGCCCGGGTTGGAAATAGCTGTTGCAGGTAACCCTTTATGCACATAGGTATTATGGGGCAGATCTACTTTTAGGTCCTCGCGGCTCAGCGGGCGATTCAGCTTACCCAGACCCTCGCTTATAGCATAGACAACTGTTGGATCAGCCTGCAATCTCATGTTGCGCCTTAAGCGATTCAAAAATAATTGAGAAATACGGCGTCGCTCTTCAGGACAACATGTCTCTTTTTCAACAACAGACGCTAATACGATAATTTCCTCTGGGGATAAGGTAGTGTTTACACTACGACAAGCGATCTCTGTAGCGAGAAAACGCCGCATAGACTGATGCATCTCATTAATAATCATCTGGGGACTACTCCCCTTAGGCACCTTATACGTCTCTGGTAATAGCCACCCCTCTCGTGGCATATGCACAACATTTCCATGCAGATCGGGTAGGGCTTCCATCAGCTGTTGAATTTGTTTGTGCGTCAGCCCCTCCGGTACAGTCACTAACGTCATTTCAAACGCTCCATTCTGCAACATATCCATGACTTTTTGGGCAGACACACGAGGAGGGAATTTATAATACCCAGCTTGTAATTTTTCCGGCATACCATATAATTTTACTTGCCATCTAAAAATACAAGCCTGATCCACTGCACCATTATCTTGCAAAATTTGAGCAATTCTTGTCAAACAGGCGCCACATGGTATATAAATTTCTATCTCATGCAACAGAGGTCCTGGTTCCTCAATCGATAGAATGGGACGTAGTATCAAAATGCTGACCAGAACAATTAAAATTGAGGCAACAAGAGAGATCATCCTCAAATTCCACTGCTTCATAAGCATCACTGGATAAATTTCTTAAAAACAAGAGATGCGTTTGTCCCACCAAATCCAAATGAATTTGATAACACAACATTAATTTTTCTCTCTTGCGCAACCAGCGGTACAAGGTTGATACCTTCTGCTCCAAGATCTGGGTTATGAAGATTTAAAGTTGGTGGCACTGCCTGATAGTGCATTGCCAAAATAGAATAGATAGCCTCAGTAGCACCCGCTGCCCCTAACAAATGGCCAATCGCAGACTTGGTTGAGGACATAGCAACACCTGAAATAGCGTCACCAAAGAGACGGCGAACCATATTCAGCTCGTTAGCATCACCAACAGGCGTTGATGTACCGTGCGCATTGATGTAATCTACGTCTTCCGGCAATAAAGACGCATGATCTAGCGCCATTTTCATCGCCCGATATCCGCCCTCTTCGTCTGGCGCAGAAATATGAAACGCATCTCCAGAAAGGCCATATCCACCAAACTCTACATATATCTTAGCCCCACGTTTCTTAGCATGTTCCAGTTCCTCCAGGATCAGAACAGCTGACCCCTCTCCCATCACAAATCCATCGCGCTCTTGATCCCAGGGCCGCGAAGCTTCTTTAGGACGATCATTGAACTGGGTCGATAGCGCACGCATTGCCGAAAATCCAGATAGCGCAATACGACACACTGTTGCTTCTGTACCGCCCGCAACCATCACATCAGCATCTCCATATTGAATGAGCCGTGCAGCGTCGCCTATTGCATGTGTGCCTGTAGCACAAGCTGTTACAACCGCATGATTGGGGCCTTTAAGACCATGCTTGATGGAAATATTCCCAGAGACAAGATTGATGAGACAGGATGGAATAAAAAATGGATTCACACGGCGCGGCCCCTTTTCATTGAGTAGCGTCGATGTTTCATAAATCCCTTGCAACCCCCCAATACCACTTCCAACCAGCACACCCGTACGATATTGCTCTTCCGCGTCTGTTGGATGCCACCCCGCATCCTCAAGAGCCATATCAGCTGCAATCATGCCAAGGGTGATAAAATCACCGACCTTACGACGATCTTTGGGAGAAACCCACTCATCATAATTGAGTTGTCCTTGAGCGCGCGCATTTTTATCATCTGTTCTAGGGATTTCACCCGATACTTGACAAGCAATGTCAGACACATCACATTGACTAGTCTTTCCAATGCCCGTCTCAGCATTGATAAGACGATTCCAGTTTCGATCTAAACCCAAACCTAAAGGTGAGAGAATACCCATACCTGTTACAACAACACGCCGCATATCACATCATTCCCACAAATGAATTACAAACAGAGAAAGTCTGGAAAAGCGCGAGATTAAGAATCCTTGCTTGTAAGATAAGAAACAGCATCTCTCACTGTCCGAATATCTTCAGCGTCACTCTCAGGAATCTCACAGTCAAACTCATCCTCAAAGGCCATCACAAGCTCGACTGTATCTAAGCTATCCGCTCCCAAGTCATCAATAAAGCTTGCGTTCTCAACAACCTTATCACGCGCTACACCAAGCTTATCCACAACAATACCTACAACTCGATCGGAAACATCACTCATTATTTTGTCCTTAAAATTGTTTAGTCCAATAAAATTAATTACGATCCCTACCTATCACAAATTCTAATGCGTGGCCAGAATAAATTGCCTAAAGCCACTCATATTACACTCGGACCATGCCACCATTCACATGTAACGTTTGCCCGGTCACATACCCTGCTTCCTTGCTTGCAAGATATACAGCCGCAGCCGAAATATCCTGAGGAGTTCCGATATGTTGTATAGGAATTGATGCTTCTAATTTTTTGCGATATTCATCATTTAACGCAGCTGTCATTGGCGATTGAATAAAACCGGGCGCAATACAGTTTACCGTAATACCACGCGTTGCGACTTCAGCAGCTAGTGCCTTTGACATACCAATGACACCTGCTTTAGATGCACAGTAATTAACCTGTCCAGGGTTACCTGTCACGCCCACAACAGAGGAAATATTGACAATGCGGCCAAAGCGCTCTTTCATCATCTGGCGCAAGCACGCTTTTGACAACACAAAAAGTGCCCGAAGATTGACTGCTATAACATCATCAAAATCCTGATTTTTCATGCGCATCATCAAACCATCTTTGGTCATTCCTGCATTGTTTACAAGTGTATCTAAACCGCCCATAATCTCTTGTGTTTTAGGCACTAGTTCTTCTACAGAGGCTAAGTCCTCTAGATCGCACGGTACAACATGCACCCGTTCTCGACCAAGCTCTCTGGCAAGGGTCTCTAGCGCATCTACACGTCGACCTGAAATTGCCACAATCGCCCCTTGGAGATGAAAGTCCTGCGCAATAGACCAGCCTAGCCCACCCGTGGCACCCGTTACCAACATTTTACGTCCTGCTAATGAAAACATTATATCAACTTCCCGTTTCGTTAAAGTGTTTCTAGAAATTCCTCAATATCTTCTGGAGTACTAATGCTTGATGTTACAAGAGCAGGTATTGTTTTTTTTGCAAGGCCCGACAGAACTTTTCCAGCACCAATTTCTATCGCGGAATCAACCCCTAAAGTGGGAAAAAATAAGAGCGTCTCACGCCACCGAACACGTCCTGTAACCTGCTGCACCAAAAGATCTTTCAACACTAATGCATCTTCTGTAGGAGCAGCCGTTACATTGGGAATAATAGGCACAACCGGCGCTAAAAACTCAACATCCTCCAGTGCCACGCGCATTGCTTCCGCTGCAGATGTCATTAAGGGTGAATGAAAAGGAGCGCTTACGACCAACGGGATGCAGCGTTTTGCTCCAGCTGACTGCATCGCAACAGTTGTTGCCTCCACGACACTTTTAACACCGCTCAAAACAACCTGTCCTGGCGCATTATCATTTGCAATCACACACCCATTAAACTCTTGCACAACACGTTCGACTGTGGAGATATCAAGGCCTAACACCGCAACCATGGCGCCCTCACCCACGGGCACAGCTTCTTGCATAGCACATCCCCGGATTTTCAGTAGACATGCTGCCTCTGCAACAGAAATCGCCCCCGCAGCCGAGAGCGCAGAATATTCACCCAGAGAATGTCCAGCCATTATTTTTAAACGGGATACATCAAACCCACCTTGCCGCACTAAAACACGCATCACCGCAAGACTCACGGCCATTAATGCGGGCTGTGCATTTTCTGTCAGTGTAAGTGTTGACATGGGGCCTTCAAAAATAACGTGTGACAATTTTTGGGACAATGCATCATCTACCTCTTCGAACACCGCCCTTGCATCAGAAAAAGTATCATGGAGCGCTCTCCCCATACCCACAGCCTGTGATCCTTGACCGGGGAAAACAAACACTTGTGTCATAGCTTCTATTCCTCAAACGTTAAAACGTACCCTGCCTTTGTACGCGAATATGTCATAAATGTTAAGAGAGAAATGGTACGAGAGAAAAATATCACAATATCATTCTATGTGATATCCGCTATATTTAAGGAGACCGCATTCAATAGTTGGATACTCATTGATCGGATCAGTTGTATTACTACTACGGACCACATACAATGCTCCGAAATACCTTGAAAGCTCTAAGGGTGTATATTAATAAAACTCATGTACTCTCTAGTGCTCATGTAATTTTTTACATCTTATATGCAAAAATATATAAAATCCCAACATTTTTATATACAATTTCCACATTGTTGACTTTTATGCAACATTCTGTATAATGCGCACTATGTATAAAGAATGATCGCTTGCAGAGAGCTGAATTATTCTCTAAATTTTCTCAAACATTGCAAGGAGTATAGAAGTGACGTCTAAAGACACAACGGCTGAATTTTCTGGTTTACGGGCAGTTTTCTGGCCGATTCACAATTATGAGCTTAAAAAATTTATCCCCATGGGCTTGATGATGTTTTGTGCCCTCTTCAACTACACAATAGTCCGTGACGTAAAAGACGCTGTTGTTGTGGGTGGCGCAGGTGCTGCAACAATCAGTTTTATAAAGTTCTGGGTCGTAACCCCCTTGGCAATTGGATTTGTGGCGTTGTACAGCAAAATGTCTAACGCTTTATCACGAGAAAAGCTCTTCTATTATACGCTTCTACCATTTTTAGTATTTTTTGGAGCATTTGGTTTTGTTCTATACCCGGCAAAAGAATACTTAATGCCAAACCAAGTCCTTGTGGATGCCGCTATTACTGCTGCACCTGCAATGCGTTGGTTTATCATGATGTGGGCACGCTGGATTTACGTTATCTTTTACGCTTTTGCTGAAATGTGGGGCAGCGTCGTGATTGCACTGCTATTCTGGCAATTTGCAAACCAAATTACGCGTATTTTTGAAGCAAAGCGTTATTACGCCATGTTTGGTCTGATTGGTAACTTTGGTCTGATTTTATCTGGTCAAACACTTAAGTATCTCACAAAGTATGGTGAACATGTGGTCGGACCACACGGAAATCCTTTTGACGTCAGCATTAAATACATCATGGCCGCATTCATTGTCTTTGGCGTGTTGTTTATGTACCTATATCGCTGGACAAATAAAAATGTCATGAGCGACCCACGCTTATATGATGCAAATGAAGTTAAAGTAAAAAAGAGCAAGCCAAAACTTACACTGGGTGAAAGTTTCAAGATGGTTCTCTCGTCACGCTACCTCCTATTGATCTTCACATTGATCATGAGTTACGGCATCTGCATCAACTTAGTTGAAGTAACATGGAAAAACCAAGTAGGGAAAGTCTTCACATCCATGAACGATTACACGGCTTTTATGGGTGATTTCTCAACTTATACAGGCATTATTACCATTATCTTTATGCTGATTGGTGCTAACATTGTACGTATATTTGGCTGGTATATAGCAGCAGTGCTGACACCAATTATGCTATTGGCCACAAGTTCTATATTCTTCAGTTGCGTTCTCTTCAAAGATAGTATGACTGGTTTGTTTGCCGTCTTTTCTATGACACCCATTTGGATGGCGGTCATTGTGGGGATGGTGCAAAACATTCTGAGCAAAGCAACGAAATATTCTCTTTTTGATTCAACAAAAGAGATGTCTTACATCCCACTCGATGAAGACATGAAAGTAAAGGGTAAGGCTGCTGTTGATGTAATAGGTGGTCGCGCTGGTAAGTCTGGTGGATCTCTGATTCAACAGATCCTATTGATGACAGTTGCTGCTGGTGCTATAAACGGGCAAGAACTGATCGCGCCATACTTATTCTTCTTTGTTTGCATTATTATACTCTTTTGGGTATTTTCTGTTCGCAACTTGAATGAACGTTTTACAAAAATGAGTAAAAAACGTGCGGACGAAGAAAAATAAAAATAATATTTTTTTATGCGATCTAATAACAAGAACAGGTGGCTTTATAGGTCACCTTTTTCCTGTCGACAATGACTCATAGAACAATACTATTGTAAAGATGCATTTTAGAAGGGGCTGAAATGCGCAGCCTCTACTCTCTTCATGTTCTGCACTGCACAGCGGCTGTACTCAACATTGCAGCGGCTCGTTTCGCGTTACAAGAACAATGCATTTTTCCATTAAGAACTCAATGCACTCTCATTGGCGCCTAAGCATTGCATCTGACCTGAGTGGGCACAGAAATGGACAGGTGGTGTATTGAGACGGAAGCAAGGAAAACGCAGTTTTTGCTTCAAACTCTCAGAGCTCTTGAATATTCCTCATCTCTCTTCTATTATGGAAAACGTCATTGATATTGATGCTGCACAATATACGACACCCAATAAAATCTCCAGCATATACACACTTCTTCAGCAGATAGTGCGCATTGGGCTATTGATAAAATGTTTACCTTCAATGTTGTGTGTTTGCGTGCATCGAACTCGTGGACGGAACACACCAAGCGCACCCTACTAAAGGATCTAACGCATTCTTCTTCTATCACAAAATAGATACAGATATAATCTGCATATATATGTAATCTTCGGCACCATTTATTGAAAGAAAATAATGTTCAGTAAGAATACCCTGAAACATACACTACCGGTCAAAACTAAAGAAATCATATAAAAAAGCGGATTGCGACACCGTTCTTCTCATTCATCCGTGGAAAAGGTTGTCTTTTGGTCATCTATCGCTATAAAGGACGGTGTCAGCAAAAGAATGCGCCTTACGTCTCTGCCTAGAATGTTCAAACAATACCTTCTGCACCAATGCATCCACACGTTCATTGTCCAGATGCCCAGAATGCCCTTTGACCCAGTACCATTCGACATCTAAGATTGGTATAAAGTTATGTAAAATCTGCCACAAATCTTGATTTTTTACAGGCTTATTGTTTGCTGTTTTCCATCCTCTTTTTCTCCATCCATCCAACCATTGGGTTACGCCTTTTTGCACATATTGGCTATCCGTATAAAGATAGATTTTTTGTGATCTTCTGAGACTTTTAAGCGCTTCTATTGTTGCTGTCAACTCCATACGGTTATTCGTCGTCTCAGGGGAATACCCAGAAATTTCTCTTTCAATACCCTTGTAACGCAACAATGCTGCCCAAGCTCCCGGGCCCGGATTACCATGGCATCCACCATCTGTAAAAATTTCAATCATTGGCATCCATTTCATGCTATTCTCTTGATCTCACTATTGTAAAAGATCGATTGGAATGCAAGATATTTATCACACATTTGACAAACCACTCACGCATGGTACTCTGATTAAACGCTACAAACGCTTTCTTTCGGATGTACGTTTGGATAACGGGCAAGTAATTACAGCGCATGTGCCAAATTCAGGCTCCATGATAGGTCTGAACGATCCTGGGCTCCATGTTGCCCTCAGCGTCTCATCGAAGCCCAGAAGAAAACTTCCTTACACATTAGAGATGGTCAATGTAGACAACACCTGGATTGGTATTAATACACAACTCTCCAATGTACTTGTCGCAAAGGCTTTTGAGTGTGGCTTACCGGAGTTTGTATCCTATGCAGGCTATGCGCGAGAAGTGAAGTATGATGAAAATTCAAGAATAGATTTATTGCTCACAAATCCTGCACAACAACGCATGTATGTAGAGGTCAAAAATGTTACCTTAAAACAAGACAATAAAGCATTGTTTCCCGATGCTGTTACAATCCGAGGCACAAAACATTTAAATGCCCTCATACGTATGCGAGAACAAGGGCACGCTGCTGCTCTTTTTTATCTTGTGCAACGAAATGATTGCGGGGCTTTTAAAATTGCAGATGCAATAGATCCTACATATGCAGAAACTTTTGAATATGCCTATAAAAAAAAAGGTGTAACAATCATTTGCTATAGTTGCATAGTGACCCCTGCATGTATTAAGATTAGTAAACCCTTAAAATATGAGCCATAGAAACACATGCATTTTGATCACCCTATTGCAAGAGATATCAAATGTCACGGGCCAGATGCATTTGCTAAAATGCATCAGTCCGGCACACTAGCAGCTGCAACCCTTGACTATGTCACTTCACGCGTACAGCCAGGTATTACTACAGACGCTCTCAATACTCTGTGCCATGACTTTATCATTGCACATGGTGCTACCCCAGCACCTCTTCACTATAGGGGATTTCCAAAGTCTATTTGTACATCCGTAAACCATGTGATTTGCCACGGGATACCTGGAAAAAAGATACTAAAAATGGGGGATATCATAAATATAGATGTCACAACAATTTTAGATGGGTGGTATGGGGATACGAGCCGTATGTTTACAGTTGGTAAGGTTGGGGTAAAAGCGCGAAAATTGATTGATGTTACATACGATTCTTTAATGTATGCCATAGATATTGTCCGTCCAGGCGTGACACTAGGAGACATTGGGCACACAATTCAAAAACATGCAGAATCTCATGGATTCTCCATTGTGCGAGAATTTTGCGGACATGGTTTAGGACAGGTGTTTCACACAGAGCCTGAGGTGCTCCACTACGGTACACCCAACACTGGCGTCGTATTAGAAGAGGGGATGTTTTTTACAATCGAACCTATGATTAATGCAGGAAAACCGCATATGCGTATTTTGGGTGATCAGTGGACGGCGGTTACTCAGGATAAATCCTTATCGGCCCAATTTGAACACTCCTTAGGTGTGACCGCAACAGGCGTTGATGTTTTTACGTATTCTCCAAAAGGCTGGACACAGCCTCCATATATCTAGAGCCGGTCGTCAACAGAATCCAAGTCCAAAAGAAATTATGCTCGCATCTCTTCTTTTTTAGTGGCGGCAGAGAGCCGTTTATGCTTATGAACGCCTGTGCATTATTGCTCGATCAAGAAACTCTTACAGGAGACACACAAGTCATTGCTCAAGATTTGCTCAAGACATTGGGCTCGTTCTCAAATATTGTTTACGCACTAACTCCGTCGTCCTTTCTTCTCTTCTAAGTGTTAGTGGGACAAAAAGAAATGTGCATACATCCGATGTGTTGTATCGCTGCCTTTAAATGCGCAGACAAGAGTTATGTTCTCACCGACTACGCAGTCGATACATTGCATAATGGAAGAACTGTATTTTACAGAAAAATCAGTGAATAATACATGGTGCTTACCATGCGCAATCATGCCATAACCTCTATACCTACGAGAAAGTTCGATCGGTATTGAGTTGTAGCGCATCGAGACTGTATATTGCATCATCTTACAAGAGTAACGAGAGCATCTGCAAATGACATACAGACTACTCAAGCTATGCATGGTGCCACAAACACTGAATCAAAACAGGTTACTGTGTTGCTGATGTGTAATGATGTGCCATAATACGTCGCCATATGCTAATAGGATATGTCGCCCCTGTCACCCATTTCATGTGTTTTTCATCATCATTACCCATCCAAACACCGGACACTATATCTTTTGTATATCCCACAAACCAAGCGTCTCTATGATTCTGTGTCGTCCCCGTTTTTCCGCCAAGAGTCACACCTTCAATATGACCACGTCGCCCTGTGCCATTATAGACAGCACTGCGCAGGAGTTTCTGCATTTTGTATACAACATCACCACTTAGAACCCGTTTACTTTGCAAGGGCTTATGGTTATAGAGCACTTCTCCTTGCGTATTACGTATTTCTAGTATACCATATGGCGCAATTAAAAATCCTCCATTTGCTACCATTGTGTATGCCGCAGTCAATTCTAAAAGAGTTGAACTTCCGGAGCCCAAGGCAACAGTGAGATCTTGAGGTTGACACTCAGACAATCCAAGACGCCTAGTAATCTCAGTAATATGATCAATGCCCACTGCTTGCGCTATACGCACGGCCACCGTATTAATAGAGTTAACAAATCCTTGCTCAAGGGTCACAATCCCTTTGTCTTTCCAGCCAAAGTTTTTAGGTTTCCACCCCTCCATCGCAATGGGACTATCCTTAACCTTCATGTAAACAGGGAACCCCTTCTCCAAAGCGGCAAGATAAACAAAAAGCTTAAATGCAGATCCTGGTTGGCGTTTTGCTTGCGTTACCCGATTAAAAGAACTCTTTCTATAATCTTCACCTCCAATTAAGGCTAGCACTGCACCATCATAGCGCATCGACACAAACGCTGCTTGATGAGCATTTGCTTTTACACAGGATTCAGCGAGTTTCTCTTGCAAAACTGTCGATGACTCAGACTCAAGCGCTTCATCCACTGTTGTAATAATAATAAGATCTTGGCTTATATCCACCATAGTGGGCAATTGCTGCATAAGCCAATCGGTAAAGTATCTATTCTCTAGAAAATGGTGTGCCCAATGAAATGTTAAGGCATCAATTTCTTCAAGCAGTCTCTGATAGCGTCCGTTTGTTATTGTGTGTGTCTCAAGAAGTCTTTGAGCTACAAAGCGGGCTCGTTTTTTAAGTGCCTTTTTATCGCGATTCGGAGACAAGCGGCTGGGTGCCTTCAAAAGTGCAGCAATCACAGCTCCCTCTGCCATGGTTACAGACCGGATAGGCTTTCCGAAGTATTCCTGTGAAGCTGCATCAATACCATACGTGCCCGCACCTAAGTAGACCCTATTGCAATAGATAGTTAAGAGTTGCTCTTTGCTAAAGTTATACTCAAGCCACAAAGCCATCACAAACTCTTGAAATTTTCGTTTTAAAGATCTGTCAGACGTTAAAAATAAATTTTTGGCAATTTGCTGAGTGAGCGTGCTGCCACCCTGCACTACATAACCAGCGCGCACATTAGAAACAAAGGCCCGAAGCAGCCCTGTCCAGTCAATGCCTCCATGGTCAAAAAATTTATGATCTTCTGTTGCTACAATACATGCAATCACATGTGTCGGCACTTGAGAAAACTGAACGAACTCACCATAAAAATCTCCATAACGCGCGACTTCTCTATGGTTTTTGGTCAGAAAAACATAGCTAGGGCGTCGTTCTCCAATATTTAGCTCACTGATATTTGGAAGATCGTACGCAAACCAAGCAAGAAGCCCTACAATAAGAATGCAGCCCCATAAAGAAAGAGAGAAAAAAATCCGCCATATGCATATAAGGGTGCAGCTCTTAGAGTGCAAGCGATTTTGTCTTTGAATAGTATGGGGTGTAGAGTGTTGATGTCTGTTTTTTTGTTTTTTAGGCATCTAAATTTGAAACATTCAGCGCGTTTTTCTGAATAAAATGCCGCCGTGGCTCAACGACATCGCCCATCAGGGTTGAAAATATTTCTTCGGCCTCATCTGCATGATTTATTTTTACTTGAAGAAGGGTCCGTGCCTCAGGATTCATGCTTGTTTCCCAAAGTTGCTCTGCATTCATTTCACCCAACCCCTTATAGCGTTGGATCGATAGCCCCGTACGCGCCCGAGTTTCCACATTTTGAAACGCTTCATGTGGCGTATTAACTACACTTTTAATCTCTTTATACGTAAAAATAGCGGATTTACTATATGTAGCGCATAACACAGAAGATAGTTCATTCAGCGCATGCGCTTCAGATGTTTTTAAAACCTCTGGTGGAACAACAATGCGTTGCGGCACACCTTCCAGTTTGCGTTCTATTAACATCTGTCCATCATCCATAATGCACCCATGCCAATGGTTTTTCTTCAAAACTGATAAACGATTAAGATGCACAACAAGCAGGGCCACATACTCATATGTAAAATCATCGTCAACCAATAATCCAACGTCCATCAGACCAGCTGTTGCCATTGCCTCCAAAAGCATAGAACAGTGGTATTGTTTTGCAAGTGCATCAATTAAAGTAATGGCCTCCACTGTTTCCAACACACGTTGACGCAAATCTGCACCAGACAAGACCTGGCCATCTGCCAGTGTCATGGTTGTCTGTGATATGCCTTCCGTAATAAGATATGCTTTCATCGCATCTTCATCTTTGAGATAAAGCTCAGAATGGCCGCGCTTCACTTTGTAGAGCGGTGGTTGCGCGATATATAAATACCCCTTCTCAATAATTTCCGGCATCTGCCTGAAAAAGAATGTCAAGATCAGTGTACGGATATGGCTACCATCCACATCAGCATCCGTCATGATGATAATGCGCTGATATCTCAATTTATCAATATCAAATTCATCTTTTCCAATACTGGTGCCCAACGTTGCAATCAATGTCCCAACTTGTTCGGACGATATCATTCGATCAAATCGTGCCCGTTCTACATTTAAGATCTTTCCGCGTAGAGGTAAAATAGCTTGAAATACACGATCTCGGCCTTGCTTAGCTGAACCACCGGCGCTGTCTCCCTCAACAATAACAAGTTCACTTTTTGCTGGATCTTTCTCCTGGCAATCCGCAAGCTTACCTGGCAATGAAGTGATATCTAAAGCACCCTTCCGACGCGTCAATTCACGGGCTTTACGTGCCGCCTCTCGTGCAGCCGCCGCTTCAACAACTTTCTGGATAATTTTTTTCGCTTCAGGGGGATTTTCCTCAAACCACTGAGAAAGTTTATTGTATACAACTCCCTCGACTACAGGGCGCACCTCTGATGAAACAAGCTTATCCTTGGTCTGTGATGAGAATTTTGGATCCGGTACCTTCACAGAAAGCACACAAGTAATGCCTTCACGGGCATCGTCTCCATTCAATGCTGTTTTCTCTTTTTTTCCTTGCGTGACAGTGTGAGCATAGTGATTAATCGCTCGTGTTACAGCTCCTCTGAAACCCGCCAAGTGGGCGCCTCCATCCCGCTGCGGGATATTATTTGTAAAACATAATGTCGTTTCGTGGTACGCATTTGTCCATTCAAGTGCAAGTTCTAGCTCGATGCCCTCTTTTCCCCCTTTGAAGTATAAAGGAGGACTATGCAATGCTGTCTTACTGCGATCCAAATATTCGACAAAGGCCTGCACACCACCTTCATAGTGCAGCTCCACAATATGCTCCGGTGTACGTCTTGCATCTGTTAAACACAATCGAACACCAGAGTTTAAAAAGGCAAGCTCCCGTAGGCGATGCTCTAGTGTCGCACAGTCAAATTCTGTCTTTGTAAATGTATTTTTAGAAGGTAGGAAACGAACTTCAGTCCCTTGTTCGGAAGACGCACCAAGAGCTTTAAGTGGCGCCTCAGACACACCATCCTTAAAACGAATACAATGCTCTTGTCCATCGCGCCAAATACGCAGATCCAATGTTGAGGATAGAGCATTAACAACGGACACACCCACACCATGAAGGCCGCCTGATACCTTATAAGAATTCTGGTCAAATTTACCCCCCGCATGCAATTGCGTCATAATCACTTCTGCCGCGGAAATACCCTCTTCTGCATGCATTGCAACGGGGATGCCACGGCCATTATCTCGGATTGTAACCGATCCATCTGCATTTAAGGTCACAAAAACTGTGTCACAGTGGCCCGCCAATGCTTCATCAATGGCATTATCAACCACTTCATACACCATATGATGCAATCCTGATCCATCATCGGTATCGCCAATATACATACCGGGACGCTTTCGAACAGCATCAAGTCCCTTGAGGACTTTAATAGAATGGGCGCCATATTCCGTGTTTGCTTTCTCAGTCATTGTTGTCATACCACCTTAGTTGTTCTTACTGGCTTTTATATTTCATGTTGACTGCAATACATGGCCTGCAACAACATCTAAAAATTGGGCCCGATTCTCAAATTCTTCAAAAAATAGCGCGTCTGTGCCCGTCATCCACGCTTGCATACGCAACCCAAAAATCTCATCAAACAAGTCATATCGCCGCTTTCGATCTAAATGCGCCACCACTTCATCGAGCAACACAATAGGAGCTGCCCCTTTGAGGGATACTAGCAATCGACTCTGGGCCATAATGAGTGACAAGAGGAGCGCCTTTTGCTCACCTGTAGAAGATACTTCAGCTGGCCGGTCAAAATCAAGGTTATAAACACATAAATTGCTCTGGTGTGCACCAATATTAGTCATGCCCGACTGCTGATCTAATCGCCTATTCTCATACAAGCGTCTTTGCAGAGCCTCTTCAACCTCAAGGGCCGATTTTTCATCGAGCCAACTCTCAATTTCACCTTCAAGATGTCCTCGTGCTTTTGGAAAGCTGGAATTCATGGACAAACAGTGTTGATTGAGCTGAGCCACAAAAGACTGTCGGTCGGCAATAATTGCAATGCTTTCGGCTGACATGATATGCTCAAGCCCCTCAAGCCATGCATTCTCTCCTCTGCCTTCTTTTAAAAGTTTCAGACGTTCCCGTGCCACATGTTCATACCGAGATAAATGCTTTCTATGGGATTTATTTTTATGTTCGACCATTTGGTCAAGAAACTTGAGGCGCACAGACCGTCCGTCAATAAACAAACGATCCATTTGAGGCGTTTGCCAAATAACATCGACGCATGTTTGCAAAGCTTTTTGAGGCTTAAATGCACCATCAATTTTCACGACACGCTTATCCATATTATCTGGATCACTTCCTGTGCTAATTTGTGTTATTTCCTCCTCCGCTATCAATTGAAAAGACGCGGCCCAAGGTATGCGCTGCGCCCCACCTAATCGGTGAAATTCTAGTAATTTGGATTTTCTCATACCGCGTCCAGGGCTCAAGAGAGAGAGAGCCTCGAGAAGATTAGTTTTACCTGCACCATTATCTCCGGTTAGCACAACAGGTCGCGCATCAACAGCAAGTGTTAAAAAATCATAGTTTCGAAAATTCTGAAGGCGGAGCGAACGAACATATGGCGATATAGAAGGTTCAGAGTCTTGACGCCTATTTATAGCGTTCACACCTACTATACACGCATAGGCATCAAGATAAAGAGCATATCATCCGCCTCACTATCGTTCAGAATAACAGGCGCTTGCTCATCCTGAAATTTTAAAGTTAAAGTTGGACTATCGATTTGATGCAGAATATCCAACACATATCGGGCATTAAATCCTATTTCATAACGATCGCCCTGGTAATCCGTCTCAACCTCTTCTAAGGCACTGCCATGATCTGCGCTGCTAGCCGATACAAGAATTCGTGATTTTTCAATTGTCATTTTAATGCCATTTGATTTGTCTTGAGACAAAAGCGCCACGCGATCAACTGCTGCAGATAAATCGTTCACATCCACAGATAATGTATGCTCCGTCTCCGACGGAATAACATCGTTGTAATTAGGAAAGGTACCGTCAATAAGGCGAGATTGCAATTGCACCGTCTCACAAGAAAAGGCAATCTGTGTAAGTGAAAGTGAAATTTCAATATCCCCCGTCATACTATCTACAAGACGTGCTAATTCCCCAACTGTTTTTCGAGGAATGATCACACCTGGCATACCCTCTGAGCCTTGAGGTTCCGGAATTTCTGCAAGCGCTAGGCGATGTCCATCCGTCGCTACAGAGCGCAAAAATTTATCTGTCCCTGAGCTAAATTCATGCAAATAAATTCCATTCAAAAAATAGCGCGCTTCTTCCGTAGACATGCAAAAGCGGGTTTGAGAAACAAGATGGTTTAACGCGTCCGCAGCCACTGTAAAATGATGGGGCATCTCTGACATTTTAAAGGGGGCAAAATCTTCCGTCGGCAATATAGGCAGATGAAAGCGAGAGCGTCCACATTTGACCACCAACTGATGAGTTTCGCCTGCAACACGCAGCTCTATATTCGCTCCGTCTGGCAACTTGCGCACAATATCATGCAGCGTATGCACGCTGACAGTTGTACCCCCTGACACCTGACCGTGAATAGATACTATCTCCGACACAGAAACATCTAAATCTGTCGTAGTCAGCGTTAGTTGATCGGCATCTGCTATAAGCAAGACATTGGATAAAATAGGACTCACAGTGCGTCGTGCAACAATATGCTGCACACGAGACAAGGCGCTTAAGAAGGGGGTGCGCTCAATAACAAATTTCATAGGCTCAGACTCTTAAAGATTCAAGATTTAATCTGAATCTATTGTATTTTTTTATGCTTTAAATAGCAAGAAGGATATTAGGCGCTCATGCATTTATTCAAGCGCATATTCAATACATTTCTTGTGCAAGATTTCTAGAACGCTCAATATTAGATGATGTTGTACGGTGTATATTCTGGCTCTATTTTTCATGATTTTTTAAAAAAATTTAAGTAAATAAATTGCTTAATAGTATATTTATAAAGTAATTTTGAATAACATTACAATATACATAGTCTCTTTTTTTGCACTACTGGAGATTTATGATCTGTATGCATCATGCGTACAGAGACCCAGCTTGCACCAGAGACGCTCACAGTAATTTTGCGATTCAGCGTGGTGGGACACTTAAATTGCCCATGCAGATGATTTACGCCTATTGTCATTTAGACAACCATTGTACCGCCTGCATCCTTAATGCGTGGGATATTTTGATCATACTCTCACCGCTGAGTTGAATGTTCGACCACCCGTGGACCAGACATGATTCTCAGCTCATGGCATATCCTGCTTATGTGTTTATACTGATGTGTGTATGATTATGAAGGATTATGCTGCTGCACTGTACAAGATGGTTTTTTTCTCACTTTGTCTACCGTGTCACACAGAACTCAGCTCAGAAAACGAAATGCGCACCATGCGTCTAACACGTAAACCGTCGGCGCTCCCATATATATAAGGCGCTCGGGGTTACAATCAGTGTTAAAAGAGAAGCAAATAACACCCCAAAAATAATCGCGGTCGCCAACTGAACCCACCACTCGCTAGAGGGATTACCGATAGAGATATCAAGATGAACAAAGTCTATGTTAACACGAAATAAAATAGGTAGCAAGCCAAGAACGGTCGTCAATTTAGTCAAAATAACTGGGCGCACACGCTGGGCTCCCGTACGCAGCACCGCCTCCCTCAGTCTTCTTAGATCTGTGATGCCATCTCTCAAATGGTTAAAGGTATCAATGACAATAATATTATTACTCACAATAATTCCTGATAATGCAATAATACCTAACCCTGTCATTACAATGCTAAAAGGTTGCTGCATAACGAGCAAGCCAACAAAAACGCCGAATGTAGCCAAGACCACAGAGCTCAGCACAAGAAGAGCATAGAAAAAACTGTTGAATTGTGTCACCAAAATGAGTAAAATAGAGAAAATAGCCACCAAAAATGATTTTTTCAAAAATGCACCTGTTGTGTTTTTTCTGTCCTCTTCCCCTTTAAAAACAACATCAACACCTTCCGGTAACCCAACTACCTGTAGCCGGTTCTGCAATATTTTTACTTGATCATGCGCTAAAGCGCCAGGAATAACATTAGCCTCAACCGAATAATAGCGCGCGCCATTCAGTCGTGAAATAGTTGTAATGTTTTTCTTGGGAACACGTTTGACAAAATTTTGGGCAGGAATGTCATGTCCTTTAGAATTTGTTAGTTTTATGCGATCCAGCATTTCAAGGCTACGATAAGGCTCAGGATAGCGCACAATAATAGAAACCTCTTCCCGACTATTGTGTGGCCTAAACGTATCAACTTCTAATCCATCTGTCACCAGTGACAGAGCATGTCCAAGGGCATGCACATCCAAATCAAAGACGGCTGCTTTTTCCCGATCCACTTCTACTTCCCATGTAATCTCTGGAACGGGTCGGTTATCCTGTATATCCATTAGAGCAGGCATTCCTTTCATCAACGATTGGATTGTATCAACCGCTTCATTCATGGCTTGCAAATTATTGCTTAACACAACAAGAGAGATCGGTTTTCCCCGATTTGGACCAGATTGATCACGCACAACCTCTATTGTTATACCTGGCAAGTGCTCCACTTTTGAAAGAGCAAAATTCAATTCCTTATCTGCGTGGAGACGGTTCTTCCAATGAACAAACTCCACCGTTATTTTGCCGATCGTATCATCTGTTGCCTTATCTATTTTTCCAACCTGCACATACACATTATTAAAAGCTTGATGAGATGAAAGTTCGTGCTCAATTTCACGCATAAGCAAGTCTTTTTGCTCGAGCGAAAGATTCCCGCGTGCCCGCACGATATATGCACCACTTTTAGGCTCAACATTTGGAAAAAACTCAATACCCCGACCAAAAAAACTATAGAGAATCAAAATACCGATCAATAAAGAAATTGCGAAACCAATAACGCGCCACGGATAATTAAGCAAGCGATCCAGTGTGTGTACATACCATCCTGTAGCACCGGATATATCGCTCAATTTTCCCGACTCACTCGCCACAATAGAGACGACTTCCCTTCTATATTTTGGCCCAATACCTCCAAAGACACTACCAAGTGATGGAATAAAAAAAAGAGCCATCAAAAGCGATGCTGATAGGGTTGCAATTAATGTTATGGGCAAGAATTTCATAAATTCGCCCATGATGCCTGGCCAATAAAGAAGTGGGCAGAACACAACGAGAATAGTCACAATAGATGTAACAACTGGCCACATCATGCGAATAGCCGCTTCTCTATAAGCCATCCAGGGTGTCGCGCCTTCTAATAATTTTCGATCCGCATATTCAATAATAATAATTGCGCCATCAACAAGCATACCAACGGATAAAATAAGCGCAAACAACACAACTATATTCAAAGTGTATCCCATTGCATATAGGTACAGAATACCCATTAAAAAAGCGCCCGGGATGGCAGAAGAGACAAGCAAAGCAGAGCGTGCACCCAAGGATAATACGATGACCAGAATAACAAGTGCGACTGCGAGTATTACGTTATTTTGTAGCTCATGTAACATAGATCGAATTTTTCCTGATTCATCATGTGCGTACGTCACATTTATTTTTCTATGCCAGCCCTGAGAAGCCTTTTCAACAATGTTTCGTACTTGATCGGTTGTTTCAATGATATTTTCACCCGTTCGTTTGCTGACATTTAAAGCTATGGATGGCGCACCCTGACTACGCATAATGCCTGTACTTTTCTTAAAGGTGGGCTTAATATCCGCCACATCTTTAAGCGTCACGACAACATTACCATTCGACTGCAGGGGGACATTACGAAGATCATGCACCGATTCGATGAGACCAGGGACCTTAACACTATATCCTCCATGCCCCCTATCCAGAGATCCGGTCGCAACAGAAATGTTATTATTCTTAATAAACCGTATAATATCATGGAAAAAAAGGCCATAGCTTTCAATGTCACGCGGATTCAAAATAATATCTACTATAGCATCACGTTTGCCAAAAACTGGGGCCTTTAGAACAGTATCTACTGCTTCAATTTCCTCTTTCAGTTGTTCGGATATGTCAAACAAGGTCCTTTCGGGTACATTGCCTGACAAAATTATAGTGAGTATGGGAAAATGCGATAAATTCACCTCTTCGACACGGGGGTCATCTGCGGCTTCTGGAAAATCTGCTTTCGCCAGGGCTACTTCTTTGCGCACATCAGCGAGTGCTTGCTCAATATTAAATCCTGCCTGAAATTCAAGAACCACTGTTGCAATATTATCTTTTGCCTCACTCTTCATTTCCTGAACCCCCTCTATGCTCTGCATTTTTCTTTCCAGGGGACGCACGAGTAGTCGTTCAGAATCCTCTGCAGAAATGCCTCGCATCTTTACCTGAACTACAACAAACGGCACAACAATATCAGGAAAGGATTCTTTGGATATAACGGTATAAGCATAGATCCCCGACAATGTAAAAAAAACGAGCAACAACAATACTGTGCGCACATGATTGAGTGCTAGCTTTATCAACTCCCTCATGGCACATGTTCCTCCGTCATGTGATTAGATACAATGATTGGATCTACCTTCTCCCCTGGCACAACAAAGGCATGTCCATTAACAATAATACGCTCATTTTCCGATAACCCACGTACATAAAAAAAGTTGTCGGCCGCATATAAAAGCTCTATCGGTTTATAAAGAACACAATTTTTCTCCCCCACAACTTTAACTCCCAAGGTCCCATCATCACTCAGTGAAATAGATTGTGTCGGTAATTTATATACAGGCAATTTATCATACATAATCCGCACAGTTACAGAAGTACCAGCAAGGTATTTATAGTCTTTATTGGAGATTTTGACTTGCACCCGGTAAGAACGCGTACTCTTTTCAGCATTCGATGCAACAAAGGATACAGTGCCCAGCACAGCATATCCATTAGAAAATATCACCACCGCTTCCTGTCCCATATAAACCTTATCTCGATCAAATTGAGAAACATGCACAACAGCAATAAGAGGGTCCAACGCATCTAAACTCTGGATTACAACCTCTCCTGGCACCACATACGCACCTTCTTTGATTGCATATTGAGACACAACACCCTTAAAAGGCGCCTTGATTTGCAGATGCTGCACATCGAGCTGGGCTGTTTTTAAGTCAGCTTCAGCACGCTTTAAGGCGGATATTGACCTAAGCATATTGACTGTAGAGCGCGCGCCTTCTTTCTTTAAAAGACCGGCATTCTGTGCTTCAAGTTGCGCTACATTATAGGCGGACGTCGCAGCTTTGAGTTTATTGATATGGTTTTCCTCAGCAATTATTGCGAGCACATCTCCAGTATCAACAAGAGCACCTTCCTCAATAGGCGTTGACGATAGTATGCCACTTGCACGGGATTTAGGAGAAATAGAATAAGCCGCTTCTGTGTGCCCAAACAAAGAAAGGTACAAGGGTTCTGGGGTCTGGTGCATCTCCAGTACACTCACCTTAAATAGTGATGATTTGGGTTCACCGTCTGTTGGAGAATCTGCATTTCGATTACTAGCTAGCAACCATGAAATCAAGACACTCAATACGATAAATACGGCCATAGGAATTTTTTTCAAATAACGCATCCAATATCACCTCTTCAGAAAATACATGCGCAGAAATCTTCTGTATTAGATTGCTTCGCATGTATTGTAAGCCAAACATAGTATGTATTGCATAAAAATTTTATTTCCCACATCGGCATGTCGTTTCAGGGTAACTTCTAGGCGCGTTAAAACATTCAATGATCTTCTGAGGCGCTCTTCTGTCCAATGTTGCATGTAGCGCAAAAAATCCCGTCGCTGAAATACTGGAACGACTGGTGACACCGCTTGGCACGCTTGATCTGCGGACAGTCCTTGTTGTTGAAGCAGCCGTGCATGCAAGAGCCGAAGCAACTGTTGCATAAGCAAACGAATAATGCCGACAGCGGTAACGCCCGACTGGGCAAACGCATGAATTAAAAGCTTGTGCAGCTCTGAAACGCGTCCATTAAGAAACGCCTGCATGATGTCGTTATTGTCACTCGTTACGCTAGGAGATACCATAGCACACACATCCTCTGCAGAGATTTCTTCAGCATCTCCAACGTAGAGTAAAATTTTTTCCCATTCCATATCCATGCTCGCTATATTGTCCACTGCCCCTTGAATAAGTTTTTCCAGGGCCGTGGGCGCTATAGTTTTGCGTGCTATTTGCGTACGCTCTAAAATAATCTTCCTTATTTCACGCTCTGTTAAAGCGTAGCACGGTAGCACCGCAGCACGTTCTGACGATTCAAACAAGCGGCGCAACTTTGAGCGCGGCGCTAAATACGACGATGCTAAAAAAAGCTGGGGTGCTTGCATGGTAGTGACGTCCAAAAATTCTTGAACATGTGGCACAATGTTATCTGTTGCATCCGCCACATACATATATTTCTCTCCCGTAGAAAAAAGCCCTGGAGACAAAAAAAAATCGTTTATAAAAATCTTTCCCGCTACAATAGAGTGCTCAGTTACTTTATCTACCTGCGCAGAAGAAATGCCGTGTGTCTTCCAAAAAAGAAATAAATTCTTCTCTGATAAAAATCTATCATCACTATAAAATAACAATCCTGACACATCCGCTGGAGGAGTCGTGCAGAACGTTCTGTATTGCGCTTGTGAAATTTTCATCAACACACCTAATAAACGATACAATTTTTATGACGATGTTTCTAAGCATAGCACCCCTAAAGATGCCTTAATATCCCATGCTATATCCCTCAACGCTCGTGCCATAGCATCTTCTTCGGACACGACTGTGGCATAATCTCCATCCACAACAATATTATAATCCGCACACGACAAAAGCTCGCCTTTTTCCAAGAGCGTCCCATCTACATAGTTCTCCAGCCCATATTGTGCCGTTAATTGAATTTGCAAGCGGCTAGCGGTCCCATCCTTCAAAAAAGCCATTTCTTGTCGTACAGTAGAAAGGACGACTCTCAGTGTATACCTAGGGTTCTTAACACCTTGAGGGGTTAATATTTGCTGCAGTAGATTATGCAACATTTGCCCCGAACGATCGGAGATTGGCGCAACATATATTTGGCGCATTTTCTGCGCAACATCACCACTTTCTTCACCATACAATGGACGTAATGCACATCCCCCGAGCAGCAGTAGAAAAGATAAACTAACACTCCTATAAAACCACATTTACAATCTTCTTTGGTACAACAATGACTTTTTTAACTGCCGTATTTGCAACAGCACGCACGACCGTGTTCTTCTGCAACGCCATTTCTATAATGGCTTCTTTTGAGGCATCAGCAGATACTTGTATTGTTGCTCTCAGCTTGCCATTCACCTGCACTGCCAATGTCAGCATTGTATCATGAGTCGCCCCAGAATCCGCTGTGGGCCAAGGAGTTACAACAACATAGCCCTCGATCGCCATTCTCTCCCACAATTCTTGGCAAATATGAGGTATCATCGGCGCAAGCATCTGGATGACGATTTTAAAACTGTATCGCACAACAGGATGCGTATCATTCATCTCATTTTGCACCTCTGCTAGCGCATTGGTTAGCTCTCGCACTCGTGCAATTGCTTTATTAAAGTGAAACTGCTCATAATCTTTTGTCACAAAGAAAAGAGTTTTGTGTGTTAAAGTGTAAATATTCATCAGTGATCGAGATAATGCATCCAAAGAAAAATCAACAGGACCTGGACCAATAGCTTCGCCTAATGTCCAAAGCTTATTTATATAACGCCACGCGCCATTCAGACCTGCTTCTGACCAATCCAAGTCTTTTTCAGGAGGGCTATCAGACAGAACAAAAAAGCGCACTGTATCTGCTCCATACTCATCAATGATCGCACCAGGTGCCACAACATTACAAACAGATTTACTCATTTTTTCAGATGGGCCGACAGTCACAGGCAGATCATCTATAACAGAGATCGCAACGCCCTTTTCAAAGCGCACTTGATCAGGGTATAACCATTGGCCATCCTGGTTTTTATACGTTTCGTGACAGACCATTCCTTGCGTCATCAGGCGTTGAAAGGGCTCTGAAATCTCAGTATACCCACAATCTCTCAACGCACGTGTCAAAAATCTTGCATAGAGCAAGTGCATCACTGCATGTTCAATGCCGCCAATATACTGATCTACAGCCATCCAACTATCGGCATCTTCCTTTTTAAATGGCTCAAGCGCCTGAGGTGAACAGTATCGGAAAAAATACCAGGATGAGTCAAAAAAAGTATCAAGCGTATCTGTTTCCCTGCATGCTGCTTCACCACACTGAGGACACTGCGTATGCTTCCATGTAGGGTGGGAGGAAAGAGGGTTTCCCGGCTGATTCCAATCAATATTATCCGGCAATAATACAGGTAGATTTTTTTCTGGAACAGCTCCACATACATCACAATATATGATGGGTATTGGACACCCCCAATATCGCTGTCGAGACACCCCCCAATCTTTAAGACGATACTGGACCATCCGAGCACCCAATGACATGTTCTCAAGCCGTTTTTCAACTTCTGCTTTAGCCTCTGAAACCGTCAAACTATCTAAGAAGCGCGAGTTTCCAAGACAGCTACCATCAACATAGGCCTTAGAGCCATCCACTAAGTGCACATGCCCTGACGCATCCGCCAAAACGGGGCGCACATCTAAACTATATTTGTGTGCAAAATCTAAATCATGTTGATTATGAGCTGGACATCCAAACACAGCTCCCGTTCCATGGTCCATCAAAATATAATTTGCAACAAAAATGGGTATCTCATGGGTCGCATCAAAAGGATTGGTCGCACGCAAGCCCGTATCAATACCTTCTTTTTCTGCCGTTTCCAAGGCTTTTTGACTCGTGCCTAAAGATTGATATTTCTTAATTGCTAGAGAAATTTCTGGATTGTTACTTGCCGCTTCTTGTGCAAGAGGGTGCTCAGGGGCGACAGCCAAAAAACTTATACCAAATATTGTATCGTGCCGTGTGGTAAAAATACGCAGTGGTGTATCCCGGCCACTCACAGGAAAATCTACATAACATCCCTCGGATTTTCCAATCCATTTTTCCTGCATAACACGGACTTTTTCGGGCCAATGATCAAGTAACTTTAGGCCGTCCAGCAATTGTTCTGCGTAAGCTGTTATGGCCATAAACCATTGGGAAAAGCGTCGTTTTTCTACAGGCGCGCCAGATCGCCACCCCCTGCCGTCGATCACCTGCTCATTAGCCAGAACTGTTTCATCGATAGGATCCCAATTTACCCAGGACTCTTTTTGATAGACAAGTTTTTTGTGAAAAAACTCTAGGAACAGGTATTGCTGTTGGCCGTAGTAACTTGGATCACACGTTGATATTTCTCGATCCCAGTCATACATAAAGCCCAAACGCTTCATCTCATGGGTCATTTCCCGTATATTATCAGCAGTCCAGATAGCTGGCGAAATATCATGTGCAATGGCTGCATTTTCTGCTGGAAGCCCAAAAGAATCCCAGCCCATCGGGTGCAGTACATTATACCCTTGAGCTTTTTTAAAGCGCGCAACGGCATCCCCTAAAGTATAATTGCGCACGTGCCCCATGTGAAAGCGGCCTGATGGATACGGTAACATTTCTAACACATAGTATTTTTTTTTTTCCCCTTCACTAGGAGACACACTTCGAAACGCCGCATCCCAAGCTTGACGCCACTTCGCTTCAGCTTGGCGGAAATTGTATGCCGACATTAGAGATCCTATTAATTAATCTTAGACTGTATCTTGAGCTGACGCGCACGTGTCAAAACAGTTTGTACTAATTCTTCAACTGTTTCAGGCGCTACGGGCACTGCTACCCAACCTTTTTTTGCATCATATGTTTGGTGGAAGAGAGCAATTTTAATGCCATCAGCGCGCAGCTGACGATCTAAAATAACAGCATTGATCTTCATGCGCTGATTTGGCTCACCTGGCGGAGAATGCCAATCGGTCGTAATGACACCACTAAAAGGTTCAACATTTTGGAAAGGCATAAAAGAAAAAGTGTCTAGGCTTGCGCGCCATAAATAGCTATTAACTCCAATACCTATTTCTTCTTCTATTTTTTTCTTATTTAGCGTAAAAATAGGTTCACCAAATAATTTATCAGCGTGCCTTGTTGTATCACGCTCAACACCAGTCTTGCCCGCCAGTTTATGTGCGGAATCTGCTTTATCGTTATCAGCTGCGCATCCCATAAGCATTGCTGACAGTGCCAAATACAAAAAATGGCGCTTGTATATATGCATATTAAATCCTACTACATTCATCCCTTTCCATCACTAACATATAGTTATATATCATATAAATAAAGGATAAAATGGATTTGCATTAAGATTTACAAAACACATTGATAAAAAAATTGACAAGCTCTGGCTTTATATTAAGAATGTGTGTAGATGAATAAAAATCCATTACAAGACGCCCTTGCATGGCTACACGAGATTGGAATTGACGAATCAATCTCAACATCACCTATCTCACGATTTGAAGCAACACAAACAATAACTGGAACTCAAAATCTAGAAACGACAAAACAAGACTCTACATCCCTTCAAACCTTAGGGGATTTAAAATTGTCCTTACAAAACTTTAATCAATGCGCCCTAAAAAAAACAGCCATGAATTTAGTATTTGGTACTGGCAACCCAAACGCAAAGATCATGTTGATAGGAGAAGCCCCAGGAGCAGATGAAGACCGTCAAGGCAAACCTTTTGTGGGCATGAGTGGGAAGCTGATGACAAAAATTTTTAGTACTATTGGATTGCAACGAGAAGAAGACCTCTATATTACGAATATTATCCCATGGCGCCCCCCCGGAAATCGGCAGCCAACTGCTGCTGAAATAGCGCAGTGCCTTCCATTCGTCAAACAACATATTGCATTAATTAACCCTGATGTTCTGATACTCGTAGGAGGCATTGCATGTAAATCGTTGCTCGATAAAACCGCTAGCATTACAAGGTTGCGGGGCACCTGGCATTCCTACGCAACGGGGACAAAGGAAATTAAAGCCATGCCAATTTACCACCCTGCATATTTGCTGCGCTCCCCATCAAAGAAAAAAGATGTGTGGCAAGACATGTTACGATTAAAACTCTATCTACAAGAAGGCATTTCATCTTAAGAAGCATCATCTGCTGCGGGAAGCGCTCCTAACAAACCTGATAGATCAAAGGGTTGCGATCGTTGCCGCATTTAAAACTGCGCAGTATAGAAATGCGTTGAAAGCACTGGGTGATCTCATCTCGGTGTTCGTTGGCCGAATAAATTCGTAGCCCTATGAAGTTGACCACACTTCTTTCAGCCAATTATTCATCGGGGTTTTCGTCCTGTATTGCATATCATATCAAATCTAGTACATACTACACACCTGGATGTCTGAATACATGCTATCTACAGCATCCTTAACACAAAGAAAGCTTGGTCCCATTCATGCGTAACACCGAGGACTCACCCATTTCAGTCTTCTGAACACAATAAACCCAGAAGGGTTATAATACAAACGTTATCTTAGGATAATCACCTATCGCTACCTTATCTATTGTAAGCATGTTATGCACTATAAGTGCTAATTTATAAAAGCTGCACTTAAGATTGGTTGATATATTATGCATGATGAGTAATGTTGGTTTATATCTATATGCAAAAACACTCATGCGCACTTGTTCTTATCCCTGTTAATATAGAGAGCATAATTTGTATTTTCCCATATGGCGCGACCTTAGTGGTTCCTGTAGTGCATACCCCACGGTTCTCTTTGCCTGCAAGGGATCCCTCTCATCTCTGTCATTGACTTGTGTGTGCGCAGAGCACATGAGAGGACTCTGCTTCCTGTTGTGTCCGCCACGATCTCACATGTTTATGGATTGAGACACTATATCAACGATGCTAAAAGATCACTAAATGCACAGCATGATGCTGCTGGAATCAAAACCACGATGTTATATTATCTACATCACCAGTGGTCGTATGCTAGGTCCTCTGTGTATTTGTGAGCAAGGTCATTATTTATGATAATCTGCACTTTATACTTACGAATACAATGTATTCTGTTATATTTACTGTAAAAATTAAGACACGATCCGCCGATAATAACGTCGCATCACTTGATATTCTCTACTTCTATGCTATCATTGTATTTGTTACTGTACAATCAACGACGGCAGGCAGGGTACGTTTTAATGTTAGTCCAATACTTGTATAGCAGATCGATCAGGTCCTGCAAATTATGAAATGATCAATGATTAGTCCTACAAACCCTAAGTCTTATTGTCTTCTATATGATAGAATGTCCGCACAAGCTGCGTGCGCTGTTTTCTGCAAATGCTACATCACTCGAGAGCACAATTGAATTATTGGGAGATCATCGGAAAATGTGCCTAAGATGCAGTTATTAGTCTTTTGTTTTTGCAATGTTGGTCATGTTAATAGCTAATTGTGGCCGAAAAGATTAAGCGTTGCTTCCACAGAAGATTCAGAATCACTGGTAAATTATTCTGCTGCAAGATTACAGATGGTTTCTTTAGACATAGTACATACCGTCTCGAAACGGTCAAATGCCATTCGTACCACTCCGGATCTACACAGCCTATATTGGTACTCGCGCATTGTTATATTACTAGCAGGAAGCCGGAGAGTTCTTAAAATGTAACGCACTTTTCTGATGAGCCGGGACGCGATCTTCTAAAGTGCAAATGTTATGCTTTTCCTGATCCGGTAGGACGAATGAGTAATGCATAAATTTTCAGCTAATCTTTCATGTGGCAGTGAATGGGGAAATATGACAATACTCTTCTGCATACACCACCCTACATCCTTTGTTGAAGATTGATTGAGGCACATGGGAATGAACAATGTCAGCTCATCGATATTCCTGTAGTTATCAGCAGAGAGATAGCACAAAAAACTTTGTAATCATTGCCAGAGCTACTTGTCACAGTTTCTACTGTTCTATTCATATGAACATTATTTTTTGCATCATTTCAACAGAAAGGTTATGTCACCCTAACGCCGCACACCATCTGATTCTTCAATGTTGAGGCTAGTACTTTATGCATCAACAATCGCAATCCCCCCTTTATAGACAATGAAAGTTTGTTGCGTTACCTCTGCCCAAAAAGAGACTGGCCTGCCCTGAGAGTCCGCAGATTTCTCACAGTCATCGTATTAGTCTGTGTGCATGTGCTCATTGATTAGCACGGCACCTTCACTCGTTCACATAACTTGATTTGTGGATTTTTTAGACAGTCATTCCACCTGACTACATTGTACATACATTTAAAATGTGTATCATGATATGAAACATATAAAAGAATAGAATATTTTTCTGTCATACTGCTTCTGATGCAGAATTTCCCCTTTTAATGATGTATTTTGCCTGACGCAACAAAAGTACACCCCAATGACGCTGCAATATATGACGATATGACCGCTATTGTTTTAATGACGTTACTACAACTACCCTCCTCCACTCTCCTGCTACCTCCTCCACTCTCCTGCTATATGAGGTGCGTTTATTTCCTCTGCATTTAAGAGGAATCAATGGCATGTTCTGAGATTGTGTCAACCCATGTCTGCACAAACTCTTTGCAAAGGATGTGTTCGCCACCATGAAAGTGGTACAGGCGCAGGCGCTTCCACTAGAAGTGGAAATAGAGCGCTCCCCCAATCATAAGTTGGCCTTGCATTACATGTGTGTACAATACGTACGCAACTGAAATTAAACGGGGACTTAGAGAGAAGTATATGCAGGCTCTCTAGTGCTCTCTCGCTGCACGACATTGTAGATTGTTCAGCTTTCAATAGATCATTTCATCCCCATGACGGCCAGAGACATTAATGCGATTATTGCCTTCATACTCTTAGAAAATCTTACACACAAAACCACCGCAGTGCTACTGGTCTCTGCGCATCCATATAAACTAGGCACATTTTTAGCATATGAGATCCTGTGATCTCCGTGATTAATACCGCTGTACATCCTGCCTAATATACACCTGGTTTTCTGTGCCCCTAATACCACGATAACCATTATTCTAATTTTCTAGATATAGTGACGCTCAATAAAGATTGAATTAACACTCCAATCTGCGCTCGTACAGAATACATGATCCGCAATACCTCCCATCTCCCGATCATCGAGGAATATTTTCGGTCAATACGGAGTCTAACACAATGGTTTCGGCCCACCTACTCGAACGTTTCCTCTGAGAAAATGAACAGCTCCACATGAGCCTGTTCTACCATTATTCCCCATCGGCACTGTGCCTATTATACCGCTGACGGTCATAATTCCCCCCATTCAATGTGCCACCTCCTAGAGGCAGAAGCGCATTGCCTGGTGGGTTATTACCGCATGATGCATTCCATGCATTCTATGGGTGATCAAAAGCACAAGAGGGCATCCTTTTAAGTCAAAAGTATCCCGTACAAAAATTCACGTCCATTTCGGTTTTTTACTACCATTTTCTTGCCTGACGACTTTATGGATGATTGTATCATTGTATGGCGTGTTGTGCAAAGACCGGGACCCCCCCCCGATGATGTTTCATGTTTAGCAGAAAGTGTACTCAATTGTAGATGTGACTAATCCTATAGACTGAATCGCTTTATGTGTCTGGGTAGATCAATGAAAAAAAGCTTAGACGGTTTTAGTTACGCGCCATAGAAGAATGTGGGGGGTGCACATAAGCCTACATCATCAAAATCCATGTACTAAAACACTAGACCCAATAGAATAAGAAAAGCTAGATGTCGTCTGTGTGGCTATTATATCCCACACCAAAGTACCAACGCGATTTATTCTCAATGCCCATAATTTTATCCCGAAGCGGCTTACCAAAGGCGACATTGAGATTTAAATGATACATAAGCGCTACACGGACACCTACGCCCATACCTGGCGCAGAAAGACGTTGTTTATCATCAACGTTTGGTCGACGATTCCAAACGATACCGTAATCATAATACGTAAAAAGTTGCAGTGTCTTGATAAAGGTATTGAAGCTATGCGTGTAACGCACCTCAAGCTTACCCTCTAACCCACTGTCCCCAGAAAGCACGCCCGGTTGATAGGAGTGATTAACAGGCACTCCACCAAAGTTAAATCGCTCAAGATCAAGGAGTGGATTGCCCGCCAATTGGCCGCGCAGCAATCCATACACGGTAAACCCCGCACCAAGATTTTGCAACCGTGTGGCTAAACCAAGTTCATTTTAACAAAATTTACAGGACCTTTATGCATAAGTGCGCCAGATGAGCTTGCATTGTTAATGTCAAGACCACGTGAGACAGACATTATCCATAGGTTGCTCCCCATAAACCTGTCAGAAAAATCCATTGTAGATTCAAAGCGCATCACACGCAAGCTCTCACGTCCGGCCTCTCCCAGAGCACGCCCATCTTCGTATGCCCGATAACAGGACTTCTTCGTATCTAACCACGCCGACACCATCCAAGATAGATCGCGCATTAGAATTAGAGGATATGCCAACCCCAAACTCATTGTAACTGATGTGCCGACAAACGAGTACTGAGGGTCATTCAATTTGGGGCTGAGTACGCACCGTCTCTGCTTTAAAAATTGCTGACAATCCATCTGTATTGATTGGAAGCGTGAATTTACCGCCAATAATTTTTTGGCGTTTCAAGCTATTATCTGCTGCACCATATACACTCAATTGATCATGAAGTCCTAAAATGGAGTTCAATGTCATAGTCTTCAACCCGCGCTTACGGCCCACAGACGCTGTCCCACCGTTATTAAAATCAATGGAAATTTCTATTGGTTTGTATGAGACCCTAATAATAAGCTCTGATGCATGTAGAAAATCCTCAGAGGGTTTAAGTATCGCAGACATTGAAATACCCGGAAGATCTTGGATTAGAAAAAGATTCCGCTCCAAATACTCCTTCGTAAGAGGCTTCACTTTTTTGATGCGATACCCATAAAACTTAATGCGGTCATCTGGGTCCATTTCTTTCCACTCAAACCAAACACGGGAGACATATCCCTCCACAACCTTAATCACTACATTGCCATCCTCTATTTCTTGAACCGGTATATAAGCGCGTGACAATATGTATCCCTGTTCCTGGTAGCATTGTGTAATCTGTCCAGAAATTTTAAATAAATCTTCTACAAGAATTTCCTGACCAAGGAACGGTGCATATATCTCAGAAAGAACATCTGATGGCAAAACTGTGTTTCCCTGTACTGTAATATTTTTAAGGGTCAAGGTAATATTCTGCCCTTCATGAAGCGTTTCTGCATCATCTGGGAGCTTCTCATGAACATTAAGGACGTATGGCGCGACAGGCGGCTCAGGGTCTTTATTATACGATTCTTTTTACCGCTGTTGGTGTAGGAATAGCTGTAGCACCAAGGGTAGCGGACGCGAACAAGAAAGACCGAAACAATATAAAATCTTCCTGCGTGGCTTGAGCATCAATTCTCCCTGATTGAGTCATGCTGTAGTATGCATGACTTATTGTGCAGAATATTCTGGAAAAACGCAATGCCCATTTGGGACAAAACATAAGCGTTACACTGGAATCGTTCACAATCGTTCAACGATACATAATTGCAATAATAGATTCCGTTAGCCGAATATTTATGCTATTCTCATATGCTATATGATAAAAATTATTGAGAGTTCATTATGCATCTACTATGTTTGATTTTCCTGTTTTCCTTCACATCATTCACACATGCGCTAGAACAGTTTGAAGACGTAGCCAACCTGCGCACGTGTTTAAGAAAAATTCCCATAAATATCATATGTATCCCACCCCGAATACGCATGTTATACAGGGTGACATGCTACATACAGCATACACGCTTAAAACTCACGGTGCACACGTCGCGCTTTTTAGCTTTGCAAATCCTAAAAACGTTCCAACGGGTAAAAATCCAGGCAGTCAAGAGGCAACACTGTCCCATCATAGTGGGCATAATGGAGACTATTATACGCGTGCTATACAAAAGTTTAGAGAGCGTAAGGCGGCATCAGGTACGGAAACCGTTTTGGGTAGTGGGGATACCTTGTTCTTAAAAGATGTTATATTTAAAGGAAAACATCCAGGAAACGGTAGCGATATTAATTTAGATGTTGTTCTAGCAGCGGCACCAATGCTTCCCATTGATAAGACGGACACAAGGCCAAAACACATCACACAAGAAGCGGCTCTAGGGAAAATGACTGCCACAGAACTTACAGAGTATATGGCACATCTGAACAACACATTAGAGGCTGTTTTTCTAACCGCAATTAAACATGGGGACAAGCATTTAGTCCTTGGGGAATGGGGAATGGGCGTGTTTTCAAACCCTGGACGCCTCATTATTGAATCTTATCAGAATGCTGTGCGCCTTTATGGCGCCTATTTCGAAGGAATTGATTTCATCATTTATGGAAACCAGGAAGTGCAAAGTCCGACAGCTTCCATCAATTTAATCGTGCGTTTAGTGATAAGCCCAATGAACGATTTCCTTGGGCAGTCCGCCCTCTAAGAAGTAAGCTCTTACAACATTTTGAGAATCCCCAACTTAAAGTACCGGAACAAGATTTGCATGTTACACCACCGATTCAGATTGCTGGTTCTAGCAGTGCAAAAGAAGCAATAAACTCACATATTATTGGCACTACGATTAAAGTAGCCAAAGGTGGTGCAAAAATTCCCGGGGGTACGAAATTGCGTGCGGTGTCAAGCCATGAAATTGGCAGATCGTCGCTATATACTCACGATCAAGCCCTGCAAGATTTTCAAGAAGCTCTAGCACGCAAAGCTGTGCCACACCATTACAAAACAGCAGCGGAAGTAACGGATGAGGATACATTAGATGCTGCCGTTCGCTTGCAATCGGAGGGGCTTCGCCCTCTTGCCATAGATATGGCCACTTCCTCTACACCTGGGGGTGGCATTGTTGCACTCAAGAAAGAACCAGCAGGAACTGTAGGAGAGAAAGAAGATTGGATATTTCTGGGGACATTTGATAGGCACGACTACTTTATAATACCGCGTGGTCACGGAAACGTGCAAGAAGAGAAAATTTTGTATCGGGGAAATGGCTCTCTCCTTTATATGCTCGCCAATTGGAAGTCGCTCGCAATGACGCATAATTGGTTTGCAATCCCAAACAATCCGCGTGGAGAGTGGGATCAGTATTTTATTCCACCTGATGGTGCAATACTAGCCCCACAAACACAGTATATTGGAAAATACACCGGCCCCAAACAATCAATCTTTGAATATACAATCCCTTATATTGTTGATGTTGCAGCCATTTCCGCGTTCAGGCACCATAGCCGAGGTGACAGAGGTGTCGCACATGATTCATACCATTGGCCAGAACTAAAATCTGATCCGGTATTTCAAGAACGGATGCATCAAAAAATAGAAAACCTATTCCTACTTGGCATCATAAATGGCAATGATTCGATCGTTGCAGGAGCAATTGGCGCTGGTGCTTGCCAGGTGCCCGTGGGTCTGATTATTGATATATATCAATCTCTCATGAGAAAATATGGTGGGTACTTCAAAAAGGTAACATTCGCCATATACGATCCAACAACGCAGAAGAAAAACTTTCATGCCTTTCATGCGGCATTCAGTGGTGGAAAAACATATAGCTACAATCCAGCTGCCCAAGGACCAACGCCTTGGTTTAACGCTGCACATGCCTCAGCTGCCGCAAGCGGAAAAAAAGGTGCCGAGAGTGACAAAAAGAAGGCCACGCCCGCTCCTGCTGCACCATCTCAAGCACATGCCTCAGCTGCCGCAAGCGGAAAAAAAGGTGCCGAGAGTGACAAAAAGAAGGCCACGCCCGCTCCTGCTGCACCATCTCAAGCACATGCCTCAGCTGCCGCAAGCGGAAAAAAAGGTGCCGAGAGTGACAAAAAGAAGGCCACGCCCGCTCCTGCTGCACCATCTCAAGCACATGCCTCAGCTGCCGCAAGCGGAAAAAAAGGTGCCGAGAGTGACAAAAAGAAGGCCACGCCCGCTCCTGCTGCACCATCTCAAGCACATGCCTCAGCTGCCGCAAGCGGAAAAAAAGGTGCCGAGAGTGACAAAAAGAAGGCCACGCCCGCTCCTGCTGCACCATCTCAAGCACATGCCTCAGCTGCCGCAAGCGGAAAAAAAGGTGCCGAGAGTGACAAAAAGAAGGCCACGCCCGCTCCTGCTGCACCATCTCAAGCACATGCCTCAGCTGCCGCAAGCGGAAAAAAAGGTGCCGAGAGTGACAAAAAGAAGGCCACGCCCGCTCCTGCTGCACCATCTCAAGCACATGCCTCAGCTGCCGCAAGCGGAAAAAAAGGTGCCGAGAGTGACAAAAAGAAGGCCACGCCCGCTCCTGCTGCACCATCTCAAGCACATGCCGCACAAAAAATGCGTATACAGCTTGATATGGAGGGACGCATGGAACTCACTATAGAGAAAATGCATTCGGCACTTAAATGGGCAAAAAAACATGGAAAAAATACCAAAGATGTAGAAACTTTTCTGAAAAAATTCCAGTCTTATCTTCACAATGTAAGAGCGCTCGATAAAAACGATCGCCTTGCTCAAGCCCGAATTCTAGAGACAGAATATAACAAAAAATTTAGAGATCAGTTAATAACATGGAGCAAATCATCTTAAAAAGCACTTCCGATAACTGCTCAATCTTCAAGGACTTGTTGAGGCATATTTGTAAGTGCCTCTCGTTTCTGCGCTATCTAGCCTGCAAGGCAATCTCTCGTGAAAATTCGGGAATGCAAAACGTCATCAAAATATCCTCTCCATCTACCAGATGGTGCGTCGAACACAAGCTGCACAAAGTGTGCGTTTCAAAAAAAACATAGCCAGAAACAATAAAAATAAGGAAAATTTTTCTGCACGGTCACACAATAACGCATTTACGGAAGCGCACTTCAATACTAGAGCAGTCAGAAAAGAAGACTAGTGCAGAATCTGACGCAAAAAGTCAGGGCAGGATCAATGCATATTATATCTTATCTTGACATTGTTTTGCATCTACAGGCATACTGTATCCTACAGGAAATCAGAGGGGACTTATGATTCTGCGCATAAATGCTATTCTTTTGTTTTTTTTCTCACAATGCACGCTCTCTGTGCCCTTGCCTCTTCCCTCTTTAGAAACCATTAACGCACATTACAGTGGAAAATCCCAATTTGCAGTAGCGGCAATTTTGCGTCTACCAAGTTTTCAAGACAGCATTGGGGCTTCCTCCAAAACCTATGCGGCCTATTTAACGCAATATAGACGTCCCCTCATCTCCCCGGCAGAATCCATTACTCTTTTGCAAAAACTGCAGACTGTTGAGGATTATTACATTGAGAAACTCAGACAAAAGCACTTAAAATCTGTAGAAAGTTTTCCCCAGAACACCAGAATACGGAAAGAAGATAGTCCCAAACGTGCACTTTTTGAAGGAACTGTCGTGACATACAGCAAGATCGATGCTCTGCATGCCTTAGGGTTATACGGTACCGGGCAAAAAATATTTTTAATAGATTCAGGACTTCAGCATCTCCAAAAAGTTCTTTCTTTATTGCAAATGGTCGCTCCTCATGCAGTCTATATACAAAACCAAGAAGCAGTTTTAGACAAAAGAGCAAAAAGCGCAAAAACAATAGCTCTCAGACAGCATATGAAAATAAACAATATCATATTTGATGCAAGGGGAGTACTAGGAAGGTACTATAAAGCAGATGGCATAAAAATTGTTAATATTTCTGGATTCTTTGGAACTGATTTTGGTCGTGATGCATTTTTACAACTGCTTAAAATAAATCCACAGACTCTCTTTGTGCAGAGCGCATCAAATGATGGAACAGATTTTCTTGCGCCCTATGTGCTGGATCTTGAGGAACGCAAGAAGTTTAAAAAACTAGGCATTGATTTATGGCTTGCTCCGAAAGCGTTTGAGCGCATTGCGCGGATCTCACAAAACAATAATCTAATCTTTAGTGTAGCGCTTGATTACGACGCTTCCATTGCTCGATTCTCCGCACGCCCCGGGTCTCGCGCAAGCCACGACGGGCAAGTATCAGCCCGTACTATAAAAAGTCTTCAGCACATGAGTATTAGCACCATTGGCAATGCAATTCTTTTGCATGGGGGAGATGGAAGAGATGGTCGTTACGCAGGGACATCTTTTTCAGCACCGATTATTTCAGGAGCCGCAGCGTTATTGTTAGAAGCCTTTCCATCATTGTCAGTTCCAGACATTCGAGAGACAATATTGCGCTCTGCTGAGCAAGATTTTTATATTCCCAATGATAATGCAAAGAAATGCGGAATTTTTGTTTATAGCGACACACCTCCAGCAAATCGGCAGCCGGGATGCACTTACGATAAGTTTAACCCCGCCAATTATGGCCGTGGTGTTTTCAACGCTAAACTGGCGTATGATTTTGCTGCAATTAGGGCGAAATACCCTAAAAATAGTATGGATGAAGTAGAGGCGATATTTCAAGATTATAAGAAAAAGCGAGAAGATTTAGCGGCAAAAAAAATACAACAATATTGGCGTCGATTTCTTGAGTCAAAAAAAACACAAGCAGCTCTTCCAAAGAGCGGGGAAGTAATCGCGCCTAGCAAAAAACCAGTTCAGCTTAATATGGAAAAGCGTATGGGACTTACCATAGAAGAAATGACTGCAGCACTGAAATGGGCAGAAACACAGGGCCAAAATACTAGTGCTGCAGCTGCTTTTCTCAGGCGCTTTAAGACATACACCGAAAAAATACCCTCAGAAGCAAAAGCACGCCTCGATCAAGCGCAAGCGATCGAGGCCGAATACAACAAAAGCTTCAGAGAGAGGTTTGTAGCGTGGCACCAATCATTAGCAACATCTCACAAAGCGCCTAGCAAAAAACCAGTTCAGCTTAATATGGAAAAGCGTATGGGACTTACCATAGAAGAAATGACTGCAGCACTGAAATGGGCAGAAACACAGGGCCAAAATACTAGTGCTGCAGCTGCTTTTCTCAGGCGCTTTAAGACATACACCGAAAAAATACCCTCAGAAGCAAAAGCACGCCTCGATCAAGCGCAAGCGATCGAGGCCGAATACAACAAAAGCTTCAGAGAGAGGTTTGTAGCGTGGCACCAATCATTAGCAACATCTCACAAAGCGCCTAGCAAAAAACCAGTTCAGCTTAATATGGAAAAGCGTATGGGACTTACCATAGAAGAAATGACTGCAGCACTGAAATGGGCAGAAACACAGGGCCAAAATACTAGTGCTGCAGCTGCTTTTCTCAGGCGCTTTAAGACATACACCGAAAAAATACCCTCAGAAGCAAAAGCACGCCTCGATCAAGCGCAAGCGATCGAGGCCGAATACAACAAAAGCTTCAGAGAGAGGTTTGTAGCGTGGCACCAATCATTAGCAACATCTCACAAAGCGCCTAGCAAAAAACCAGTTCAGCTTAATATGGAAAAGCGTATGGGACTTACCATAGAAGAAATGACTGCAGCACTGAAATGGGCAGAAACACAGGGCCAAAATACTAGTGCTGCAGCTGCTTTTCTCAGGCGCTTTAAGACATACACCGAAAAAATACCCTCAGAAGCAAAAGCACGCCTCGATCAAGCGCAAGCGATCGAGGCCGAATACAACAAAAGCTTCAGAGAGAGGTTTGTAGCGTGGCACCAATCATTAGCAACATCTCACAAAGCGCCTAGCAAAAAACCAGTTCAGCTTAATATGGAAAAGCGTATGGGACTTACCATAGAAGAAATGACTGCAGCACTGAAATGGGCAGAAACACAGGGCCAAAATACTAGTGCTGCAGCTGCTTTTCTCAGGCGCTTTAAGACATACACCGAAAAAATACCCTCAGAAGCAAAAGCACGCCTCGATCAAGCGCAAGCGATCGAGGCCGAATACAACAAAAGCTTCAGAGAGAGGTTTGTAGCGTGGCACCAATCATTAGCAACATCTCACAAAGCGCCTAGCAAAAAACCAGTTCAGCTTAATATGGAAAAGCGTATGGGACTTACCATAGAAGAAATGACTGCAGCACTGAAATGGGCAGAAACACAGGGCCAAAATACTAGTGCTGCAGCTGCTTTTCTCAGGCGCTTTAAGACATACACCGAAAAAATACCCTCAGAAGCAAAAGCACGCCTCGATCAAGCGCAAGCGATCGAGGCCGAATACAACAAAAGCTTCAGAGAGAGGTTTGTAGCGTGGCACCAATCATTAGCAACATCTCACAAAGCGCCTAGCAAAAAACCAGTTCAGCTTAATATGGAAAAGCGTATGGGACTTACCATAGAAGAAATGACTGCAGCACTGAAATGGGCAGAAACACAGGGCCAAAATACTAGTGCTGCAGCTGCTTTTCTCAGGCGCTTTAAGACATACACCGAAAAAATACCCTCAGAAGCAAAAGCACGCCTCGATCAAGCGCAAGCGATCGAGGCCGAATACAACAAAAGCTTCAGAGAGAGGTTTGTAGCGTGGCACCAATCATTATTGCAGCGCTCTATTTCTACTGCCAACAGCTAAATTTCTAGGCACCTTCTTCATCGGGGAAACGGACAAAAGCATTTACATCCTGTCATTTTCTCAAGTAGGCATAGGCGTCTTTTGCAATACGTTGCTCAGCGCTTTCCATGTTAGTATTTCGGGCAACACAACCCCTTCAGGATAATCTGGGCTAAATACAATAGAAAAAGGAATGCCATCACGGCCATAACGGTGGATGAATTCGCGAATTGATGGGTCCCTGCGTGTCCAATCATAGGTTACCTGATGCACATCGTTTATCTCAAATAATGTTTCTATCTCAGGCATCTTGAGTATCAGCTTGTTCGCCTGACATGTTAAGCACCAGGCCGCCGTTATGTTAACTAACGTCGTTTGATGCCTCTTTTGTGCCAATCATTATTGCAGCGCTCTATTTCTACTGCCAACAGCTAAATTTCTAGGCACCTTCTTCATCGGGGAAACGGACAAAAGCATTTACATCCTGTCATTTTCTCAAGTAGGCATAGGCGTCTTTTGCAATACGTTGCTCAGCGCTTTCCATGTTAGTATTTCGGGCAACACAACCCCTTCAGGATAATCTGGGCTAAATACAATAGAAAAAGGAATGCCATCACGGCCATAACGGTGGATGAATTCGCGAATTGATGGGTCCCTGCGTGTCCAATCATAGGTTACCTGATGCACATCGTTTATCTCAAATAATGTTTCTATCTCAGGCATCTTGAGTATCAGCTTGTTCGCCTGACATGTTAAGCACCAGGCCGCCGTTATGTTAACTAACGTCGTTTGATGCCTCTTTTGTGCCGCTTCTTGAAATGAGATCGCCTCTTCAAAGACAGCAACACTATCATCATATAGCAATTCTTGATCCAACGCAGGCAGTAAGCAGATAAAAAGCGATAGGCCAACCAGTGTAGATTGATGCGCCGGATATCTTTGAATCAGCAATAGCATCAAGAGTAATCCAAGCATAACAGACACGACAATCATCGCGTTGGTTGCACTATACAAAACCCACAAAAACCATAAGCAACTGATCGCCATCAGCCCACCAAACCCTTTCTCTACTACATGAAGCCAGGGGCCAGGTTTAGGCAAAAATTTTTCCAAGACACTCGGTGCTGCAAGAAGCATGAGATAGGGAATAGAAAAACCAAGCCAAATAGTAGAAAAAATAGACATTGAAATCAGCAAGTCCTGAGATAATGCAAATCCAGCTGCTGTTCCTAAAAATGGCCCAGCGCAAGGAGTTGCAACAAGCGCAAGCACAAGCCCTTCTAGAAAGTTTTGTCCATACACATAGCGTGATTCCGGTCGAGACACTAAAATGCTAGAAAAATTTAGTAGGCCAAAGAATCGGGCACTAAATACAGTCAGAACCCAAACAAAAAACGTCAAAAAATATGGGCTCTGAAAATGCATACCCCAGCCCGCACTTTTCCCGGTCAATCGCATAAAAAACGTCATAAACGCAAACATCATAAAAAAAGTGAATGACCCGCACACAAAGGCAACAATCCCCCAACGATCTTGTTTTTTACGTGTATTGAGAAGTGGTATAATTTTTATCGACAGAATGGGCAGCATGCAAGGCATCGCATTTAGTAGAAATCCTGCAAGAATACTAATCAAGAAAATATATAGAAAAGGAAGCTCCGTAGGATCAGGCCATACAATCTCCACAACTACAGGCATGCATGTCGTCAGATTACATACGACAAGAGAAAGCGTGCCTCTGATGTTTGAGGCTTCTTCTCCAGGCGGTGAGATTGGCAGTATAAAGCGTGCATGAGTTTTGTACCCGTATATGTCAACGCCATTTTCATCCCATTTCTTCTCTTCAAGCCAGTACGGCGTGCCTGTCGGTGCACGCACCCAAGTGAAAAACGGCTGCGTGTTTGGTACCGCACTGCTGGGGCCATAGACCGTCCAACCCGGTGCAATATTCAACACAGCTTCAATATGCGAATTATTTTCGTTTAGCGTTACAGAAACGGGGAGCTCTGACGCAGATACGCTAAAAAGACAGGCAACAAAACTAAGATGGAAAGATAGGTATTTTAACATGAGCACTCTTTGGTGGGTTATATGCAATATGATCAAACGCATCACACTGTTCGCAAAATGGCTGCCAGGACAGAGATTGATGCGCGCAATACCGGCATATCCATTTGTTTAACCAATGATATTCACAACTCTTTTTAAGCATGTTATAGGCTATTTCTGGAGTTTTTTTGTAATTGTGCGCTATCATTGCCTCTAAATAGTCTGCTTCCCACATTTTGAGGAGAAATTGTTCCTGACTTGCCGTTAACAATGCCTGTGCTTCGCCCCAGAGTTCTGCTGCGATACAATAGTATATCGCAATAATATGCGCAATGCCGGAGCCTATTTGCATACCCAAAAGGGTTTGAGCACGCTGTGCCTTAGAAAGTGCTGTATCCCCCATATCGCAGTAAGAAATTGCTACTTGATAAATAGGATTCAGCACCCACGTTTCTTCTAAGACTTTCTCAGCTTTGCTCGTCTCATTAGACTCACATAATGCCGCTGCCAAACATGCAGCTACATTACCACACTTAAGATTCGCCCGATGTGCTTTGAAGAGATACGGAATATAGTTTTTCTGCCTTGGCCCCAAATGCTGTGCAAACTGGTACCAAATAATTACAGACAGAGATTCATCGTACTGCTTAGAAAGGATGTTTTGATCTAGTGCTATCTCTAAACACTCAATAGCCTTCTCAAAATTTTTCAGTTTTATTGCGGCGAATACCCCTGCTTTAACAAACCAAGGTGTAGCACGTGTTTGAATTATCGCACAGCAAATAGAGAGTCCGTCATAGTAATCATGTCGCACAAACGCTTGTTCAACCTGGAATTTATACACTAAATATTTCACAGGTGATGCGGGACCAACTTCAGACCAATCATCTTCATCCGCATTAATATTGACAGCATGTAGAAAGGATAAATATTCTGAGAGCGGATTATGAGAGTCCAGGCGACGGGATGATTGATAAGATTTTATAAATGCATCATCATCGCCAAATTCCAAGCTTGCAATACCCTCAATACATAGGTGCGCCAATTTTTTATGCCGTCTCAAGGCAGTTTGTGTGTTTCGATAGCGAAAAAAAGTCAAAAGTTTTAGAATCATTTTCTGCCCAAAGAGTATGGCATAAATCAACAAAATTCCCCCAACTGCAACCAATGAAAGTGGCGCCTTTACTGTGTAATCTTGACATTGCACTTCCACAGTTCCCGGGAAATAAGACAGCCAAGCCCCAACGACAATAATAAGCAGAATTTGCATTACAAATCTGATATATTTCACGCTCTTTCCTTTGACAATATTGCTTGTTCAAGCATCACATACAAATTGCGTGCTCGTACAGTGGCTTTCGCGCTTTTAAGCCATGACTGAAGCCCTATCTTTTGAGAAGGAAGAGACTCCATTTCTTTGATAATTCGGCCAACATTGTGCCATGTAATCTGTAGTGCTGTTATCGGCTCTTTTCCCTTTTTTTCTACCGATATATAGTGATTTAAAAACCGTATCACTTTAGAAAAATCCCTCTCTTGTTTAGACATTAACATCTCAGAGGTAAGATGGTGCACATGCGTCTCTCGCAACAGTTCCGTTAAAGACATGACTGTTAATACACCACTTTCCGCATAGGGCTTGAGTTCTGCAATCAAGTCTAAAGCTGTCCTCCCCAAATTGTACCGTTCTAACAATGTGAGGGGTATTATAAAAGGTTTTTCTTGTTGCATTAAAGAATGTACATTTTGCAGCATAAGGTACGATACGACCTGAGAATCTAGAGGAAAAAAAACTTGAAATGGTGATGAAGGCTCATTCTGCACATTATCTTTTGCAGATAATGCCGGATCACCCTGACCTAACATTGTCATATTGTCATCCAGGTCTTGAGTGCTAGGTATAGCAGAAAAATCAACGCCATCTTTGGTCGTATCATGTGTCATACACCCCCTTCTATACGGAGATAAGGGCAATATAAACACAATCGCAGAAAGCAAGATCACTACTAACAGCACAATATTGACAATGAGTGACACTTTATATTTTGCGCTCTCCATTTATATTCTCTAGCTCAATTACCGCACATATGCACCATTGTAACCTAGAAAAACTGTGTCAACAATCTTCCAAAAATTTTTCATGTTGGGCTCCAAGCATGTATAAGATGCGCGCCATAGAAAAAAACGCAATATATCTGTAATATTTTTACTAAAACTAAAAAATCCTATGCCTTCTAAATATTGTTCAAGAGCAGCATTGCGAACAAGATCAGAAAACACGTGGGCACTCCGTTCAGAAAATATGCATATCCATGTGATGTGGCCGCACCGAATCGCCGCCACTGTCCGGTCAGGCCATTCTGTTACAGGAAGGGCTTCATACACCTCATGCTTGTGTATTATATAGTCACACAATGATGTCTCTATAACGGGTTTGATATAAACACCCGACGGATACAACAATGGTATTGATTTATCTAAGCACATATTCAGAGCAAATTTTACCAAATCAGCGCTATCCCCTCGTGCACTTTGTACGTCTACAAAACCCAGCGCCCTCGCTTTTTTCGCGGTCATGTCTCCCACTGCAAGAAGCGGCAATGATTTAGGTGCATGTACGAGCGATGGCACACTATGTTGACTAGTAATAATACATGCTTGGTAAGCTGAGAAATCAATATCGAGTGGCAGTGTGAACGAAATGTGCAGCAGTGGTGCACTCATTGTTTTAATTTTGCGTCGCGCAAATTCTGCCCCCATCAAAGCATTGTCTGCCTGAGGTCTGGTCAGCAAAACAGTCATTTGAATTTACTTTGAAGTTCGCTAGCCACCACTTGTCCTAATTCTACTGGGTCATTACACGAAATCTTCGTTCGTACAATATGTCTCCCATCTTCGGTGGAAAGCAAACCTTCGAGCGTTAATTTTCCTTCATATATACTTGCAAATCCAGCAATAGGCGTTTTGCACGATCCCTCTAAAATCTTGAGCATGTGCCGTTCCGCAAGAAAGCAAGCGTGCGTTACCTCATGATTCAAAACGGCCAGAATCTGTGTCAAATCCGCATCATTATCACGGCACATAACGGCCAAAATACCCTGTCCAACAGCAGGAAGCATCTCTGCTGTAGATAAGACTTCCGTCGCCACTTCCATCCTACCAAGACGCTCAATCCCTGAAAAAGCTAAGAAGGTCCCACCAAGGCCTTGTGCGTTTATTTTTTCCAAACGTGTGGCAATATTACCACGTAAGATACACACCTCAAGATCAGGGCGATTTGCCAAAAGCTGTGCTTTCCGCCGAAGGGAGGCTGTTCCAACTTTTTCCCCCTGAGACAGTTGGGCAATAGATGTGTGGGTAGGGGATATCCACACATCCCTCGGATCACCCCGCTCTAACACAGCTCCAATTTTTAATCCGTCTGGCAATACTGTGGGCATATCTTTGGAAGAGTGCACAGCGATATCAATACGTCCTTCAAGCAAAGCATGATCTATTTCTTTACAAAACAACCCTTTTCCACCCAACGCACTCAATGGCTGATCATTGAGCTGGTCTCCTCTGGTTGTCAGAGATATAATTTCTGTCATATGTGGAGCAAGAAGGCGTGCAACAATCTGTGCCTGAATTAAAGCAAGAGGACTTCCTCGTGTTCCAATTTTAATTTTTTTGTTTTCCATGCCCACTCCTGATTGCAAATATGCCACAATACAGGATACAAAAGAAGGATGAATTAGGTGCACGATGATTGTTTTAGGTATTGAGACGAGCTGTGATGAAACCGCTGTTGCTGTCGTAAATGACCAGCGAGAAATTTTATCCAATGTTATTTTCTCACAATTAGATACACATGCGCTTTATGGAGGCGTTGTACCAGAAATATCCGCTCGAGGGCACTTGGACAAAATAACACCCGTCCTAGATGAAGCATTACACCAATCAGGAGTGAGCCTAAACGATATAGACGGTATCGCTGCAACATGTGGTCCTGGCCTCATTGGTGGTGTGATTGTAGGCGCAATGACAGGCAAAGCTCTTTCCATCACTCAGGAAAAACCATTCATTGCTGTCAATCATCTAGAAGGGCATGCGCTTACCCCGCGCCTTACAGACAATGTTCCTTACCCATATTTATTATTGTTGGTATCTGGGGGACACTGTCAACTTCTTGTCATCGAAAAACTAGGGCACTATAAACTTTTAGGCCAAACTTTGGATGATGCGCTAGGTGAATGCTTTGATAAAGTAGGAAAATTATTGGATTTATCTTATCCGGCTGGTCCTAAGATTGAGCAATATGCTACAAACGGTGATCCCGGGCGCTTTTTATTTCCGCGCCCACTGCAGCACAAACCGGGATATGATTTTTCTTTCTCCGGCCTCAAAACGGCGGTGCGTACAACAGTCAGGGAATTAGGAACGCTAACTGCACAGGATCAATCGGATGTGGCAGCTTCTTTCCAAGCTGCGGCAGGCGATGTATTGGAGCAACGAGTCAGTCGAGCAATAACTGGTGCCCCCCATATTCAGCACTTTGTTATAGCCGGAGGTGTTGCAGCAAACATGTATCTTCGCTCGCGCCTCAACATCCTAATCTCACAAACAAATGGAATGGTGTTCACTGCGCCCCCCATACACCTCTGCACAGATAATGGCGCCATGATTGCTTGGGCTGGCTTAGAGCATTTACAGATAGGCAATGTAAGCCCACTAGATTTTCCCCCGCGCCCCCGTTGGCCTCTGAGTGTATCAGATACTATGCACAGAGCGTGATCTAATAATCATGCATCATTATTTTTAATGGCGGCATTATGAAAAATATATACAACAAGAGTCCCGAGAGAGCTGTAGAAGGGTCTTAGGACAACATCATACTCGCCACTGGTTCAAGCGCCAGAACGAGCACGACCCCACAAAATTTAGACGTTAAAAAAAATTCCTCGAACCAGCACGTAATACATTGTTTATGCGAGATACTATTTTTAGTTCTACTGCGGAGAAAGGAAACTTGAGGAGTATTAGAGATAGATATGCTACTCAGGCCGATTCTCTAACCAGGCGCTTTTCTCTATCATTGCTCTGCGGTCCTCTGAAAAAGGGAAATAACGCTAACCACGCGAGTCATCGCATGCCCCTTCCACCCCTCTATTGACCATTTAAGGAGCAACGTGCATTTTCTGTACTCACTGCAGGTCCTATTATCCTGCATCACCCATCAGAACAATCACTGCTACGTACGCTCAATTAAAGCGAATCAACATGTGCACTATACGGAAAAGGCTACAATTTTAACACTTGAATCTCCACAGATTGTGCAATGGGCATTCTTGCTCTTTGCATACGAGGCACGGGAGAAAAACCATTGCGAATCTTGCCCTCCCTTTCAGCACATTGATCAATAGGATAATCTCCTACCTTCTTTTTTATCAGAGCGTATATAAAAAAACATGTGCATCGCAGCTATGAAAATGATCTGTGATTTCTTGCAGGCCATCAATGACGATGGAAGCCATAGACACATCATCTCTGTAAAGCACGAAAGAATCTTTGCCCAATATATACGGTCCGCTGTTAGAGCGCAGGATCTGTGTCCATCTGCGCAACGGAAGAGAGATTCTAGCATTGACTCTCGAGGACGGGCAAATCACAAACTCTGCAACAATATACAAGTGCACCTTACTCCGACCATCATCACAGGCCGCATAGTAGTGTGGAAGGTTGCTTGTCCCCACATCGTCACCTGCCAAATTACAAGCACTCTAATATCCATTCTTTTATCCTTTATCCTTCCCTACTTCAAGCATCTTCTTTGATAAGATTCGAGCGTTATTTTTTCTTGAGGCACCAGTACTGTAGCACTCTTGACCGTTTTAAATTTCTACCCAACCGCTACGTATTAGCGGGATATCGCTCTATGAATCATGTATATACAGCTTTACTATTAGAAACGTACCATCTTCATGCCCCAGAGTAACTAGAGCATAATTTCTATCTACCTTGTAGCGATAGCGCACAATTCGCTATTGTGGATCTGCTTTTGACCAGGCTGTCACTGCATCATATATCATCTCCGCGCCAGTTTTACCTACCTTTCTCCCTTTTTCATCTATGCTATATTGACTCAGAAGCGCTGTACTTTTTAGGAACAAGGTAATCAACTTTTGTCGTAATCATCCTCCTGTAGTAGGCAGTACTATTCTATGCACAAGAATGTTTTTTATCTTTTATTCATTGGACATCATGAATGTGTCTCGCATCTAAGTTTGGGGAGGGCACATGTTACATGTGCTGCAACTATCTCGAAATATATTCCATATTTTTCTTGCCATTGTTCAAAGAGTCCGTTACAAATTCAGAGATATATTGATTTGAGCTAGATTTGTGAGGAACATATCCTATGAAAAAAGGTATTCACCCAGACTATCATGAGATCACTGTTGAGATGACTGATGGAGAGACATTCGAAATGCGCTCTACATGGGGTAAGCCGGGTGATGTATTAAGGCTTGAAATTGACCCAAAATCACACCCTGCATGGACAGGCGTACACCGCTTAGTAGACTCGGCAGGGCAACTCGCAAAATTCAACAAGCGTTTTGAAAACTTTAAAGTATGAGTTTGCATCGCATAGCAAAAGATTCAAGAGTATAATATTAAAACCTTGTTTCTTAGCATGGAATGCCTGTTTCATCACACATCTCTCAAAGAGCGCTACTCCCCTTTAAGTGCACTTTAATGGAACAGGTAGTAAATAGCCCCTCTCTCATCAAGGCCCTATGTACTACATACAATACACAACTGGCGCCCCAAACAATGAGGCTTCATCATCAACAATACCGATACCGATATAGACACAGTACCTACCTGAATTTACTGTATAATAGGTTAGAATGTTAAGAACATAAAACATTATAATATACTACATAAAAACACTCAAATTTGACATATGCACATGTTCCATACTACTCAAGAGATCTACCGCAGAGCCGCCACTCACATAAGATCGTGAGTATCAGCGCCACCCAGGCACGGGAGACATAACCTATCATCGATCAAATTTTTGATAATAACTGACCGCATATCGTTACGCTTCTTCATCATCAATGTTTGAACGTTTTTCTCCGAAATAAGCTGAGGCATTTCTGAAAATTTTCTCAGTAGCGAACCCACGCTGATCCATCGCTCTGCACCAATTTTGATCTCCCTGGAACGCGCGACATGACATACATTCTGATCGCTACATAGCTTACGCAAGGAAATCCTGGTGCATTCACTAACGTCTTTTCTAATATATGCATCTCAAATTTCTTTTTTTGAGGTGTTTTATAAAACTTGTTCTCTATCCGGAATTGAGTATACGGTTCAATACAATATCCAGTACATATAGTATACATTATGTACCCCCCAAAATCACTCCATTCTGAATACGAACATTAGTAAAGGTTTTCCCTCATTATCCTCTCATGATTTCCGCGCCAAGCCCAAAAAGGGAAACATATGCACTTTTATCGCGCACTATCGACTAACTACCAAGTATTATCGTTTCTATTAATATCTTTCATATTATCAACTTCCTACTTTGAAGAACGCAAAATAGGATAAGTTTTTAATATAGGTATTTTGCTGTCGTCCCAACTATAAATTTTATTTCCCTCTGTCTAGGAAAATTCTTCCATCTGGTATCCTTATCAAAAACTGTTGGTACTGACTACGGCACATATTCGGTTGCGGCATTTGAGTCATTGAAGACCAAAGGTATGAATTTGTTGTCAGATATCTTTTAAATAAACAGGCACCCCTTATTGTGTCATGTGTTAACGGAGATCCTTTCGTTGCATCAACACGTCATACCAATAATAGTGTATTCCACGCCCAACATAAAAGACGTCAGATAATTAGCCTGATACATCCGTCAACAGTTCTATATTACTAGAGAGAGCTGACGATACAATAAGAGCATCGAAGCTGTATTTCATCAGCTATATTGGGTGGGAATGAGTATGTCCAATACGTGTTATCTGGCCTTCCTACAGCATTCAATATCAATTCATGATACCCCGCACACCCCCCTACTGCATCTAGAGAGGCGACCACTATCAGGAGCCTAGGTGCGATCGATGTTTTTAGCCCATGGCTTTCTATGAAACACAGCCTTCCTCACCCCTCAAGTCAGGCGATGTATTGGAACAACTTGCAATAGTTGTAATCACCACACCCCATCTTGTAACGCCCCCTTAAGGTAAGATAATGTATTGTTTTTTGAGCAATGGAATAATACACATAGCGCTCTCTGTTTCGGCTACACCTTCTCTCGATTTTCCGAAGATTCTGTGGTCAATGACGGCTGGCACAAGTATAGCATATGCTATACCTAATATTAGCATCAGCTTCAGTTTTAATTTCATCAAATACACCACCAAGAACAGAGAGCGTATTTAACGTGGCGGGATGGCGTTACTAAAATTCGTGAAGGGTCGCACTGCTACATGCAGAAATCAGTGAATAGATTGTCTGTCACCGACTTTCCATCTTCATGACGGATACGCTTGTCAAGAAAAACTTTTTAAGAATATCGCTGAGGTAGACAGAGAGAGATATTTGTGCCATAGTATGCCTATAAGCCACTATAAGGAGGATTGTCATGAAAAAGATTTTAGTTACCTCAAGCGTTGCGTGCTTGCTCGTGCTCACCGCACATGCAGAAACCCAAAATGCAGGAGCAAACCATGTTCACGATCACTTTCATTATAAGGAACTCAGTGATATGACGGTGGATCAAGAAGCGCCACCTGAAATTGAAGCTGAAGAACGCTCAGAGAAATGGGCTCAGGAACGAGCAAAGGGCACGGTTCATGGTACGGTTCATCAAAGTATGGTTCTAACAGCGCCCGGTGCACCTCCTACCACATATGCAGAGCTCCGCCAGCACGCAATAGAAGAAACGGAAGAAGAGATGGAGTAAACTGACTGATGTATCACACAAAACGCTACCTTAAAACCGGGGTGGCGTTTTGTGCTGCATAAAACCCGACTTTTGAAACCCCTGAGCGTAGGTCGAGTATTGTATGAGTCTTGACAAAAAGATTACAAGAAAATTTAGGTGCACCTTCAAAGCGCTTGAGCAATAAATGCAGCCTACGGGTACAGTAGTACCCTTGAACCGCCTCATGTGTCTAGTCCAAAAATTTCTGTGGGACGCACCAAACCTACTTCACACTATACTGAACACGGCCACTTCTGCAGCGGATTTGAGATGAAAAACTTATGTATGATATAACATGTTTTCTTGATTCATTATAATTTTCTTGATTTATGCAGCATACGCCTTACATTAAATATCTCGAGTCATGACGATCATCCAGACCAAATACGCCTTACATTAAGATTTTGAATCCGTCTCTAGACTGGAGCAATGCTATTGCAAGCTTTAAAAATCTAAATCACGATAACTAGCTGGAGGAGTGACACCGGGGAAATTATCCCCGAGAAGAGGTCGAAAGCTGGGTCGAGACTTTATGCATGCGTACCAATTTTTAACACATGGGAATTTTACCCAGGGCATGCTGCCGACAAAGTCTATCGATGACAAATGTGCCGCCAAAACAAAATCTGCCATAGAAATTTGATTTCCTGCAATCCAGTCACGCCCCTCAAGAAGCCAAGAGAAATATTGCAAGTGATGTGCTAAGGCAATCGTCCCGGCACGCATAATTTTTGCTTCAGCGCAGCCGTTCTTGTAAAAACGCTTTAAAAGCTTTTCCCACACCAAGCGCTTAGTTACTTCACGATAGAACTTTTCATTTACCCAAACACAGAGGCGGCGAATTTCTGCCTTCTCTTGTGGTGTGCCTGTTATAAGTTTTTGTGCACTTGGATACTTTTCCTCCAAGTATTCGTAGAGCGGGTATGTTTGGCAAATAGCCTGACCCGTTTCTTCTTTTAAAACAGGAAATTCACCTGCCGGGTTTAAACCAATAAACTCTTCTCTTTCTTCCCATGGCTTTTCTGAAACAAGACGAAAATCTAAATGTTTTTCTTCCAGCGCTAAGCGCACAGATCGTGAAAAGGGACAAACAGTCAAGTGATATAGTACACGCATAAAGAGCTAATCTTTTGGAAATTTTGGATCTCTCTATTTTTAGCACAAATATCCAAAGGACAAAAACTTTAATTTATGATATATATTTCTTGTACGCTACATACATAGGAGTGTTTTTTGCAAGACGTCTTCATCTTATCGCTCATACAGGGCATAACGGAATTCTTGCCTTTAAGTTCTACAGGGCATGTAATTCTTCTGAGTCAATTATTGCATATTCCGTCCCTAGGCCGCCTCACTGAAATTTCCCTTCATTTTGGCACATTACTGGTTATCTTTGTTTATTTCTGGCGAGATCTTGTAACAATGATTGAAGGCCTTTTTTTTGCATTAAAGGGTAAATTTCTTCCAGGTCTTTGGCTGGTTCTCTTTTTGTGTGCCGCAACAATCCCAGCTGCTATAGCAGGCTATATGCTCCATAAATACGGAGGTGGATTTGGTCGTACTATGCCTGTAATTGGATGGGTATCTATCATCTCTGGTATTGCTTTGTATCTGGTAGATCAAGAGTGTTCCGCGACTAAAGCACTAAGTCACCTGAAATTGCATGATGCTATTTTAATTGGATTGTTACAAGTGGTAGCCTTTATTCCTGGCGCCAGTCGCTCTGGAATGACGATTATTGGAGGGCGTCTGCGTGGCTTAAAAAGAGCAGAATCTGTACGTTTCTCGTTTTTGCTGTCCATACCAACAGTTCTGGGCGCTGTAACGCTTACTTTTCTTGAGCTTGTTGAAATACAGCAAGTTTCTTACAGCCCTGATCTGTTCATTGCTATTGGTTTGTCATTTTCTACCGGCCTCGGTATTCTATTTTTGATGATGTGGTGGATCCGAAAATTCACATTCACGCTCTTTGCCATTTACCGTGTCATTTTTGGTGTTTTTATTCTGTGGTATTTTTAGGCACGCTGCCCACTGTTGTATAGGTGTGAGATCAAAACACGTCTGCACATTCGAGTGCGTTAACGCTGATGTCGGTGAACCCGATGCTACGCATACCCCTGAACGCAGGAGATAAACATGGTCCGCGTGTCGTTTTGCTATCTCCAAATCATGCGAGGTCATAATAATCGTTTTATTCTTTTCCTTCTTCATGTCCCGTAAAAAATATAAAACTTGCACCTGATACGCGGGATCTAAATGCGCCAATGGCTCATCTAAAAACCACACTGATGTATTGTCGAAATATGTCATCGCCAAAAGGACGCGGACTTTTTCACCTGTGGAAAGAGTGGTAAAGACTCGACTCCATAAAGAGTTAAGCTTTAGACGCTCTAGAATATCATCATCTATCAATGGCGATAACCCTAACAGCTCCCATACACGAAGGTGTGGTCGAATATCGGCTGCAGCTGGCAAAAAACTTCGTTCCCGGGCAAGAACATCGAGTCCACACAGACGCGTGTCCAGCTCTGCTAAATGGATATGACCTTTAACAGAGGATAGCAAACCTGCTAACACACGCAACAAAGTTGTCTTGCCTGCACCATTGGGGCCTAAAATTGTGGTAATTTTATTTTTTGGAAAACATCCGGATACATTCTTTAAACATTCTTTCTTATTAATCACGACAGAAACATCATTAAAGGAAATCATGCTACATCTCCCGAGTAAGTAAATAGACAAATATGGGCGTACCAATAAGTGCTGTTACAACACCAACATTAATATCGCCGGGCAAAATCCGCACAATGATATCAGCAGAGAGACTCAGTGCTCCGCCAATGAATGTTATGGTACGTAAGTTTTTTGTTGGCAAACTGCCTGAAAAGAACCGTGCAATATGAGGTGCGATCAGACCAATGAAGCCAACAACACCCGTCACCGCCACCATTGGTCCAACACAAAGTGTTATGCCTAAAATTAGATAACACGCGAGACGATTCATGGATGTTCCGCGACTCATTGCCAAATCATCTCCAAGCGCACTGTTATTTAAGTGCCCTGCATTATGGAAAAGAATAGTGCTCCCTATCACCCAAAATGGTGCAACAAGCCAAACATCTGAAAGCGTGCGATTCTCAAAACTTCCAAAAAGCCAATAGATGCTTTCCAGCAGCGCATAAGGATTTTTTGTTAAGTTTAAAAAAAGACAAATAAGAGCACCAGAGAAACTGCTTAAAGAAATGCCCATAAGCAAAATAGAACGAGTCCCATATCCCTGACGCACGCAACACAAAAGAAAGGCACCTGCAACACCACCTAATACAATAGAAAGAACGGGTACCAGCATAGGTGCACCACAATAAATGCTTATCACCGCACCAAATGCTGACATGCTCGAAATACCTAATACTCCTGCATCAGCCAATGGGTTGTTGAAATACACTTGCAAACACCCTCCCGCCAACGCAAGAACACATCCACTGCCCATGGCCAGAAAAGCACGCGGAACACGTATGTCTGTTAAAATAAACCAGCCAATATCTGTCGTCAAAAGATGGGTCACACTTGTGGGTCCAAAAGAAAGAGAAATAACAAATAAAACAAACATTCCGCCTCCCAGTACATAATCTATGCGCGACATTTATTAACCTCTTGCACAGCTTCGATGAGACTAGTCGGGGTTAGACAAAGAACAAGTTTCTCCGGTAGAATGCATACCTTATAGCGTGAAAATCTGTCATCTGTGCATGTTGGTAACACAGGGTGCTGTCTTGTGCACAACACTATATCCGCCTCATATGAAATCGCTTTCTCCATTGTGAGGTAACGACACCCTGCATCAGAGTTCATATTTTTTATGTGTGCCGCATCCAAGATAACAGACCAGTTTGTATGCGTGCCACAACTGTGCCCACCTACATCAAATACCAGGGCTGTGCTAGTCATGTGGCCTTCTTGTTTCATCTTGTTAAGAGCAGAGCGTGCATTATGTATTTTACAGTGCAGCTGACTATTGTCAGGAAAAGTATTTTCAAAAGCCAGGAAAACAGCTTCAAAATCATCCATAGATTGCACCTGTGGTAATACAAGAATGTGAAGACCGGATTTGTCAAAGAACTGACGTTTCTTTTGAGTACAGTATGTGGCGATGTACGTATCTTCCGGATGCGCTAAAAAATCCTCGATAGAATTATTATGCGGCACGACAGAGTCAGCCTTTATATATTCAAATGATATAATCGGGTCTTGTGCGAGCGATGATACAGCCGTAATATCTTCCTGGGAAAATAGCCATAGAATCCACTGGTCTGCACATAAATCGAGGGATGTGACTCCTCCAAATGAAGGCAGTGCTATTACAAAACTAAAAACGCATGCGAAAACCAACATAAACACTCCTTCCACGCGTTGCCCAATCTGGAATATTTTCATACTGTGTATTTAGGAGATTATCTAATCGCATATACCAAGATATCTGCGAATCCACGCTATACTGCACATGACTCGACAGAAGTGTATATGGCGTCAGTGTCAGAACTTTTTCTCGGTCCCCTTCAAATTTCTTACCTTGTCGGCTCCCTACCCATACAAGAGCATTCCTCCATGAAATATGAGCATTGGGCACCCAGATTCCTATAAGCGTTGCTTTATGCTTTGGATATATTTTTGGTTGCCCTATTGCCGGTCGCACGGCAGCAAGAGAGTATTCTGCCCTTATAGAGCCTTGGGACATGCGCCACTCAGCCATTACAGTACTACCCCAAACAGACATGTGATGGTTTTGGCGCTGATACTGGTTTTTACGCGTTTGCACACCCACAATCATGTTCTGAATTTCCGTCGCAAATGGAGAAATATTGAATAAAACAGACGATGTTGTGTATGCTAAGACAGCGCGAACGGTATGGCTCGTCTCAGGTTGAAGTTTTTTGTTGCCACGTAGATTTCCCATCCCAAAAAGATCGTAAAGAGTAGGGTATCGAACACCGTTTTTATATGCAATCATAAAGCTCATATCTGGTCCCATGTTATATGTGACTTCCATACCACTCCGTATACGTAAACTAAAACGATTTTGATGAATAACATCCAAACAACCCTTAATCTGAAAATCTTGATGCACCTTTGCCATATGTAATATATGTGCATTATATTTATAATTTTTCTTCCTAGCTAGTGTTTCTCTGCTCACTCTTAACGCAATGTTTGTTTCGGTATTTGCCCACAACGATGTAAACAAATTGTAGTGAGATTCAAGTCGATCATATCGATGAATTGTAGGCACTAGATTAATGTGCGCATATTTTGCATCTTGTATAAACCCACCTAAAACAAAAGACTGTTGGTATGTTGAGTTGATCTGAGATAGTTTGAACCGCCCTATATCCAGTATGCCTGTCACTTCATCTTGTGGTGCATCAGATATATTGGCATCAAGCTGTGTGCTTAACTGAGAGATAACATGACGCACACGACCATCTAGCACCCATTTCTTTCCCAAAATTGTATGGCCCGTTAAAGAAAAAGAATTTTTAGTGCAGGGATTGTTTGCCCCAAACTTGGGCGCTTTCCCCCTCCGTGGAAAGCCATTTGCCATAAAATTTTCCATCATCATCAGGTAACTAGATGTTGGATTTTTTTCCCCCAATTGGAAAGAATGATACAACTGTGTCGGTGCACCTCCCTCCACATGCCAGGATAACGTTTGACCTTCCTGAAGTTGCATGGATGATAACGTCAGTACACTTCCCGTAGAAGCCCCAGGAACATCTAAGGCACCGAGAGGAAAAAGCTGTCCTTTAGTACTGCCGCTTAACATAGGTGACAGATCAGCAGTGCCGCTCAATGGGGTATTCAAGGTTATGTCATCCAATACAACAGTTGTTTGCGTTGCGGGCAACCCTTGAATCATTGGCGCTGTTTCCTGGCCTGGGCTTGTATTAGACACATACGTCGTAGGTAGATTATCTAATGCTGCTGGCGTGGAAATAGTAGTCATTTCTCGATTTAAAGACAGCACATTATATTGCAGACGCGGCCTCACTACAATTTCGGGCGAATTCGCCAACACAGTTAAGGGGTAAAAAAATAAGAGCATATATCTATGCATATCGTGTCCCTCCGACTCGATGAGGCGCTATCCAATGGCGAAAACGCAGGTCTCCTGGCTCACAGCGTTAAACTTTTTTCTTCCCTTCCCAGGTATCCAGTGGGGGCATGTCTTAAGAAAATCCTCAAGTGCATGCGACAGAAAAACATACTGCTTACAGTTGCGGGGGCAGCTATGGTTTTGCACCATATTCCCTAAATGACAACGCATAACGCTATTTTACATAGCACCGCTCAATGCGCAGCCATTGCCCTAAACGGGGCATTATTTTATCGCAATCACGAAAGTCGCCTAAAAGGAAGCGTCTGTCAAGAATTTAGTACTAAGATTCAGAGATTAAGAAATGTTTGTATGTGATAAAAGATGCTGCAAAATATACTGTGGAGAAGTCTTGTTGTTTAACAAATGCGTCGGCTCCAGCTCAAAAGTTTGCTCTAACACAAATTGCCCAGACAGCACCGCATGCGATACCTGATCCGTAAACACAACCCATGTCGTCCCAGCCAAAAAATCAAAACAAATCTGAGGCGTCTCTTTTTGGTACGACAAATCTCGCTTCATCTGATCATGAAAATGCAACATATAATGGTCATAGGTTGTGCGTTTTGTTTTGGTAATGCTCAGCATATCTAACATCTGATGACTAAACGGTAGTGGTGCGCGAGCCGTTTGCAGCATTTTCTGCGCCATATCCTGAAAAGGCTCGCCCAACCGCCATGTCCTGGGGGCAGTTGGATGCACATTGCTAAAAACACGCAAAAGCCGGCGCCCTTGATTAGGTGTAGATGGGAAGGCATCGACATGCAAACGTGTATCATCTTGACGCCACGATGTTTTTCGGCCTGCTACTTTAGCCGGACGGTAACTGGTGCGCTTAATCAAAAAATTCCCCTTGTAGTGAGGAAAAAGATGTGACACAAGCTGAGTAGCATCTTGCCTAAACCGACGCATCATATTGCGCACAATCTGCAGCGCCTTTCCTGTCAAGCATGTTCCTTGAAGAACATCATTCTCTGGATTAAAACTCACATTTTTACTCTTTCCATCTAAAATATCTGAGCGCTGAAACATCTGTTCTTCTGGATCTAAAACGAAAGATAGATTTGGAGAATAAATAACTTTTCCTGCCTCCAAAGCACGAGTACAGCCTTCCCCGAGCACGTGAGGAGTCCATGTTGTCGTATCAAGTATACAAATATGTGTATTCATAGCACCAACAATAGCAAAAGGCACATCAGGGGATCAAGACAGAAGGCTCGAACACCATTCGAGTCAGAGACATTTATTTGTCAAGCGATGTTCATACATCATGCTAAAAGTTTGAAAATGTCTCAGAGAAACAAGCTAACCTATACAGACAAGATACTCTTGCGCTCTCCATCATTGTACATAAGGACTGCACTGGAACGGGTGCACATTCTCAAAAGAGCATGGGTCATTTTATGTCAGCGCGGGCTATAAATTATAGTAAAGGTCGGAGCGGTAGGCAAGGCTACAATACGCATGAAAATCTGAGGACGAAGAACTGGCCTCTTTTCGAGTACTGACGAACACCGGAATTACGCAGCATTGAGGACACCCCCCTTACATCAATGCCAAACGTGTTGCGAGACAGCTCTACACAAAGAAGGAAAGAGCGCGAGCATTCACCATGAGTTTATAAGTCAAGATGGGTATGCCTACATACGATGGACGAAAACTATGGGGATATGTGACGATCACTCGAAACATACATCAGACAATTCTTACACATAAACTGACGTATCAAAGTCGCTAAAAATATGCTTGCCCACTATGAGAAAGAACGAACACGCCGCAGCATCCATTAACAGTTGTACATTTGTCATATTATTATCGTAACAAGTTATTGATGAGATTATGACTTGTATCTCAAAATAGCGGTCAGCTTCCGATAATCTTGCAGCTCTCTCAACCATGCGGAATCTTGGTGTATTGCAGCGTGTGCATCAGATTGAATGGAAAAGACACGAAATAAACACTGATACAAAAGAAAAGCCAATACAAGGGGTGTCCGAACGCCTAAATATAGCTCCTCACAGAGAAGAGTATATCACAATTTATTAATGTGGGGCTTGTGCACCGCTTGAGCATTGCAGCGTTACTACTGTTATCTTCAGTTTTCATGAACATTACTCCTACGATACCATCAACACTTTGACTGTATCGTGTTATGTGGTTGTGCACAGCCTGTGCTTCGCAAAAGACGATGCTGGACAGCCAACGCACACTGCAACCCGTGTATAGAGGGTCCCGCATCCACACATTATATCCATTATATCTCATTGCGTCACAAAGTTCGGTGTTACTCAATATACACACTACCACCAAACACGTACTCCGTACCAAAACCAAGAATGTGAGAACGCCAGAATACGCTACCGTAATTTGTACGGCACATCACATCTCAATGACAGAAACCACGATAACATCCGTCAACACCATCCCCCATACTGTCGCATTTATTACGCACGTATATATAACCGGTCAAAAGTACTGCACCATCGATTTTTCTGCAGAACGTGCTAACGAAAATGTAGATCGTATTGCAGTGCGCATGCATCCATAGAACACGCATCACACATTAGAAAAAAGCTAAATTATCAAGCACTATATTATAGTGTCGCAGCATCCTTGCATGCATTAAAAGGTCTGTCTGCATATCCGGAGCGCTGCACGCAATGAACATAGAGATATTTTTTGCTCACACATGGTTGCATATGTTAGCCAAGCGTGGCATTTTTCCGTAAGAACCCCGGACATAGTGGCGCATACTTGAGAGTATCCTTGGAATGTAGAGCATTGATCAATCGTGTACAGCAGTGAAAGACTGTAGTGAGAATATGCAATACAAATGTCAATGTAGAGAGACTGTCTATAAGAAGTGTGAGGAATTTCTTCCGCGCATTTACGATAAAAGGGAGCAATGAAACTAAAAGAAAGTAATTAAACTGCACTAGAAACTCGGTTGCGCGATTTCACCACAAGACTAGCACCATAAAAAGAGTCAAAAGTATTGAAAAATGGCGTTTCGTAGAAGATCCAGGGCTTTTTTGATATCGTTCCATAAGACGAGAGAGAAAACCCCACCCACACAGAATTTAGAATACCGTGTCTCCTCAGCACAGAAAGATCTGGAAGAACGTTGGGATGGGCGCCCCAATCGCGCACGCCTACAAGATCTGTACTCGCCATTAGGCGTACAAAAGAAAAAATGAGCGCCGGCTTTCTTCTTTTCTCCCCGTATACAATACAAGAGCGCAAGACATACGATGGGATGCATTGTGCAATCGTATGAGCGCATTACTATTACGAGACATGATGAAAGCATCTTGTTCTGAATTTTTCCTCCTATAGTATTTTTTTATGCTCGGGGCTATAGTATTGCGTTCGTATATGTTGTATAATGCCCATTAGACTAATATATAGTAGGAGGCATCATGGCAACATACTTTTCTGAATTTTTCCTCCTATGGAGTGTTTTTATGCTCGGAGCTATGGTACCTGGTGCTGATATGATTATGATTATACGCAACACCATTACAGGGGGGCGCTTATTAGGAATTCTCACCGCCTTAGGCACTGCTATTGCTATTGGTGTGCACTGTACTTATGCGACACTGGGCATAGGCATAATGCTCGCCGAAAGCCCGGTAACGTTAAAAGTTATTCAATATTTTGGTGCAGCCTTTCTCATGTTTTTGGGGACACGCCTATGGCAGCAATCTTTTGTGAAAAGAAAAACCGATATAACAATCGACCGACACGCGCACGCTCCATCTCTTTGGAAGGGTTTTCAAACAGGGTTCATTATTGACTTACTCAATCCATTTGCTGCACTCTATCTTATAAGCCTTCTTACAACAGAAATTAGTGACACTACACCCCTTAGCATACGCATACTATATGTCACCGGACTTACAATATCAGATTTTATCTTTATGCTGTCAATTTCGCTGGTACTCAGCCACGAACAGTGGAGACATATCTTTTTTCGCCACACCCACTGGGTCAATCGTCTATCTGGAACAGTACTGCTAATAATTGGGATAAAATTTCTCATAACCTAAAGTCCATAGAAAACTAGGGTGCTGTGCACGCCTGATAACCGATTTCTTCTGTAAATGGGAAGAGAACGTGCGTAACAATATAAGACTGCGCTTCTCTATTGTACATAAAACGTTTTCCTGATTTCATGCAATCAACCGAAAACGTCGCGGAGTACTATGATAAATACATGGTACTATACAAAGCATAAAAGGGTTTTTCCCCGAAAAACCCAAGAAATTGTAAAAAAAAGCCATTTCACTAGAATCTTGATTTAAACACTGTTGTGACTACGGTCTTCTTTAAGCATGTATCCGGGGGGTGCACACACGCCCATATCAACCCGTAACGCAGGCTAAAAACACCAGTTGTACAAGATCGAACCAATATAAATTTATTTTTTGTAAGGGTTGTTCTGTTGACGCATCACAATACGCATAGGCACGCTGTAGAGACCAAATGTCTCGCGTAATCCGTTTTCAAGATAGCGTAAATAACTGGAAGGTACCTCAATGGAGCGACTGGAAAAAAGAATAAATGTCGGTGGGCGTGTTTTTATTTGGGTCATATAGCGAATTTTTAAACGCTGTTGACCCTTAATGGGTAGCGGATGTTCTGCCATGGCGCTCTTCAGCCATTGATTCAATTTTGCTGTAGGAATGCGAGTATTCCAGGTATTGTAGACCGCTTGGGCAGCTTTAAATATCTTAGGTGTAATATTATCTTTTATGGCTGAGAAATAGATAACCTGCACTCCCTTTACTTGTGTAAAGACTGTTTCTAATTGATGGTTGAGTGTTTTATGTACAAATTTTTTATCAGCAACAGTATCCATCATGTTAACAATAAATATAAGGGCTCGCCCCTCATTTACGATATACTGAGCAATGGTAAGATCTTGTTTGTCCAAAAGAGTATTTGCATTCAGAACTATGGCCGTAATTTCTGCATATTGAATACCTATCTTCGCTTCCCCAACACTCAATTTTTCAATTTTCTCTTTCACTTTTGCAGAGCGTCGAATCCCTGCTGTATCCACAAGTATCCAGTCTTGTCCTTCAAAAACAATGTTATGGTAGGTTGTGTCCCGCGTTACACCCGCCATATCATCTGTGAGTAGCCGCTCTTCGCCTAATAGTTTATTAATAATTGTAGATTTTCCTACATTAGGTCGTCCAATAATCGCAAGTTGAATTCCCTTGATATCAGGGGCGACTTCTAAATGCCCAAGATGGGGGCGCATAGCATAATACAAATCGTCAAAACCCAATTTATGCTGCGCAGACAGTGCAATCATGCACCCAAACCCCAGTCTATAAAATGCAGATCCTATGTCTGATCCAGACTCAGATTTGTTCATGACCAAAAAAATTGGCTTATTGAAGCGCTTTAATTCTTGGGAAATTTCTCTGTCATATAGCGTAAGTCCCTCCTTGCTGTCTACCACAAATAATATCACATCCGCCTGTCGAACTGCCGCTTCAGTATGCTGGACCATTTTCTCTTGTAGAGGATGGGCATTATTCTCCTTCAATCCTGGTGTATCCATTACCTCAAAAACTAAATCATACAGCTCTCCACGCGCCTTATTGCAATCACGGGTCACACCTGGTACATCATCAACAATTGCTTTTTTACGCGTCGCCAAACGATTGAAAAGGGTGGATTTTCCAACATTTGGTCGGCCAACAAGCACAACAAGAGCCATTATGAGATCGCTATCACTTCACCGCTATCATTAAGCAAGTAGAGTTTATTATTTGCCACAACAGGCGGTAATGAAATTACACCCTCATCGACTGTGAATGTTTCCATTATTTGGCCATCTTGTGGCGAGAGCGCTAAGATCTCACCTTTTGTACTCACAACAAGCAAATTTCCGTTCGCTAAAATAGGCCCAGACCAAGTAATAGGGTGTTCTTTTGTCTCTGGATCAGAAAAAGTTTGTAGTGCGTGCGTCCACAGAATACGGCCTGTTTCTTTTGTCAAGCAAATCACAGTATTATCATTGGAAAGAACAAATAAAAAATACTCTGCAACTACAGGTGTATTAACGCTACCAATAGGTTTATCCCACAACTTCTTACCTGTACGTAGATCATAAGTCGCCATCTGATTGCCGTGAGAAAGAACGAAAAGAAAATTATTATCAATAACGGGCAGTGCCCGAATTTGACTAATCATCGATTTTGAATCAAGCCCAGTCAATGATACAACGGAATCATGCCAAAGGGAGTATCCATTATCGGGGTAGAGAACATGAATCTCGCCAGAAGCATACGGAGCAACTACCGCATAAGATGTTGCTGATGGTGTAGCGCTACCTGCCAAGGACAATCCATTGTCATACCCTACGTGGAACCATGTAATGTCACCAGTTTCTGTGTTGAGCGCATAAGTCTGATTATTGTTGGTGAGTACAAACAAGCGATTATTGAGAACCGTTGGTGCAGAGCGAATTCCATACGGCAACGCTACCATCCAAATTCCACGACCAGTTTTGGAATCAAATTTAGCTACATGACCATCAGAGAAACTCGCATACACAGAGCCATCTGAAAAAGCAAGGCCACCGCCCGTGCTTGACACCTCATAATCTGAGGCATGCGCCCATACAATTTGTCCATTATCTTCCGATAATGCTGTTATATCTCCTCGACTATCCATAGAAAATACGAGGCCATCCCCTACAATTGGGGGGAATGTTATAAGCTGTATGGCGTTTTTACCTGATCCAATATCCGTGCGCCAAGCAATCTTATGCAAGCCCTTGAAAGCAGCATTTGGGAGCTTATGCTGCGCATTACCTCCTGCTTGTCCCCAGACATTCAAGGGCTCTGGGTCCATTAATTCAATTAAGATATGATCTGCATCCGGATCTTTTTTGAGCAGACGATCATGCCCAATTAATTGGGCACGCTCCCCTGATATGGGGGTTTTTCCCTCATCACAACCCACAAAAAATAGGAGCAGGGGGAGCAGATAAAAAAATTTCATCATATGCTTTATTCTCTAACTTTATTGCACTAGTGTGCGGCCCAAAAGCAAATCAGCGCGCGCTTTTAATGTTGGAGATGCTGCTTCACTGCCAACAATTTTTTCCAAATTTTCCCGTGCATCCCTCAGTTCATCAAGACGAAGCTGCGCTAGAGCAGTGATTTCAAGCGCATGAAATTTCCAAGGGTTTCCATCAACCAAAAAACGTTTCATTGATGCAATAATCTCTTGAGGTTTACCCATATCGAGGTCTAAATACCCTAATTTTATCTGTGCTAAATCTTTAAACTCCGGGGTACTGGTTTCTTTAATTAGGGCTACATATGCGGTATGCGCATCTTCTAAATTATCCTGTCGTACAAAAATACCACTCGCAAAGAATTTTGCAAGATCAGTGTAACTGTTGTCACTATTGTGCGCCATCAACTCTAGGGACTCAAGAGCCTTTTTATCCATTTTGGCCTGCACGTACATCATTGCTTTACTGTAATCATGAGATGCTTCTGTGCGAATTTCGTCTTGACGATATTGCCAATAATACGTGATAACTATTGCAACCAACGCACCGGTTAAGACGCTCGAAATCTTCTTTTGATACTTTTTCCAAAACTGGAGAAGTTTTTCAACTTGCACGTCCTGTTTGATCTCTTCATAAATATCACTCAAGGCGTGCCTCCTCTTAGAAAAAATACAGTATCGTTTATTCATACAGTGATATATCAAGAAATACAATGGGGAAATGCGCTATCAAATACAAAAGCACGACATAAATCAATCCCCCCTTCGAAAAACAATAGACATATCTTATGATATTGTACGCACGCTCTGATACAACTTTTTATATAAGAGACCGGGGATCGTCAGCGCCCATCCCCACAAAAAGTATGAAAAAGTCAGGCTGAACAAGTGGAACATGTAGTCACCTATCATACAATTCATACAATTGAAATTATGTGGTGAGATGACACTCAACAATGGAAGATGGTCCGTTACGATGGTCCAGCCAAGCACCAGAAGGTTCAACACAGCTACACCACCAAAAGTTAATATACTTACTGCACACATTAGTAAAAAATATGCTCGAACAAGCACCCACCAATGCCCTCTTGTGAGTTCCCAAGATCGCCTTAGTGATCCGTCTTCTCCCACAGATAGTGCGGGAAAAATAAGAACAAAACGAGCAAGAACGACAACAAATGCAGATATGCATAGAATACCAAGACTTGTGTTGCCCACCATGTGATGTATTTCCTGATACCCCAAATGCACAAAATGCACACGCCCATAGGTCTCTAATGCATAAAAATTCATAAGAAGATACGGCGTAAACACCAGTAAACAATACCACAAGAACATCTTCAGTTCATGTGTGCCAAAACGAAACGCAAAGGCCCCACCCTTGTCTCGTCCAGTGATCATAGCATTATACCAGCAGCTCATAAAAGAGATACCAATCATCATCTTGCAAAATTCATTAAGCAATATCGTGCCCCGAACGGGCAAACCCATCTTCGGCACGAAAATCAATAAAGAAAATGTGAGCAATACTGGAAAAAACGAACATTTAAAAAGCGTTCCTAAGTTGTCTGTTACAAAATTCCATCCTTCACTCACAAGGCTATATGCACCAATAGTCATTGTAAATCACTCCCCCTATTTCTTGTAATAATATAGGAATATTTAGCCATACTTTTTTATATAAGTCAAAACAGTGAATAATGAACACCCTTACATCCGTGCGCGCTATACTACTACGTGAGCGTCTACTGCTCTCGTCTGTATTCGCTGTACAGACACTAGCTACAAGCGCATCTATAGTGCTATTAAACGATCCTGAAATTATCGCAAGACTTAAAATAGAAATCGCTGCCTTTTGACCGCCCTCTCATGCCAGACGTGATGAAGAAAAAAGGACGCGCTCCTGTTCACTAGAAAGAGGATACAGGAGGGGGTGTGCATTTATTGTACTCCAACCCCCCCCTTTTTTTTGCATAAGATGTCGCCCGATTGTGTTGAGGGGTGCTCACGAAGATTTCTGTATTATTTCTCCCGATCCCTAAGTATTCTCCGGACACATGCTGCCATCTCGAAGCACCCAGAGAGCGCAGAATACCTGTACATCATTCTTTTATCTGCAAGTCAGGTTTTTATAAAAAAACACAGCACATAATGATGATGCTTGATAGGCAAAATTTGTAGCGTATCCTCGGGAATTGCTTTGCGTCATATGCATCAATCTCAGACAATAGAGAAACAGTATTTTTCAGTGGAGAAATAGCCCGAAAACAGAGCATACTCTTAGCCTAACAACAAGCCTAGGGTTTGCTCTATATATTCAAGAGTAGGGTTTTGAAAATATTACAAGGGACGTATGATGTCTTTAGTGGATAAGTTCTGCCTATCTGAAAACCGTATGATACCACGCAAAAAATTGCTTCATCAGCACATTGTCCACTTTTAGGCGTACAAGTATCAGGCAACTAATGCCTTGAGTAAATAAAATTCCGCAGATGTGGTAATCGATCTTTTGGAAACAGCTTATAGTTGCATCTCACGTTATTTGTGCCTAAAAGATCAGTAAATCTTCTTCAAAGCGCCATAGAGCATGGAAGCTGATCGCTCTGATATAGCTGTCAACATATATGAGAGCGTCTAATCAGCTGGAAAATTATATGCCACATCAATTATACATTTTTCTATTAATACACAATATCTCTATTCAAAACATATTCTAAATCGAGTAACGTTTCTTAAGCATTGTATTGTTTAATGGGAATCCCCTCTACAAACTTTGTTGCCTCAAGCGCAGCCATACACCCTTGTCCTGCTGCAGTTACCGCTTGACGATACACTTTGTCTTGCACATCTCCAGCTGCAAAAACGCCTGGTATACTTGTTTGAGTTGTCCCTGGAACAACATTAATATATCCATGGTCATCTAATAGTACGGTATCTTTAAAAATTCTTGTCTCTGGCACGTGTCCAATGGCTACAAAGATGCCATCGATATTTAACGTGGTTAGTGCACCTGTCTTTGTATGTTTCAACACTGCCGCCGTTACCTGATGCGGATTTGTGTCTCCTAACACATCATCCAATTGATGGTTCCAAATAACTTTCACCTTAGGATTGGAAAAAAGACGTTCTTGCAATATCTTCTCTGCGCGTAATGTGTCACGTCGATGCACCAGAAGAACCTCGCGTGCATGGTGGGTCATAAAGAGCGCCTCCTCTACAGCAGTGTTTCCCCCACCAATAATCATGACTTTCTGGTTGCGAAAGAAAAATCCATCACATGTTGCACATGCAGAAACACCGCCGCCCATAAATTTTTTTTCGCTCTCAAGGCCTAACCATTTTGCTTGAGCACCGGTCGCAATAATCACCGTGTCGCCGGTATATATCGTGCCGTCATCTCCCGTACACATAAAAGGACGTCTTGAAAAATCCACATGCTGGATAATGTCGCATACCATTTCCGTCCCAACTTGTTCCGCTTGCGTTTTCATTTGTTCCATCATCCACGGTCCCTGCACTACATCGGCATAGCCTGGATAATTTTCAACATCCGTCGTACTCATAAGCTGTCCACCAGGTTGCATCCCTAAAATTTGCAGTGGCTTCATTCCCGAGCGCGTCGCATAGATTGCTGCGGTATACCCTGCTGGCCCCGCCCCAATAATTAAAACCTTAGTATGCTTACTCGCCATATGGATCACTTTTTGTAGAAAACATCAAATAATTTATTGTTATGTTAATATAAAAAATAGCGTATCTCCAGATTTTTTTCTTGGTATTTTTTAAGAAAAGCGCTATAGAGTATTTATTATCATTGGATTTGGATATTATTTCATGCAAAACGAAACTATGCCGGTTTAGCTCAGTTGGTAGAGCAACTGATTTGTAATCAGTAGGTCGTCTGTTCGAGTCAGACAACCGGCACCACTGTTGAGGGCTCTATGCAATCCGCCATAGTTTGATAAAGCTTTTTTCTCTCGGTATATTGTTATTAAAGACCACAATATTACAGGACTCAACGCAAGATAGTATACCCAAATCCATGAAATGCACTCTCGTGGCCTGTTCTGTAGAACAGCGTCGTGTGATTATACACAACCACTCCAAGGAAAAACGCCGATCCCCAATTGACAGGATCGACAATTCTCCAAGCAAGATATGTGCTGATTATCTCTAATGTGTTGGACGGACAGAGAGCACCGTATACAGCAACACTTTTACGCTTTTTTCCGGCGCATGCACTACCACTGTGACGCGATCCCCACAACCCATGAGCAACAGAAGATGTGCTGAGGCTTACACAAAAACGCTTTATGGCATGCGCGAACCTAGGTTTAGAGATGCTTAGCTGGTCTGGACCCTGTGGTCCAGGCTGTGATAAAAACCAGATCAAGTGTTGCAATGTAACGTCCTTCTTCTCGGCGCGGGTAGTAATCAACCACCGACTCAAGATAATGCTGAGATGTTAAACCCTTCTGTCGGCCTGTAAGACAATTTGTCGCACCGAGTACTTTCAAATCTGTCCAAGCTTTTTTAGGTTCATCGTACATGATGTGCTTTTTTTCATGATCAACAACTGGCATTTGAAAACCTACATGCTGTACAAGCGCAATAGAATCGGGCAAAGAAAGCATTGGATGCACTCGTGGAAACACACCACCGTACACCTTAAGATCGGCCTGCTGACATGCATGGCGCAGCTCAATCAAACTATCCCCACCATAAAAAACGGCCATAAAAAGACTGTCTGGCTTCAAAAGTTGGTGTATTTTTGTGAGATATGCGGGCACGTCTTCAATGGTATGCATATCCAAGACACTCAGCATACATTCAAAAGATGCATTCTTGATATCCTGAACGTGCTTTCGCAGTAACATACGTTTAGCAAAATCTAACCGGCGGGACAACTGAAAATGTGGGCCTACGACAAGCCCGGATGCAAAATCACGCCCTACAGCACGTATTCGCGATACAAGAGATTCATAAATCCAATCATGTAAAAATTGCGCTTTTTCGGGCGCAGCCCTTGCTTGACGTAATAAAAAGTGCTTTTGATTAAAAATCCCCACAATATGCCCTCCTGGACACAGGACAAAACATATCAATAAAAATTATCTAAACCGCCAAGTAGTCCCTTTGCGACCATCTTCCAGCACAATGCCGTGCTCTTCAAGCTGCGACCGCACTGCATCTGCCTCAACATAATCGTTATTATGCTTAGCCACAACACGTTTTTCAATCAGTGCTTCTATTTCCTGCGGCTCAATGCCCGACTGCGCGCCCTGAAACCAATGAGATGCTGGGTCTGGAAAAATACCAAGTATGTGCCCTGCTCCTAGGAGTTTGCGCTGCATTTTCTGCTTTTCCACACCGTAGGCTTTGTTAATAGCACTTGCAAGATCATGGCAAAGCTGCAGTGCTTTGGGTGTGTTTAAATCATCACCCAATGCATCCACTACAGTGTTCGAAGGGGCCAAATCAGCATACCAAAAATTATCGTCCACATCTTTTAATGACATATATAAACGATTAAGAGACTGTTTGGCCTGCATTGCTAAGTCATCTCTCCAATCCAGCGGCTGCCTATAATGCGTAGAAAGCATAAGATAGCGCATAACAATCCATGAATACTCTTGGCTCTTATCCGCAACAGTAAAAAAATTCCCTGTAGATTTAGACATTTTGTCTCCGTTAATGGTTACATGTCCATTATGCAACCAATATTTGGCAAAACTTTCGGATTGATTCGCGCAACAGCTCTGGGCACGCTCATTTTCATGGTGAGGAAACAGCAAATCTATCCCGCCACCATGAATATCAAATACATCCCCTAAATAATGTTGTGCCATAGCTGAGCACTCAATGTGCCATCCAGGTCTTCCGTAGCCCCAAGGACTTGCCCAACCCGGCATATCTCTCCTAGACGGTTTCCACAAAACAAAATCACCAGCGTTACGCTTATAATCGTCAACCTCAATACGTGCACCCGATATCATCTCATCAAGCTTTCGGTTGGCGAGCGCCCCATATCCCTTATATTTCTTAATATTAAACAATACATGCTCTTTTGAAACATAGGCATAGCCACCGTCTATAAGACGAACAATCATCTGTATCATTTCATCAATATGATCTGTTGCACGCGGTGTAATAGTCGGTATTTTAGCGCCAAGCGCTGTACAGTCTTCTTGATACCAAGAAATGGCACGATTGGTAATCTCGTCAATAGTGCATTGCGATTTCAGCGCAGCGTCAATAATTTTATCATCAATGTCCGTTATGTTTGCAACATAAGTGACTTTGGGGTATATATGCGTCAAAAGACGAAACAGCACATCAAAAACCACGACGGGACGCATATTTCCGATATGCGCACGATCATATACTGTAGGCCCGCATACATACATCCGAACATGATCATTGTGTACTGGAACAAATGGTATTTTTTCACGCGTCAAAGCATCATAAAATCTTAGCCTTACCATACAGCTCTCCAGATCACGTGTCTAAAAGACGCTTCCACCATCCCTTTTTTCCAGTACGGTGAGGCGCCTCAGACAACAGCGTGGGTGATGATGCACGACTATTCCCATCATTTGCACTTTGTTTGTTTTCAGATTGTTTTGTCCGCGACTTGCGGCTACGATGCTTTGCAACAGATTCTACTATCTTTGCGGGAGTCGGATCACTCTCTTGACTCTGCAGCAGTTTTCCCTCATCCTGTGTATGTTTAGTGTCATATGAAGAAGATGGAGCGCCCCTATAATCAGGGCGAGCCTGATGCTGTATCTCACTATTGTCTGGCACATCTTCTGCAACAATGGTCCCCTCTTGAACACGCTCTTCTTTGAAACACCGGCTGCCGCGACGCCCTTTCCGCCGGTGACCTGTTTTTTCTTCTCGACTCTCGTCTTTCGCTTCTGTAGTCTGTTTGTGCGTCCTCTCCATATCTACGGTCTCTTTATCAGAAATAGTCTTGCCTTTCTTTGTCTCGCCCGGACGTTTTTTGTGCTCTATCGACTTCCCGTCTTTTTTTCTATGCTTTCCTGTATTGGACGACTTATCTGTCTTCGTCTTTTTTCCAGATTTTCCCTGTGTAGAGTCCCCTTCAGCAAGAGAAAAAGTATCATATATCAGTCCGTTTTCTTCATCACGTACCGAAAACCCACCTTTGTACTGGTCATCCTGCTTAAGCGTAATATGCACCCTATATTTTTCTTCTATGGTAACTAATTCTGAACGCTTTTCATTCAACAAATAAAAACCAACATCTGCTGGCACAAGGACATTTAGTTGTTTAGGTTTTGTCACAAGACATGTCTCGCCTAAAACCCGGAAAAGTTGCAAAATAATCGAGACAGTTGATCTGATAACGCCCATACCATGACAATCTGCACATATTTTTGAGCTACGCTCCACAAGACTAGGTCGGAGACGTTGACGTGAAAACTCAAGAAGGCCAAGCATGCTGATTCGGCCCACTTGTGTGCGTGCCCGGTCTTCTGCCAGTCCCTCTTTGAGGCGCTTTTCAACAGCATGATTATGTTTTGGATCCGACATATCAATAAAATCAATCACAACAAGGCCTGCAAGATCGCGCAACCGCACTTGACGAGCCACCTCTTCCGCCGCCTCTAAGTTTGTCTTGAATGCAGTTGAATCAATGTGTCGTTCTTGCGTCGCGCGTCCCGAATTTACATCGATAGAAACCAGAGCCTCAGTAGGGTGAATTACAAGAGAGCCACCGGACTTCAGCCTCACTTTCGTATGAAATATTTCCTCAATTTGTCTCTCAATACTGTATTTGAAAAATAAAGGTGTTGTCTCGTCTTTATAGAGCTGTACACGCTTTGCATGGCTTGGCATCGTCTTGCGCATAAATGCTTTGGCCATCCTGTATGTTTCTTTCCCCTCAACCAACACTTCATCTGTATCTCGGCCATAAAGATCGCGTATAGCGCGCCGTACAAGATCTGCTTCTTCATATATGAGTGCTGGCGCTATCGCATTTATGGTCGCTTCACGAATTTCTGCCCAAAGAGTCATGAGCAAATTAAAGTCGCGCCGCACTTCAGTTTTGCTACGATCCATTCCAGATGTGCGTACAATCAAAGCCATGCCTTCTGGTAGCTCAAATTCTTGAATCAAATTCGTTAAACGCCGACGATCTCCTGTGTCAGTAATTTTACGAGACACGCCTCCCGTATTAGAGGAATTAGGCATCAAGACACAGTAACGTCCTGCAAGTGCAATATATGACGTGAGAGCGGCTCCCTTATTACCACGCTCCTCTTTTGTAACCTGCACTAGAATAACCTGACGGCTATGCAGAACTTCCTGAATTTTATATTTCTTGGGCGGCACCGCAGCACCTTCAACTGAAGAAGTCACAGAAGTTTCCTCATATTGATCGTGGGAATCTGGCACATCCGCATCACTGGAACCAGTCTCTGATGCAGTACTTGCGTTTTCTACATTGCTATCCAGAACACCTTCTGCAGAAGGTGCGACTGAACGATCCTCAACAGGGATACGGAAATAATCCGGGTGTATTTCGCTAAATGGCAAAAAACCGTGACGGTTTCCACCGTATTCAACAAACGCCGCCTGAAGAGATGGTTCTATTCGTACGATTTTACCAAGATATATGTTCCCCTTTAAAGATTTGTTTTTAACATTTTCATAGTCAAAATCAACGAGACGGTTGTTTTCAACGATTGCCACACGCACTTCTTCTTCGTGAGTGGCCTCAATAAGCATTGTTTTTGGCACTGTTTGTTAACTCCGAAATTACGCAAACAGCCGGATCACAATCCTAAAACCAATGTATCGTACCAGCCATTTGCTGCATTAACACTGCTCAACTTAAGAACGCCACATATTTTTCAGAAAACAATAGAAAAGGTGTGGTTCAAAAAATATTGTTACAGATTAAAATACTTAGGCTTTCTTTTTCCCACGTATTTTTATATATTTTTAACATATAAATGTTATTTTAACCACCATTTGTTTTGGGCAGCTCAGCAAGGATGCATACCTAGCGTGCGGACATTTCTTTTTACATTTCTATGGCTTCTCTCTCCAGCACACATCATATATTCTGGAGATTTTGCAAGTATGCGCTTGGGAACAACTGCTAATGGCACTCGCATTGTGCTAGATGCTCGAAGTAAGCTAAAAGTATCTGTGTTTTCTGGAGATAATGGAAAAGCACTTATTATTAATCTGCATAACGCCCTCCTTGCAACGACGGCACCAGTGCCACAAAAGAATATTGTATCTATCAATACTGAGGGCTTGTCCAGTAATAAAAGTCAGGTCATATTGCGTTTAAAAACCCCGATGAAAATAAGTCGTGAATTCAACTTAGTCCCCACACCTGAGAATCGTTTACATCGATATGTCATAGATCTCAGCAACAGCACAAATGCAGCAACGACAAAAAGTACTATACAACAAGCCATAAAAAAGACACAGACAAAAACCATTATTATTGACGCTGGTCATGGTGGAAAAGACCCTGGTACCATCGGTTATTCTAAAACGCGTGAGAAAGATATAACGCTCAGATGCGCAAAAATTCTGGCTAAAGAACTCAGAAAAAACAAGCACTACCGCGTTATTCTTACAAGAGAGAGCGATGTTTTTACCTCCCTCAATCAACGTGTTAAAATTGGCCGGCTGCAAAAAAGTGATTTATTTATCTCTCTCCATGCCGACAGCTCCCCGCTTCAAAAAACGCGTGGTCTATCGATTTACACACTTTCAAAAATCGCCTCTGACAAAGAAGCGGAGCGCCTTGCTGCTAAGGAAAACAAAGCGGACTTTTTTTCAGGCATGGACCTGGACATAGAAATACCAGAGGTCGCCTCTATTCTTATTGATCTTACAAAAAGAGAGACCATGAATGTATCGATTAATTTTGCACAAACACTAAAATCACGGTTGCAACGCCGCATTTCTTTACTGGATAATACACATCGTTTTGCAAACTTTGCCGTTCTCCGAACACCAGATATACCTGCAGTCCTAATTGAGCTGGGGTATTTGTCAAATCCCCAAGATGAAAAATTGCTACAATCAAATAATTATCTTACAAAAGTTGCAGAAGGTATTCGAGAAGCCATCGATGCTTTTGAAGGGGAACAACAAGCAGCTTGAGGGTAGCGTGTATAAATTATTACAAAATTTATTTTTACTTTTTGGGATAGCATTCCTTGGGAGTGTTCTCACAATGATCTTGATCCTTCTTTATTTTGGGCGAGACCTTCCGGACTATAGTAATCTTGCGCACTATGAGCCGCCTGTAGTAACACGCATACACGGGGGTGACGGGCGTCTCTTCAAAGAATATGCAACAGAAAAGCGGGTATTCGTCCCCATCAACACGATTCCACGGCATATCGTCGATACATTCCTAGCGGTTGAAGACAAAAATTTTTATGACCACTTTGGTATTGATGTCACTGGATTCATCCGTGCTGCCATATTTAATGTTTTTGGGCTGTTTGCTGGAAACAAATCTGTTATGGGAGGCTCCACCATTACTCAACAAGTTGCGAAAAATTTTCTACTCACGCACGAAAAAACGCTCATACGGAAAATTAAAGAAGCGATTTTAGCGCTACGCATTGAACGTGCGTTTTCAAAAGAAAAAATCCTAGAACTATATCTTAATGAGATTTATTTAGGGGGTGGTACATACGGAATTGCAGCCGCCGCACTCCATTACTTTAATCGTTCTCTAGATGAGCTGACCATAGCTGAGGCAGCCTTTTTAGCCGCACTGCCAAAAGCCCCCAACAATTATCATCCCGCCCGGCATCCTCAAGCAGCGATTGCACGACGAAATTGGGTTGTATCACGCATGCTCGCCGAAGGCATAATTGAAGATCCAGAGGCGCTGGAGGCGAAAAAATCGCCCATTGTATTACGTAAGCGCCAGTTACGAAACACCATCGATGCAAAGTATTTTGCGGAAGAGGTACGTCGACATTTGATCAATGAGTATGGAGACAAAGCGCTGTACCAGGGAGGGCTTTCTGTGCGAACAACGTTAGATTCTCGTCTTCAAAAAATTTCGGATACGGCTCTTAAAAAAGGTCTCATCGCCTATGATCAGCGGCACGGGTGGCGCGGGCCTCTTGCACACTTTAACACACTTGACAGCTGGAAAGAAAAATTAGAAAATTTTCCTCTACCCCAAGGTACACTTGACTGGAAAAAATCCGTCGTTCTCGACATTTCGCCACGCTATATCATTATAGGCTTTCCGGATGGGAAAAAAGGGAAAATAGCTTTTTCTTCCATAAAATGGGCTCGCCGACATTACCGAACAAAAGAAGATGCACCAGCCCTCGGCCCTACATTATCTACGCCTGGCGATATTTTAAACTTGGGTGATGTAGTGCTCGCAAAATTTGAACAGGATGAGGAGGATTTTCCCCTCTATACTCTACAGCAAATCCCTGAGGTGAATGGCGCCGTTGTTGCCATGGATCCACATACCGGACGAATTTTAGCCATGTCAGGCGGCTTTGATTATGATCGAAGCGAATTCAATCGTGCAACACAAGCCATGCGTCAAACGGGCTCAGCTTTTAAATCTTTTGTGTATCTGGCCGCATTAGAAAATGGCTATACTCCCACTTCTTTATTGTTAGATGCACCGTTTGTTATGACATTAAATCCAGATCAGCCACCGTGGCGCCCACAAAATATTGAGCGCCGCTTTTTTGGTGTAAACACACTACGTGTAGCTCTTGAAAGATCATTTAACGTTTCCCTTATTCGTCTTGCGAATGAAATTGGAATGCATAAGGTGGTAGATGTTGCACGTCGGTTTAAGGTTTATGATGACATGTCCCCCTATCTCTCCACTGTGTTAGGGTCCGAAGAATCAACACTCTTAAAATTCACCACAGCCTGTGCAATGTTGGTTAATGGAGGCAAGGAAGTTACCCCGATTCTGATTGACCGCATACAAGATCGGAATGGCAAGACTATTTACAAGGGAGATAAGCGCATATACCCCAGAAACATCATTGAAATATGGGATAACCAAATGCCTCCTCATCTACCAGATAACCGACAACAAGTAGCAGATCCCGCTGTAATTTACCAGATTGTTTCCATTCTAGAAGGCGCCACAAAAAATGGTACAGCCCGCCGAACATATATACCTGGTCAAATAATTGCGGCCAAAACAGGTACCAGCAACAAGTATAAAGACACATGGTGCATGGGATTCTCGCGAGATCTTGTTGTGGGTGTATTTGTAGGCTTTGATAATCCAAAAAGCTTAGGGCGATACAACACCGGCAGTAGTGTCGCAGGACCAATTTTTAAGGAGATCATGACACAAGCTTTACAAGGAAAGCCAGGCCTCCCCTTTAGAAAGCCAAAAAATATTCGCTTTGTCCGCATTAATCGAGTAACCGGCGAGCGAGCAACATCCAATGATGCGGGCACTATACTCGAAGCATTCAGACCAGGTCAAGGCCCCAATGAACCGGGGGCACAACAGAATCTTGACTTGCAAAAAAATTCAATTAGTGGCATCTATTGATCGGCAATCAAATTTAGGAGCACTCATGCGCGCTGACCTTGAAAAAAAATCAGCTCAGATTCAAGACATTATCGCCCAACTCCGGAGGCATCTTTGACTGGGATATAGCGCAAAAAAAACTCAAAGAACTAGATTCTATGATGTCCTCCCCCAATTTTTGGGATATAGCTGATACTGCACAAAAAATATCTCAAGAGCGTGTCCTCATTGCAGACAAAATGAATGTTATTACAACGCTTCAAAATACTCTTGAAGAAGCACGCATGTTCATCACCCTTGGCGAAGACGAGAATGACCTAGAGACAATTGAAGAAGGTGAAGCTGCTCTGTCAGCTTTGATCACACGCGCAGAACGCCAGCAACTAGATACTCTGCTGTCTGGCGAAGCAGATAACTGCGATACCTTTTTAGAAGTTCATGCTGGCGCTGGAGGCACAGAGGCGCAAGACTGGGCCGAAATGCTCACGCGCATGTATGTAAGATGGGCTGAAGAACGTGATTTTAAGACAGAATGGATTCAAGAAACAATGGGGGAAGAAGTTGGCATCAAATCCGTTACACTAAAAATTCAGGGACCAAAAGCCTATGGCTGGCTTAAGACAGAAAGTGGGATACATAGATTGGTGCGTATTTCCCCGTTTGATGCAAACGCACGCCGTCACACAAGTTTTGCATCTATTTGGGTATATCCTGTCCTTGATGATGCTATTAAGATCTCTGTTGAGGAAAAAGATTTACGCATTGATACATATAGAGCGTCAGGCGCTGGTGGTCAACATGTGAATACAACAGATAGTGCCATTCGCATTACTCATGTGCCAACTGGTATTGTGGTGCAATGTCAAAATGACCGATCACAGCACCGAAACAAAGCACAAGCAATGAGTATGTTGCGTGCACGTTTGTACGAGCTTGAAATGCAGAAAAAAGAGGAGGAAGCTAATTCAAGCCATGCTGATAAATCTGCGATTGGTTGGGGGCATCAAATCAGATCCTACATCCTGCACCCGTATCAAATGGTAAAAGATCTCCGTACGAACCATGAGACAGGCAACGCTAACGCTGTTCTAGAGGGAAAAATAGAACCATTTTTGGCTGCCTCCCTAGTCTCAAAAGCATGCCATATACGTCACAAATAGTCCTATACGTAGAAGATACCCTCCGCTTTTTCGATGCTTCGTGCACGCACACAACTCACATACATTTACCGTTCCTATAATGGGAACGCTAGCCTTCATGTCGCGCCGGATCGTCAGACAAAACATGAAATTATAATGCGTTCAGAGAAGCAGTGGTGCTGCTTGCGCCTATGCAAAAAATTTAACCAGGATAAAGGCTGAACGATCATCGCAAACCCTTGTCCTCACAATCGTAGATGATGCGCATTGGGTTCTGTTTATAGGCGGCTCTTGGGGGCAGAAAAAACAGATCAACTATTGATGATGCTTCTGTTATTGCCCATCTGGTCTATGCATCACCGAAAATCCATAGCACTCATTAAGATAAAAGGGTTGTCCTGGCTCGTGTACGCCTTTGATCACAATTATAGTCTCAACAGCCCGATGTTGCAAAGGTATGCGTTGTGTTTGCATCCGATCTGCAATGCCTGCAGATATGCTCTACCCCCCCAACTGTGATACGGTAGTAGTAGATATAACATTTCGTGGGTGCCGCAGAATAACGCATATCGCCGCAATACTTAGATATATTAAGGCAACTACAGACGCGTACTTTTAATATCCACGAAAATCTTTCTGCACTTCACGCATACGATTTTCGGTGTCTGCTCTTGAAGAGCAGTTTTTTTAATAAATTAATGCTCACGCAATTGCATGTCGCACTCTTGCATAAGCGTCTTATCAAATATGTGCAACCCTTCTGTTGCAATGTCGCATTCATCGCGATATTCTGCATAACTCGTTATGCAGTAAAAATATCACAGTGTGCAAGCCGACCGCACACTAGTGCATCTAGATCAGCATGATTCAATCATGAAATATCGTTCCAAAAAACACTAAATATGCTCACAATACAATCAAATGGAAAGGATTGCAGCGGGAAATAGTTGTTGATTTTCATCAACACATATGATTAGATATCGATCTACTACTTGAGCTCTCGTGGACTATGTTAAAGGAACTATATTTTATGCAAAAAGTGCATGTTTTTGTCTTGTATGTACTCGCAACTTTTTCTCTTGCATCTTTTTCTATGGATAAAAATGATGAGCATAGACATTCCAAACTCAGAGGTATCTCCAAACAGCCGTATACACCTGCACCAGAAAAACCACAGGTCCAGGGGCCAAATGGACAAAAACTCCGTCGCCAAAATGCGATAGGGTACGATTCTGTATTAGCTTCACGCGCAGAATCTGATACGCGCAAAGATTTAGAAAGATTACGCATAGAAGATAATCGTCATCCCTCCGGAAATTCCTGTTAGAAGATATTGTGCCCTATACTCAGCATCATCGTTCTTGCATCTATGTGTTTTGCATAGGGGCGCTAAGGCAAACTATTTCTACCATACAAGGGTTATAGATTCACCAGCGCGGCACCGGAAAACATGTTATGCAATGCAATGCGTTGCATGCATCACCCAGAAAACATTGCTCAACAACGGGATGAAAATAGAGGATGACAATCATATGCGTTCATCAAAGGTATCAATGCTAGCAGGTGCGTATTTTACAAGTGATACTACCATCAATTTTCAGGAATGCCGTCAGTCGCTTCACGCATGCTACCGGTCCGCGGGTGCAATGCGTTATAGTAGCACTAGAAAGAAATGGCCGGCAAGTGTCCCCCCCCCCCCTAGTAGTGAGCTGGATTCTACTGTGCAGCGGGGGGTGGTAATAGTGGAACGGACTCTCTACTGAAAAGGCTTGCCGGAAGTGAGGCTTCCAAGCCAATCCTGGCACTCCCCTGAGAGTGTAATAATGCGCCTTTTGGCCCACACTGGGCCGGAGCGTTTATCAATAGCGAAGGAATGAACTAGATCAGGGAAACGCAACGAGCGTTGATCTGTGTTGTTCTGTCTTAAGATTATCAATACAGCATAGCTGTCACGCACCATGGCAGGAGATAGGGCGTGCTAATTGATTGAATGTCACAAGGTATGGCGCCAGTAGATCAGCACGATCAATCGAGAGAAGCAAGGCATAAGCCGGGCGCACAACCGTCGGACTGATTTCTTATTAGCTTTTGTGGCGATAGATGAGGCAATATTCAACCGGAAACTGTTATTCATACTGGAGATGGAGCTTCGGGATTGGGAGATTTTGAAAAGAGAAGAGAAAGAAAATATAAGAAATGACCATACCGAATACGAAAAGCCAACACACTACAGAAATTTTTCATCATGGGAATATTGTGTGCTGTAAAGTTGCAATCACACCAAGCAGCATATACTGTCGAATTCTTACGTCAATATCACGATAGAACAGTGTCGTGTATTGCAGGTGATAAAGAGCGCTAGTTGCAGATAATGATTGCCTGGGATAGATAAGCCATCAAGGATATGAGGGATTTTTTTCTTGAAATCGGGATTTCTATTGGAGCTGTGTAATGAACGATGTGCAAAGTCATCTCCTAAGTCAACTAATAAAAATTGTCGGCTTTTGTGCGCATTCTACACAAATGTGACAGCGATACAGAAGCGCGTAGCAAAAAGATAGTCATCAGTAAAAAATCATTATAAATTTGGTAAGTTACAAGTGCTGAGAGCATTGCTGATTATTTTCGCTGAGCTTACACAGGTTGAGTGTGCAGGAAATGAAGATTGGTAAGTTTTTTCTAGATTTTACACAGGAAATAACTTCATCTGCTATAAGATGAATAGAGGATTTACAGAAAACAGGAATATATCAATCATTGAGGACAGTGTGCAGTGGAATGATTACATCATTTATTGTTGACCAGCACAAGAGTATAAAAATTGAACAGCATACTACTGCTGAAGGAATTTATATCCTGAGCAAAGATGGAGATGTCACTCTGGGAAGCAACTGCATGTTTTCCAGAGACAATAGTATAACAATATTCGCTGGGCAGGGCAGAAATATTAAAGAACGTACCTAATAAGTCGAGCTCTGATTATTATGTGATCTTCTAATGATTGCACTGCTCACCACTAAGCGGCATGCGCTTCTCTCTTTCTGCATGATCCTCCTATCATGCTATCAAAGAACAATCAGTGTATGCATAAGAAATATAAATATATATGATAACTGGCATATGCACATCTAAATTATGCCAGAAAGTGTTCTAGAAATCATACACTATTGACCATGCGGTCGCCCGGGCTGGTATAGATACTTTGCCTACTATTGAAAAAGTTTTCGGCCAAAAAAAATGTATTCTTCCGCACCATGCCTGAGCTTTTTCTCTTATTTTGCGCACATTGTGAGTGCATACAACGATAGCCCCAAAGTGCGCCGTTACTGGTAGCTTATAGCCGTACAGCTATTGCCAATAGCTGCAATTAGGAGCAGGAAAGGGCAATGTTATATTTGCCCAAAAAAGCGGTCAACCATGCGGATGATCGTCTTTAAATTGTGCTCTGCACAGTAGTAGGATTATGGAGGGGAATACTGGAATCACACCGGGCACGATTGCGACTAACGAATTTTATGTCCGTTTCATCCACCAATTTCTCCACTTTTGAGCGCAGCATAAATATTGGCGCCTGTGTAACGCCAATCACTAGCACACTTTACTGCCTGTGTCTCTCGCCGATCAATGACGTGAATTACGCTTGTACTCTGATGGTAACTGATACTGATGTCTATTTTTTAGATTTTCAGACCTCAGCATAGTAACAAAAATCTAGGACATTAATCCGTGGAAATAAACTTGAGCAAAGGTGAATTTTGGCCTATGATGATGTCACGTTTGATTTTTGCAAAAGGGTCTCTTTAATGTCATCTAGCGTCAATAAAGTAATTTTAGTAGGTAATTTGGGTCGCGATCCTGAAGTACGACACAATCAAGATGGGTCAAAGATCGTTCAACTATCCCTTGCAACATCTGAGACATGGCGTGACAAAACAACAGGCGAACGACGCGATCGTACTGAATGGCATCGTATTGTTATCTTTAACGACCGCCTAGCCGATGTTGCAGAAAAATATCTCCACAAGGGCTCTAAAGTGTTTCTAGAAGGCCAGCTGCAAACCCGTAAATGGATAGACAAAGAAGGAGTTGAAAGGTATACCACTGAAATCACCCTCTCTCGCTACAAAGGTGAATTAACTATGCTGGATAGCCGCAATGAGAGTGGTGGAGAGGAGCGCCATGTGCAAAGCTCCGCAAGCACAGAGCAAGCGCCTTCTGGAAGTGGAGCGGCCGCAGAACTTGATGACGAAATTCCTTTTTAAATACAACATTTTGAAAGCAGCCTAAATGTCCGGAAATCTAGCTCGTGATATTGTGCAAGTAAATCTCGAAGACGAGATGCGTAAATCCTATTTGGACTATGCGATGAGTGTCATTGTAAGCCGTGCGATTCCCGATGTGTGTGATGGCCTTAAGCCTGTGCATCGCCGTATCTTGTACGCTATGAAAGAAAACGGCTGGGATTATAACAAGCCTTACAAAAAATCATCGAGAATTGTTGGTGACGTTATGGGTAAATACCATCCACACGGTGATGCTGCGATTTATGACACCCTTGTGCGTATGGCGCAAGACTTTTCCATGGGTACCACACTGATTGATGGACAGGGAAACTTTGGATCCATGGACGGTGATTCTGCCGCTGCATCCCGTTACACCGAAGCTCGCTTATCACACGCGGCGCATTACCTGCTGGAAGATATTGAGAAAAACACCGTCAATTTTCAGCCTAACTATGATAATTCTATGGAAGAGCCTCAAGTCCTGCCTGCACGATTTCCCAATATTTTGGTCAATGGTGCCGGCGGTATCGCTGTTGGCATGGCAACAAATATTCCACCACATAACTTAGGTGAGGTTTTAGACGCCTGCAGTGCGTATATTAAAAATCCAAAAATCACCATTGATGAACTAATTGAGAACGTGCCTGCACCAGATTTCCCAACAGGTGCACAGATTCTTGGACGCACGGGCGCAAGAGACGCCTATCATACAGGGCGCGGCTCTGTCATGATGCGCGCTAAATCCCACATTGAAGAAATTGGAAATCGAGAAGCCATTGTTGTCACAGAGGTGCCTTACCAAGTCAACAAATCCAAGCTTTTGGAACGCATTGCAGAGCTTGTAAATAATAAGACTATTGAAGGAATTGCAGATTTACGTGATGAGTCTGATCGATGCGGTGTGCGTGTTGTTATTGAAGTGAAGCGTGACGGAGATACAAGTGTTATTATAAATCAGCTATACAAGCACACTCCGCTTCAAACAAGCTTTGGCTGCAATATGCTTGCATTAAACGGTGGCCGTCCCATGACGATGACACTCAAAGAAATGATTGCAGCCTTCGTCAATTTCAGAGAAAATGTTATTATACGACGCACCCAGTACGACCTCAAGAAAGCGCGTGATAAAGCTCACGTGTACTTGGGTCTTGCCGTTGCCGTTTCCAATATTGATGATATTATACAACTGATCCGCAAAGCTCCCAGTCCAGCAGTCGCTAAAAATGCATTAACGGCCAAAAAATGGCCATCTAAAAGTGTTGTTCCTCTTATTAAAATGGTTGATGACATCGATGCAATAGATGCGACATATCAGCTCACAGAGATACAAGCAAAAGCAATTTTAGACCTTAAACTACATCGCCTCACTGGTCTAGAACGTGATAAAATTGCAGATGACTTACAAGGTATTGTAAACAGCATAAAAGAATATCTGCACATTCTGTCATATCGTCCATATTTACTGGAATTACTTGTGCAAGAACTGGCGGAAGTAAAAGAAAAATTTGCTGTGCCGCGTCGCTCAGTCATTAGTAATGCAGAGTTAACAACGGATATTGAAGACCTTATACAGCGAGAAGATATGGTCGTAACCGTTACGCACAACGGCTATATCAAGCGTGTACCACTTGCAACATACCGTGCACAAAAACGGGGCGGGAAAGGTCGGAGTGGCATGAGCACTCGAGATGAGGATTTTGTCCAAACACTGTTTGTCGCAAACACGCACACACCAATTTTATTCTTCACATCAAAAGGTATTGTGCACAACCTGAAGGTCTACCGCCTACCGATGGGGGCCGCCCAATCATTAGGCAAGGCTATGATCAATGTACTCCCCCTTGAGAAGGGAGAGACGATTACAACCATTATGCCGATGCCCGAAGATGAAAATACGTGGAAAGATCTTCAAATCATCTTTGCGACAGACCGTGGTAGTGTCCGGCGCAACAATCTATCAGATTTTGCAAGCATTCGTGCCAATGGAAAAATTGCCATGAAACTAGATGCACATGAGAAACTTATTGGAGTTGCAACATGCGATGATACAACGGACATAATGCTAACAGCAAGCACAGGAAGATGTGTGCGTTTCCGCGTCACGGATGTGCGAATTTTTTTGAGCCGAAATTCAACCGGTGTTAGAGGGATAAAAATAGACTCAAAAGACCGTGTTCTTTCTATGTGCATACTCAAGAATTCTTCTTTTACCACAGAGGAGAGAGATCAGTATTTACGTCTTTCTAGAATTGAGCGCGCAGGAGATATTATATCATTTGATGATACCTTCTCGAAAGAACGTTATCAAGAAATGAGTCAAAATGAAGAATTTTTGCTAAGTGTTTCAGTGCGTGGCTTTGGAAAAAGAACGTCTGCATACGAATACCGCCTCAGCAATCGTGGTGCCCAGGGCATTTCCAGCATGGAAATATCACACAAAACTGGTACACTTGTTACGTGTTTTCCAATAGAAGAAAGTGACGAGATTATGATGGTAACGAACAGCGGTCAACTCATACGCAGCCCCATTAATGAGGTGCGTATTGCGGGGCGTAAGACACAAGGGGTTACATTGTTTCGCATTAAAGATAAAGAGCGTGTGGTCTCTGTCGAACGCATTGGAGATATGGGATATGATGAAGAAAGTGTGATGATTGCAGAGGATAGGGATGGAAAATGCGCTCCGTTAGGAGATAAGCCTGAACTATTATGATGTGCGTGATAAACTGTGAAAACAGACATCCATCAAAAGAGAAGGTGCGCAGAGAGCGCACCATTACCCTCCCTCCTGATAATGCTTGACGTGTTTGATCATCAGTAAGAGCGCCTTGCCATATACAGGGTGTTAAAGCTATGCGCTGTACATGATGCATGTGCAACGAAAATGGCCTAGATTACACTGCAATCAGGGCTCTTGGTCCATTGGAATGCACATACAAACCGCTCTTAAGGCTTATAAACATGCCCCCTGCCCTCAACTGGGTCGAACTATACAAGACTCAACTCTCGCTTCAAAGTAATAGATTGGCTAAGATACATCTTGTCTCAAGGGTCAACTCTTAAGGCACAGGAAGCAACTGATCCCAATATGTATGATGATCATTCAACAAGTAATAGGTTTTTCTACCCGTAGGTGCATCAGTATAACTATTGTCAGGACTATGCCGTAAATAACCATAGGCATCAATCGTCCATATAGATAAGTTTACTTTCTCTACATGCGCTAGGGAACGCAGAATGCTAATATCTGCCCAATCCTCTACCCCCAAAGGTTTTCCATCTGGCACATCAATACACCGATTAATGTACTCTTGAACAATTCGTTTCCGCCGTTCTTTTGGCTGCCGCTTTATAACCTCTGGTAGCCCTCGAACATTACCACCACGCTGAGCGCTGTATATAGCCCAAACGTCTTTCACCATCTCTGAATATCCTGGAACAGACTTCACACAAATATCATCTTCCGCGCCCACAATACCCCCCCCAAGCAGCAACAAGAAAAGCTCTGGGTCCTCTCTATTTTCAAGAAAGCGTTGCACGGCATATGACCGACTAGATTCCATTGCAAAGAAGCCACAGTCCCCATTATGAAGCACGCTCTTGAAATAAAAGCGGTGAGCCCCATCGCTGGTTTCAAGAACGTTACGCTTAAATCCTGGCCTATCCCATCCACTAACCTTTGTAAGAGCTGCATCCAAATCAGCCTGCGCCATCCGCAATCTTTCTTCAAGCACACGAACCTGCTGCGCGCGAGCAGGTGTGCTAGGTTTTTTTGTACGCGCGATCCAAAGGCGCTTTTGGTATAGACCGAGCTCTTCTCCCAAAATTCTTAAAGTCTTAGGCATTTTTTTGGGTTTTATCTTTGATGTAATACTATGCGCTTTGTGCGTTGATTTTCTTGATTTTTTTCTGTCCTCCTGCGGGGTTGTGACAGGGGCAAGATGTTCACTATGTCGCCCTGAAGCAGCCCTCCGCCATTTTGAGAATTTTTCCTTAAACTTCTCATTAAACTCTGTTTCAAGCGCGCGGGCGGTATCAGTCACACTTTTGATCCGCACCGGTTTGATTTCGCTCAACAATATCTTCACACGTTGCAAAAACTCTTGCTGCGCGCGGGTATTCTGTCCATGTTTATTAGCCCATTTCAAGGCTGTATCCATTTGTTCTACAGTGATGCCCATGCGAGACTCCATGTTAAGTTGTGTTTTTGATTTTACAGCGCAAACAACGCACGGTGAAATCGAAATCATAAAAAATACAGAAAAACTTACTAAATACTTCATAAAAAATATTGTACACCGAAAAACGTTTTATTTCACACAAGTTCTGATGATTTTCTGCGTCGCAAGACAACATAAAAAGCTCCAGCGCCGCCATCCTGTTGAGGAGCCTCACTCACCGAATACACATAAGCGCACAAAGCCTCGTCATGAATCCAGTCCATTAACGCACGTCTTAAGACACCTTTTCTCCCGATGCCGCCACAGCCTTTACCCGTAATAATACGCAAATATTTACGGCAACACATATAATTCTGCTGAACGAAGGCCAGAACAGCATTATGTGCCTCCATCTGAGTCATACCATGTAGATCCAAGGAAGCTTCTATGCGTGCTTTTCCTTGCCGAATTTTAGACACAAGGGGCCGATCAACACCTCGTGTTCTGTGTATAGGATGCATCGTCATTTTTGTTCGTGACATACTATGTATTGCTTCTTCCCATGAACTTTTTGAATTGTTTGGGAGAGCACTGCGCGCTTTAAAATGATAAGTTTTTGATTGGTTCTTCAAATGCTGGGTGTTGTGATTATAGGCGTCCCATAAAAGATTATCATCTTCCTGATCATCTCGCATTACGGCACCAAGAGAGTCTGGGGTACATCAACTGATTTAGGCAAAAGAATAAAATACCCCCCTTTACTTTTCATCTCGCCCGCCACTTTTTCCGCTGCAGGGCCAGCGCCCCAAAACAAATCACCTCGTATTGGGCCACGAATAGCACCACCGGTATCTTGCGTCATCACTAATCGCTGCAAACGCATATCTTTGGCTTCTGGGTGAACAATATCAATCCAAATCGGCACACCATACGGGATAAAGCGCCTGTCGATTGCCAGGCTTCTTCCGCCTGTAAGTGGCACGCCCGCCCCACCAAGTATACTATTGTGATTCAACTGCTTAAAAAAAATATACGATGGATTTTTATGCATCAGCATCTGAGCTACATCTGGATTCTCGCGCAGCCACGTCATAATAGTTTGCATAGAGATTTTATCCCTCTTAATGGCTCCTGTTTCTACCAGATAACGCCCAATCGGATAGTATATATGACCATTATGTCCATCATATCCCAATCTTATCACGCGCCCATCATCAAGAACAACGCGCCCAGACCCTTGAATATGCAAGAAAAAGGCATCTATATCTGAGTCCACCCACACCAACACGTCACTTTGCTTTCCTAACCCTTTTTGGTCAATCGTCGATCTGTCATCGTATGGGACAAAACGATTCCCCTGCAAACGGCCCGCCAAACGTTCACCCTTCATCTTAGTGACGAACTGTCCTAAGTCATCGATTAAAACAATATCCTTGGGCAACGTATAAAGTGGATATTGGTATGGCCCCTCTTTTGTTAATGATCCCCTCAATTCTGGCTCAAAGTATCCTGTAAAAAGCCCTGTATCCTCATGGTTGTTGTATGCTTTGTAGGCACTAAAGTGCTTAACAAAAAAAGCCCGAACATGCTGGCTGTTGGGCTCAATTTTCTCTATCTCCCGACAAATAGGCTTCCAATCATGCGCAGCCCCAGCAAACCCCATTTTTTTGTCGTCTGGATTGTCCTGAATGGACCGGCATGTAGCACGAAACGCAGGCAATATTTCATGCAAAGAGTCGGCGTTCCATCCAGGCAGTTTATGAATGCTATAGGAGCGCAACTTCAGTCCTGGTTCTACTGGATCCAATGTGCACTGGGTACTTAAGAGAAGAAATACGCAACATAATATACGTATCATGCGGAAAATCCACGCTTTCGGTCATGGCGGTAAGCAAGGGGGCTGCTGGTAAACAACAAAAGCCTGTCCATTCGTGCATACATCTTATTCATCCATAAATATATATGGTGTCTAAAAATACAAGTATCTCCCAGGTATAATATATACTGTTACACATAGTGTCAAAACAAAATACCTGTCAACAGAAAGAGGATTGCCTGCTACCGCCCCATATCGTCCGATCATAACATTCTATGCATTGTGCACCCCTTTTCTAGAATTCAAGACAACATAAAATATTTTCTTGAACAGATGCAACACATGTCAAACACAGACCTGCGTTGACAGCGCTCAACATGCTAATATTCCTCACTGTCTTGAATCTCTACCAACATCCAATTGGGGTCTCGGCTATTTAAGGGCTTCTCAAACACCCATATATCCGTAACGCTATCCACGAAATCCGCATCTCCCTCTATTATTTTATTTTCCGAATCACGAACTAAAAGTGTTTGTTCTGATTTGAAAGAAAGTGTGATTTTGGCTTTTGTACGCGTCATCTTTGTCTCTAGAATAGACGTAGTGATCAGCCTAAAAAACATGAGATCTGCTGTTTGCTTTTGTGCCTCACGGCTTTTAATAAGCGCCTCAAATTCTATAAACATTTTTTTAGACATCAATTTGCGCAAAGATACTTTGTCTCCCTTCAAGAAGGCTGTCAATATCATTTCAAAAGCAGCGTTTGCCCCTTTTACAAAAGATTCGCCATCAAATTGTCGATCGTGGGCGCGAATCTTCTGAAGCCCCGCTAATATCTCGGGCCTATGACGACTATGCGTTTTCGCACAACTCTCTATAGACTCGGTTGATGTACGCAACTCCATGTCAATCACCTGCGATTGACGATCTTTTTCATGGCCTGTGCGCTTGCCCAGAACAGTAAAAATTTTATAGCCTAAAAACAATGTGACGAACAGTAAAACAATATCTATCAGTGCAAACATGAGCGTATTAACCTTTCTTATTTCTCATGTATACATGGTTCACACATGAATATCTACCCCTGACACGCAAGGGACCTGGCCAAGAAATACAAAAATGCGTATAGTGCAGCTAGCAGATGCAATAACGGGAAAGAAAAATGGCAAAAGATTTATTGAGAGAAGAAGCCTTAAAATTTCATACGGAAGGTCGTCCAGGAAAGCTCGAAATCAAGGCAACAAAGCCACTCACAACGCAAAAAGAACTATCGCTCGCCTACTCTCCAGGCGTTGCAGTTCCTTGCCTAGAGATCGCAAAAAACCCTTTAAAAGTGTATAATTATACAACAAAAGGAAATACAGTTGCCATAATATCAAATGGCACAGCCGTTCTTGGTCTCGGTAATATTGGCGCTCTGGCCTCCAAACCCGTTATGGAGGGAAAAGCTATTTTATTTAAGCGCTTTGCGGACATTGATGGCATCGATATTGAAGTTGATACAGAGGATGTTGAAGAGTTTATTAATGCAGTCAAGCATTTAGGTCCATCATTTGGAGGCATTAATCTGGAAGATATCAAAGCGCCTGAATGCTTTATTATTGAGGATCGACTCAAAGAAATAATGGATATCCCTATCTTCCATGATGACCAGCATGGTACCGCTATCGCCGTTGTTGCAGGACTGATTAACGCTTTGCATATTACAAATAAAAAAGTGGAAGATGTAAAAATTGTCTTAAATGGGGCTGGCGCTGCCTCCATCGCATGTGCAAACCTTATTTTAACAATGGGCGCAAAGCCTGAAAACATTCTCATGTTAGATCGCTATGGTGTCATTTATAAAGGCCGTAACAGCAACATGAACGATCGGAAGAAAAAATTTTCTGTCGACACAAAGGCCCGCACACTTAAAGATGCAACGATCAGTGCTGATGTTTTTATTGGTCTGTCTGTAGGTAAGTGCCTTACAAAAGATATGATAGCCAATATGGCTCCTCTGCCTATCATTTTTGCAATGGCAAACCCTGAGCCTGAGGCCCGACCAGAGCTTGTACAAGAGGTCCGTTCTGATGCAATTATCGCAACAGGGCGCTCAGATTATCCTAATCAAGTCAACAACGCGCTCTGTTTTCCCTATATATTTAGAGGTGCTCTCGATGTACATGCTACACACATTAATGATGAAATGAAGATGGCCGCAGCGGAGGCCATTGCACGACTAGGGCGCGAAGAAGTGCCTGAAGAAGCAAATAAAGCGTATGCGGGGAAAAAACTTAAATATGGCGTTGACTATATCATCCCGGTACCATTTGATCCACGCCTTATTCAAATAGTACCACCAGCTGTTGCCCGATCTGCCATGGATTCAGGAGTTGCCAGAAGGCCTATTGCCGATATGACCTCCTACGCCCGAGAACTCAAGGGCCTACTTGATCCCACATATGCTAACCTTGAAATTATTTTTGAAAAAGTTAGAAAAAACCCTAGAAAAGTTGTTTTTTCAGAAGGCGAAGAAGAGGTATCAATCCGTGCAGCTGTGCACTTTCATAATCAAGGGCTTGGAGATGCCATCGTAATTGGTCGTGAAAAGCATGTAAAAGAATGCATGCAGTCCTTGAATCTCCGGGCACCCAAAGGTCTTACGATTCATAATGCAAAATTCAGTAATCATAATAAAGAGTATATTGATTTTCTCTATAGCCGTTTACAACGAAAAGGATACTTATATCGCGATTGCCAGCGCCTGGTGCATCAAGATCGCAACATCTTTAGCGCCTGCATGCTTCAATTTGATCATGCTGATGCGGTCGTCACTGGTCTTACACGGAATCATTCAAATGTATTAGATGACATATTGAAGGTGATAGATCCGCAAGAGGGACGATGTTATTTTGGCCTATCTATCGCCGTCTTAAATGGCCGTTCGGTTATGCTCTCAGATACATCTGTGCACGCTGCACCAGATCCAGAAATGCTTTCTAAGATTGCAAAACAGAGCGCTGATCAAGTAAAATTTTTAGGTAGCCGACCACGTGTTGCTTTTTTTATCTTTCTCAAATTTTGGCAATCCCGGCAGTATACATGTACACAAAATACGAGAAGCCGTACGCATATTGGATGCAGAAGGTGTGGACTTTGAGTATGATGGAGATATGTCCGTAGATGTTGCTCTTAATATGGATGCGCGAAAATCTTACCCCTTTTGCCGGCTTAGTGGTCCCGCAAATATTCTAATCATGCCGGATTTGCACTGTGCAAGCATCTCTGCACAATTACTACAGGGGCATGACAATGTAATTGGGCCGGTATTAACAGGATTGATGAAGTCAGTGCAAATTGTCTCTATGAATACAAGCGCAATAGAAATGACAAAAATTGCCGCAATTGCAGCCTATCAGGCCTTGGCTATCGAAGAACATTTTAAGAACAAAGAGTAAGGGCCCCGTACAACATATGCATTACCTGTTTATAGCGCTGCTTGTCATAACGGCACATCCTGCACCTTCTAATATGCACATAGCGGCACAGCATATCGTGCGTCAACAAAAGCCTTCTGGATTGTTTCGCTACGAATTTGATCTTGTCGGTGGGCGGTATAAAAAAGGTAATAATATCACACGCCAAGCTGGTGCTGGCTTATAGCCTGGCTGAATATTTATCTGTTAAAAGAGATGCAACTATTGAACGCTCTCTTGAAAAAGCAATTCAGGCCCTTGCAGAGAGAACATTGGATCACAAAGGAGGAGGCGTTGTTGGATTTGGAAATAATGTGTGCAAAGCGTCAACGGGCGCAACAGCACTCGCATTGCTCGCTGCATTGCTCTATCAAGAGGCAACACAAGACACACAATTCATGTACCACATAGAGCAATGGCTGATGGGCCTGATTACTCTGCATACAGATGGGCAAGGGCTAAAAAAAGCGCCATATAGTGATAGTGAAAGTCCTTATTTTAATGGAGAAGCCTGGTTAGCCTTTGCAACATATGCTGATTTCTTCCCAGACGATGTTATGACTGCAGGACTCCTCACTGCAATGGATCAATATATGCTCAAAAAATACACAGAGCAGTTTTGATATTAAATTCTTCCATTGGGGGCTTATGGCCGCAATAAAGAGATTTGAAAACACACATGATCAGAAGTTCTTAACGTTTTCAGCACGACAAATTCGTGAGTTTTTTTAAAAAACAACCTTATTCAAATCCTCATATCAATGCCTGTTATGCTATTGAAGGATTAATCCCTGCCTATTATTACCTCAGGCAACATGGACATTCTATACTGACCCATCATATTAAAGGGCGCCTTGATGCAGAACTGGAGAAAATAGACAAATTCCAAATCAAAGAAGGCGCTACTCAAATTAGAATCAACAAAAATACCGTGATACAAAGCGATAGGCTGGAAAAATTAGAGGGTGGATTTGTTAATGGTGAAAGCCGCCCACAGCTTCGTATAGATTTTACACAACACTGCTTATCTGCACTTCTGAAAGCAGAGCAGTATCTCAGCGATACCGACGAAACGACCGCTAAGCCAGCAGTTTCAGTATAACTCGGAGGCCACCTTCTGGAGATGTATCCAGAAACACATCCCCTCCCTGACGGTGCATAATATCTTGGACAATACTCAATCCTAGCCCCACACCCGTCTTATTCTGGCTCCTAGACGCATCCAAACGGTAAAAAGCCTTCAACGCATTTGCACGTTCCTCTGTTGGAATGCCAGGCCCATCGTCGTCAATGTATAACAACACACGCCCATTTTCTTGCTCGCATCGGATGCACACATGGTTTGCGTATTGGCGTGCATTTTCCAATAGATTGACAATACACCTTGTAAACGTCTGAGGGCGAATACCTGCATACACACGTGCCGGTAGATCGAGTGCCACTAAAAAACCATTCTTATAAAATCGTGCAACAATTTTTTCCAACAAATCATAAAGATTTGTTTGCATAACTGCTTCCATATCATTTTGACGCACAAAATCCAAATAGGCTTCGATCATATGCTGCATATCGCGCACATCTTCACGCAAACCCTGTGTCACAACATCCTGAGGAAAGATTTCAAGCGCCAATTTCATCCGGGTTAATGGCGTTCTCAGGTCGTGCGATATCCCTGCCAACATTTCTGTTCGTTGGTCGATAAAGCGTTTAATCCGGCTTTGCATCCGCCCAAATGCCTGACCTACTTGCCGTATTTCGCTGGCACCTCGAGGAGTAAAAGTCAACACGCCATCGCCTTTGCCAAACGCATCTGCTGCTGCAGCTAAATCTTCCAAGGGCTTCAGCTGGCTGCGCATAAAGCAGGCCGCAATCAGGAGAAAAAGAACCGTTGCTCCAATTGCCCATATAAAAACAAGCTTTGTTGTTTTTGTCCATAAACGCTTTCGCAAAAAACGCAGGGCAATAAGCCCATTCTTTGAACCCACTTTCAACACCAAGTATTCGCCATCATGGCGTAGTGTATAAGGGTATTGCAAATGCTGATTCAGTTCATCCAGCAAATAGCTTTCAGCCCATGAACTCGGTGGATCACGCCTATCTGTAATAGATACATCGGGCATAAAGTTGTACCCCATATCAAAGGTGCGCACAATCATTGATACACTATCGTTGTCTGCAGGCACCTTATTTTGCAAATACACCAGCGTGTTTACAACACCAACAATGTCTTTGGCCAATAATTTAGTAACGGAATCAACGTAGCGATCCGTAAATACAAAATTCGTAATGAGTTGCACCAAGAGCAAGGGCGTGACAAGAATGATAAGAGAACGCCCCAAGATACTGCGTGGGAGAAAGCGTTTTTTTTTTCTAATGTGTCCATAGTACATACCCTTGATTGCGCACAGTTTGTAGATATTGTGGCGTACGCGAATCATTTTCAAGTTTGCGCCTTAACCGTGTAATTTGCACATCTACAGTACGAGGGTTCTCAGTTAATGCACATATTTTTGCAAGACTTTCGCGTGATTGCACAATACCCGTCTCTTCAACAAGCGCCGTTAAAAGTATTGCTTCCGAAGTTGTAAGCGGCACTTCGATCTCCCCGTTATAGAGCATGCGTTTTCTCGTATCAAATTGAAGCGCGCCTATACGCACCATATGCACTTGATGAGGTAGCGTTACAGATGCGCGTCGTAAAATCGCTCGAATACGTAGAAGAAGCTCCTGCGGTTCAAATGGTTTTGATATGTATTCATCGGCCCCTACTTCAAGGCCCTTAATCCGATCAGCAACCTCACCCATCGCGGTAAGCAACAAAATAGGTATCGCATTGCCTTGTGAGCATAAAAACCGCGTTAAACTTAACCCTGTTTCTCCAGGCATCATAATATCCAATATGATGAGATCAAATTTTAAAGATAACATGAGACAACGTGCTTCTACTGCATCTGCAGCCATAGCAACAATAAAACCATGCTCGCTTAGGTACTGCGACAATAAATCACGAATACGCGCATCATCATCAACAACTAAAAGGTGTGGTTTGGCTGTAGTCATGCTCCTTATTATGCCTCTATCCACCAAACATCACAAGGTCTACCGAAAATAATAAATACATAGTGCATGACCAAACGTCATCACACGCTTTTTAAGAGAAAAAACCCACCTAGATATTTTACAGTAGATCCATTTATAGAAAGTCCGATCCTCAGAAGAATGCAAGCTGTCGGCTGTATCTGATACCAAGCCATCTTGGTAGATTACAGATGGTGCCACAGCAGTCACCTTAAGGCCAAACTCCCATGAACGAAACATATAATGATCGATAGACAATTTAATAGGTAATGCTTTTGACAACAATTTCTCTGCAGCTATACGATTTACAATATAGCATCCTGTATCCGATGAATGCGCAGAAAATAAGGCGAGCACACGATCAAAGCTGAGTGGTCGGAGAGAAAATAGTGTTGTATCATTTTTGTATGTAAAACGCGCAACATCCCAAAGCATGGGCGTTTCGATAAGCTCACTTACAATCGTGTTGAGTTGATCTGGGGAAAACTGTACGTCATCTTCCATTACAAGCGCATAGGCATGGGACGACTTTAGAAAATCTTGCCACACTTTAATATGGCTTAAGCTACATCCAATTGCCCCCAAGGTTAGAGGGCGCCTCAAACGTTGTGCGCAGTAATCTTGATCTACGCACTGAAGATCTGAGCCTAATAAGAGGTTGCCATTGACAGCAGAAACACGATACATGGGCCATGATAATTGAGTCACCAGCGATAGTATTGCGTGCATGCGATTGGAACGATGATCTAAATTTATCACATAAACACCCACGCCCGCATGTGGAGCGTTAGAGCGGACGACAGGCCTAGTGCATTCTGTTAAGACAAATCCCCCATCAAAAGAAATAAAGGCCATTATTAAGATAAATAAAAAAAAGATCAAACAATTTTTGAAGAAATATTTTAACAACTTATTGAAATCCATGTGTAACTACATTGGCTCTCAGAAAGCTAAGGACAGCGCAGTGCAGCGCAATAGCACGCAACCTACTGAGATTATTTTTTACGAGTTACCACCCCTCATTTCAGTATCAAGAAGTGATGACGCAAAGTTAAAGACAGAGCCGTTACTAAATTGCTTTCGATCCGTGCAGAAATCGAGGAATTCGAACTGGCATAAGAAACAGACGCATCAGAAACGTTCGACCCATTTATCCAGGATTCTCATCAAAAACTGCGCCTGAAAATATCCTAAAAATTTATCCCAAATATATAGAAAGAATAGCACAAAAAATACAATATGGAAGAAAAGGTTGTAGCATATCTTACACTTTGCATGAAGGCTTATGCGCACTCTGCATACTATACACAAAACTATTAGAACCATACTAATCTCAGATGACGATACAAACAGCCTTTCCAAGAAGTAATGGCTCCACTCTATCGCATGTTCAAAACTTCGGTGTAAGCGTTAAGAAGATGGAACAGAAAGGATGAAAACGGCTCTGTATGACATAAATCTCCCCATCCAATTAGCAAAAATGCATGGGATATGAAAGACTCGTACAGAAAATTCGGGAACACAACATAGGCAACTTTTCCATCATACATCCCCCTTGGCACCACTGGATATTCGCATAAGACGAGAGGCGCATCCGATTGCATGAGAACGCAACTGTGTCGGATAGGATCTGATGCCCTAGCGAATATACTATAACGATGATGTTGTGCGATTCCTAGAATCTGGAAATGAATGAGGTGGTGCTATTTAGGGAAGCATTATACGCAAGAGCCAGTAGTCAGTACTTCCTCAAATAATCCTTCGAGAGAGCCTCTTGTGCAGATTATCCCATCACTGCACCAAGCACGCTTTCAACCCTACATAACCTGATATAAAAAAAATATAAATAGCAATTTCACAAGAAACGCTGAATCTCTCAAATCCACACACCATCAAAAAATATATTGGCATCTTCGCAGAAGAGAAAAAGAGCGCACCCGATCATAAGACAACAGAAGAAATACCTCTGGATACAAGGCACCGTGTTCGTCAACGCATATGCTAATAATACTCAAGACAGCATAAGGAAAGTGTGCTCGCTGTACTCGCCATTATAGAAAAATGGTTTTCTAATCTCGGCTGATAAACAGCAGAGTTGTGTGTACATAGCCAGAAGATAGGTTTGAAAAATATAGCCATTCAAGACAACGAACTATGCGCTAGGTGTAGAGCCTAAGATTTTTCCTCTTTGTGTGCTTTCCGGTATTGCTTAATTTCATAAGATGTAACCATAATAGTTGCTAGAATAATCAAAGACATTCCACACCATGTAGAGAGGGCTGGCATTTCATCAAAACAAACATATCCAAAAAAAATAGAGAAAATAAAACTCGTGTACTCATATGGCGCAAGCAAACTAAGATCTGCATATGTGTAAGATTTTAAATAACCATATTGCGCTAACATGCCTATAGGTCCAAGACAGATCAAAAGTATGCCTAGTTCCATCAACGTCATATTGGGCCATGGGCGTATATTAAGTGCAGGCGCCCAATATGGCCAAAAATACCACGCGCACCCAATAAGGAGCACAGCTGTCGCTGCTGCATAGAACATGAGCACCTCCGGCGCATGCGTCTTCACAAGTTGCTTAGACATCACGTTTACCACGGCAGCAATCATTGCACAGGAAAGGGCCATCATCTCGGAAAAATCAATACCGGTATACACAGGATCAACCGCGATCCAAATCCCTATATATCCTATAATAATGGCAATCCAGCGCTGCAGGCCCACCTGCTCACCCAAAAATATTTTAGCAAAAACAGGAATCAAAAGAGTTTGCACAGCAACTAGGGTTGTTGCTTTGGCAAAAGTCATGTTTTGAATTGCATAATATTGACACATTAGCCCAACAGCTGCTAAAAAAATACGTGTCGCCAACAGAAGTGGGTGCACGCTATAAAATGCCTTTACCCCACGACGACACAAAATGGGCAATAAAAAAATGGACACAAAAAGGCCACGAATAAAGTTAAATTGAACAGAGGCAAAAGGGAAAAATTTAATTGCCGTTCCAACAAGGGCAAAGCTAAATCTGCCTCCCACAAACCATAAAATGCCTTTTTTTGTGTTCTTGCTCATGTGTTTTTATATTTTTTATGTCTTTCTATACTAGAATGCACTGCATATTTTTCTTGATTTTATACAGAACATTAACGCCTTCTCTAGGATTTCTTCCATCTAGATATGAGGAATTTTAGCGTCTGTTCAAAATAAAGATGCTGTGTCCTCTTTTACCACATTATTGGATTGAAAAAAAGGCAAAGTATTAGCTGTCCATATATTGTACGCGTTCTGCTCAAATACATTGCTAATTTCTCTAGCGCACTCAACAAATTGTCTTCAACCCCTGCTAGCGGGGCATATACATATCACACGAGCCACATATCCTCTGTCCTCATCAAATTGTGTATAGTCAAATAATCGCGTCCCCCACTCTTAATATTCATTGTATAGAATCTGCGCTTAGGGAGATGTGCTTTTAAAGGGATGTGCCCATTATTCTGCGTATTGTTCGGATCAAATCTATGCCCAATCAAGATTGCGATATTCCTCAGAATCACTCGTCAGCGCCTAGGATATGTGATTAAAGTGAGTAGCGACCTCTAGATAATATTCGCTCGCTCTGTGTCAATAAAGATCATCTAGGGTTTGCCTCCCCTGTCCTCTACAACCTCTATCTTCTCACAATCCCCACAATGCCTCTAAGTGTGTTAGACGAAACCACAGGGTATCATGATTGTGCGATGCTTCTCATAATGTTGGATTATTCGGCTAAATGAAAACGCACACTTTGCATATAACGATTGCGCACTCCGCACCCCTGTTGAGTGAACGCGCAACAGAACTTAACGAAGAAAAAGTGTTTTCCCGAGGAATCTACACAAAATTCTTTTGTTTCTGCTCCATGGGCGTCACCGCTTATACTTTTATCATGTTTTACAACGATTGGAGGCCCATTCTTCTGTATTGCGTCACTATTTGCTCACAGATTTCACCTGCATCACTAGACTTAACAGCATGTTGTATAATTGACATACATATAAAAACAACGACACAAATAGTAATCCCTTGAGCTTTATGTTGGCCATGTTTTATCCGCTCAATATCTAGGACTGTGGATTCCGCAACAGAATCATCACAGCAAAGTATAGTGTCAGGAATGACGATGAGAAATACACGCAATGCATACAGGCAATCGGAACTTTTGGGCGCTGTGGATGCCGACCCCGCTACCTAGAATTACGGCCCTCGCTTTGTCCACAACCGCCAGGATTCTTTCTCTGACTTGACGGATTTATGTCTTTGACGATTATCAGCCTATCGCGCAATTGCCGCACCAATGTCTCGACAAAACAACAGTAAAGAAGTCTCTAGAGAAAATCATCTTATCTCCCGGCACAATTGTTTATCTCGAAGCTGAGAAGGCATTGCACTCTTCGCGCCAGGCGAGCACGAGATCATCCATGTCGCTACCCTTAAACATGTGTCGTACTAAGAAAAGTTTTTTCTCTTTCATGTGCCTGTGGCGGTATTCACTAGGATTTTCATGAACAAACGGAAGTACAAGGGTGCTTACCAATCGCACTCATGCAGAAGAAAGACTCCATATACAATCGATCCTTCAGTAAAAATGTGGTACGCAGCCCTAAATGAAGCGTTCTTCTAAGGCTTAGATTGAATGGACAATCCAGATGTCAGAGCATTGGAAGAATTTATAAATTATTCATACCAAGACAGCTGATCAGAGAAGATGGGACTGCGCAACGCCGAAAAGCGTGACTTGTGCGACATATTTTTCAGTAAAAATATATCAAAAAGTTTTGCTGATTTTTGGTTTGTTTCAGAAAAAGATTTAAGATTTTCTGTCGGGCCAAATTTTATGGACTGAGCAAGCACTAGAGAGAGTACACTCTTGAAGCTGCTCTGGAATTTTATAAGCGCCATTACTACATTACTACTACCTATGGATAACTACCCTCTCTTCATGTCATCAGAGAAAAAGGGCTCCCTAAACGTCGTACACGCACTATACATGACCACTCTTTTCCTCTCCGAAACACACAAAGATTTGAGTGACTAAAAAATAAGAAAAAACAACTTAACAAAAAATCATCAGTGAAAATAGGGCTTTATTAAGGAGAGAGCTCAAGAAAGAAAATATGCACACGAGTTAATTGGCCTAGTAACGTGTGTACTAGTTTATTCTGGATTTACTAATAGATATGCTACACTATTATGTGTACAAAGAGTGCTGCTCTACAATCCAGCATGCAATCTTTCAACAAGCGCTCAGTTATCTCTTTCAGATGCGAGGCTGTTTTTTGTTGGCTGGGCCGAGGAAAACTACACACCCGTCTCTAATCATATAATGCATCAATGAATGCCTGTGTGGTAATGCGTGCCTTGCTCTTCTATATAAAAATGCAAATGCTTTTGCTTTAAAATTTTCCTCGCCCTTAAAAAACTGCTGGGCACGCGCAAAGAATGGATGGAGCATAATTGTAAGACAGAAATCTATAAGTAAAAGCAGGCTTCCTCTCTACATAGAAACAGGAGTTTTGAGACAGCAGGCTTTTTCTAGAACCGACAGAAATTCTTCGGCCAGCGCAATTTCTTCTGCCTCAACCATAAGACGTACAAGAGGTTCAGTGCCGGACTTTCGAACAACAATGCGGCCATTTTTTCCTAACTTCTGCGATATATTGTCTTTAGCAGCTAAAAAATATTGATGTTCTAAAACAACATCAGGATCCGTAACTGTAATACTTTTTGTTAACTGTGGAACGGGTGTATACAGGGATGAAAAAGCACTTGCGGGTTTCTGCTCGGTACACATGATGGCTAGAAATTTCAAGGCCCCAACGAGACCATCGCCTGTTGCAATATGGTCACTTAAGATGATGTGTCCCGAACTTTCTCCTCCAAGATTGCACCCTTTTTTCAGCATACTTGCCTTCACATATCTATCTCCTACACGCGCACGGTAAAAATCTAGTCCTTGGCTCTTTAAAAAAGTTTCAAGTCCTAAATTTGCCATAATGGTGCCGACAACGCCGCCTCCCTTAAGCCGGTTGGTTTTATTGAGATGCATCGCAATTGCTGCCAAAAGCTGGTCACCATCAATGAGTGCACCGGTTTCATCTGCCATGATGACACGATCCGCATCCCCATCAAGCGCAATACCTAAGTCAGCCTTATGCTCAATGACGGCAGTTTTCATATAGTCCGGCTGTGTTGCGCCACACCTCTCATTGATATTCCGACCGTTTGGATCAACAGCCAGTGCTACAACATCTGCTCCAAGCTCCCATAAAACTTTAGGCGCAATTTTATATGCAGCTCCATTTGCACAGTCCAAAACGATTTTTAAACCATCTAGCCTTCGGTCTCGTGGAAAAGTATTTTTTATACACTCAATATAGCGCCCATGCGCCCCATCTAAACGTCTTACAGAGCCTAGGTTTTCAGGCAGTGCAAGCGTAGTATGTAGATCATTTTCAATTTTTGACTCAATAGCATATTCGCGTGCATCACTAAATTTCATTCCATCTGCACCAAAAAATTTAAGGCCATTATCCCTATAGTGGTTATGCGACGCAGAAATCATCACACCAAGATCTGCCCTCAATGATCTAGTTAGCATAGAAATCGCAGGTGTGGGGAGAGGGCCCACAAGCATAACGTCCATCCCAATCGAGACAAACCCCGCCGTTAAAGCAAACTCCAGAAGATAGCCCGAAAGCCGCGTATCCTTACCAATAACGACCATATGACGATGGTCACCTTGTGAGATTTCACGACCAACAGCTTGAGCAATATGTGTAATGGAACCCGGCGTTAATGGCGGCTCATTTGCAGCACCTCTAATACCATCTGTGCCAAACCATTTCCCCATTGTTAGACGCCTGGTTGAGGCTCAGGTGTCAACTGTGATTTCGTTTTCTTTTTAGGCGCAGCAGATTTAATCGAAGAACGCCGTTTTTGTGATACTGACGATGTGTCATTTTTGTCTAATTTTCCCTGAGATAATAACATACGAATTTCATCTCCGGTCAATGTCTCATACTCCATCAAAGCTTCTGCTAACAGCTTAAGCTGACTTTTATGTTTTACTAAAATCTTTTTAGCAAGACTATATCCTGCCTCCACAAAACGCCTGACTTCTGTGTCAACTAACTTGGCCGTATCCGCTGATACTTCCTGATTTTGTGTCACGCTATGCCCCAAAAACACTTCTTGTTGCGGGGTAGCATAAGTCAGCGGACCAAGCTTCTCACTCATCCCCCACTCGGTTACCATACGCCGTGCCAAATCTGTCGCTATTTTGATATCCGAAGATGCCCCTGTTGTCACTTTGCTTTTTCCAAAGATCATTTCTTCTGCAATACGCCCCCCCATAGCAACAGAGATATCTGCTTCCAGTGTGGCCCTTGACATCGAAACCCGGTCATCCTCAGGCAAACGCATCACAAGGCCTAGAGCATGCCCACGTGGCACAATAGTGGCCTTATGAATCGGATCCGAATCCGGCAAATAATGTGCAACCAGTGCATGACCGCCTTCATGATATGCTGTAAGCTTTTTTTGCTCATCCGTTAGCGCCATGGATTTGCGTTCAGCCCCCATCATTATTTTATCTTTTGCTTCCTCAAGCTCTATCATACCAACTACACGCTTTCCTCGGCGCGCTGAGGTAAGTGCGGCTTCATTTACAAGATTTGCTAAATCCGCTCCTGAAAAACCTGGTGTCCCTCTAGCGATAACATGAGGATTAACATTATCTCCCTGGGGCACTTTGCGTAAATGTACTGCTAAAATTTTCTCACGTCCCTTGACGTCAGGATTAGGCACAACAACTTGCCGGTCAAATCGTCCGGGGCGCAACAATGCCGGATCCAAAACATCAGGACGATTTGTAGCAGCAATTAAGATAATACCCTCATTATCGCTAAATCCATCCATTTCTACTAAAAGTTGATTAAGTGTTTGCTCGCGCTCATCATTTCCTCCACCAAGCCCTGCGCCACGATGTCGACCTACGGCATCAATTTCATCCACAAAAATGATGCAAGGTGCACTTTTTTTGCCTTGCTCAAACATGTCACGCACGCGACTAGCACCAACACCTACAAACATCTCAACAAAATCAGAGCCAGAGATAGAAAAAAAAGGCACCCCTGCTTCACCAGCGATCGCCCGCGCAAGGAGTGTCTTACCTGTGCCGGGTGGGCCCACCAGTAAGATGCCCTTGGGAATTTTACCCCCCAATCTTTGGAATTTCTTGGGATCCCTAAGAAACTCTACGACTTCTTCCACCTCTTGTTTGGCTTCTTCAACGCCAGCAACATCATCAAAAGTCACAGGCTTGTCATTTTGCTCAAGTAGTTTTGCTTTTGATCGACCAAATCCCATAGATTTTCCACCTCCGCCCTGCATTTGACGAAATAAGAAAATCCAGACGCCAATCAGAAGGAGCATAGGAAACCAGGAAATGAGGATATCTAAAAGAGAGGGCATTTCCTTCTCACGGGATGCTGCTTGTACATGAACACCTTGCGCTGTAAGGTGGTTAGCCATTTCAATATGCAGGGGTACCTTGGTGAAAAAAGAACGCCCATCAACACGCTTCCCAGAGACAATATCGCCGCGCAGTGTCGCATCTGTAATTTGATTGCGTTTAATAGCTTGTTGGAGATCAGAATAACTCAATTCTTCAGTCTGTGGAGTTTCATGTATGCTACCTAGAATATTGAAAAGTATCACGAAACTTAGAACTGCCGTGACAATCATCCAAATATTTTTGTTTTTGTTGTTTTTGGTTTTACTCATTCACAAACTCCTCACATGTGCTGTAATATTCAACACATTTATAAAATGTCTGGCGCGAAAGAAATACGTAACCACTCAACGCGCCCAAAACCCAAGTGTGGCTGGGCAATTACTCGATTATGCAGCCAGATGGCCGGCAAAGTATACACAATGTAAGATGGCAAATCCGACCGACAGTAAGTAGAAATTTGCTTCCATCCCTCATACCCGAGAGGCCCTACGGTAATCCCAGAAGGTACCTCATATGTATCTAATAAATCAACCCAAAAACGCTCATCCCAGCGATATTGTCCTGGCGTTCTGAGAGTAATCTCTTTTTCTACATAATGCGCCTCCCGGCAAAACAAAAAAGTTTTACGACGCTTTTTTATATAGCAATGTCCCAGCGTTGTAGCTGCCAAGGTGTCTCCTTTGATCAACTTATCATAACAGCGCGCTAACCTTTGGTAGCGCACAGGGTACAATTGCCCACTCATGCCTCTAATAATCCCATCCAATACACGCAGCACTAATGCCTTGGGTAAAAGATCAAGAGGAGTTGCCGCAACACTAATATAGCCTGCATCATGATAGGTGGCATGACGATCTATTACTTCATGCATCATATAAGACATAGCAGCATTTGTTTCAGAAATCTTGGAGACCGTTCGGCCAAGCCGCCCCGGATCAAAGCCATACTCTTGCATAACATGTGCGAGTTTACGCATGCGCACACGAGCAAATTCTTCATTGTGGTTACTTGGATCGTCAATAAATGGTAGTTTTTTTTGGATAACTGCTTCTTGTAGCTTTTTCTTCGGCACAGTAAGGAGTGGACGAAGCAATGTTAAGTTCTGCATATGTGCGACGGACTGCATGCCTGATAGGCCGCTTACTCCACTTCCGCATTCCAAACGTAACAAAAATGTCTCAATCTGATCATTGAGGTGATGGCCTAAGAACACTTGGGTAATGCCCTTTTTTTTCGCTAATTCTGCAATCAATACATGACGGGCTTGTCGAGCGTGCGCTTGGGTTTTTCGTCGAAGATCACCATGATGCCATACTAAAACGTCGCACGAGATATCCATTTCTGCTAGCCACTGCACAACGCTTGCAGCTTCCAGGCTAGAAGAAGGCCTAAGCTGGTGATCCACATGAAACCCATGCACCTGCACCCCATGTTTCTTAGCCCACGCATGCATTAAGTGCGCAAGTGCCATGCTATCAGGTCCACCAGAAATTGCCAGGCCAATCTTATCGTCAATACGAATGGGCAGAAGAGTGATAAGCCTTGAAAACTCTTGTAATGATATGCTTAAATTTGACACTGAAGCTTGTGAATTTCTCGTTGAACCAGTGCTAGGATTGTTGCATTCGCCTTGGGGAAAGAGAGTAATAATTTGCGATAAGTTGCGCACGCTTTCTTTGTTTGATCCATGTGAGATAGAGACATTCCCAGCTTTAACAAATGGTCTGCTGCTTTAGAATGATTGCTATATTTTTGATATCCTTCTGCAAAAACTTTGGCAGCAGCGCCGAAATCTTTCCGCACAAAATATGTCTCCCCTATCCAATATAGCGCAGGACTTACAAGATCGTGCTCTGAATAGCTCTCTACAAACTTTCTAAGCGCATATTCTGCTTGCTCATATTTTGCTTGCGTAATGAATGCTCGCGCTTTTTGATACGCCTCTTCGGGAGACGTGTGATCCATCTCACTAAGAGTCACGCCCTCCTGAAGCGTAGAAGGCGCACCATTTATAACCGTCGTTGTAACATCAGTCGTCACGTTGTCTGGGCACACATTTTTTTCCTCAGCGTCCTTAGAAACCGCCTCCCTATAAGACGCTCCCTCCACAGAGGCTTGAGCACCTAACTGAGTGAACTGGCGCTGCAATTGCACATAATGATTATTTAGAATTTCTAACTGACCAAAGATAACAGATAGTTGTTGCTGCATCTCACTAAGCTTAAAGAGAATAGGCCCAGACGCATCTTGTGTCGTTTGCCCTTCTGGGACAGAAGAAGGCGGATTAACAGTCTGCGTTATCGTGTCAAACGCAGGGTCTGCGTGCGCGCATGACACTAAAAAATACATCAGAAATCCCAAGGTTTTTTTATGCATAATGTCTGTTCCCAAAACAAAAAACGTCTCACTCTCTTTACACTTTATATAAACTATGTGTACAAAAAAGCTGAGCACAGAAAGGCGCCCAGCCAAAAACTCAAAAAAGCCATACGTAGAGTCTACTTTACCACCGAAACGCTAACGCGGTTCTGCGACCAGGCCTCAGACGTGGACCCCAGCATCAGTGGACGATCTTTTCCATAGCTGATCGTTTCAATACGTGATGGATCAATACCATGCGCAATCATGTAATCCTTGACTCCATTTGCACGGCGCTCACCAAGTGCTAGATTATACTCACGCGTACCACGTTCATCACAATGACCTTCCACAATAATGACGAGACCGGGGTTGCGTTTCATCCAATCAATCTGACGATCGGATACTTCCTGCATCTCTGGTGTAATATTGTGCTGGTTCGTACCATAGTACACACAATCTTCGTCAGGAAAAGAATCGTTTTCTTCATCCGGTACAACATATACATCGTCTTCAACTATCATCACAGAGGTCGTGTGATGCATATCATTCGGATCATTCAGATGATGCATGTCACTCGGGAAATTATCCATCGTATCATCATTGCAATCATCACAACAGCAGCCCACAAGAAATAGAGCAAGCGCCATTATAGGAAAAATTCTTACGTACATTTGAGGTCCCCTTAATAAATTCATAGACTTATGGAAGTGATTATATCGACTTTTAAGAAGACTGTAAATAGATCAAAACACTGCACGCTTAAAGCATGTTTCAATGTCTATGTTTTTTTTAGGGCCATTGATTAAACAGAGGCTCGTGAGCATGTCGTGATTGTGAAAAACATAGAATATGGTGTATGTATCATTCCCGCAATAATACGTCCCCATCCATCGATCATCTTTCTTGGAAAGCGTACAAAACAATTGGCCTTGTCGCATAGGTGTTTCAAAGTAAAGAGAAATCACATCTTGAATTTGTACAAAGCGCAATACCTGAGTAGCATCCGAAGAAAAACCATTCCCTAGTGTGAGATGCACTAATTCTGTATAAAGAAATCCCTCACGCGGATCTTTTTGGACACAGCCTATCCCGGACATCTTTCCCTGTGCATTCATGCGCCTAGTAATGCGCCACGGGCCAAGCAAAAAATTAAGATTTATCGTCAATATCTCTATGCACCCGCTCCATGCGCTCATGCATTTCTTGTGCTTCCAAACTTAATGTCGCAATTGGACGGACTTCCAAACGAGAGAGTGCAATGGGTTCTCCTGTTTCGACACAATAACCATAACCTCCTTCTTCAATACGACTGAGGGCAGCATCAATCTTGCAGAGCAGTTTACGCTCACGGTCTCGTGTTCTCAATTCTAGCGCACGATCGGTCTCTGTTGTTGCACGATCATTAATATCTGGCTCTTTATTGCTTTCTTCTTGGAGATGGTGAATTGTGTCTGTTGATACACTCAATATCTCATCGCGCCAGTCCAAAAGTTTTTTGCGGAAGTATGCCATCTGCACATCATTCATAAATGACTCATTTTGATTTGGTTTATAGCTTCCGTCTATTACAATGTGTGCAAATTTACTTTGCTTGGACATATGTCTTATCCTCCGTAATGCGTCCCTTATTATAATGCAAGTATATTTACCAAAACCTTGACCAAAAATCAATCAGAAAGAAACCTCTGCAGATCTCACGCATTCATTGTAGTGTAGGCGTATATGGATGTTCTACTTCCCATGTTTTCATAAAATTCTTTAATTCATCATCGATTGTGTCCGGAAGTGCAATGATGAGGGTGACATACTGATGTCCTTTTTTTAGCACGCCCTTATCTTTGAGGCGCAGCCGCTCTCCAGAGCTTGTTCCCGCAGGAACACGCAAAGCAACTGTCCCATGAATTGTATCGACTGCAATGGTGCCTCCCAAAACAGCTTGGGGCAACGTTATAGGAATTTTTGACTTAATATCATAGCCATCACGCTCAAAATTTTTGTGTTTTGCTACATGAATTTCTACAAATGCATCTCCGCTGACCCCTCCATGTGCGCCTGGCATACCCTGACCTTTCAAGCGCAATCGATACCCCTGTTCGGTGCCTGCGGGAATAGAAAGCTCTACAGCTTTTCCTTCTTGAATTGCGATCTTCTTTTTTACTCCTGACGCAGCCTCGAGAAACGTCACTTTTAATGTATAGCGTGTATCTGCCCCACGTTGTCGCTGTGAATCACGACTCCGCTCTCCGCGTCCAAAAATACTGCTAAACAAATCCTCTGAGGCAAAGTCTGCGCCACCAAATTGAAAATCATCCTGAAAAGGGCTTGACGTCCGGCTGCTGCGAAACCCTTGAAAGCCATGCGGCGCACGCGTATTACCGTCTGCATCAATCTCACCTCGATCATATTGACCGCGCTTTTCAGCATCAGACAAAATTTCATAGGCTGCTGTAATTTCTTGAAACTTTTTTTTGACGGCCTTGTCATCTGGATTTAAATCAGGGTGATACTTTTTTGCCAGCTTGCGATACGCGGACTTGATCGCCTTATCAGAGGCGGTTTTATCAACGTCAAGAATGCTATATAGATCAGACATAGGCATGCGTTATAAATCTAAGCTCACTTTTATTTCTTCCCATTCTCTGGCCCCAATCCCAAGTGCTGCCGGATCAACTGCCTGCCCCTGTATCATCATTTTAATAGCACAGAGACCTTTTGCTGAGATGTAAGATCCGTTTACGCGATACGCCATCATGGCCTCATAAGCAAAAGGTACCCACCGTTTTACAACATCAAGAATCACATTTGCGTACGCTTGAATTTCATATTGGGCATGACTATCTGAGCGCAGAGACAGAAAATGAATCAAATTGTGTAAATTGATTTTCCAGTACAGTTGTGTGTAAAAATTAACAGGCAAATTCATGCGAGCCAGCTCTCTGGCCAGACCTTGATTATCATTGTTTTTTTGTTCCCCTCCTTCACCTACATTCAGCATCTCTTCATATGAAGCATAGCACTGCTCTGCATCTCTTTTTAGAAGGTGCAGGGCCCGTATGGCTTCGGAGCCCATCAACACATCACCGCGCCCCTGATTGTTTGATTGCGACTGTGTAGCAAGCTTGTCAGCTTCAGGCATATAAAATTCATTGTCAAGGATAGAATAGCGTGCAGAATATTCATTGATACTTGCTGTTCTATGGCGCAACAACTGACGCGCAACAAAAATAGGCAACTTAATATGCAATTTTATTTCACACATTTCAAAAGGTGTCGTGTGAGAGTGGCGCATCAAATAATTAATCAGCCCTTTATCTTGACGCTTCTTTTTTGTGCCTTTTCCATATGATACACGCGCCGCTTGCACAATCGCACTATCATCACCCATGTAGTCTACAACCCGCACAAATCCATGATCTAAAACAGTTAAAGTATCAAATAAAATATCTTCAAGCGCACCAACAACAGGTCGTTTTGTTGGAGTGACGTCTGCTGGAGTGTCCTGAATGTCTTGTAAATGTTCTTCGGCTATCATAATCACCTGTGCATCCGATCGTGTATTCCTGATAGTACCGCAGTTAGGGAAGAAAAAAAACTCTTGTGTTTATTTTTTCTCAGCCCGCCGCACAATAGGCGCATATGTCGCGCGATGATGTGGGCTGACTCCGTGTATCTCCAGAGCTTCCTGATGCTTCTGTGTGCCATACCCAGCATTTTTCTCCCAGCCATATTGGGGATAATCTTTGTGCAGTATTGCCATATACTGATCTCGCTCAACTTTTGCAATAACAGAGGCCACGGCTATACTATAACTTTTCTGATCCCCCCTAATAATTGTTTGATAGGGGCACGGTAATGTTGGTGTGCCATTGCCATCAATGAGTGCAAAATCAGCTGTGATACCCATATTTTCTATCGCCCTTTTCATAGCCATAAAAGAAGCCTGTCGAATATTCTTTTGCTCAATTTCTTCCACGCTCCCTAAGCCAAGACCAATCTTTATATCAGGTGTTGCCATAATCTTCTGATAAAGATAGATGCGCTTTATTGCACTAAGCTTTTTGGAGTCGTCTATATGTTGCACTATGTCTTGTGAGATATCTTGCGGCACAAAAGCAGCGGCCGCAACAACAGGTCCCGCCCAACATCCCATGCCAACCTCGTCAACGCCAACCACACAGTCATCATGTTGGGTTTCATAAAAAAAATCAGGCATCTTTGTCTCTTGTAAAATATTTTTTCGTATTTTTTATGCGTGTCATACTCCAAACAACGAGGAACTTGAAGGACTGCGTTCCAGGTGTGGGTAGAGTACCCATTGTCTCCCAAAAGCCCAGGAATGGGTGGTCTATTTTTTGGACATACCTAGCAATAATCATCCAAAGAGGGCTAAGAGCAAGCGATAGAACAGCGAGGCTCATCAAAAGTTTGGCATCATTCTCGCTCAAGAGATTGGCTGAACAGCCAACCCTGGTCAGCAACAAAGAAAATTCTCCCAGTTGCGCCAAGAAAAGGCTGCTCAGGAATGATGAGAAAAATCCCTGGCCTAGTAATCTTAAAATACCAACATGCAAGGCCATTTTGCACACAAAAAAAATAATCAATAATAAGAAAATATGCATAAGGTTTGCATGTAGAAACGCGATATCAAGCAGCAAGCCAACAGACACAAAAAAAATCATCATTACAAGACTTTGTACGGGATGAGTCACGCGGATAATGTGCTGCCGTTCAGTCGTATTTCCCAAAACCAATCCAGCAAGAAAAGCTCCATATGGGGCCGAAAAACCAACGACACCGGATAAAGAAGCAGCACCAAAGCAAAATAATAGGATCAGCAACGGAAGGGGAACATTATTGGACGATGCTATCTTCAGGAGGGAAAGATGGATGCGCTCTTTTCTAGATAAATACAAAACAAGACCCAAAAGTATAACAATAGATAAGATTGTTTTCACAAGAATCGCTATATCACATCCTGCTCCATTTATGCCCTGCGCAATCAAAAGCATTGGCATAACAAGTAAGGATTGTGCAATTAAAATACCAATCGTGAGACGCCCTATCTTAGAATAGATCTCTTCGCTTTCTTTAAGCATTTTAACAGAAATAGCAGTGCTGCTCAGCGCCACAATACATGTTATCATAAGGACTGTTCCAAGAGCCCAATTAAAGAGAAATGAAATGAGATATATCGTGCAAAAACACCCGAGAACCTGCAAGATAGCGCATTGAAAAGCGGTGCGACAGATTTGACGAAAAGAACGAAGACTCAGCTCAATGCCGATGAGAAAAAGCAGCATCAAAGCACCTACTTCGACCAGAGAATTCACAATAGTACGATTTTCAATTAACGATAAAAAGGAAGGCCCAAAAATAATACCGGCCCACACATAGCCTAACGATGCAGGTTGCTTGAGTCGTTGCAAGATAAGACCACATCCTGCAACACCTAGAACAACAAAAGCAATTTCTGTAATGTTGAGAACCTCATGCATGATTTGCCTCAAATGCTAAAAACTTCTTCTTTACAGCTATACTCTTCTGACTACATAGAGCAATAGTTTTCTTTGTACACGCCCAGAAAACCCCGAATGTCTTTGGAAGGCTCTAGAATGTCTATAGCCGACTTATTCCTGTTGCTCTCATACATACCCACACAGATCAAAACCCCTCTACCTAGAAAAAACTTAAGTCACGGAAAAAGACAGAATGTGCAATGGTCATGCCCCGTGTATTTTCTTTGAGATATTCCCTGTATTTGGATCACGTTTTGACATAAAAAAGAGGAAAAAATTGTGTCGTACCTTTCTGTAGCTACAAAAATTTTCCTGCGCGCCTCTACAAAATCTGGATCAGCATACAGATGTGCTATTTTGCACATACGCACTATTGCATATATTGCTCTGCAGGATTTGTGCATCGATGAAGAGCATAAAAAGTTTTTTTGCGATGCTGCATAATATCTGATCACGACTTTTGATTTGTGGACTCTTTGTGTGTTTTTAAGAGAAATCACAGCCAGTTCAAGTATTTTGTCGGGCAGGGGCTGCAAAGACTTCTGAGGGTTTCCGTAATTCCCCACCAATGACATCCACGTCTGTTTGGGAACCGAAGAGAGAGAAAGGTGAGCAATATTTCAACGTAGTCTCAACGAATTTCATATGCAGCAGCTGAATTCAGAATACGCTTGGCGGAGCAATAGTAATCCTTTTGTTTACTGCTGACTACTTTCAGCCACACGTGTTTGATTGTAAACAATTTCTGCAACACCGAAATTTTTCTAAAATCCTGTTATACTTTGTCCATTGCATCCTAATGAGGTACAAAATATGTTAGAATGATACCCCAGGGTTAGGTAGAGACCGCTCCTCACTAACAACAGGGACTTGTCCTCCCTCTTTTTCGGAGAATTCCTGAGTCACTTGTACAACTAGTATGCCACTGTCAATTGATTGTCTGCGCATCATTGCATAGCATTTGTTGCAAAGGAGGATTTGTACGCCACATATTGACTTGATAGAAGCAGACGCGCGTATAGCAAGTGTGACGGGGGTCTATATATACCGCTCCCAGGATTTGAAACAGACATAGAGTTAGTGGGAAAATCCAGGGCACGCACCCCTTCCGCTAATCTGAACCCAGATCACATAGTCCCATCATAAATCCACGTGCCATACAATGATAGTTGCAGCCGATACGACCACAAGGGCGAGCTACTTACCTCAGGCACTCGTGGATACATTAGGTGAGCATTCAAAACAATAAAAACAATCGCTTTTAATGATCACATCGTGCACGTGCTCATGATCTGTTGGTTGTGTGCGATGTATTTCCAGTAACAATGATCTCAGGCAATACCTGTAGTGCACGACACAAGCAGTTGTCCGGTATGATCATGCGCTCCTGTAATATCTAGACTCGCATTCTGTGGAAGATTATCGATTATATCTCGAGCGTGCGCTTCGACAAACACTATTGTTGCTTCAACGACACACGGGAGGTTCCTGAAAGCCACGTCAAGTTTCTTTCGGTTCTCTTGCTCAAGTAGCCAAAGCATGGCACACATGATAGCGCACGATACCCAACCGACGTTCTTAGCATCTTGCGATACAAAACCTCGTGCAATTAAAGCTGGAAAAGTATCATGGCATGATTGACTCAATGTTTTATAATGTCAAATTTTGCGTTTTGCCCAGGATAATAATTTTATCCCCACTTATTGGCACGGACAAATGGCTGGACTGCCGGTATTTTGATAATGGTGCAGAAAACAGTCTGTGACATTAAAAAAATCACTGCGATGCAGCCGTATTAAGCGTTACCAGAATGGTCATCACCCGAAGTCCGTACAAAATACTCCGTAAGGCATTGCCCCGTTATCGTTAGTATGTTAAAAGTGTCACGATGTCTATTAATGCCTTACTCCTGTTCTGTGCCAAAAAAATTCCTGAATAAACACTGAGCCAGTGTAGTTGGCTGTTTGCTCACTCCAATAACAGTTTTTGCACCCTGATCTTCATGAATACCTGGAATATAATGAACATTATTTTTCGTCTAAATATTTTTGTGCTTGCCAAAAAAGTAGATCCTGTACACCCAGAGAGGGGACAGCATCCTGATCAAATTCCCTGTTTTAGAATCTTTTCTTCATCAGCCTACGCGGCATAAGAAAAAAACGTGCAAGCGCTTATACGCATACAACATAACGACGGCCTTCTTTAGCGATATGTTGACTATCGAGCGTTATGGCTACCGCATCATTGCCCAGAAAAAAGTTTCGTCACCCATAGATATTCTATCAGATACGCACAACTATCGATACGGGGCATTTTGTACTTGCAATTCAAAGAGAGAAGCGATAGATTTTCACCATCATTGGGGTGTAGCCAAGCGGTAAGGCAGCGGTTTTTGGTGTCGCCATGCGTAGGTTCGAATCCTACCACCCCAGCCATTTCTTAATGTTTTTCTTAAAATATCTATATATGACGGCCATATTTTTTGGCGCCTCTTGAGCAAAAAAGTATGTTCAATCACTAACGCTTCCTCTGGCCAGACTGCAATCTATATAGAAAAATGCAATAAATGCAATTTATTCGTATATATTACAAATTATACTTGATTTTTACATTGAATTTTATTATTCATGAATTGTCTAGGTATAATTCCTGGCTTTATCTCCCTCCTTTATTGAGAGGATATCCCCTTAAGCCTACCGGATCCAATGGATCCGGTCTTTTTTTATTCTGTGTAGTTGCCTATACTGTATTTATGTTCACATCAATTGTTTGGTTTCGCAACGACTTACGCACAGCAGATAACCCAGCGCTTGCACATGCTGGTCAGCATAGCCGTATTGTCCCTATATATATATGGGATAAAGACGATCCCAGACCAATGGGTGCTGCTGCACGTTGGTGGTTAAATGAAAGCCTTGCATCGCTCCAATCTAGCGGGGTCCCCCTTCTGTTTGCGCAAGGAAGTCCAATAAAGATTTTAAGGGATTTACAAAAAAAGACGCGGGCACAGGGCATTTATTGGAATCGTTGTTACGATATATACAGCCGAGAACGCGATCACAAGATCAAAGAATCATTGGAAAATTGCCACAGCTTTAACGGCAGTTTGTTGTTTGAACCCTGGGAAATAACAAACAAAAAAGGTGCTTTTTTCAAAGTTTTTACACCTTATTGGAAAGCATGTCTTGCGACTCGAAACGCCCATGTCCCCCTGAAAGAACACAATATCACTTATGTACATGACATAGATTTTGGCACATCTTTAGAGGCACTCGAACTATACACGGGAAAACCTGACTGGGCACAGGATTTTAAAAAGAAATGGGTGCCAGGAGAAAAGAGTGCGCAAACGGTACTAGAAACTTTCCTATCTCACACAATTGCAACCTATGATGAAGACCGAAAATACCCCAATCTGAACGGCACATCTCACTTATCGCCGCATCTGCGCTTTGGAGAAATAAGCCCGCAGCAAATTTGGACAGCTGTACGACATCTAAGCATGTCACATAATGCAGGAGTAATATGCTATTTATCCGAGCTTGGATGGCGTGAATTTTCTTACCATTTACTCTATTACTTCCCTGCTCTTCCCACAGATCCCTTCCGCGAAAAATTTCTCCAGATGCCCTGGTCTTCTAATGAAAACTGGCTGACGGCTTGGAAAAAGGGGGAAACAGGCTACCCTATTGTTGATGCAGGTATGCGTGAATTATGGGCACTCGGGTTTATGCATAACCGTTTACGCATGATTGTGGCATCGTTCCTCACAAAACACTGTTTAATCTCCTGGCAAGATGGGGAGAATTGGTTTTGGGATACACTGGTTGATGCAGATTGCGCAAGCAATGCAGCTGGCTGGCAATGGGTGGCTGGATGCGGTGCAGATTCTAGTCCGTATTTCAGAGTACTCAACCCTGTCTTACAAAGTAAGAAATTTGATAAAGAAGGTATTTATATTAAAACTTGGGTACCCGAACTTCGAGGGTTTTCCTCAAAAGATATACACGCACCACACATCACTTCTCTTGCAACCCAAGAATCAGCGCAATGCATTATCGGAAAACATTATCCACATCCCATTGTCAATATAGAAGATGGACGACACAAAGCTTTTGCTGCCTATCAATTGATTAAAAAAATATAAAACACAGATCTGCATAGCGCATTACACAATAACGACTGATCGAGTAACTGTTGGTCAGGACAATGTAATCATACGGTCTTTTGGTAGGCAAGAGATACGTGGCGTGCGCATCCTGGAACTCATTATTAGTCACCCATTATCACACAACGGTTACATCGTTGTAATCATAGGTGTATTATCTTTACCTGCACAGGTATTATAGCAACTTTCCGCGAACGCACTCGCTTCATAGAGTCTGTTGTTCTTGTATCGAATTTTGACTAATAGTATTGACGTGATCTTATTTTGAGCATGTATTGTATAATTCTTAGTAAATCATTCACCTCTGTATAGAGCACTGGTTTTGCATGTACTATTTATTGTTTTAGGTGGGGACAACAAGATATGGGAGAGCGATCGATGCATGCAGAAAGGACCCGTAGAATCAACGACACGAAATATGCGTCTCCAAATGCCATTGGGCTTATATCCACAATATGGAGGGTGATTTTCTCCAGCGTATTTAACGTCTCAAACGCATTATCTTATCTTCGATATAGTATACTAAAAAAGCTTCTCCGTTATTATGAGGGTCTGGTTGAAGAATTGGCAATTCATGGGTTGTTGCAGAGACAATTCGTACACACGCGAAGCTCTGTTCACTTTTTTCTGGCTTTTTCAAAAAAAGTCGGATAGGGTGTTGCAACGCAATAGAAAGACGTCATATGACCGCGCAAGAACATATTCTCTTTATGAATAACAGATCACTCCTGCACGAGGGATCAGAAAAGAACCTCTATGATAGTCGTGAACCCAATGTTCACATCCTGCATTTCAAGGATAGGCTCTGGCGCCCAAGGGGCCAATCTCTAGATGTGCCTGGAAAAGGTGTCATTAACAACAGAATATCTGAATCAATTTTTACTAAACTCAATGCAATGGGATTTTTAACACATTTTCTTCAACGCCCCAATATGCGTGAGCAAATGGTGCGCGCCTTAGAGATGATACCAACGGTTATTCGCATACGTAATATTGTGACACACGATCTTGTATCCACGCTTTCTCTGGATGAAGGAACCTGTTTGTCACTGCCTATAGTAGAATTCTCGACGAAAGATGGGGATACCCTGATAAATGATAGCCATTTCGAAGCCGTGGGGTGGGCATCTAGACTAGAAATTTCAGAAATACAAGAAATAGCGCTGAGGATTAACGATATCATGAGTGGGTACTTTTCCAGTATTGGCTTAACACTTGCTGATATTTCTCTTGAGTTTGGCCGATATTTTACACCGCTCTTGGATGATACACAAATCATGCTAGGGGATGAAATTAGCCCAGATGTTTGCACACTTTGGGATAGTGAAACGACAGAAAAGCTTGGTCGAGATGCCGAAAGGGAGAAGATTGAAGCCAGTTATCACAACATTATGGAGCGCCTAACTCTAAGACGAATTGCACCATCATCTGCAGATCTTAACAACGTACGTGCTCATGATTTCTCCTCTAAGAAGGCACCAGAAGAATAATGTCCATGCGCGAAGAAGATATTATGCATGCCCTCAGATTGGCATTTCCAAGCGCAGATATTGCTTTGAAAGATCTTGCAGGGGACGGAGATCATTATCAAGTAACAATTGCATCAGAAGCATTTAAAGGACTTTCCCGTGTAGCACAACATAAACTGGTGTATGCAGCACTGGAAGGAAAGATGGGGACCGTACTGCATGCATTAGAGATACATGCAGCAGAAAAATAGCAGCAGCTATATCGTACTTGAAATACGGGCGTTCTTATTTTTCCTCTTTTGATTTTGCTAAAATATCTATAAATATAGTAGTGTAATAGAGCACCTGTTGAGAGGAACAATATATGTGTGATATTCAGAAAGAAATTGAAAAAATTGTTTGCACTAATACAGTTGTTCTATTTATGAAAGGGACCAAAGATATGCCCATGTGCGGTTTTTCGAATATTGTTGTTCAAATTTTAAAACAACTCGATATACCGTTTTTAGCTATTAATGTTTTAGATAATCCTGAAATCCGAGAAGGTGTTAAAATATTTTCAGATTGGCCGACAATCCCCCAACTTTACATTAACGGTGAGTTTATTGGGGGATGCGATATCGTGCGTGATATGGATGAATCCGGCGAACTGAAAGACGTTTTTGGGCAGGTATAATGATAGGTCAAACTCCCAGTGATTTGCGCCAAGTGCGCTTAAACAAGGTCGCAGCCTTGAGCCAGGCAGGGTTGGATCCA
>CBCXTT010000004.1:0-51577 GCA_965178295.1 Alphaproteobacteria bacterium | reverse complement strand
ATGAACTCTGTATCAATATTTGAGGGGTGAGCGGTAATATTAATATTATCAAATGTCATCAACTTTCCGGGGTCAATTTCAACAGAAATATTAAGACCGCGCGTCGTATGGTCAGCTGTTGCTTGTTCAGACTTGACCTGGGCATACGGATACCCCTCGTTTCCAAGAAGTGCAAAGACTTGTTTCAGGGCATTGCGCACACGCTGCATATCGGCGGGTTGTCCAATGCGGGCACCAAATTTCGGGAGGTTAATAGAAGCTTTTTTAACGATTAAGTCTTTGGAGTTTGTGGATTTTAATTCAAATTTTTGTATTGTATACTGTGGCCCCAACTGCACCATAAAGTTCACCACAAGAGGCTGCACTGAAAGATTTAAAGAATAACTAATCTCAGCATTATAGTATCCCATCTCTGTTAATACTCTTAAGACTGCTTGCATATCTTGTTTCGAGCGAGCTTTAAGCTCCGCAATCGTATGTGTTGGTTTATCTTGTAATTGAAAAAGATCAGCAGTTTTTTTTATTGCTTCCCGAATTTCAGGGATTGCAACACCGGATAAAATAGGCTGATAGAGGATGGCTGTTTTGGCGTGTTTAGACACAAGCGGAATTTTTGCAGATACAGAAAAGGGTGCACCTAAAAGGAAAATCACAAATAGATCATATATTAAACACCAATTTTTCACAAATTATCCAAGAACATTCCACCCTATTAGCTTTTCTAACATTTTAGCATAAATCTGTGGGATACCAAGGGATTTTTTGTCCCCGTTCTCTAGAGAAGCAATGTTGACGTTGATCATCAGACAGTCCCCGGCCTAGAAACACTGTGTGCTGGGCAACAAGAAGCCACTATTCTCATCCCAGCTTGCAACATAAAAAATCTTCCTATGTTTTTTCTCACAACATTAAAGTTTGGTTATTGTTTCTTGATACATTTGTGCAAATTTTGACGCAACATGCGCTTCTTCTCCTGAGTGCCGGAGACTGCAACTATAATCCTACGCAGACAATCATCTGCTGCCCTCTGTAAACATATGCTGAAAACACCAGTGAGCATACATTGCCATCCTGACCTTAGCTTTCTACGAACACATTATTTTTATTTTTCATCCAATTTTCCGAACATTTTCAGATCCAGCGGGGTCAACCCACCCAATATTTCCATCATCTCTCTTATAGACGATATTTAGGCCCTCATGCGCTTTGTTATGAAACATGTACACGGGGGCGTCGGAGAGTTCCATGCGCATGACAGCATCGCTAACGGTTAACGAGGGTAAGTCTGCTATCATTTCTGCGATAACAGCTGGTTCTTTCCCCACATCATTTACATGATCTTCATCTTTGTCGTAAAGATCGTGGTTAAGTATATACTGCAACGCCTTTTTTTCACTTTTAGCTTCATGCTTGCTATGGTGGGCACGCAAACGGTTTTTATATTTGCGTACACGCTTTTCAACCTTATGCAATGCTTGGTCAAATGCTGTGTATGGGTCAGCATTGCGCGCATGACTCACGAGGAGAATACCGCGACCCACATGCGCATTAATATCAGCCAAGATTTCATGACCTTCTTTTGTGATAGTGACTGTTACATCAAATGTGTGATTAAAATATTTTTTGACAATTTCTGCAACTTTTTCCTTAATATATTCGTGGAAAGCTTCGCCAATATCCATATTTTTTCCTGTAATGACAACGTCCATTCTATCTCCTGCGTTTTGTAAGAATACATTTATACATCCCCTTTAAAAATAGCGCGTTGACATAATACTGACAAGACCTGAATTTAGCTACGCCTTGCAGCCAAAATGTAGTTTGTGTGTGGTCTTTCTTCCAGGCGCCAGCTTTTTTCAAGAGGATTGTAAGCAAATCCAGCCATCGCAAACGCACGTAAACCATGTTTTTCTAATTGGTGGCATAATGTGCTGGGGCGCAAGAATTTGTTCCATGTGTGCGTGCCGCGTGGTATCCATTTTAGGACAAGCTCTGCCATAAAAATTGCTTCGATATAAGATTGAATTGTTCGATTTAAAGTTGATAAAAACAACACACCATTCGGTTTCAACATTCGGTGACAATGTGTGATAAATAATTCTAAATCTGCGACATGCTCAACAATTTCAAGAGCTGAAACGATGTCAAATTTTTGGGGTGGGTTAAAGTTCTCCAGTGCATCATTAACATATGTAATCTCAAGCAACATATCATAGGCATGAGTCCGTGCTTGACGAATGGTTTCTGGGGCTGCGTCAAGTCCTGTTACGTTCATGCCCAGGCGTGCAAATGGTTCTGTTATAAGGCCCCCTCCACATCCTATATCGAGCAGGGAAGCGTCGGTATAAGCACCGTTTTTAACGGTGGCTAGTGTGTTGTGCATAAACTGCAAGCGTACGGGATTCATGCGGTGAAGTGGGGAAAATGGACCTTTTTCATCCCACCAATTATAGGCGTGCGCATCAAATTGAGAAATTTCTGCATGATCAACGGTGGACATGCGCTTAGACTCCAGTTTATAGTATTATTCTCAGTAACCCTTACTATCACACGATACACGCAAAAAATAAATGAGCAATATAAATGAACTCTTTATCCGCTTTATGGCAAAAAGGCTCTGAATTTTTAGGTGTCCCGTACCCCATTTTGGCGGGCGCAATGACATGGGTATCTGAGCGAAACTTAGTATCAGCAATCTCTAATGCTGGTGGGTTTGGAGTGCTTGCGTGCGGCGCTATGTCACCTGATATGCTGCGCCAAGAAATTCAGGCTACTAAGGCTATGACGCACAAGCCATTTGGCGTCAATCTGATCACGATGCACCCAGATTTAAAGATGCTTGCAGATGTTTGCATTGAAGAAGGTGTTGCGCATGTTGTACTGGCGGGTGGTCTGCCTAAGATAGACATTATACAGCAACTCAAGTCGGCAAGCGTGCAGGTGATATGCTTTGCCCCAGCACTGGTGCTTGCAAAAAAATTGGTGCGCATGGGAGCAGATGCCCTTGTTTTAGAAGGCATGGAAGCGGGGGGGCATACAGGCCCTGTTGCGACAAGTGTGCTTGTTCAAGAAATTATTCCTCATGTTAAGAGTGTGCCCGTTTTTGTAGCGGGCGGCATTGGACGTGGTGAAGTGATAGCAACATATTTAAAGCTTGGTGCCGCAGGTTGTCAGCTAGGCAGTCGTTTTGTATGCGCTCACGAGTGCCGGGCACATTCAAATTTTAAGCAAGCTTTTTTGAGAGCGCACGCGCGAGATGCGATTTTATCTATTCAGTTGGATGAAAAATTTCCGGTTATTCCGGTGCGTGCACTACGAAATAAGGCTACACAAGATTTTGTGGAAAAGCAGCGCAATGTACTCGCTCGCCATCAAGCTGGAGAAATTTCACAAGAAGAAGGTCAGCTGGAAATCGAACATTATTGGGCAGGTGCGTTGCGGCGTGCCGTGATTGATGGGGATATTGAAAAGGGATCATTGATGGCGGGACAAAGTGTTGGTATGGTGAATAAAGAGCAGGCTGCGAAAGAAATTATCAAAGAACTAGTTGAACAAGCGTCTGCAGCACTTTAGACTATTTGTGTAGTTGATGCATGTGCTTCAACCCTGGGGAGGGGATAGGGATGGTTATTGAAAAAAAGTCTGTACGTGAGGAGCTCTTACCAGTAGACGAAGAGCGTGCGTTACAGGAAGAGCAATTTTTAAATGATGCAGGGAAGGTGCTGCGTCGTGCGCGTCTTGCAAAAAAAATTTCTCTAGAAGATGTTTCCAATAAACTGTGCATTCGCAAAGCGTACCTAAAAGCAATAGAAGCAGGTGACTTTGAAGCATTGCCTCAATTAAGCTTTTCGTCAGGATTTGTCAGATCTTACAGCAAGTTCCTTAACCTGGATGATACCGGGGATCTTGTTGAAACGTTTCGCACAGAATATCTTAAAGATCCTGCTGTTGAGGCGCCGGGTATTAACTCTGATGCATTGGCTCAAATTTCAACCTCTGAAAAACAAGAAGGCGGCGACTACCTTTGGGGAACGGTTCTTGTTGTGATAGGATTAGTATTTATTTGGGTCTTTTTCAAGATAGAGCAGGTGTCTGGATTATTTGATTAATTGCCATTTCCCAGCATATACTGTTGTCTCGTCTATGCAAAAAGCATATTCCTGATCATTGAGTGACGGTGGAAAGAGCGGCATCAATGATCGTATGCATGTGATGCTTGTACAGCAGAGAATGCGGTTGTTGCTGTAAAAAAGAAGCCTCGCCTATAGAAAGCTATATTTAGCAGAATAACTCACATTATCTACTTGGCAAAAGCCGGAATTTGAGGGTATGATCTCCACAGTTTCAAGGAAAATTTAGGTGTAAACTATGCAGATAATATCTCCGATTCGGGGTACATATGATTTATTTGGATCTGCGGCTTTCCAGCATCAACACATTGTAGATACAGCGCGCTGTAAGGCCCACATTTATGGCTTTCAGGACATACACACACCTATAATTGAGTCAACAGATGTTTTTTCGCGAAGCGTTGGCGACACATCAGATATTGTTTCTAAGGAAATGTATACATTTTCTGATAGAAATGATCACCCGATTTGTCTGAGACCCGAGGGAACAGCAGGTGTTATGCGGGCAGTGCTATCCAACAAATTAACGCAGCAAGTACCGCTTAAGTTTTTTTATGCAGGCCCCATGTTTCGGTATGAAAGACCACAGAAGGGCCGCTATAGGCAATTTGCACAAATTGGTGTGGAGCACATCGGTGATGACACACCTGCAGCAGACATTGAATGCATAAAAATGGCTGAAGATATTTTAGTATCTCTGAGTGTTGAAGATGTGATACTAGAAATTCACACATTAGGGGATATAGAAAGTAGGGCATTATACCGTGATGCATTGGTGGCATATTTAGGTCCTCTGCGCACGCAGCTTTCTATAGACAGTCAAGCACGCTTGGGGAAAAATCCCTTACGTATTTTAGACTCAAAGAGTGTTCAGGATCAGACATTGTTGGTAGGTGCGCCCAAACTTTTGGATTTTCTAACTGCCGAGGCACTAGGGTATTTTGAGACCGTAAAGTCTGGCCTTGATGCGTTAGGTGTTTCATACATAGTGAATCCTCATCTGGTACGTGGATTGGATTATTATTCTCATACAACTTTTGAGTTTCGTTCTACAAGCCTTGGGGCACAGGATACAGTGCTTGCAGGTGGGCGCTATAATAATCTATCGCGTATGTTAGGTGGTCCAGATCTTCCAGGTGTAGGCTGGGCGGCTGGTGTGGAGCGTATATCAATGATTGCACCCCCGAAAACAAGGGCGACTATCGATGTATTTCTTATACCTATTGGAGACGATTCTTTGAATAGTGCTCTCCAGGTGGCGCGTGTGTTGAGAGACGAGCAATATACCGTAGAATTCTCTCATGCAGTTACTCTTAAGGCGAGCTTGAAGCGTGCAAAAAAAGTCATGTCAAAATGGGCGTGTCTTGTAGGAGCTGAAGAAATACAGGCGGAACAGGTGATATTTAAAAACCTTATATCAGGTGAGCAACATAAGGTAACAATGCCAGAGCTTGTTCACTTTTTAGGGACACAGACATGAGTTTTAAGGAAAAGTTAGAAAAAGTTGTTGCACGTCGGCACGCAATTGAAGCAGAAATGGCAGAGGCACATATACTAAGTTCTGAGGAATTTGTGAAATTATCAAAAGAATTGTCCGATATTGTACCTGTTGCTGATGCAATTCATATTTTTCTAGGAGCAAAGCGGGAATCAGAAGATCTTATGACAATTCTACAAGATCCTGATAGTGATACAGAAATGCAATCAATGGCGCGCGAGGAACTATTCTCTCTTGAGAAAAAGTTGCCCAATATGGAAAAGAGTATTCAAATCTTGCTATTGCCAAAAGACGTCGCAGATGAAAAAAATGCCATATTAGAAATTCGTGCAGGCACAGGGGGAGATGAGGCGGCTTTATTTGCGGGTGACTTACTACGCATGTACCAGCGTTATGCGGATACTAAAGGCTGGAAATTTGATATTATGCAGATTAGTGATACAGGAATTGGCGGTGTTAAAGAGGCATCGGCGGAGATTATTGGTAAAGATGTGTTTTCGCGTCTGAAGTTTGAGTCAGGTGTGCATCGTGTGCAGCGGGTCCCTGAAACAGAAACATCGGGGCGTATTCATACATCAGCTGCAACAGTCGCTGTTTTGCCAGAAGCAGAAGACGTGGATATCTATATTGAGGACAAGGACCTGCGGATCGATGTTTTTAGATCAAGTGGGCCTGGAGGACAATCTGTTAACACAACAGATAGTGCAGTGCGCATTACGCATATTCCTACAGGCTTGGTTGTTCAGCAACAGGATGAAAAGTCCCAGCACAAAAATAGAGCTAAAGCCATGAAGGTGCTGCGTGCTCGTCTTTTTGATTGGGAGCGGCAGAAAATTATGTCTGCGCGATCAGCGGAACGCAAAACTCAGGTGGGGAGTGGAGATCGCTCTGAGCGTATTCGTACATATAATTTTCCGCAAGGGCGTGTAAGCGATCACCGTATTAATCTTACCTTGTATAAACTAGATGACATTCTTTCGGGTGAAGGGTTAGACAAAGTTATTGATCCGCTTGTTGCAGACTATCAAGCAAGCTTGCTTTCGGAAGAAGATCGATGACGCCCGGCAGACCCAATTTTCTGGAGAAAGAGCGTTTGACATCTCTTGCCATAACTCACAAAGATTTTTTAGGCCAGAATGCAGAGGGGACGCTTGAGGTGCTCGATATTTTGGTTCCACATGTTATAGAAATTTTTGACCAGCTTTATAAAGCGAATTTCCCGATTGAGAAAATGGTGCCTATGGAAGCTTTTTCTTTTGATGATATTGCATCGATGACAGAAAACAATACGTCTTGCTACAATCCACGGTATATTGCAGGTACTAACATGCTATCGATTCACGCGTATGGCGTGGCTATTGACATTAATCCTCGAGAAAATCCCTGCATTATAAATGGTACTGTATGCCCTGAGGCAGGTGCAGGTTTTTTGAATCGAGACAATCAGGTATTTGGAATGCTTGAGCCCGTTGTGCCTATTTTTAAGAAATATGGCTTTGTTTGGGGCGGGGACTGGGCATCTCCCATAGACTATCATCATTATCAATTACCTCGCGCTTTTTCAGATTTTCTAGTATCTGTGTCGCCTCAAAAAGGGGGTATTTGGTTAGACTGGTATGTGACATTGACAGAAAAAGAGCGTATGTGTTTCCTGCCGCTTGTGCCCAAATTGGCCTTACTGTCTTCTGATGATTTACAGGGCTTGCATATGGAGGGTAGTCCTTGTATTCACAAGATACTTGAGACCACTGGCTGATGCGTGATATTTTGAATACCGGTGCAACATATCTCAAATCTGCAGATATTGAAAATTCTGGTCGATGTGCGAGGCGCCTTTTAGCGCATGTGTTGGATGTATCCCCAGAGGGCCTTTTCTTGCACCTAGAAATTCCCGTATCAGACCAGCAAGCAGGACAATTTTTAGGTCTCGTACAGGCGCATGCACAAGGGAAGCCTATAAGCCGTATTATAGGCACAAGAGAATTTTGGGGCTTAACGTTTATGCTGTCGAATGATACATTGGATCCCCGTCCAGATAGTGAATCCTTGATTGAATCCGTGATCAAATATTACCCAGACAAAGAAAAGTCACTGCGTATTTTAGATCTTGGAACGGGCACAGGGTGTCTTTTGCTGTCTTTGTTGCACGTGTATCCTCGAGCAGAGGGTGTTGGTGTAGATTGTGTGCCTGGCGCCCTGGAGACAGCAGGTGCAAATGCAGTGAATTTAGGTAGCAGCGCTCGTACAACCTTTGTAGATGGCCCCTGGACGCACAATGTAACGGGAGATTTTGATGTAATTATTTCAAATCCACCATACATTAGCACAGAAGACTATGCGAATCTATCCAAAAATGTTAAAGAATATGATCCAAAAATAGCGCTGTTGGGGGGGCATAGCGGGTTGGATTGCTATCATGACTTGTCTAAAGAATTATGCAAATTTTTAAAAAGAGATGGGCGTATTTTTTTAGAAATCGGTGCCACACAATCTGCAGAAGTCATGGATATTTTTTCCGCATACAGCCATGAGGAATGTGTACGTGATTTGGCAGGCCATAAGCGTGTCTTGATTTTTTCTGCCACATAAAGCGAATATTGTGTCGGTACTCCAAACAGGTGTGTTCTGTTTTTTATCAACCTTTCTGTTTTTGACAATCTGGTGCAGCAAGAGCGCTGAAGAAATATTTTTCTAGATATCTAGGTATACGGTGTGCGCTCTTTGCACAGGCATTGTTGACGCAGGAGCTGCGCTCTATAGTTGTGAGAGCATCTTCTCATGAGACTAGCATTTTACTGTAGGGCCTTATGTTTCTATGCATCGTCAATTATAAAACTCGTGAACGCAATAGTATGTAGTATTTTTAGCCATTCATCGTGTATTTGTATGTGACTATATGATATCCAATTTTCTTCCTATGCCATAAAAAAGACTAAGGTGATCTTAAGTGTCGTCTACGCAAGAAAAAACGTACAGCGCTAAAACTAGGCCAGATTAATATAGAATATCCTGGGCAGATATATGAAATGCTTAAAGCGACACAACCTGTAATGGCTAAAAATACAATATCTTTCTGGGCGGTCATAAAACTTTGTTCCACAGCATTTTTGTTATGCAGGTGCTTTTTTTTTCGACATTTTTCATAATAAGCCAGAAAGTACCTAGGAGCAGTGAGTAGACAGTCCAAAAGAAAAGCGTTGGCAAGAAGTGGTGTGGGTTGTCTTTGATGAGATCTAAACACATGGGTACACAACACATCAATACAAGTGATGCCATGTTCAGCATGATTACTGTGCGGTCAACAGACTGTAGTGGTGTAAAAATAGTGTGATGGAGAAGCCACATCCAGCTGACAATGATAAATAAGATGAAAAAATTTAAGAAGTGTAAATAACTGCTGGACCAGAAATAAGAAAAATCCTTCCAGTGTTCAATTTCAGGCACTACAAATGTAGTGATATTGACAACAAGCATTGTGATAATAATAGCTAAGATCGAATCTGTCATGGCGCAAAGACGCTCGGGAGCATATGTCAAAATTTTATTACTCTTCATTATGGGTCTCCTCCAATAAAGCTAAGCTTAGATGTTTTAAGCACCAGTCTATTTCTGCCTTTGATATGATTAGTGGGGGGGTAAGGCGTAGCGTTTTCTCTCTTATGTCTTGTGATAAAATACCCAGCGCCAAGAGTTTTTCTGAAAAATTGAGAGCAGTTCCAGACGTGTCTTTTAAGTCGATTTCAAGAATTAAGCCGCGCCCACGGATGTTCTGTATATGTGGACTATTTATTTTTTTGAGCCCCGCTAAGAAATACGCCCCCATTTCTGCTGAAGCATCTGGTAGATTTTCATCGATAATTACATCTAGCGCGGCGTCTGAAACAGCGCAAGCGAGTGGGCTTACATCATATGTTCCACCTTGACTTTTGGTGTTGAGCAAAGAGAGGACATGATGATCTCCAACGATAGCAGATACGGGATACATACCGCCAGACAGTGCCTGTCCAAGAAGCAACATATTAGGTTTTGCATCTTCATACTGGTACGCAAAGAGTTTGCCTGTGCGTCCCAGGCCTGTCTGTCTTTCGTCAAAAATAAGCAGAATATCATAGTTTGTGCAAATCTCTCGAATTTGCTTAAGATATCCATTTGGCGGGAGGCTTACACCGTTTGCACATTGAATAGGCTCAACTAAGAAGGCGACTGTATTTTTTGTGATGGCATTTTCCAGTGCAGATGCGTTACCAAATGGTATGGACGTCACTCCCGGTGCAAGGGGTGCAAGCACCTTGGTTGCAACAGAGCCTGTTAAAATACTAACAGCATTTTGTATGCTGCCATGAACGTTGTTTTGACAAGTGATTATTTCTGCTTTTGCGTTAACAATCCCTTTTGTAGCATATCCCCAATTTCGGGCGAGTTTTGTGCTGGATTCTACCGCCTCAGCCCCTGTAGTCATGGGGAGGGCCATGTCCATTTGACATATATGGCAGAGCTTTTCGAGAAATGGACCTAATAAGCGGTTGTAAAAAGCTGTACATGTGATAGAAAGCTTGCGAGATTGCTTGATGAGGGCTGTTTGTATAAGAGGGTGATTGTGTCCCTGATTGACAGCTGAATAAGCGCTCAGGCAATCGAGGTATTTTTCGCCATCGTTATCCCATACCCAAACGCCTTGGCCGTCTTCCAGGACTACAGGCAGGGGGCGATAGATGGGAGCACTATAACGCTCTGTTAAATTTATATAATCATACGCGTCATATGTCATGTCACCACCATCACGCGTTTACCCCTTTAATAGTGTATAGAGCCTCATAAATATATGGAACCCAAGATTTGGGCGTAACAAGACTGTCTGTATCTTCAGTGGGATGCCGCAGTGATGTTAATTTCTTAGTTGATGAGGCCATCAGCAAGGTGGAGCAATCTTCTTGAGCCCCCTTTAAGCTGACGTTTATATCGCTTGGCGCACTTGTACGGTGTGTTGGTTGATGCATCGATACTCCCCTTATTCATAGAAAGTATCATAGAGTTTATGCAAGGTGAAGCTTACTTTTTATGGCATACAATATAGTATATAATGGGTTTTGCTATGTGCGAGGAAGAGTGTACAAGGAGGGTGGCAATGCTGTATGATGACAAAAATATTTTTGCAAAAATTTTACGTCACGAAATACCATGTGACTTCATGTATGAGGACGACTATGCGGTTGCTTTTAGAGATATGAACCCGCAAGCCAATGTGCACGCTTTAGTTATTTCTAAGGACACGCATATTTCTTTTGATGATTTTGTGCAAAACGCGGCACCAAAGGTGATGTTAGGCTTTTTTCGAGCGGTGCAAAACGTAGCAGAGTGTTTAAATGTTCAACATGCGGGTTATCGCTTAATCACCAATCATGGATCAGATGGTGGCCAGGTAGTGCCGCATTTTCATGTACATCTTTTAGCTGGAGAGAATATTGGCCCGTTGTGCACAAAGTATGGTTGACATATCAAAAAGAATAACGCCATAATGAGGGCTAATGAATTATATAAAAGGGGAGTCGTTGCGATGCATTTGCTCAGTCTAGTGTTCGGTTTTTTTGTTTTGTCTTCTTTGGAGTATGCCCATGCAGGGTCGTTGACAAGCCACCAACATGCAAGAAATACAAAAAAAGCTCAAGGATCTCATGAGCTGGCGATGAGTACATTGCAAGATGAGAATATAGGAGAGCATGATCGAATAGGGTACCTACTAGATGCGCGTACGCTTGCAAAAGAAATTGAGGAAGTTGATGAGGCTCATTTGTGTGGAAAAAGTTGCACGCAACCGAATAAAAAGCTGTCTGGCTTTGACCGGTATAATGCATGTATAGATGCAAATACTTTATCCCTGGGATGTGTTGAGAGTGCCCTTGATCAAATGGAGGATGTGGCGTCAATGGGGGGCGCTGTAGGTACACATGCAAGTGGATTTGAAAAAGCAATGGCAGAGGCGCCTAGAGCAGATCTTGCAGGGCTCATCATTGAAGCTGCGGAAATCTTTCGTCAGCTCACATTAGAGGCAGCAATAGAAGAGATCAAGCAAGAGGCTGCCACCTTTGAAGAAGAAGATGAAGAAGTTGCAGAAGATCTAGGTGAAGAATCTCCAGATAAAGGCGCGCAGAGAAAGACCGCGCGCGGTAAGAGAACCAAAGGAGATGCTGCGTTAGCTTTATTAGAAGAAGAGGAAGAAAAGCTTGAAGAAGAAGCTGATGAAACGGAAGAACAATCAGAGGGTTTTTTCACAGCATTGTCAAAAAAAGTAAGATCTGCAGGAATTTCTGCTAAGAAAAAGCTTTTTAGTGGAGGCAATGAAGAGGACGTCGAGCTATCTGAGGAAGCGCTGTTAACGAAAGTATCACAGGCTGATGGAGGACGCACAGCAGGAGGGGTAAATCGAGTAAAACGAGGATTTTTATCTGGTCTTTTGGATGCAACGGAAGCTGTTTTAGGCGATGCTGCTGATGGAGTGGGCATGTCTCGCGCTGCTATTAGTTCATTAAAAGTATCGGCTCAATGTACGCCAGCGGTTTGTAGGGAGATGCTTGATATTGCGCTTATGTGTTCGACGAGTGAGGATATTGATGCGGCAAATGCACGATATTCGACGTACTCTTCTAAAGGGTTTGATCACGATGATCTGTCGCTTGTGGCCTCTCGATACTCCAACTGTGCAGAGGCTGCGCTACATAAACTGAAGCGATATCGAGTGCTATCAGAAAAAACAAAGCCAACGGCTTCAGAGAGAAAAGAGCTGAATAAGTTAGAGGTTGCTGATGTGCTTATTGATTCTTATAAAGATGCAGGACTTCAGAATCCGCAATTGCCAGATGCTATGTATAGATTGCTCGGTTTTGTTGCAGGGGATGATGAAGCGTATGATCCTAACAAAGATGGAAGAAAAATATCCTACTATGAAGCGTTGGTGCGTAAGAATTTAAAGCACCATGCGCGGCGGGAAACTGAGGGTACGCTCGTCTATGATTTATCCCAAAATATTACACCAAATTATCGGTTGGCTAAAACGCGCGTGAGAGCAGCTTCTGCAAAAATCCTGGAACAGATTAAAGCTGATAAAGCTCAAATAGAAGCTCTGCCTGCGCAAATTGCTGAGTATAAAAAGAAGGTTGCATCGTCCAAGACAAGCTATGCTAAGGCAAAAAAACCTACTGACCAGGCAAAGCATAAGAAGGCTTTTAGTGATGCTAGTCGGAAGTTATCAGAGCTAGAGGGGAAGCTGAATGGGATGAAGCGATTTTTGATAGGTGCTCAATCAACGTACAATGCTTTGAAATTAGCGTATAATGACATGGTAAAAAATCAAGGGACCAATATTGAATCTCTTATTAGAAAAGCAAAAGCTGAAGCTGCAAAAAAAGCAGCAGGTCTAAAGAGCAAAAACTCAAAAACGCGGAATGAAGCAATTGCAGCAGCCGATGCATATCAAGGGTGGATGCTTGCCTATCGATTAGGGGTTGCCGCAACCACAGGATATGTTGCAAAGACGATGCGTCCAAGTGTGGCGCGTGCAAAAGTCGCGATGGATAAGGCGGCAACAGCGCTTAAGGCTTCCAAGACTGCTAAGACAGAAGCAACGTACGGATATGCAAAAGGAAAATATACGGGCTTGTCTCAGTGCGTAACCGCTTTGACCAGTGGCGATCTTGCAAAATTCCACCACCATACTTTTACAGCAGCAGAAATGGAAAGTCGTTCAGCAGCATATGCGAAAGCGCACAAACCGGTGAAGGTATAGGAATGAAAAAAAAATATTTGGAAGCGACGGATTTACTTTTCTTGGGAGTTTAAAGACATGACAAAATATCTTCTCATCATAATGAGCATTGTAATAGTTGGGTACCACCCTTCTTATGGGGCTGATAAACCTCCGATTCAAATTGATATGGAGCGACGTATGGGCATGACCCTTGAAGATATGAAAGAAGCGCTCAAGTTTGCTGCTAAGAAGAAAGAAGCGGTTAATACCCCCACAAAAGATTGTGTAAAAAACTATGAAGCTTTTTTGAAGACAGCATCTACTCTTTCACCTAAAGAGCGTGTTAAGAAAGGGCGCGCGGTAGAAGAAGATTTTAATACATATAGAAAGAAGAAATTTACGATTTGGAAAGCAGGTGCCGCCTATGACGCAGCATTGACAAAGCAAAAAAAATATAAAGGCACAAACAAGAAAGAAAAAGAGCAGCTTGCAAAGGTAGTTGCTGAACGCAAAAAAACATATGAGGCATACAAGAAAAGTGGGGGTGTTGCGAGTGCAAGCTCTTCAAGCGTTAATAAACCTCTGATTCAAATTGATATGGAGCGACGTATGGGCATGACCCTTGAAGATATGAAAGAAGCGCTCAAGTTTGCTGCTAAGAAGAAAGAAGCGGTTAATACCCCCACAAAAGATTGTGTAAAAAACTATGAAGCTTTTTTGAAGACAGCATCTACTCTTTCACCTAAAGAGCGTGTTAAGAAAGGGCGCGCGATAGAAGAAGATTTTAATACATATAGAAAGAAGAAATTTACGATTTGGAAAGCAGGTGCAGCCTATGACGCAGCATTGACAAAGCAAAAAAAATATAAAGGCACAAACAAGAAAGAAAAAGAGCAGCTTGCAAAGGTAGTTGCTGAACGCAAAAAAACATATGAGGCATACAAGAAAAGTGGGGGTGTCGTTGCTACAAGTAACTCATCTGAAAATACAGACGTCCTAAAGCAGAGTCTTGACATACAAGCAGCCGAACACAAAGGTTTGGCTGATGGTTTTACATCTTGTCTTCAAACTTATGATGGGAGCATGGATTCAGATATATAGGCCTTTGATGCTCAGAAAGGGGGGTGCAGCCCCACACAAAAGAAGAGAGAGGTGTGTGTAAAAGATTTCCTGTGTCTTTATACCTCCCCCTCCTCCCCGCTCGGAAAGGGGGTACATTCGCTCTAAATTTAGAGGGCGCTGGCAATACGGCAAAAGTCTTCAATCGTTAAATTCTCGGCGCGACATGTTGAGGGGATATTAAGTTGAGCTAAGATTGAGATAATATTTCGATCGAGTTTTTTAAGGCTTGAGCGGAGCATTTTTCGTCTCTGTCCGAAGGCAGCGTGAGTGACAGACTCCATTTTTTTTTTTGGACAAGGATACAAATACTGCGCATACGGCACAAGCTGTACGACACTTGACAGCACTTTTGGCGGAGGCATAAAAGCAGTGGGTGGTACATCAAAGCTTTTTTGTACCGAGCAAACCCATTGTGCAAGGACAGAAAGGCGCCCGTAGATTTTTGTGTTAGGTGTGGCACGCAAACGATCAACTACTTCTTTTTGCAGCATAACGGTCATCGATCTAATATGCGGCCATACATCCAGCCAATTTAAAATCAGTTGAGTGCCAACATTATAGGGTAAGTTAGAAACAATTTTAACGGGAGTATGCTGTAAGGTCTCTGGAGATATGCACAATGCATCACCATGTATAATCTGTAGTCGCTCACCTACAGCCTCTTTTAAAATCTTCATTGCGGGAAGAAATCGAACATCTTTTTCAATTACATAAACTTTTTTAGCAGAAGACTTTAATAAGTGTCGTGTTAGTGCACCTGGGCCAGGGCCAATTTCTAGTATGACATCGTCTTTACTTATATTGGCGCTAGATAAAATTTTTTTTAAAATATTTTTCTCAATAAGATAGTGTTGACCAAGAGATTTATGTGCAATTAACTTGTGTGTGCGTATGATATTAGGGATAGATGGGAGAAGTGTATCATCAAATTCGGACATCTATATAGGCCTGCCGCCTTAAATCTTGCAAACGCTTTAAGGCTAGGGATTCAAGGCGTTTATTCTCAATGTTTTCCTTCACTTCCTTTTTTATATGATCCACCTCTTCCTCATCTGGGCTTTTATTTGTTTTCTCACACACCATAAATAACATTAATTTATGGTCTGAAACGATTAAAAGCTTTGAAGGCGTATTTAAGGGGAGATCGGAGACTACTTTTTCTAACCCACCACTAAGTTGGGCAGAACGAATATTTTGATGAATTTGCAATGTAGCATTTTCAATTCCTTCAGCAGCGCTTTCAAAGTCGCTGCAGGTTTTAATACGTCGCATTTTCTTCTCTAGATTTCGGATAAGTTCCTGGCGTGTTTCGGTTGGCATCATAATTGGAAGGTCTACTTCTATTTGGCGCAATTTTAAAATTTGTTCACACTGACTCGGGTCTTGCTTTTCTCGAAGAAATATAATCCGAAAATCATGCGCCGTTGGGATTGGTTGTGATAAGGAACCAACCGGCATGCGTTCCAGAACTTCTTTAACTTCTGGCAACAGTTGATCTGCGTCCACCCAATCAATGTCCCCTCCGCTTGCAGCGGTTGGTGCACCCGAGTGTTCAAAGGCCATCATATTAAAAGGCTGCCCCTTTTGAATACTTTGAAATACCTGGTATGCAAGCTGTTCTGCTGCCATTATTCCGCCATATAAATCAAAAGGAATAATGATTTCAGCAAGAAGGTAGCGCATTTTATGTTGTTTGTATTTTATATAATTTTCCACATCTTTGGAGGAAATTCTCGACCCTTCTTTCATGAGCATGGCAAAGCGTGCCCATGAGATGCCTGCGTTTATTTGCTGCAAGAGTGTTTGCATTGGAACGCCTTGTTCTTTCAATGTTTTTTCCATATAACCTTGTGGCCAATCATTTTGTTTTGCTATAAAATTCAGGTGGTGATCGATATCTTCTTGTTCAGCCTGGACTTCAAAACGTTTCGCTTCTTCGATCTGCAAAAGTTCGTCTATCATTTTCTCCAAAATATTGCGGCGTAATGCGGCACGTTGTTCTTCAGAAGGTTGTTGCGGAGCATCCATCAATGTGAGTGTAACGCGATTATCAAGATCCAGTTGTGTGATTGCCTGACCATTTACAATAGCAACAATATGCACTGCATCTTTAGCATCTACAGTTGACAGAAAAGGGAAAAAGAACATAAATAAAGAGACGAAAACTATTTTCATATGTCGTTAAAAACCAAATATTGCCATAAATTAAAATATATACTCACATTAAATATCCGAAAAGTGGGTGGCTGTCAATTTTTTTGCGAGGAGTGCCCGCTTACATGTCACAGATTTTGTTTTGGTATTTGTCACGTGCGATTTTATTGACCTCTTTAAGCGCGACCTTTGTTTTGCTTTTGCTGGTTTGGCTTGTGCAGGCGGTTAAAGTTGTGGAGCTTGTATTGAATACATATGGCGGAATGACAGCCATTTTCAAAATAAGTGGATATATCGTTCCAGACCTTCTCACGTTGCTTCTACCGATTGGCATGTTTATTGGAAGCATATTTGTATACTATAAAATGATCGCAGATAGAGAAATTACAATGATGCGTGTTGCAGGCTTATCTAATGCGCATATTGCAAAACCAGGAATTTCTATCGGTGTATTCATGACTGCAATCATGTATGTGAACACATGTTATCTTGCTCCGAAGTCTATGGAGAGTTTCTATCAGCAAGAGAACATACTGAAAAACTCTTTGCCCGCTATTCTTGTGCAAGAAGGAACATTTACGACCTTAGGCGATGTAACAATTTTTGTTCAAAAAAAGATTGGTCAACATAGTGTGCAAGGGATATTTGCGCATATTGACCAAAAAGGAAAAGATCCTTATGCGCTAATGGCGAGTGAGGGGGTGATAATTAATGATCTCAATGGACCACAGGTTGTAATGCGTGAAGGAAGTAGACAGGTGTTAGATGCCAAAAAGAAAACGTTTTCTATGCTACATTTTAACAAGACAGCGCTTAGCTTGTCAGAATTTAGTGATAAACAAGCTGGGGAGCGCGTAAAAAAGCCATATGAGCTCAGCACTTTAGATCTTATGTTGCCAGAATTTACGAGTAATATAGCATATAGCGCAGAATTTCATCAACGATTGCAAACGCCTCTTTTGTTATTGATCTTTATATTGATTGGCATGGCAGCACAGCTCACCAGCTCTGTTACGCACCGCGCACAAGTGCGCGCTATCTTCTGTGCAGGATTTGCTGTTCTGGTGATAGAGGGTGCCTTTCTTTTCTTTGCTCAGCTTATGCATTCATATACACCTATGATTTATGGAAATTATGTCTTTCTTATGGCCTCCATTCTAGTGCCTTTTTTTGTAATCCAGCGCACTCAACATAAACCAGGATAAGAGGAATGCAAAACACGTCGTATACGACTTTTTCTTATATTGCGAAACGCTTTATCGTTTTTTATTTATCAGGGCTTTTATTTTTTGCGGCAATTATATTTCTTTTTGATGTTATTGAGCTTTTTCGTCGCGCAAGCTCGGTTTCCGGGATTGCGCCTGTTACTATTTTCAAAATGGCTATATTGCATTTTCCAAACATTCTTCAAGAAGTGGTTCCTTTTATTTTTTTGTTTGCTACAATCTTTTTCTTTTGGCGTTTTCATCAAACTTCTCAATTGATTATTTTGAGGAATATGGGGCTATCTATATGGCGCCTTTTAGCGCCTATTATTGTGATAGTATTAGCGTACAGTGTTTTTGAATTTACAGTTTTTAATCCCTTGGGGGCTGCTTTTATGGAGAAGTTTGAGCGTATTAACAACACTGTGTTTAAAAAACGCAGCGATTCATATGTTGTATCAAGCCGTGGTATATGGGTGCGCGATGTGCACGAAAGTGGGTATGCTCTTATGCATGCAAAACGTGTTGATATGATCCAGAAAAAAGTCTTTGGCATTACAATTTATATGTTCAGCCCAGACAATGTATTCCTCAAGAGAGTGGATTCTGTATCTGGCATAATGCAACCGAATCAATGGAAGCTTGAAAATGTTTTAGTGTCAAATTCGTATAAAATTACGGAAGAAATGGAAACTTTTTCTTATGTTACGGACATCAATATCGAGACTATCCGGAACCGTTTTTTTTCACCTGATACCTTGTCTGTTTGGGCGCTACCTGCATTTATAAAAAATGTAGAAAATGCAGGGCTTTCAAGTATAAATTATAGATTCCACTGGTACAAGACTCTGTTGCGCCCTCTCATGTTTTTAGCAATGATATTTTTTGCGGCGTTTGTATCCTATCGCTTGGGCGCACGAGGGCAAAGTGTGTATCCCATTTTTTGTGCGATTTTGATAGCTTTTTTTGTGTATCTTTTTATTAGCGTAATGCGTGCATTTGCAATATCGATTACATTACCAGTTTTTGTAGCGGCGGCCGCCCCTCCGTTTATTAGTGTTTGTGCGAGCTTGGCAGCGCTTATGTATTTGGAAGAAAAATGAGTATTATCCGTCTTTTTATTTTTATGAATCTCGTCTTTTTTTTACAATGTCAGGCCGTAAAAAAAGATTTATTTTTTCGTGCCGATAAGGTCATGTGCAATCAAAAAAATGGGGATGTGGAGGCACTAGGTAATATCATACTCTCTGACGGGAAAATACAGGTGCGATCTGCGCAGGCTTTGTATAATGCACAGAGAAAATATTTTCATATTACTCGTGACGTATCTCTTTTTATGGATGGGCATATTATATCCAGCCGTGAACTGAATTTTTCCAGCGACTTTTCATGGGCACAGGCTCCTGCTGTCTATATTTTAACGCGGGATGATAGTCGCCTAACGGGACGAAATTTTCAAAAAAAACATATGGTCCAAGAACTAAACGATATTTCTTATTCTCCTTGTTTATTATGTCACGATGAGGAGCCGACGTGGCAGTTGCATGCAGCTCATGTGACGCGGAATGAGAAAATGGGGGAGATGTATTATGAGCATATGTGGCTGGATCTTTTTGGCGTGCCTGTTTTTTATTCTCCGTTTTTCATGCATGTAGATCCCGCTATTAACAGGAGATCTGGATTTTTATCACCTAGATTTGGATATGGCACATATTATGGCTTTATGGTCGCAACACCCTATTATTTTAATTTAACACCTGACCGAGATCTAATTGTAACACCCTTTGGGGCTACGGCGGGCGGTGCCTTTCTTGTGCTAACTTACCGACAGTTATTTGAAAATGGATATCTTGATATGGAGGCTGGTGCAGGGTATGCGGATACCCATAATAAAGAGGAAATAGAGAGTCGGGATTTGCACAAGCGGTATTTTCCACACTTTTTTAGCAAGGGAGAGTTGAATTTTACAGATAAATGGCGCTTGATTTTTGACGTGCGACGTGTGCGAGATAGAACATATCTTCGGCGATATGATTTTCTCGATAAAGAGGGATATGGCAATCTTCCAGTTTTAATGTCCCATGCAAAGATCGAAGGTTTTTATGATAAAAATTATGCCGCTCTCTCTGCCTATGCCTTCCAAAATTTGCGCGCGCGTTCGAATAAAGATCTTACTCCTGTCGTAGGACCAAAACTGTTTTATCAATACGTCTCGGCGCCTGGAAAATATGGTCAATATGTAACACTTGACTTAGATCATGTATTCCTGAAACGCGATAAATTTAATGTAGCACACACAATAGGTAACACAGCAACATTCGCTCATCCACAGCAAATGGAACGGTTTAGCTTGCGCGGGCGTTTTGCATTCCCTTTGCAAACGCGAGGAGGCAGTTTTTATATATTTAATGTATCTACATTGGCCCGATTTTACCGTCTATGGGACTTTAAAAAAACAAGAGTATCGCAAGTATTCAATGGAGATACAGGCGATATGATTCCTACACTTAGCATACATTGGCGTCTCCCTTATTATGCTAATGTGCTTGGGACAAGACGCCTACTGGTTGAGCCGGTTGCAAGCGGTGTATTATCGATACGGCAATCACAGAATAGCAGTATTCCAAATGAGGATAGTCAGGATTTTCAATTGGATGCGACAACGCTCTTTTTAGATCATCGTTTTCCAGGAATTGATGCGTTTGATACAGGGCAACGTATCAACTATGGAGTGAATATCTATCTTTTTTCTAAAAGCCGCCAGCTTGCAAAGTTTTTTGTAGGGCAAAGCTATAGTTTTACTAAAATACAATCACTTCCAAATCCCGCTATTAAGGCGATAGATAAAGGACTATCAGATATTGTGACTTCTATCCAAACTCGGGCTATCCAGTCTGTGGATGTGCTGGGGAGTGCCACACTGAGTAGGCGAAATTTGACAGTTCAACGTGCACAATTATCTCTGCAGGCCGGTCCTTCTGCATTTCGCGGTCGTGTTGGCTATATCTTTATTCGTGACAAATATTTCAATACTACACGCAATGCTTCACGCAACCAGGTCATTTTAGGTGCAGCATCTAAATTGTCTGAAAACTGGGTGCTTTCAGGTACATGGGCATATGATTTGGGTCAGCTCCATGGCACTTTGTCTTATGATATGCAGTTGGCGTACCAGAATGACTGTTTCAAAGCATCCTTAGTTTTTGTCCGTTCTTTTTTCAGAGATGGCGCCCTTAAGCCTGGAAATACCATTATGTTTACGCTAAACTTCAAAAAAATTGGAGATGTGACGACGGGCCCAATTGGACGTCCACTGACCTCTGAAACAAAACGAATACACGGGCTGTAATTGATGAAGCTTTCAAATTATTTTCTGCCTTTGCTTAAGGAAACACCAAGTGAAGCAAAGATTGCCTCGCATCAATTAATGCTAAGGACGGGAATGATATGCCAAGAAGTAGCGGGTATTTATTCTTGGCTGCCGTTGGGATTACGTGTGTTGAAAAAAATCGAAAAAATTATTCGTGAAGAACTAACAGTAGCAAACTGTGCAGAGCTTTTAATGCCCATTTTACAATCGGCCGATGTTTGGCGCGAGAGTGGTCGCTATGAGTCTTATGGGAAAGAGATGCTGCGTATTAAGGATCGTCATGATCGCGATTTACTGTATAGTCCTACAAATGAAGATATGATGACAGCCTTGTTCAGGCGCTTTGTTAAAAGTTATCGTCAATTTCCTTTGCGGGTTTTTCAAATCCAGTGGAAATTTCGTGATGAGGTTCGACCCCGATTTGGCGTTATGCGAGGGCGTGAATTTTTAATGCAAGATGCGTATAGTTTTGACCTCTCTCCTGATGCGGCGCGCGCAACGTATTATGATATGATGCGGGCGTACTTAAAAATCTTTAAGCGTCTGGGGGTAGATGCAATGCCTGTGCAGGCTGATACTGGTCCTATAGGTGGTGAGTTGAGTCATGAATTTCATATTTTTTCGGATACTGGAGAGAATGAGATTTTTTATGATATAAAGTTTGAAACTTTAGGGGCGAATGTGGCGGTTGAAGATATCTTAAAACTATACGCAAAGTCGGGTGAGCTGCACGACCCAGAACAGTGCCCCGTTAGTGACATTGATTTGACCTCTCGTCGCGGTATTGAAGTTGGGCATATCTTTAATTTTGGCACCAAGTATACAGAAGCCATGAATGCACCAGTTGCTGGCCCAGATGGTAAACCGGTGTATCCTGAGATGAGTTCTTTTGGTATTGGGGTAAGCCGCTTGGTTGCTGGTATTATAGAAGTAAACCACGATGATCGGGGTATAAAATGGCCTATTGCTATTAGTCCTTTTCATGTTGGGATCTTAAATTTAAAGGTGGGGGATGCGCAGAGCGATCACGTGTCTACGACAATCTATGCAATGTTGACAGCAATAGGTTTTGAGGTGCTTTTAAATGATCGCAATGAATCATCAGGATCTAAGTTTGCAACTATGGATCTCATCGGTCTACCATGGCAAGTGATCGTTAGCCCTCGAGGTCTGAGGCAGGGGACATGTGAAGTGAAAGCGCGCGCATCTGGGAGTCGAGAAGAGCTATCGTTGGAAGGGCTTCGTTATTTTTTTGAGACCGAATGGGCGCGCATAAAGGATTGTACATCCCATGTCTGAACTGTTCATTGCATATCGATACTTGAGGGCACGTCAGCAAAAACGTGGCTTTGTTTCTGTTGTGGCAGGCTTTTCTTTTTTAGGAATTACTTTAGGCGTTGCGACACTCATTATCGTTATGTCTGTGATGAATGGCTTTCGTCACAATCTGCTTACACGTATTCTAGATTTTAATAGTCATGTTGTGGTCCATAGCGCCCAGAATGCAGGTATTGAAAACTACCAGGTGTTGAAGGATAAAATTGAGAGTGTATCAGGTGTTATACATGCTGTACCACTTGTTGAAGCGCAGGGTATGCTAGTGGCAGGAGAGTGTGCCGCAGGTGTTATTGTGCGTGGAATGGATGCACAAGACGTGTATGAAAGATCTATTATTAGTGAGAGTTTAATTGCTGGTACGTTAAAGACTTTTGTCTCTGGTAAACCGGTGTTGATTGTAGGGCGACAGTTAGCTCAGTCTTTAGGAATTTCGGTTGGACAAAAGGTGCGCTTACTGTCTCCTCAGGGCACACCATCTCCTTTTGGTGTTGTACCGCGCTATCAGGACTTCTTTGTTGTCGGTATTTTTGATGCAGGTATGTCGCAGTACAATAAAAGCTTTGCCTTTATGCCTATGGAACTGGCACAAAACTTTTATAGGATGCACAGCCGTGCCAGTCATGTAGAGATTTTTCTCAAAAATCCGGATCACCTTGATGTGCTCAAAATCACCCTTGGCCAGGTATTGTCTGACTACCCCAATTTACGACTGATTGATTGGCGACAGAGTAATGCCTCATTTTTTGAGGCGATTATTGTGGAGCGTAATGTGATGTTTTTAATTTTAACGCTTTTGATCTTGATTGCTTCCTTTAATGTTGTGTCGGGTTTAGTGATGTTGGTGCGGGACAAAACGTCAGACATCGGTATATTACGCACTATCGGTGCATCAAAGTATTTTATCTTGCGCGTATTTCTGTTAGTTGGAGCGACAATTGGTATTGTAGGCACTTTCTGTGGAGCGGGCCTTGGCATCTTATTTGTTAAAAATATAGAACACATTCGTCGCGCAATAGAAACATTTCTAGATGTAGATGTTTTTAGCGCTGAGATTTATTTTTTATCGCGATTGCCCGCGGTTTTGGACTGGTCTGAGATTATGCTGATTGTGTCCATGTCTTTAGGGTTTAGCGTGTTTGCAACGCTGTATCCTGCACGGAAAGCCGCCACCCTACATCCAGTGGAGGCATTGAAATATCATGGTTAACACACCCTCTGTTTTAGAGATGAATAATATTTCAAAGACATACCCCCAAGGGGAGGGCGCACCATTATATGTTTTGCATGGCGCATCGCTTGCTGTAAAGCGTGGTGAGATTGTGGGTCTGGTCGGAGCATCAGGCTCAGGAAAAACGACCTTTCTTAATATTGCGGGGCTACTTGATGTACCGAGTGATGGGACAGTGGCGATAAATGGACAGCGTCTTATAGGGAACGATGTACAGCGTACGCGCATACGGGGGACAACCCTTGGTTTTGTCTACCAATTTCACTATTTGATAAGCGAGTTGACAGCGATTGAAAATGTCATGATGCCTCTTCTGATACAGAATAAAAGCTACGATTTTGCGCGAAAACGGGCTGCAACTTTACTCGAACATCTATCTCTATCTCATCGCCTGGAGCATTTGCCTGCGATGCTGTCTGGTGGGGAACAGCAACGTGTTGCCGTTGCACGCGCTCTTAGTACGTCGCCACACTTGCTCTTAGCGGATGAACCAACAGGTAACTTGGACCTGCACACATCTTTTAAAGTATTTGATGAAATTTTGTCACTTGTGCGGGAAGAAAACATGGCCGCACTGATTGTAACCCATGATCCTAGTCTGATGAAAAAAATGGATCGGGTCCTCACATTTTCAGAGGGTGAATTAATAGAGATGGAAGAGTAAGTGGAGAAGCGCCCTTTCATCCATCTGCGTGTACACTCTGACTACTCGCTTCTTGAAGGTGCGGTGAAAATAAAAGATTTAGTGCGCGCAGCAAAAGAATATAATATGCCAGCGCTCGCCTTAACAGATACCGGTAATCTATTTGGTGCCCTCGAATTTGCATTGGTTGCATCGGATGCGGGTGTTCAGCCGATTGTGGGCGTGCAAATTAATGTATCCCGAGAAGATTCAGACACATTAGATACAGATACGTTGGTTCTCCTTGTGCAAAATGAAAGGGGATATAAAAATCTTCTGAAATTAATGACCTGTTTTTATTTTGAGACGCCCGAAGGGCAGACACCGCATGTTTCATATCATCAACTGATCCAACATAGCACAGGTCTTATTGCATTATCGGCGAGTGTTGAGGGGCATATTGGTAAACTTCTCATTGATCAAAAGAAAGATGCTGCTAAAAGCGTCTTGCAATCCTATCTTGATGTGTTTCCCGGGAGGTTTTATTTAGAGTTAACCCGACATGGTCTCAATGATGAAGTTTTGATTGAGCAAGGTATTTTGGATTTGGCGATTGACCATGATGTGCCTATTGTTGCAACGAATAATGTGCATTTTTTAACAACCTGTATGTATGATGCACACGATGTTCTCATTTGTGTTGCAGATGGACGATATGCAAACGAGGATGATCGGCGGCGATATACAGAAAATCATTATTTTAAATCCTCAGAGGAAATGGTGGTGCTATTTGAGGATTTGCCAGAAGCTATTGCGAACACGATTGAAATTGCGCAGCGTTGTGCGTATATGCCTAAGGCATCAGAGCCTCTTCTTCCCGCTTTTCCCTGTAAGGGCAGGACAGAGGCAGAAGAACTCAAGACACAGAGTGTGGATGGATTGGAGATGCGCCTTAAAGCACATGTTTTTACAGATACCATGACGCTCGATGCACGTGACACATGTCGACAGGTATATCAAGACAGATTACATCATGAGCTTGATATCATAAATAAAATGGGTTTTCCGGGCTACTTTCTGATCGTTGCTGATTTTATTCAATGGGCAAAAGGGCAGTCTATTCCTGTTGGTCCTGGTCGTGGATCAGGTGCCGGGTCATTAGTAGCATGGTCCTTAACAATTACAGATATTGATCCTATTCGTTTTGGCTTGCTTTTTGAGCGCTTTTTAAATCCTGAGCGCGTATCTATGCCAGACTTTGATGTGGATTTTTGTCAGGAGCGTCGTGATGAGGTTATTCATTATGTTCAAGAATTTTATGGAAAAGCACAAGTTGCACAAATTATTACTTTCGGAAAGTTGCAGGCACGGGCTGTGTTGCGTGATGTAGGCCGTGTTTTACAAATGCCATACGGTCAGGTGGATCGTATTTGCAAAATGGTGCCTAATAATCCAGCAAACCCCGTTACGCTGCTTGATGCAATAGATCAGGAGCCAATTTTGCAAGAAATGCGCATTCAGGATGAGACAGTTGCACGATTAATGAGTATTGCACTGAAGCTCGAAGGTCTTTATCGTCATGCGTCAACCCACGCAGCTGGCCTGATTATTGGGGACAGGGCGCTTGATGATTTGGTGCCGTTATACAAAGACCCTAAGTCTAATATGGCTGTGACACAATTTAGCATGAAGTTTGTTGAAAAATCGGGTTTGGTAAAATTTGATTTTTTAGGACTTAAAACGCTGACAGTTGTCGAAATGGCAGCGGATATGGCGCAGAAATATGTTCCTGATTTTGATGTGTCATCCATATCATTGCATGATATAAAAACGTTTGATTTGCTCAATCGCGTTGAGACAACGGGCGTGTTTCAACTGGAAAGCACAGGGATGCGCGATGTTTTGCGCAAGTTAAAACCGGATCAATTTGAAGAAATTATTGCACTTGTTGCTTTATACCGTCCGGGCCCTATGGATGATATTCCGCGATATCTTGCGTGTAAGCATGGTGAAGAAGAGGTGCAATATATGCATCCCATGCTAGAAGATCTCTTAAAAGAAACATTCGGGGTGATGGTCTACCAAGAACAAGTGATGCAAATAGCTCAGGTGATGGCGGGCTATACCCTTGGCGGTGCAGACTTGTTGCGACGTGCAATGGGCAAGAAAATTGTTGAAGATATGACAAAACAGCGTCAGATATTTGTATCGGGGTCTGTTAAAAATGGTGTTGATGCACAATTGGCTAACAGCATATTTGACCAAATTGCAAAATTTGCAGGCTATGGTTTTAACAAATCTCACTCCGCACCCTATGGACTTCTTGCCTATCAAACCGCGTACATGAAGGCAAATTTTCCCGTTGAATTTATGGCGGCAACCATGACGTATGATATGGGCAATACTGATAAATTGGATATATATCGACAAGAATTACACAACATGGACATTGCGCTCCTTCCTCCTGACGTGAATCACTCTGATGTCACGTTTTCTGTAGAAAATGGCGGGGTGAGGTATGGCCTAGCAGCGATTAAAAATGTTGGTGATGGGGCGATGCTTGAGCTTGTGTCAGAGAGGAGAAAAGGCGGCTCATTCAAAAATGTACAGGATTTTTTAGGGAGGTTGAGTGGAAAGGTTTTAAATAAACGCCAGATGGAGCACTTGATTATGGCAGGTGCATTTGATAGCGTGCACCCAAATCGTCAGCAACTCTTTATGTCTATTGATGTGATTATCCAGCATGGGGCACTGATATATGCGCAAAAAAATAGTCAGCAACAAAGCTTATTTGGGCAGGATTTAGAATCAAATGCATTCCCCATACAATTCAAGGACACACAAGACTGGAATGTACTTGAAAAATTGAATTATGAAATGGATGCCTTCGGTTTTTATTTATCAGACCACCCTCTTACATCTTACGAACCATTTTTTGAGACTGCACAAATCATACCGAGTTCTAGATTAGAAAAAAATGCAGGGCGTACCGTGAAGGTTGCAGGCATTGTGACGACTTTTCAAGAACGGACATCTCGAGCAGGTAAAAAATTTTCTTTTGTGTCCTTTACAGACAAAGCAGGTGCCTTTGAGGCAGTCTTTTTCTCAGATCTTTTGAATGATACACGTGATCTGCTTACATCTGGAATGCCATTGTGCCTAACCATACAAGTGCGACGTGATCCTGCACGTGGCTTACAAATGATGGCGCAATCATGCAAAAAACTGGATACAGTGCTCAGCATACCTCATCATATCATTTTAGACTGCGCAGAAGAAGTGCTTGTTGAGCGTATTATAGATTTTATCACAGCACAAGATGTGGGGTTACAGAGTATATCTTTGCATGTGCATGTTTCATCGCAAAAAATCGTACATATGAGGCTTCCAAATAAATATAAGATAGACGGACACGCAATCCGAACAATAGGCTGTATGCCAGGAGTATCCATTAAGTACGCATAAAAATTCCTCGCATCGAGCAGACGTTTTTGTGTTTAAGCGTTTCTAGGATTTATCTAGTTTGCACAACATTTTGGTCAAGACAAGCAGCGCGTCATGCTCACTGTTACGTGATTCTTTCGTGATTTTTTACAGCTTTTTCGAAATGAAGAATCTACTCTGGCAGAGAGGAGCAATGCTATATAAAGTATTGGGTTGAAGAGAATGATACACATAGCTTGTACAGCACTTCGGGGGGCAAGACAGGATTTTGGATGGGTTGGGCAATTCCTTTCCTTTTTCTAAGAAGATCAGCGTGGAAAGTATCTGCGCTTTATGGAGCGCGCACTGCAGGTGTGCTGCTTTAGTGATGACCAGGAGTTTTTTTCCACAGTTTCCTCGGTGTATTGATACACCATACGCTTGTTTGATGTTGTCTATAATTGTTCTACTCATGTATAAAGAGACGTTGTTTTAAACATGGTGCCTCCTCCCCTCCGTACGCTGTACAAAAAAAGAACGAGGAGCGATGGGTTCTGTGGTGGCTTAGTTGTGGATTTTAGTTTGCTTCAGAGAGGAAGGCGTATAGCCCATGTGTGTATATTATTGCGATAGCGAGCTGCTGAAAGAACGTAAACTCACGTTTGTAAGTACAAATATTAAAGCAAGCGCTGCAACGCGAATTCAAAGGAATGCAGTCGTATTGCTCAGAAAAATTAGGGAATTGGCATTTTTAGGTGTGCTCTAGAAGACAGGAAGATGAGGGGAGATTTTTTGTCGAGAAGTCCGAACGAGGTATAATAATCTAACTGTTATTTTGATTCGAAATTAGCTCAACTATTGGAATGATTCCATAATAGTCCTGTCCTTTTAAGCCTTGCCTGTTGTGTGGTATAAACTATACTCCATAATTATGATGATGCAAAAAATTATCATCTAAGGATTTTTTGACCCACAATACAAGGGTGCGCTTGCGCCATTTCTATACTGTATCAATATGAGTGACCCACCGGACTATGTTGGTTGTCTGACGTTTTGAGTCTCGTTTTGCATTATTGAGGATCGGTCTCCTACTAGAGGGCGCGTGCGCAAGAAGGCGATCAGTAGATCTTCGCGTGGAAAGCGCTAAAAAATGGGACGATCGCTTCCTGATGCCGTGTACTCGTTTTTTGACCGTTTTCTTGTTAAGAATTTTTTGTATTTATTGGTGGAATTTTTGCTTAAGTTTTTGATGGTTTGGCAACTTATCTATTGGCCCGATTGCGGAAACAGTAACAGGGCTATTAATCAAATTGGCTGCAAATGTAGAGAGATGTGATCCCTCTATACGGTTGATTTTTTCTAGACTTTCTTCAATGCTTATTATTTTCCCGTGCTCGAGTAAATTTTTCGCAAGACGTTTAGAACGCGCTGTTGTGCTTTCAAGGGCCATTGCAATACTGGATTTTGTTTGGTTTTTTGCTCGCGTGATTTCCTGTGATTTGAGTGTGCTAGGAGCCTTGAGTAGCTCATCGCGTATGACATTGATTAGGTCACAACTATCTTTCTGACTGGTTCCAGCATAGATACCAAAAACACCACAGTCTCTATAGGTAGACGAGAAAGAATATATGGAGTAAACCAGACCTCGTTTTTCTCGAACTTCTTGAAAGAGGCGTGATGACATGCCTCCACCCATGATTGTTGCATAGAGGGCTGCTGTATAGGAGTCATCATCTAAAAAACTAGTACCCTTGAACCCTAGAAGTAGGTGCAGTTGTTCTAGGTCGCGAGATTCTCTGAAATTACCCCCCACATATTTTCCTGGTACGATGAGTGGGCTACTTATTTTTTTCTTGAGAGAAAAGTGATTGCGCACCAGGGCTACAAGTGTGTCATGGTCGATATGACCGGCGGCAGAAAATACCATATTTTGCGGCTGGTAATGGGTATTCATGAACTCTATCAAGGCTTGTCTAGGCATTTGTTGGATAGTGTGTGCATGCCCTAAAATTGTCCAACCCATTGGCTGATCTTGAAAGGCATGCTCTTGAAAATGATCATAAATAATATCATCAGGTGTATCATGACATTGGCCAATTTCTTGAAGAATCACCTCGCGTTCTTTTTCCAACTCTTTTTCTAAGAATGTTGAATTTTGCAGTATATCTGCTAGAATATCGACGACGAGCGGCACGTTTTTTTTCATGACGCGGGCATAATAGGCTGTTGTTTCTCTCGAGGTGTAAGCATTGATATACCCGCCTACGTTCTCGATAGATTCTGAAATATTAAGGGCGGTGCGTTTTTGAGTTCCCTTAAAGGCCATGTGCTCCAAAAAATGGGCGACACCATTTGTGTCTATGGACTCATTGCGTGTTCCTGCTTTAATCCAAACGCCCAGAGAAACTGTTTCGACTGAGGGGATATGATCTGTGACAACGCGGAACCCGTTTTCTAAGGTTGTGACTTGAATTGACATAGCTTTTCCGTATAATGCGATAGAGCGGATAAGTTTTTACTGTACTCATCTTTCGGGCATATGTAAAACACATATTTAGCATTAATTTAAGTATTACATGGATAGCATGGCAGAAGAATTTCAATCTCCATTTTTACGTGAGCTTGCTTGGCGTGGTTTTATATATCAGGGTACAGATATGACAGCACTAGATACACAATGCTTAGTCTGTCCTGTGACTTTTTATATTGGGTATGATGCAACAGCACCCAGTCTCCACGTTGGAAATCTCGTTACAATTATGGCAGCACGTGTCGCACAACGTCATGGGCATCGTCCTATTATCCTCATAGGCGGTGGGACAACAAAAATTGGTGACCCCTCTGGTAAAGACGAATCGCGTCAAATGATGAATGATGCAACCATTCAAGAAAATATAGAAAATATTCGACAAGTATTTAAAAAATATCTCTCTTTTGGTGCTGGCTCTGGTCAATTATTAGATAATAATAGTTGGCTCCAAGGACTGAATTATCTCACATTTCTTCGCACCTATGGTCCGCATTTTACGATTAATCGCATGCTGACATTTGAAAATGTCAAAAGTCGTTTGGAACGCGCACAATCACTCACATTTCTGGAATTCAACTATATGATTTTCCAGGCTTATGACTTTTTAGAGCTAAATCGTAAGCATGATTGCTTATTCCAGCTTGGGGGATCAGATCAATGGGGCAATATTGTGAATGGTGTTGAACTGATTCGACGAGTAAGCGCTAAGACTGCCTTTGGGCTGACTGTTCCTCTGTTGACAACGGCGAAAGGGGCAAAAATGGGGAAGACGGCTTCTGGCGCTGTGTGGCTGAACGCCGATATGTTGAGTGTTTTTGACTACTGGCAGTTTTGGAGAAATACGGAGGATGCAGATGTTATTCGCTTTATTCAGCTCTTTACAGATCTGATGCCAAAGGATATTACGCCTCTTGAGTCTTTATCCGGTTCGGAAATTAATCATGCAAAAGAAATTTTAGCAGATGAAGCGACACGTTTAGCGCATGGAGAGGAGGCGCTGTGTGAGGTGCGACAGAGTGCGCAACAAGTATTTTCAAGGGAGGGAACTGACATCTCTGCCGTTAGTGAGGACGCGCACGGTAATACTGTTTTACAAACATCCTTACCTTTAATTCAATATAAAATCTCAATGCTGACTAGTCCATTGGTTCCCCTATTTGTTGCAGTAGGGCTTGCAAAAAGTAATGGGGAAGTGCGACGTCTGATTCGTGGAGGTGGCGTAAAAGTCAATGATCAGAAGATCACAGATGAAAAAATATGTGGCACTTATAATATGTTGACCGAATATAATGTTCTCAAGCTTTCAGTCGGAAAAAAAAATCACGCTTACGTTCAGTTTATAAATTAGAAAAAGTATTGGTAGAATCTCAACACTTGAAAGACGATTTAATATCGGTTTTTTTATCCTAAAATTTGTAGGCAGCTCCTAAACGTAAGAACGCACGTTTTGGTTTTTTGTCGACTAAAGATTTTTTGATCTTCGCTACACTAATCGGGAAGGCATAGCTTCCTTCTATGCGTATAAAGAAGCTTTTTCCAAGATAGAATTGCATCCCAACACCGGGCGCAACAAAGAAAGTATGGAATTTTGTGGTTTGTGTCTTCCCACTTTTTTGGAAATTATAGTTGTATCCGTGTGATCCAGCACCTATTCGTAGATAAGGCATATATGCTCCGGCTAGAAGATAGCCGATGAGCCCAGCAAATGATGCATCATAGGTGGAGCGGAGCTTGACTGTATTTCCATCATCCTTAGATTTAGCAATGCCATAACTTACTTCCAATTCACCCGCACCAAAAACTTTTTCCGTGATTCCAGCGCCATACCCCATCAGTCCGCCACCAGAATATCCTGTTGCAGACAATTTATGTTTGTTGATCGTTGCTTCTTTGTGCGTAACGGCCAAAACACCGCCGACATAGAAACCCGCGTAGTCACCGGTGTTGTTGCTTGCTTTCCCCCCGTCTGACATGGGTAGGCCAAGGTTTTTCCCCGCAAGGCCTGCAGGCTGCAGGCTTGTGGACCCCATAACTGCAGCATTTGTTTCTAAAGTTAGCATAAAAAACGCAAGGGTAAAATATTGAAAATTTTTCATGGACTGCTCCCCAAGCTGTAATAAAAACTCTATAATTGTCCTGAAGCTTATCATGTTTTGGAGGGCAAGACAACTAAATTTCTGGTTTTTTCGTACAATATACTACAATAGAAAATAATATAGCCCACCCTAAAATATAGAGTGCGGGCAGAGTGTAGAGAGGATGATTGTCAACCATTCGGGTAAAAATAAAGGGTGTAAGGCCCCCAATGCTGATACCGACACTGTAGCAAAAGGCAACACCACTATACCGATCGTTAACGGGGAATAGTGATAAGGAGAACACGTGCTGTGTGCCTGCAATACTTGCTGCCATTATTCCAAACGCAATACAGGCAATGCCTACAAGAAGGAGAGAGCCTGTGTGAATGCAATATAAAGCCTGTCCTGACATGCAAATAATAACGGTAGTGCAAATACCAAGAAATTTTTTATTATTGAACTTATCCATCCCTAAGCCCATGATAGGGGCCGCGATGCTGTACGTTGCAATACTGAGAGCGCCAAATGTTTTGGAAGTTGTTGATGAAAATCCCAGCTTGATATGAAGATATACATCAATAAAAATAAATACTATATAAGATAGTACGCCATCTAATGCTCCGTATACCATTGTTGTAATGGCGGCAGATTTTTGATTGAATAGTGCATGTTTTAAGGGGGATTGTATCGTCTGGTGCCCCCGCTGTATGCCTTGAAAAGCAGGACTCTCTGAGACACTTTTTCGCATGTGCCATCCATAAAAACTTGCAATAGTGCCAAATATAAACGCAAGACGCCATGCCCAATCCGGCATGAATGGTTGTGTGACTAGTATACCCATGCCCATTGCCGTCATTGCCCCTATGCCAGCAGAGGCAGTGATGAGTCCACCTGTCATGCCTGGATATTCACGACCTACGTGCTCTAAGGCAAAAATAGCAGCGCCATTGAATTCGCCGCCTGTGCACAGTCCCTGCAGGAGACGACATATGATCAAAGTAGTTGGAGCAAGCCAACCAATTGATTGGAAGGAGGGAAGAATGCCAATGGTAAACGTTGGGATGCCCATAAGTAGGATAGATAATAAAAGAGCTTTTTTGCGCCCCCATCTGTCACCTATATATCCAAAAACTGTGGCTCCAAAAGGTCTCATAATGAATCCAACGGCAAAAGCGCCTAAGCTTTTTAGGACGGAGGTATGTGGGTCTCCGGAAGGAAAAAATGTTGAGCCAATGAGGGTGGCAAAGGCTCCATACAGAGTGAAGTCATAAAATTCTAAGGCATTTCCTAGGACGCTGGATACAATAATTTTTCGTTTTTTCATGTCCTGCAATCTACTGTATATTGAAATATTTCTCAAGAAGAATTATAGGGTGCAGGAAGAGATCGTTGATTTGACAAGGTGTTTTTGAGAAAGCTATAGTTCGATTGTCCAGACTTTTGAAGGTTATGACTTTGTCAAGTTTTTACGACGCATTGAGTGTGCAGTATACGACTATCAGCGCCTTAATTGTGCGCGAGTCACGTGCCCGTTTTGGCGAATCAAGCTTGGGCTATTTTTGGGCCGTCTTTTTGCCTATTGGCTGGATCAGCACATTTTACATTTTGTTTTTGGTGGCCAATCGTTCGGTGCCTTTTCAAGAAGGTATTGTGCCCTTTATCGCTTCCGGTATTGTGCCATACCATGCATTTCACAAGGTACAACATTTTGTGAGTAAAGCGATCAGAGGAAATAAAGTGCTTTTCTACTTTTCCTGCGTTCGGCCATTAGATGTTTTTCTTGCGCGAGCGTTGCTTGATTGCGGCACATATATAGCAATTTTCTTTATCATTATTGGTGGTGATATATTATGGTTTGCAGATTATGGGTTAATCGAGCCTTCTAGATATTCTGCAAGGACTTATGCTTGCAGGGTGCTTTGGTACAGTTGTTGGAATGTTTATTGGCGCGGCCTCTGTTTTTTCAACATCTGTGGAGTATGTATCGTCTTTAGTCATGCGTCCTCTTTTCTTTATTTCAGGTATTATTTTTTCTGCCGTCCAATTTACCCAATAGTGTGCTCAATATTGTACAATACAATCCACTGATGCAGATACTCGATCTTGTGCGCCAGGGTGTTTTTGTGTCCTATCACTCGAGTATATTCGATGCGCAGTATGTGACTTTATGGATTGGCGGTTTTTTGTTTTTAGCTCTTTTGTTTTTGCGCTTGAGCATGAAAAGGCTGCAAATATGATTGCCTTTGAAAAAGTTAATAAAATATATAATACACGTTTTGGCAAGAAACAGGTTTTAAAGGATTTTACTATTAAATTTCCTGCTGGTGAGCATGTTGCGATATTGGGGCGCAATGGTGTGGGTAAGTCAACCATTATTAAACTGCTGGCAGGAGTTGAGAGCCCAACATCTGGTAGAGTGATCTGTGATGAAAATTTGTCATGGCCGGTTGGGTTCTCGGGCGCCTTGAGCCCCAATCTAAGTGCAGAAGAAAATTGCCGCTTTATCGCTAAGCTCTATAATGAGGATCTAGAGAGGGTTGTTGATTACACATGCGCCTTTGCGGATATTGGAGATTTTTTTTTTCTCCCCATTAAAACATATTCTTCTGGTATTGAGAGCGAAAGTAGCATTTGGCTTGAGTATGGGAATTGATTTTGATATATACTTGATTGATGAGGTAATGGCTGTTGGGGACCCTCAATTTCGTAAAAAATGCCAAGATGTTTTCGAGGAGAAGAAGAACCAGTCTCATATTATTATGATATAGCACAATATGTCTATTGTGAGAAAATTGTGCACTTGTGCATTGCTGATTACTGATGGGGAAGCCAATACTGTATCACAATATTGAAGAAGCAATAAAAATTTATGAGAAAATTGAGTAAAAAATCTATTGTAGAATTCTGGAGCAAAATAACGCTGAACCGGAAAAAAGGTGCCTGTGTTTTTGCGACACTTATATGTACAAAACTTTGTTTTATCTAAGGCTGTTGAGGCACCCGCTGAGCGCCGCAATGAGAAGTTGCGCATTCTAAAAAATAAGTTTTTTTATTGCGTTGTTGTGCCTACGATTGCATCGCTCTTTTATTACGTGTTCGTAGCACAACATTGGCATGTTGCAGAAGCTAAATTTATTGTGCAGCGTCCGGAACAAAAAACCTCAAGTTTTCTTGATAATTTTTTAGGGAGCGGCCTCTCTTCTTCATCAAAAGATGCCTTGATGGTGCGCGAATATATTTTGTCTCCACAGGCAATGATTGAGCTTAATCACAGGACACGATTTTTTGATATTTTTACATCCAATCAAGTGCGTTTTATCAATAGGACTGAGCAGGGATGAAAGTTTGGAGAATAAGTATGCATATTACCTTGATAAGGTGCGCATTACTTTTGATAGCGCTTCTGATATATCTTCTATTCGTGTCAAAGCCCCTACCGGTAAGGAGTCTGTGGCACTTGTAAAAGATATTCTGAGTATTGCGGAAGAGGTTGTAAACAGCATCTCAAGTCGCTATAGGGATGATCAAGTGAAGTTTGCCCTGTCTCAGTTGAAGGGAGCGGAGACCAATTTGCTTGGCGCACGCAATAATCTGATTAACGTGCAAAATGCATTTTTAGAAGTAGATCCGACAACGTCTGTAAAAACCACTCTATGGTATTCGAGGATCGCTGGAAAACGAGATCGCGAATACTAATGCACAACTCCTTGAGAAGAAAGCCTATCTTCGTCAGGATTCTTATCAAATGAAAAGTCTTGAAAATCGCCTCTCTTCTTTGAAGGCTCAAGTTAAGGTAGAAAAAGAAATTCTAGCGCACGAAGGTGACGACTCGGTCAGCACGAAAATTGACGCTGTGCATATGGCAGAGTTACGCCAAGAAATGGCCGAACGTTCTTATGCAGCGGCATTGGAGTTTGTTGCCTCAGCACGTCGTGAAGCAATACAGCAGAGCCGTTATCTTATGGTGCTCGCTGAACCACTTGAGGGAGATGCCTGGGCGGAACCACCTATTTTACGCTCTGTACTGACAGTGTTTACAATTTTGATTGTGTTGGTTATTTATTGTGAGTACGGCAATTTCTATGATTAGAGAACATCTAAGGATATAATATTACCATGAGATCTGTATTCAATGTGATCGTTTGCGCTATTTTTTCTAGTCCTATCTTGTTATGTATGACTGTATCAGGTATTGATGCTGAACAAATAAAATCTAAGCCGCTTCTTATGGACTCCTGTGCACCAAAGTGCTGTTATTAAAACAAAATTGACACCCTTTGGCGCTAATCTGTTTTACAATAATTTTTCTAAAGAACAGAATGATGGGGTGCATGCAAACTATCACGTGACTTTTGGGGATCGCATTTCTGTGCATTCTTGGGGCGCACTTGAAGTGAATAATGTATTGACAGTGGATAGCCAGGGCAATATATTCTTGCCCGAAATTGGTCCCGTTCATGTGGCGGGGGTGCGGAATAAAGATCTTACAGCGGTACTTGATAAGGAAGTGCGTACAGTATATAAAGACCACTTTAAAATTTACACAAACTTACTGAGCGCGAAGCCAATCAATATATATGTTACCGGTTTTGTGCAAAATCCAGGCCGCTATCCTGGCTTGCCTGTAGATAGCATTTTATATTACCTGAATAAAGCGGGGGGAATAGCGCCAGAATTAGGCACGTACCGCGATATTGATATCGTGCGCAATGGAGAGGTTGTGTGCAAATATGATTTGTACGAATTTTTACTTCACGGCCAGATTAAGCCGTTTCAATTTTCAGACAATGATGTGGTGCTCATTAAAAGACGTGGTGCGTTCATCACGCTCCAGGGAGACGTTGCACAGGAGTCAACGCTTGAGTTTTTCACCCGACCCTTCATGGGCGCGGAAATTTTAAATATTGTGCCAGAATCTTCCCATGCAAAAGAGATTGTGGTCACAGGTATGCGAGAGGGAGAAATTAAGAGTTTTACGTATGACCTAGAAGATTTTGTCACCCAAAGTTTAGAAGATGGAGATCAGGGTTGTTATAAAGCGTGAGAAAAAAGTCAGCAATATCCTTGTACATGTAGAGGGTGTGTTTGAGGGAACATCTGTTCTAACCTTACCTTTGGGCAGTGCATTGCATGACGTTTTACCGCATATACGCTTTGATGACGCAGTAGCAGCATCAGAGTCTATATTCCTAAAGCGCCGATCTGTTGCGGAAAACCAGAAGAAAGCCCTTGAAGATGCGCTCTATCATCTTGAGAAAAATGCAGTGTTAGGGCTTTCGGGTAGTGAAGGTGAGGCGAAAATTAGAGCACAAAGAGGCAGCGCTTACTCAAAGTTTCGTTGAGAGGGCCCATAGTTTGGACCCACCGGGCGTTATTGTCACAGCGCAAAAAAATGGCGCACAGCATAATATTATTTTGGAAGATGGGGATACAATTTTTATTCCACGACGCACTGATGTTGTACAAATCGATGGAGAAGTGTTTTCTCCTGCAGCGATTGTGTATAAACCAAAGATGACTGTCATTGATTATGTAGAGCAGGCGGGAGGATATACCCATCGTGCAGAGAAGGATAGGGCTATTATCATTCGTCAAAATGGTCAGGTTATCAGTAGTTATGATGCAAAAATTAATGCGGGAGACAAAATTGTTATTCTGCCGCGCGTGGATTCGAAAGATCTTCAGGCGCTTATGGACCTTACTACAATTCTTTACCAAATTGGTGTTGCTGCTTCTGCTGTATTGCGGAGGTAGTGTATGCTGCGCTTGTGCTTTAAAAAGCTCTTGTTCCCCGGAGCGTATTTTCATCGTTTGGCGCCGTTTTTTCCTGGAAATGTCCTACAGTTGATGCCTAAGAATGCAGATGTTTTTTTAGGATGGGGTCGCAAGAAATCTTTTTTACGCTGCCAATACGAGAGGTTTGCGTTATGGGAAACCTGTGTGGAGTGTGGAAGATGGCTTTATTCGCGGATTGGCACCTGCCTATATCACGCCTCTTTTTCTTTCGCTCATTGTAGATAAGGTAGGGATTTATTTTGATGCTACAGGGCCATCTGACTTGGAAAACATACTCAACACTCATGCTTTTGAGGTATCTTTATTGTCTCGGGCAACACAATGTATTCAAAAAATCATAGATCATAAGATCAGCAAATACAATCATCTTGAAGATATTTGCCCAGAAAAGTTTGGACATTCAACCCGGCGCTGTTCTGGTGATTGACCAGACGCGTGGAGATAGCTCGATTTCTTCTGGGTTGGCGGATAGCTCAACCTTTTCAAAAATGTTGATGGATGCATTGCGTGACAATCCAGGTCAACAAATAGTTGTTAAGATGCATCCAGACGTGGTGTCTGGTAAGAAACAAGGCCATCTCCTAAAGCTTGCTAAACAAACAGGGTGCCATATTGTTTCTCATCTGGTGAGTTCATGGTCGTTGCTGGAAACGTGTAGCAAGGTATATACGGTTACGAGTTTGACAGGATTTGAAGCCTTAATGATAGGTAAAGCCGTACACTGTTTATGGTATGCCGTTTTATGCTGGATGGGGTATAACAAAAGACCAACAGGTATGCATACGCCGTGAAAAAAAACTTTCTGTAGAAGAGGTGTTTGCAGCAGCGTATATATTGTATCCGCGCTATATTGATCCTTACACAAAAGAACTTACAACCCTTGAGCGCACTCTAGATATCATATCTTTCTGGAAAGAGATTAATCAAAAGAATCGTGCCAATGGGTATATTTGTTCAGGGATACGTTCATGGAAACAGAAAGTGTATAGGCGCTTCTTATTTTCGACGCATGCACCTTGTAGAGCATCCTTTACTCATAATTTTTTATCTGCATTAAAAAAGTCTCGAAATACAAGGAAGAAACTTGTGTCATGGTCTTCCAAAGTACCTGAGTCTATGCTGAATACGCTCCCTCAGAACAATGTACTCTTAACCGAAGATGGATTTATTCGGTCTGTTGGTTTAGGTGTTGCACTAACGCCACCCGGTTCTATCGTTCTTGATAGAAGAGGTATTTATTATAACGCGCAACGACCAAGTGATCTAGAACAATATTTTGTTGCATCATCAATTTTTAGATAAAGAGATCAAGCGCGCTCAACAGTTAATGCAAAAACTCATTGATAATGATATCCACAAAATACATGGGTGACCAAAGCGCGCCTATTTCTGCGCCCCAAGAACAAAGAGCCCTTCTTTTAGTTCCAGGGCAGGTTGAGAGTGATGTATCGATTCAACATGGCGCTGGGAAAATTAAAAAAAATTTGGATCTTTTACGTGACGTGAGAGCGCGCAATCCTGATGCATTTATTATTTACAAACCACACCCCGATCTCGCCTTTGGACGTCCGGGGCATATATCTGAGCAAGATGTAAAATTATATGCGGACAGAGTGCTTCTGAATGGTAACATGGCAAAGATTATGCTGTGGTGTGACGAGGTGCATACAATGACATCTCTTGCAGGGTTTGAAGCATTAATACGTGGAAAAAAAGTTGTGTGTTACGGTATGCCGTTTTATGCAGGATGGGGTCTGACAAGAGATATGAAGAAAATCCCGCGCCGTGATCGCTTGTTGCGTATTGAGGAACTTGCGTTTGGCGCACTTGTTTTGTATCCTCGTTATATAGATCCTTGTACTGGGCTGTGGTGCACACCAGAGATTTTTTTTAGAACGTATGCATTACATAAAAGCAAACAACCATAATGTAGGTAACTCTTTTTATAGACACCTGTATGCTGCTTTAAAAAAATTTAAGCACTTAATGACCAAATGATGAAAAAAAGTATTTTATTTCTACAGGGCCCCCATGGCCCATTTTTTCGCAATCTTGCGCTTGCTTTCGCTCAGCAGGGACATGCCGTACATCGCATAAATTTTAATGGAGGCGATTTTATAGACTGGCATTCTAGTCTTTCACAGCAAAACTTCTCTCAACATATGAGTTCCTGGCCAAATTATTTAAAAAATTTTCTTAGTGAGCAACTAATTACAGATGTGGTGCTGTATGGAGATTGTCGCCCCTTCCATAAAACTGCTATCTCTGTAGCGAAGGAACACACAATAAAAATACATGTATTTGAAGAGGGTTATTTGCGCCCGCATTGGGTGACGTATGAGCGTGATGGTGTGAATGCAAATTCGACGCTTTTTTCTTGCCTCTCTGAAAAACTAGCATGTATAACATCCTGTCACGCGATCGTGCAGCCAAAAAAAAGTTTAAATGAGAGGTTGCAGCACTTATTAAAACCACAATTTATCTTTCTTCTGATGTTTTGCATGCGCTATTATTTGTGTATGGCATTATTTGAGTTGGAAATATCCACATCATGAAACGCACAGAAAACACACCCCGTTTATAGAATTCTTTTTATGGATTTGGGGCATAGCGCTTCTTCCGCTGCATAAATGGAAAGACCGCAGGGCGTCTAAGATTATACACTCTCTCAATGGGCGGTATTTTATATTGGCACTTCAACTTGATAATGATTACCAAATCCGCCAACACAGCTCTTATGATTCTATGCTTCAAGTGATAGAAAAAATTCTGGAATCTCTTTCTCGCGCCCAGCTGAAAGAGATTGCGCTTGTTGTAAAAAATCATCCGTTAGATCATGGGCGTGTGTCTTATGCGCGTCATATTAAGAAAATTTCCAAAAAATATGATGAGACACCTGGGCGCATCATATTTCTCAATGGTGGGAAGCTTGCGCCAATTTTATCCAAAGCACAGGGTCTTATTTGTGTCAATAGCACGGCGGGCTTGCAAGCGGGCGAATATGGAGTACCTGTTAAAGTATTGGGTAAAGCACTCTATGATATTCCTGGCGTGACAACATGTGTAGATTTGGATTCGGTTTTGGCGGAACCCAGGAGAAGTAAAGCAAGATGTACATAAGGCGCTTAGTGCGTATCTGCTAAAAAAAAAATCAATACTTTGGAAGCTTTTATGTGCCAGCAGTTTATCAACATATGTTGCCTCACATCATAGAACAGATGCACATGCCCTAAGAAGTGTGCTATGATATCTTTTTGTGGGAGGAATTGTGATGAAAATAAGCAGCGTGAGTGTATTTTGTGGTTCCTCTGATCGCATTGATCAGCACTATTTGTCTTTGGCGTTTCACTGTGGTGCAATGCTGGTGAAGAATAATATTCGACTTATTTACGGCGGCGGTCGCCTTGGCATGATGGGGCAGGTTTCGAACGGCTGTCTTTCTGAAAATGGTGATGCCTACGGGATCACGACAGACTATCTTGAGGACACAGAATCGGCACACAGAGGTCTATCTAAGCTCGATATCGTTCCAGATATGCATACGCGCAAGATACGTATGTTTGAGCATTCTGATGCAATTATTATTTTGCCAGGTGGCTTTGGAACACTAGACGAAGCAATGGAGGTATTGACTTGGCGTCAACTAGGGCTCCATAATAAGCCCATTATTGCAGTGAATTATGAAGGTTACTGGGATACACTGATTGCATTGATACATCATATTTCCAACAAGAAATTTGCAACACCGGAGCAGGCACAGCTCATCAGGTTTGTGGATTCCATAGAAGAGATCATGCCTATTTTACGTGAGTCTCCTGCATAAAAAGTTACGCTTATTATAACGTCTGTCTGTATTATTGTAGAGGATGTAATAACCCATAGCAAGAGACATCCGCTCGTTTTGAGAGATGCATCTCATAATGTCTCCAGCTAAGCTGGGTTTATCTGGTGCTTTCAATCTCTTGAAGAATATATCGCGCAACAAATGAATGAGGGAATAAAAAGATAGGGGTGTGCGACTACACGTTTCGTCATATATAGGATCTGTCTCTCCTCCAAGTGTAGGACTATAGATGATTTACTTTGCTCAGAAGAAAATGTGCAATCAAGTGAAACTGTGTCGGCATCAGTTCCCTGGAACTTTCACAGAACAGATAATGCTCGAGAAGAATCGTAGAATTACAGTACGAAGAAGATATAAGAAGCATATGTGGTAGAAAGAAAGCCAACAGAATGGATGCTAAACACTAAAGAAATAGCACCGGTAATCTGCTTGAAAGAGAGAAAGATCAGCGTTTTTATCTTGTGTTGCTTGAGATATTTGTTTTTTTGTTTATGTGGCCGCTGCCGAAAACGTTTTTCTGAGGATGGGTGATGTATTTTGGGTATTTTGTTGACCATCTCCCTTATCCAACGAAAAGCTTAGCCGTCCAATAGCTTGATTGGCGTGGGTCAATACAACACAAACGGGATCACCCAACTTATATATTTTTCCTGTACGTGGACCCTTGAGGCATAACCGACGTTTGTGCACTCTATATTCATCATCTACGAGTGCTTTTATGGGTAGCAAGCCACTAATGGGCAACTGCCTTAGTGAGATAAAAAGCCCGACCCGACTAATGCCGCTGACATATCCGGTATATCGCTCGCCTATATGCTCTGACAGAAATGCCGTGACAAAGCGATCATTTGCATCACGTTCAGCACTCACCGCATGTTGCTCTTTTTTGGAAATATGTGCACCCCAGTCGGCGAAATGTTTGTAGGCCTGAGAAGGTAAACTATCATCACCCGGATCGATAATGCCCAAAAGAGCACGATGTACTAGAAGGTCTGCATAACGCCTGATGGGTGATGTAAAGTGGGTATAATGCGTAAGGTGCAATCCAAAGTGTCCTATGTTTTGTGAGGCATAAGTGGCACGTGCCTGGCAACGGAGCACCATTTCATTGATGATAGCGTGCGTCGGCTGGTCAGCGACTAGTTGTAACAGTTTATTAAAGTCTTCTGTTGTTTGTAGCATGCCCTCAAAATGAATTCCTAAGTTTTTCATGGTTTGGCGTAAATCAATTATTTTTTCAGGATCAGGTTGTGCATGAATACGGTATAGGCAAGGAAAACCTTGCTTCTCCAGTGTTTGTGCTGCCGCCACATTAGCAACCACCATGAATTCTTCAATTAGATTGCAGCTTACCCTCTCTGGGTGCATGCCAATATTTTGAATACGGTTCTGCGTGTCAAATTTTACATGCAGCTCTGGGGTATGTATTTCCAGCACATTCCGTGTAAGTCGTGCTTTTTTAAGACTGGTATGCGCGCCTAGAAGATTGTCTATTGCCTGCATAATATCAGAGGTCAGTTGATTCTTTTGACCCAAAATATAGTCTTCCACCTGGGTGTATGTGAGGCGTTTTTTAGATCGAATGAGGGCGCGCTTGAAGTGAAATGATGCTATGGTGCCCGCATTATCAATCCATATATGTGCAACAAGTGCACCCCTATCTGAGCCAGGATTTAAGGCACACAAACCATTAGATAAGTATTCCGGTAACATGGGGATAACTTTATCGGGAAAATAGACAGATGTACTTTTAGACAATGCTTCTGCATCAAGGTCCGTATCTGGGCGCACATAGTGCGCAACATCTGCAATAGCAACGATTAAATGCCAACCCGTCTCTGTTTTTTCTGCCCAAACAGCGTCATCCAAATCCCTTGAATCTTCACCGTCAATTGTCACAAACGTCAACTGCCTCAGATCTTCACGTTTTTCAAGTTTTGGCACATCATATATTTTTGCGATACGTAGCGCCTGGTCAGAAAATGTATCTTGTAAACGATGAGCGTTGATGACAAGTTGACTAATATGATGCGCCTCTGCAATAATTCTTGTAAATTTCGCAATTCCACCAATTTTTTCTGGTGCTATTGCCTGCACGAAGATGCCCTCTGAAAATTTGTGATCACCTGTATCTAATCGATACGTTCGGACATTTTTTTTGTCAATAGAGGCAATATACCATGCGCCCTCTTTACGGTAAGCACGCCCAATAAAGGGCTCGACTTGTTTTTCTAGTCGGCGGATTGCATTAATTTTTTTCCCTTTTAATGTACCATAAAAATGATCTCCTGGATTGAGGCGTAATTTTTCCACATCGATGAGAGGGTAAAGTTTCTGCGTGGGCGACTGATTTTTTGCATCATGACGCACCAAAAGAGCCATAGGGTCATGTGTTGGTTGTTGAATAACGACGAACACACCTTGAAAAGTGCGTATTTTTTTATTAGCTGGTAGGCAATAATGCCCTTCAGTCTTTAGTGTTTTTAAAAGTTCCTTAAGACGCACACGTGGGCCTTTCCCTTTGATGCAAAAATTCTGAGCAATTTGACGTTTTTTCGGTGGCCTTGGGCACGATGCCAGAAAGGAAATGAGCTCATCTTTTGTAGGGAATGTTCGTGCCATTCAACTATTTTTTCTGTTTTTCTAGGAGAGACAAAGTCTCATCCAGGGAAACGTCTAAAAAATCTTTTCGCTTGATAGATGCAAAAGTTTTGTCGCGTCGCACATAGGGCCCATAGCGACCAATGCCTAAAAGAATTTCTTGCCCTCCCTTAGGATCAACACCAATCTTCATTGGAAGAGCAATCAGTTTGTGCGCCATCTCAGTTGTTACCGACGCGGCGTCCATTGCTTTTGGTACAGGAAAACGCTTAGGCTTTCCTTTTGAATCGCGAATGTCCATTTCCAGATACAAGCCATACGGCCCTTTTTTGAGTGTAATTTCTTTCCCAGATTCGGGGTCTTTCCCAACAATGTGTGGCAGATTATTTGACTCCTTTGGTATTGGCGAGGCCTCTTCTAACTGTTTGCGAATATATTTACATGTTGGGTAATTTGTGCATCCAATAAACGCACCAAAACGACCCATTTTTAAATGTAAGTTATTTTTACACTTTGGACATGACCGCTCACTTCCTGCTGGAAAATAATGAAAAGATAGTAAGTCATTTAAGAGCGTGAGTACGTTGCTGTTTTTAAGATCTTTTGCATCTTCTGTTTTTTGCAAAAAGGGGCCCCAGAATTTTTCTAAAACCCTGTGCCAGTCACGCTTGCCTGCGGCAATGTCATCCAGTGCATCTTCGAGATCCGCGGTAAAGTTATATTCTACATATTGCTTAAAGTAATTTTCTAAAAATGTTGCAACAAGCAATCCGCGTTCTTCCGGTACAAACGCACGTTTTTCTAAGGATACATATGAGCGATCTTGCAGTACGTGAATGATGTTAGCATATGTTGAGGGGCGCCCAATGCCAAGCTCTTCCATCTTTTTAACGAGTCTTGCCTCTGTATACCGTGGTGGTGGTTGTGTAAAGTGTTGCGCTGGCGTGATCTTCTGTGCTGTTACCACCTGACCTTCTTGAAGGTTTGGAAGAAATACATCTCGACTATCATCTGACACGTCATCTTGTCCTTCCTCATACAATTTCAAGAAACCATCAAAATGAATCCTAGACCCATTTGCACGAAAGATGTTTTTTTTGTCTTGAGACACAATGTCTACAGCGACCTGATTGAGCACTGCGGGCTTCATCTGAGAAGATAATGTACGCTTCCAAATCAGCGCATAAAGCTTTAATTGATCTGCATCTAGGATAGATTGCAAGTCCTGAGGCGTTCTTGAAAAATCTGTGGGACGGATAGCTTCATGTGCTTCTTGGGCATTTTTGCTCTGACTTTTAAATACGTTAGGAGATTTTGGTAAATAAGGTTCGCCATAAGTCGATGAAATTTCCCCCCGCAGCATGCTGAGAGCCTCTTGTGATAGGTGAACACTGTCTGTGCGCATGTAGGTAATTACACCTACGGTCTCACCATTAATAGATACGCCTTCGTATAGTCGCTGCGCGACCTGCATCGTTTTTCGTGCAGAAAAGCGTAACTTACGTGCGGCCTCTTGTTGAAGTGTTGATGTGATAAAGGGTGCAGATGGGTGGCGCTTAACCTGTGTTTTTTCAATTTTTTCTATATGATATGTCGCAGCTTCGGCTGCCTTATGTGCCGCTTCTGCAGCTTCTGTATTTGGAATTGAGAATTTTTCTAACTTCTTTCCATCTAAGTGTGTCAAGCGTGCTGAAAAATCTTTCTTTGAGGCGCTACACATAAGCGCACTAACGGACCAATATTCCTTTGCAATAAATCGTTCAATCTCTAGTTCGCGTTCTGTAATTAGTCTCAATGCTACAGATTGCACTCGCCCTGCCGAGCGACTGCCAGGTAATTTTCTCCATAACACCGGAGAGAGCGTGAACCCAACCAGATAATCTAGTGCACGGCGGGCCAGATATGCATCGACAAGCCCTTGATTTAACGCACGCGCTTTCTTCACAGAGGATATCACAGCATTTTTGGTAATCTCATGAAATACAATGCGTTGCACAATTGTGTTGTTGAGGACACGCTTTGCCTGCAGTGTTTCGTAGACATGCCAAGCAATGGCCTCTCCTTCACGATCCGGATCGGTTGCGAGATAGAGATACTCAGATTTTTTTATTGCTTCAATAATAGGTTTTAAGTGCTTTGGTGCGTCTTTTGTTAAAACCCAAGACATTTTAAAATTTTCCGCAGGATCTACTGCACCCTCTTTTGAGGGAAGATCTCGAATATGACCATAGCTTGCAAAAACTTTAAAATCCTTCCCAAGATATTTCTCAATAGTTTTTGCTTTGGCTGGCGACTCTACAATGACAACATTCATAAAATTTTATCTCTTTTTTAAGCTAACCCCTCAGTCCTCTATATATGAGTCCTATTATTGTGGCAAGAGTCAGGTTACTTTATTTTCTTGACACGATGTACTCTTTTTGCCAAGTGACTCACAATATCTCACAAACGTTCTGTGCACAGGGCATTTTTGCACTTAAGAGATCAATTTCTATGAGGAAAGGATAGTAGAAACCATACAGGCGCATCTAATATTTGCAGGACGGCCCATATACGCAACAGTTAGTTCGATCCTTTCTTCCAGTGGTGATATGTTTTATTTTACGGAGGTTTTGTCCACTCTACGGATCTCGTGCGTTATATTGGTTATATTCTAAGAATTTTTAATGGGATGGGCACCACCCTTGATAAACTGGTAGTCATTTTTTTCTAAGGCTCCAGAGAGGTTCGGGCACCAAAAATAATGCGCGACCATGATCGATGAAAAGCGCTGTGCGGATCAAATGTGCAGGATTTTATAGATGCTGAGATAATACCTAGTGTTTGCACGTCATACCGGAAATGAGCTTCTTGTGCCCTGGCAATCAATAGGATGCTGGAGGCGCACTAAATTATCTCTTCTTTACCAGTGTCCCTGTTTGCAACATTTCTTCAACAACTCTTTTGCCTTCGATCAGGAAAAACATATTACTATCTTCAGAACAGAAGGAAATCGCCCTTTTTATATGCTGCGGTGTTGAGTGGCTTGTATTTCGGGAGGCCAATAACCTAGTGATCAGTAGTACATTTGTATTTAGATGATTGGGGACGTTATCAGTTTATAAAATGAAAATTGTGCACCCCCCTCTTTGTTAAGAAGCGTGACAGAGAGGAATCTTGTATTCCGCAACATGGGAAAAGCTACAAGCCAACCCCCATGCGTTTTGATTCGCTCATAGATAATGTAAGCTCCTATACCCGGTGAATAGAGAAGTTATGGTGTTGCGATGAGCAAATGATGTGGCATAGCATATAAGTCATTAAAATTTTTTCTCTTCCCCCCGTATGAGTCGATTGATATTTTTACGATGCCGTATCACTACTAGCGTAGACATCATGATTGTAAGAACGTTTAAGCTATCCGACCCATATAGCATCATCCAAAACGGAATTGCAATGGAAGAGATGAGGGCTGAGAGAGAAGATATGCGTGTTAACGCAAACACAGATAGCCATGAAAGAAGCCCAATGATCGTCGCAATCCAGTTGAGGTAGAGCAAAATACCTGCATAGGTTGCTACGCCCTTTCCTCCTTTAAACTTAAGCCATGCAGGAAAAAGATGACCTATGAATACAGCAAAACACCCCAGCTGCAGAACCCCCATTTTGTGGGCAAAAAAGGCGCCGCAGGTTCCCTTTGCGCAATCGAGCAAGAGCGTCAACATGCCTAAGTAGCACCCGGACGTTCTCAAGACATTTGTGGCTCCAATATTACCGGACCCCTCAAATCGAATATCTTTGTTTAAAAAAAATTTTGTCAAAGCGAAGCCAAAAGGAATTGATCCAATGACATAACAAATAGAGACCGCCCCTAACGTTTCCATAATGCATCAGCTCCTTGTTGCTTGTTGCCGTGCAAATAGCGTAACTGCCACACTTGTGGATACGTTTAAGGTTGAGAATGTGTTTATGGTAGGCAAGCGCAGCATCACATCACATTGGTTAGCTGTAAGCGCTCTCATCCCTTTGCCTTCCGCTCCAAAAACAAATGCTGTTCTTGAGGGGAAAGTCTCAGATGAGAGAGAGGATCCGCGCTCGTCTAAGCCGTAGCACCAAAAATCTGCTTTTTTTAATGTATCTATGGCCTGGGCGAAATTTACGACATAGACAAGGGGCACGTGCTCCAGCGCTCCGGATGCTGCTTTTGCTACGACGCCTGTCACATCTGGCGTGTTGCGCTTTGTTGTAATAACGCCCTGTGCCCCCAAAGCAGCAGATGAGCGAATGATAGCACCTAGGTTGTGGGGGTCTGTGACCTGATCAAGCAGTACGAGGGTAGATGGATTGGTTGCAGATTCTATTATATTTTCTAAGGTGATATGTGGGAGAGGTGCTACTTGAGCTGCAATGTTTTGGTGTACCGCACCCGGGGGTAATTGGCGTGTGAGATCATCACTGGATACCAAGCGCGTGAGGACTGTTGTAGGAGAGAATTTTTTAGATAAGGGTTGCGTGGTTAGGACAACGTTAATGTGACGTTTGGGATTGTTCATTGCTGAGCGCACGGAATGCAGTCCATAAATCCAGCAAAGGCTTTCTTTGGACATTTTTATCCTATTGTTTCAATATAGAGGAAATTGGTTGACCCGGGTGTGCCCAAAGGGCGCCCTCCCATAATAATGATAGAGCCGCCTGATTGTGCATAATGTTTCCGACACAAAGTTTTTCCCACATCGATTAATTTTTCTATGGTTTTGATATTGTGGGCGCTATGCGGATACACCCCCCATACTAATGTTAAAAAACGAGCGGTTGCCTTACAGTTTGTCAGGCCGATAATTGGTTGATGAGGGCGTCGCCGTGATGCATACGATGATGTACGGCCGCTTGCTGTGACTGTCACGATAGCTTTTACATCTATGGTATCGGCAATGTTATATGCAGCGCCGGTCATTGCATCTGTTGGTGTAGCAACGGATACGAGATGTTGTGTCATTGTTCCGTGTTGTGCAAACACAGATTTTTCCGTATGGGCAATAATACGGTGCATCATTGAAACAGCGTTAACAGGATAGGCTCCAGAAGCGGACTCTGCGGATAGCATTACAGCATCTGCCGAGTCATACACAGCGTTTGCAACATCTGAGGCTTCGGCTCGTGTTGGTACGGGGGAGTTTACCATCGTTTCTAACATTTGCGTCGCGACGATACAGGGTTTGACATAATTTCGACAGAGCTGGATGACATGTTTTTGAATAGCTGGCACCTCTTCTGGGGGGAGCTCTACACCTAAGTCTCCGCGGGCAAGCATTACACCATCGGCCAGAGAAACAATTTCTTCAAGGTTCTGAAGAGCAAGTGGCTTTTCAATTTTTGCCAGTATTTTAATATCTGCGTCTATAATACGTCTTAGTTTTGCAATGTCTTCTGATTTTTGCACAAACGATAACGCTACAAAATCTACATCCATTTGTGCAATATGTTTTAAATCAGCCAAGTCTTTTTCTGTTAGCGCAGAAATATCCAATCGTGCATATGGGATATTGACACCTTTATTGTTTGATAAAACACCTCCAACGAGGATGCGTGCCTCGATTTTTGTAGCAGACACACTAATCGCTTCAAGGCACATCTTCCCATCATCCAGAAGCATTGTGTCACCCAATGATACAGATGTATAAATTTCTGGATGGGGGAGAGGAATATCTTCAGGCGTACTTCCCTGTGGAGATAATAAAAATGTAACCGTTTTTCCTGGTATTAATGTAATGCTGCCCCCGTGTATTTTTCCAACGCGTAGCTTTGGTCCTTGTAAATCAGCCATCACACCTATGGGATGTGCAAATTCTTTTTCGAGCGCGCGTACAATAGACAGACGTTGTTTGTGATCTGCGGCCGTACCATGAGAAAAATTTAAACGGAAAACATCTGCACCCGCCAAAAACAATTGGCGAATCATCTCTGGATCCGTAGACACCGGCCCTAACGTTGCAACAATTTTTGTTTGACGGTCTCTTTTCATTGCAGCAATCACCGTGGTTTCATTGTTGGAAAAGCAATGACATCTCGAATATTGAGTGAGTCCGTTAATAGCATAACGAGGCGGTCAATGCCTATTCCCAGCCCACCTGTTGGCGGCATGCCATATTCAAGTGCCACAATGAAGTCCTCATCCATTGCATGGGCCTCATCATCTCCAGCTGCTTTTGCGTCGCCTTGTTCCAGGAATCGCTCTTTTTGATCAACTGGATTAGAGAGCTCAGAAAAAGCATTGGCAATCTCCCATCCATTTGCAAAAGTTTCAAATCTTTCTGCTAAACGCGGATTGTTACGATGCACTTTAGCAAGCGGAGAAATTTCACGTGGATAGTCTGTCACATGCGTTGGTTGGAGCAAATGTGACTCTACTTTTTCACTAAAAACAGCCTCTACAACCTTTCCCCAGCTTGTGTCCCCTTTAAGAGGGATGCCCATTTTCTTCGCAACAACACATGCCTGAGGTGCATCATCAATCTCTAGAAACTGCACACCCGTTGCGTCAAAAACGAGGTCAGTCATAGAGCGCCTTTCCCAGGGGGATGCAAAGGAAATCTCTTTTCCCTGATATGGTACAATTGCGCTTCCCAAGACCGTTGCTGCAACATGTGTGACGAGTGTTTCTGTCAAGTCCATCATGTCATGATAATCTGCAAACGATTGATACAATTCGATAGACGTAAATTCAGGATTATGACGTGGAGATAACCCTTCATTTCTAAAGCATCTATTGATTTCAAAGACTTTATCCGATAGTCCTCCGACAATAAGCTGTTTAAGATAAAGCTCTGGGGCAATGCGTAGATACATGTCCATATCTAAGGCATTATGGCGGGTAATGAAAGGTTTTGCTGTAGCGCCACCTGGAATAGGATGGAGCAT
>CBCXTT010000003.1:17500-306391 GCA_965178295.1 Alphaproteobacteria bacterium | reverse complement strand
CCACGCCTTGAAGAGTATACTCTCAACTTTGGCCCTCAACATCCTGCAGCACATGGCGTTCTAAGGTTGATTTTAGAAATGGATGGTGAGCAAATTAGGCGCGCAGATCCACATATCGGTCTCCTGCATCGTGGTACAGAGAAATTGATTGAGCACAAGACATACATGCAGGCAGTGCCCTATTTTGATCGCCTAGATTATGTCTCTCCCATGTGCCAAGAACATGCTTTTGCCCTTGCAACAGAACAGTTGTTAAATATAAAAGTGCCGCTGCGTGCGCAATATATTCGTGTACTTTTCGCTGAGATCACGCGTTTACTTAACCACCTTTTAAATATCTCAACATTTGCATTGGATGTTGGTGCAATGACCCCTTTTCTGTGGGCATTTGAACGCCGAGAAGAGATGATGATTTTTTATGAGCGCGTTTCAGGGGCACGTATGCATGCGGCATACTTTCGACCAGGGGGCGTGACTAGGGATATGCCAGCGGGTTTATCTGAGGATATTTTGAAATTCGCAGAAGATTTTCCTAGTCTGTTGGATGACATGGAAACAGTGCTGAACGAAAACCGAATTTTTAAACAGCGTACAGTTGATATTGGTATTGTGAGCGTAGAAGAAGCGCTGACATGGGGGTTTTCTGGACCTATGTTGAGAGCATCAAATGTTCCTTGGGATCTGAGAAAAGCTCAACCCTATGAAGTATACGATAAAATGGATTTTGATATACCAATTGGAAAAAAATGGGGATTGTTATGACCGTTATCTAATCCGCATGCTTGAAATGCGGGAAAGTGTCAAAATAATCAAACAATGCTTAACTGATATGCCAGGAGGTCCTGTGATGATACAGGATGCAAAAGTGACACCGCCATCGCGTGCGGACATGAAGGAAGGTATGGAGGCTATGATTCACCACTTCAAATTATATACAGAAGGGTATCGTGTGCCAGAGGGCGAGGTTTACAGGGCTGTTGAGGCGCCAAAAGGGGAGTTTGGTGTCTACCTTGTTGCAGATGGGACAAATAAACCATATCGGTGTAAAATTAGAGCCCCAGGGTTTGCGTTTATGCAGGGAATGGATTTCATGACCCAGGGCCACATGCTGTCGGATGTTAACGCTATTATAGGATCTATGGACATTGTGCTTGGAGAGATTGACCGATGACGAGTGAAAAAAAATCTGCTGATCATCACAATCAGTCTTTTGTATTTACACAAGAAAATTTAGCGAAGGCGGAAATTGCTTTATCAAAGTATCCCGCTACGCGAAAAGCGAGCGCTGTTATGCCATTGCTTGATCTGGCTCAGCGCCAAAATAAGGGCTGGCTATCACCCGAAACGATTTGTTATGTGGCAGGGTATTTGGAGATGCCAGAGATTCGTGTTTGGGAAGTAGCGAGTTTTTACAGCCTTTATAACCTGACTCCTATTGGAAGATACCATGTGCAAATATGCACAACAACTCCTTGTTGGTTGCGCGGCAGTGATAATATTATGCTAATGTGTCAAAAATTTCTGGGAGTTGATAGTGAAAGCACGACAACGGATGGGCAATTTACACTCAATGCAGTTGAATGCTTGGGAGCATGTGCAAATGCACCTGTGGTAGCTATTGGAGATGATTATTATGAAGATTTAGATGAGGGGGCGGTTTGTCAGATTTTAGAAACACTTGCCGGTGGAAAAAAACCGCAGGCCCGTTCTACAATTGAGCATACGGCATCGGAATCAGACGTCGCGCACCTCAAGGAGAAATAAGAAATGCTGAAGTCCGAAAATCGCATTTTTACCAATCTCTATGGCAGTGCTCCTTGGGACCTTGAAGCTGCTAAAAAACGTGGAGCCTGGAAAAATACACAGTCTTTTATCCAGAAGGGCGCTCAATGGATTTTCAATGAGGTGCAATCATCGGGTCTTCGAGGGCGGGGTGGCGCAGGTTTTCCTACGGGATTGAAATGGAGTTTTTTGGCCCAGGATACAGGCAAGCCTACCTACCTGGTTGTGAATGGTGATGAGAGCGAGCCTGGGACCTGTAAAGACAGGGAAATTTTGCGTCATGAGCCACACAAGTTGATTGAAGGCTGTGTGCTGTCGGGGTGTGCTACAGGTGCGCATACATGTTATGTTTATATTCGTGGTGAATTTGTCAAAGAGGCACAAAATCTTCAAGAAGCAATTGATTCGGCATACAAAGAAAAATTACTGGGCAGAAATGCAATAACAGGGTGGGACTTTGATATTTATATACATAAAGGCGCTGGGGCTTATGTGTGCGGTGAAGAGACAGCCCTTATTGAAAGCCTGGAAGGACGTAGGGGGCAGCCACGACTGAAGCCACCATTTCCTGCTGTAGTAGGGCTGTATGGATGCCCAACTGTGGTTAATAATGTAGAGACAATCGCGGTAGTGCCCGATATTGTGCGCCGAGGGGCAAAATGGTTTTCAAGTCTAGGGTCTGAAAAAAGTCCAGGTACCAGGGTGTTTAGCATTTCTGGACATGTCAATAAACCATGTAATGTTGAAGAAGAGATGGGCATTTCCTTAAAAGAACTGCTAGAAACCCATGCAGGTGGGGTGCGCGGTGGATGGGATAATTTGTTGGCTGTTATACCTGGTGGTTCGTCTGTTCCTGTGTTGCCAAAAAATATTTGCGACACTTTGAATATGGACTTTGAGAGCGTGAAAGCAGAAAATTCTGGTTTGGGAACCGCTGCTGTTATTGTGATGGATCAATCGACAGATATTGTGCGAGCAATTGCGCGTCTCTCAAGGTTTTATATGTATGAAAGCTGCGGTCAATGCACTCCCTGTCGTGAGGGCACCGGTTGGATATGGCGCATTATGGAACGTCTTGTGGTGGGAAACGCGACAGTGGATGAGATTGATACATTGGAGAAAGTGACGCGACAAGTTGCAGGATACACAATCTGTGCTTTAGGCGATGCGGCGGCTTGGCCAATCCAGGGATTGATTCGCCACTTTAGGCCGGAAATTGAGCGTAGGATACAGTTGTATCATGCGACACATTCAACATATTGAGGCATGGTTGATGAAAACGGTTCGCATGACGGTGAATACAAAAGAAGTTGAAGTTGAGAGCGGCCTCACCGTTCTTCAGGCCTGTCAAGAAGTAGGGATTGAGATCCCCTTTTTTTGTTACCACGAAAAATTATCCCTTGCGGGAAACTGTCGTATGTGTCTTGTGGAAATGAAAGGCAGCAGGAAACCTGTTGCTTCTTGCGCGATATCTGTTGCAGAAGGGATGGAGATTGTTACAAATTCCGCAGATGTTGAAAAAATTCGCAAGGGTGTGTTGGAATTTCTTTTGATTAATCATCCACTTGATTGCCCCATATGTGACCAAGGGGGCGAATGCGATCTGCAGGATTTAACAATGGCGTATGGCCCGTGCACAAGCCGTTTCCATGAAAATAAGCGAGTGATTAAGGATAAATATTTTGGACCTATCATCCAAACATTTATGACACGCTGTATTTACTGTACGCGTTGTGTACGATTTTCCAATGAAATTGCAGGTATGCCGGAATTGGGTGGATTAGGGCGCGGAGAGCATATGGAGATTTCTACAACGTTGGACCATGCTGTGATCAGCGAGCTTTCTGGAAATATGGTTGATATTTGTCCTGTCGGTGCGCTTACATCAAGGCCTTATTCTTATACAGGGCGCCCCTGGGAGCTTGTCCATACGGAGAGTGTGGATGTTTTGGATGCGGTAGGCTCTAATATTCGTATTGATAGCCGAGGAGAAAAAATCATGCGCATTTTGCCACGATCGAATGATGCTATTAATGACGATTGGATCAATGATAAGACACGTTATGCCTGGGATGGATTGTATCGTCAGCGTCTGGACAGACCGTATGTGAGGCAAGATGGGAATCTTGTGCCTGCAACATGGGAAGAGGCTTGTGAAAAAATTAAGCAAAAATTGACCTCTGTAAATCCTAATGAAGTTGGAGTGATCGCAGGGCCGTTTGCAGATGTTGAGAGCTTGATCGTTTTAAAAGATATCATGAACGATCTTGGAATAGAAAATCTTGATTGCAGACAAACAGCACAATACTTTCCAGCGGAACATCGCTCAGATTATGTGTTTAATACAACAATTGCTGGTATTGAATCAGCGGATGCTTGTTTGATTATTGGCTCGGACCCTCGTTATGAAGCGAGTGCGATCAATGTACGATTGCGCAAACGATATTTACAATCGCCTTTTGAAGTAGCTGTGGTGGGACCAGAGATTGATCTGACGTATCCCTATACGCATATCGGCGACGATCTTAAGTTACTTAATGCTATAGAATCGGGCACCCATGAATTTTCTACTGTCTTACAAAGTGTTAAAAAACCCATGATTATTTTGGGTACAGGAGCTCTGATGAGCAATGACGGGCCTTCTATACATGCGACGACCAAACGTATTGCAGAGAAATATGGCATGATGTCCAAAGATTGGAATGGGTTTAATGTGCTCCATACAGAAGCTGCACGTGTGGGGGCGTTGGACATTGGCTTTGTATCTGGCAACACCCCTGTTGTGTCTAAAAAGACACTAAAGATTGTCTATCTTTATGGCGCTGACAATGTAGAGGAGCATATTTTACGTAATGCATTTGTTATTTATCATGGACACACGGGTGCAGAAGGCGCGTCTGTTGCGGATGTTATTTTGCCGGGTGCTGCGTATACAGAAAAGAATGCAACATTTGTTAACACAGAAGGGCGTGTGCAGCGGACGTGTCGAGCGACCTTCCCTATTGGAATGGCAAAAGATGATGTTGACCTTTTGTTGATGCTCTCAGCACATCTTGGCCAACAACTGCCTTATAGAGATTTTGAGGGTGTACGCCTTCGTATGCGGGCAATCAATCCTGTGTTTTCAAGCGATGCGCTTAGAAAGAATGCATGGAATAAAGAGTCACGCAAAGAAAAGGTAATGCAGGGAAAAATCACACTTCCAGTACAAAATTTTTATATGGCTGATGTGATTAGTCGTCAGTCTGAGACGATGGCAAAATGTTTTCAAGCACGAGAAAAACGCAATGTGACGTCTAAAGCAGCAGGAGGGCATGGCTGATGGAATCACTCTTTTGGAATATATGGCCCTACGCTTTATCAACAATTATCCTAGCGCTTAAGATCGTTGTTTTTATTGTTGCATTACTTGTATGTGTAGCGTATCTGACATATTTTGAACGTAAGGTCATTGGGGCCATGCAGTTGAGGAAGGGTCCCAATGTAGTGGGCCCATTTGGTGTTCTACAACCCCTGGCAGACGGACTCAAACTTTTTTTCAAAGAAACGATTCTCCCCACCATGGCCCGCAAAGTTGTTTTTGTGCTCGCACCCATGTTTACATTCACCCTAAGCTTAGTGGTGTGGGCCGTGATCCCTATTGGCCCTAATATGGTTTTTGCTAATATTAATGTAGGTATTTTGTATTTATTAGCCGTATCGTCTGTGAGTGTTTATGGCATTGTCATGGCAGGATGGGCGAGTAATTCAAGGTATGCTTTTTTAGGGGCAATTCGTTCTGTCGCTCAAATGATTTCTTATGAGGTGTCTATTGGGTTTGTCATTGTAACCGTGTTGCTTTGTGTTGGGTCATTGAACTTAACAGACATTGTGATGGCACAACAATCTATTTGGTTTTGCTTTCCTCTTTTACCTATGTTTGGAATTTTTGTGATCGCGATCTTGGCAGAAACTAATAGAGCACCGTTTGATCTTCCGGAAGCAGAGGCTGAATTGGTTGCGGGTTATAATGTGGAGTATTCAGCGATGACGTTTGCTTTTTTTTTCTTAGGCGAATATGCCAACATGATTTTTATGTCTGCTATGGCGACAATTCTATTTCTCGGGGGATGGCTTCCACCGTTTGCATGGTCTGGATTTGATTGTATTCCTGAGCTGGTGTGGTTTGCAAGTAAGATGTCTTGTATCCTATTCGTTTTTCTGTGGGTCCGGGCAACATTTCCGCGATATCGCTACGATCAGCTAATGCGCTTGAGTTGGAAGGTTTTTTTACCCTTTTCTTTATTGTGGGTTGTGCTTACAGCGGGCTTTTTATTAGCGTTTGATTTACTACCACAGGTGTCTCGATGAAGCGCTGCATCCATGTATTAAAAACTTTTATAATGTGGGAACTGTTGGGCGGGATGTGGCTTACGTTGAAATATATGTTTAAGCGCAAGGTCACAATTAACTATCCTTTTGAGAAAGCGTACATAAGCCCGAGGTTTCGTGGGGAGCATGCGTTGAGGCGTTATCCTAATGGAGAAGAGCGGTGCATTGCATGTAAATTATGTGAAGCAGCATGCCCAGCACAAGCGATTACTATTGAATCCGCTCCCCGGGACGATGGAAGCAGGAGGGCGACACGATACGACATTGATATGGTGAAATGCATTTACTGTGGGATGTGCCAAGAAGCATGCCCTGTTGATGCGATTGTGGAAGGGCCGAATTATGAATTTTCCGCTGAGGATAAGATGGAACTTATCTATAATAAGCAGAAATTACTGGATAATGGAGATAGGTGGGAGGCAGAGATTGCCCAAAATATGCGTGCGGATACACCTTGTAGGCAGTAGGTAAATGTTATGACAATCGTTTTTAGTGATTTTATGTTTTACATATTTTCGGTATTGCTTTTAGTGTCAAGCGCCATGGTTATTTCAGTCAAAAATCCGGTGTATGCTGTTTTGTATCTTATTTTTTCCTTCTTGAATACGGCGGCTCTCTTTATCCTTATTGGCGCAGAGCTTGTGGCCATGATTATAGTGATTGTGCATGTGGGTGCTGTGGCGATTCTATTTCTTTTTGTGGTAATGATGTTAGGTAGCAAAGAGATGTTGACGAAGGATCGTTTTGTGCCGTACTGGCCAGTGTCCATATTGTTGGGCGGCATATTTATAGTGGAAGTGGTTTTTTTACTTATCTGCACATGCGAACACCCTTCTCATGGACTTTTTTATTTTCCTATTAGCGCAGATCGTGTATCAAATGCACATGAAATTGGAGAAATTCTTTATACTGATTATTGCTACATCTTTCAATTGACGGGAGTTCTTCTTCTTATTGCTATGGTCTCTGCAATTGTTTTAACGTTGCGCTATAGGCCAGGTGTGCGTCATCAGAAAATCTCTAAGCAAATTGCTCGAAGCGCAGGAGAAACTGTCAAACTTGTGAAGCCGGTAACAGGGCACGGTGTCGACATATGATGGTAACACTCCTACATTTTTTGACTTTAGGTGGTTTGGTTTTTGGCTTAGGTGTATTAGGCATTCTTCTCAACCGTAGCAATATCATTGTAATGCTCATGTCGATCGAGCTTATGTTTTTGGCAACAAACATTACATTTGTTGCTTTCTCTAGGTTTTATGGCGGTGTGACTGGGGAGATATTCACGTTTTTTGTTTTAGCAGTTTCATCCGCAGAAGCAGCAATTGGCCTGGCGATCCTTGTGATCTGTTTCCGGCAACGTGGTCGTATTGATATGGATGAGATGAGGGAATTAAGTGGATGACAGAAGCGCTTTGGGCTCTTTTTCTGCCGCTAATGAGTGCCGGAGTATCTGGTGCTTTTGGGCGCTTTATGTCCTGGAAATTTTCGTATTTAATCGCCATATTAACTCTTTGTTTGAGTGTTGTACTTAGCTTTTATCTGTTGCATATTACAACGACATGTGGCTTTGAGGGGGTAATGAGACTGCTGCCATGGATTACCATGAAGTCTATGCAATTATACTGGTCCATTAAAATAGATGCGATTGTAGCCGTTATGTTGTGCGTAATCAATACTATTTCTCTCCTTGTACATATTTACGCTATGGATTACATGAAGAAAGACAGAGGCTGTGTGCGTTTTGTTGCCTATATCAGCCTTTTCACATTCTTTATGCTGCTTCTGGTGACAGCCAATGATCTGCTGCAACTATTTGTTGGTTGGGAGGGAGTAGGGCTTGTCTCTTATCTGCTCATCGGATTTTGGCATCATAAACCACTTGCTAATTCTGCGTCTTTTAAGGCCTTGATTGTGAATAGATTTGGGGATTTTGCCTTGATTTTAGGTATTGCACTGACATACCACATTTGTGGTAGCGTTGTTTATGATGATATTATTGCGAAAGCACCATTGGCTAAGACAGATATGTATGATTTAGGCGGGACATCTATTTCTGTGATCACACTTATTACATTCTTGTGGTTTGCGGGCTGTATGGGAAAATCCGCACAAATCGGTCTGCATGTGTGGCTCCCTGATGCCATGGAAGGGCCCACCCCTGTCTCCGCATTAATTCATTCTGCAACCATGGTGACCGCGGGAGTTTTTCTTGTTGTGCGCTTATCCTCTGTTTTTTCAGTGAGCGATGTGACATCTACTGCGATGCTGGCCATTGGCGCTGTGACAGCGTTTTTTGCGGGGACTGCGGCGATTACACAAAATGACATAAAGCGGGTTATTGCCTATTCAACATGTAGCCAATTAGGTCTTATGTTTATGGGTGTTGGCGCTTCTGCTTATGCGGCTTCCTTGTTTCATCTAACAACCCATGCTTGTTTTAAAAGCCTGTTTTTTCTGGGGGCTGGCGTAATTATTAACGCCACTACAGGAGAGCATAATATCCAAAAAATGGGCGGTTTGCGCACCAAATTACCATTAACGCATGTGCTAATGGTACTAGCAAGTTTATCACTAACTGGTGTGCCATTTTTTTCAGGCGCCTATTCGAAGGAGGCAATTCTGGCGGCTGTTTGGGGGAACCCTCTTTCGCTCAGTGTATGGATGTTTTGGTTAGGAGTTCTGGGGGTTTTCTTCACCGCACTGTATACATGGCGTCTAATGATTTTGATCTTTTATGGTAAAACGCGAGTGCCGCACATTGTATTTCAAGATATTCATGAGGCAAATCTATTCGCAATGCTGCCTTTGTGTTTTTTAGGTTGTGCAAGTGTTTTTCTGGGGAGCATGGGAGTGACATATTTCCTACATCAACACGATTTTTGGGGAGCGACTCTAGGCATTAAAAAAATGCTGATTGAGATTGAAATGGCTCAGGAAACGGGTTGGGTGCCTGCTGTGCCTATATGTGTGATGGTGCTGGGCACCGCTCTTGCTTTTGCAAGTTATTGGCGTTTTCCAAAATGGCCACAACGTGTTGCGCAGATGTTCAAGAGTGTCTATGCATTTTTGTATCATCAATGGTTTTTTGATGCACTGTATCGCAAATTTTTTGTGGCTCCAGCAATAGCCTTAGGCGTGTTTTTTGAAAGGCAAGTAGATCAAGGGGTGCTCGATCGCTTTGGGCCAAATGGTGTGGCATCTTGTGTGGGGTGGATTGGCCATAAGGTGCGTCTCTTTCAAACCGGTCGTGTGTACCAGTATGCGTTTGTTCTTTTGCTGGGGGTGACGGTATTTGTAATATGGGTTTTATTGCTTCAGGAAATTCAATGGTAAAGGAACTGCCCCTTTTATCCATACTCATTTTATTGCCTATGGCGGGCGCATTTCTACTGGCGCTGATTCCTGCAGGCAAAAATCAAGATCAAAATGTACGTCAGGTGACGCTACTTACAACGGTTCTTACATTTTGTATTTCTTTGATATTGTGGTTTGATTTTTCGCTTTTAAGGGCAGAATATCAGTTTGTGGAATATCACGAATGGTTGCCAGATTTTGGTATTGTTTATCACCTTGGTGTTGATGGGCTTTCTTTGCTCCTGATTTTACTTTCAACGTTTTTAATGCCTGCTTGCATTTTGGCAAGTTGGTGCATAGAGAAAAACGTTAAATTATATATGAGCGCATTTTTACTACTTGAAACATTTATTATTGGGGCCTTTTTATCTGTCAACCTTGTGCTTTTTTATGTATTCTTTGAAGCTGTATTGATACCCATGTTTTTGCTCATTGGTATTTGGGGGGGGAATGATCGTATTTATGCGGCTCTAAAGTTTTTTCTTTACACACTTTTTGGATCTATTGTGATGCTGGTAGGGATCCTATACATCTTTAGCAAAACGGGCAGTGCTGACATGCAATATCTCAATACAGTCACTTTTTCTTCTCAGGCTCAAATATGGCTATGGTGGGCATTTTTTGCTGCATTTTCTGTTAAAATTCCTATGTGGCCTGTGCATACCTGGTTGCCAGATGCGCATGTACAGGCGCCAACAGCTGCATCTGTTATTCTAGCGGGGGTTCTGTTAAAAATGGGGGGGTATGGACTGCTTCGCTTTTCAGTATCTTGGTTCCCAGAGGCATCCACAAAGTTTGCGGCTATAGTGTTTTTTTTAAGCATTACTGCTGTTATATACACCTCTTTAGTGGCCGCTGTTCAAAAAGATATGAAAAAACTGCTGGCCTATTCTTCAGTCGCTCATATGGGGATTGTAACGGTCGGAATCTTTACACTAACGGCTGATGGCATAAATGGAGCTATGTATCAGATGCTGAGCCATGGCATTGTTTCTGGCGCACTCTTTTTATGTGTGGGCGTTCTTTCTGATCGTATGCATACACGAGAAATTAAAGATTATGGAGGGGTGGTAAATGTTATGCCCAAATATGCAGTAATTTTTTTTATCGTTATATTGGCCACAATTGGTGTTCCGAGTACCAGCGGATTTGTTGGCGAAGTCCTTGTTATTTTTGGCGCAATTTCTGTAAACTTTTGGGTTGCGGGGGGGGTTGCAATGGGCATAATATTCGGAACGGTCTATGCACTATCTCTTTATGGGCGTGTTGTATTTGGGCCCTTCAAATCCCGGTCTGTTGAAGAGCTGCAAGATATGAGCGCTAGAGAGATTGGGACTGTTGTTCCATTGATCTGTTGCATTGTTTGGATGGGTGTGTATCCTGCGCCTTTTATGAATATTATGGAAGTATATACAGAGCAACTCATACAAAATGTTGCAATAAAAATGGGTCCTGGAGGTCCAGGATGATGTGTTATCTGCAGCACGCCCTGGCATTTGCACCAGAACTATTAGTGCTCGTTTATGCGATTTCAGTACTGATGGGCGGTGTGTTTTACAATGATAAAGAGGCTTTACTTAAAGGATTGATTGTTCAATCAGGTATATTATTTTTTCTCTGCCTTATATTGTTGCTTGAGCCTTTTCCTCTTAATCATATTGGTACCATAAAATCTCATTTGTATAATAAAGATGCTTTCGCAAGTGCTCTTACATTGCTTGTACTCGTTTCAATTGCCCCATGGTTTTTCTTGAATGGATTTCAGCGTATGCGGGCTGATATTGTTGATTTTGAGTACTACGCCCTATTGGCTTTTTCTGTTTTAGGTATGTTAGTGATGGTTTCAGCCAACAATCTGCTGACAATGTATGTTGGTATTGAGCTACAAACGTTACCACTCTATGCAATGATTGGTATGCGCCGCACAATGAGTGCAGCGAGTGAAGCTGCAACAAAGTATTTTATTTTAGGGGCAATCGCCTCTGGGTTTCTCTTGTATGGCGCTGCTTTGGTCTATGGTGCTACAAATGCAATCAACTTTTCGGATATTTATCATGCTTCACTTCATGAAGGTGTGTTTGAAAACAGTTTGGTACTTGGATTAATTTTTATCGTGGGTAGCCTATTGTTCAAATTATCAGCAGCACCTTTTCATATGTGGTCACCAGATGTGTATGCGGGGTCTTCCGCTGTACAGGTTGGCGTCATGGCCCTAGCGCCTAAAATTTCATCCCTGGGCTTGCTCGCACGTATACTGTATGGACCGTTTTCTAACCTTGAACACATGTGGACTATGATTTTAATGGCGACAATCGTTATTTCGCTTGCAGTAGGCGCGTTTGGAGCTTTGTGGCAAACAAACATGCGTCGTTTGCTCGCATACAGCGGTATTGGACATACTGGCTTTATGCTAATCGGTTTTTTAGGGGGCCTGTACAATATTGTAACCGTATTGCTCTATGTGGCGGCGTACATTGTGACAATGATACCACTGGTATGGGTGTTGTCTCAGATGGCTCCACGTGTCTGTGAGGCTGCAGATCTTAGCGACTTCAAGGGGTTAGGGCATACACATCCTCTTGCAGGACTTGTTATTGTCGCTGCACTTTTTTCCATGGTCGGTATACCACCGATGGCCGGCTTCTTTGGCAAGTTGTATGTGCTGATGGTCGCTGTGAATGTCGGACTGATTTGGTTAGCAGTATTTGCTGTTCTGATGAGCGTTATTTCTGCATTTTATTGCTTACGTCTTGTGAAGGAGATGTATTTTTATGAAGAAGAGTCGAGTACGTTTGTTAACGTTAAGCCTTGTACATGCATAATATTTCTTGTGCTCATGTTAACATTTGGGTGGTATCAAAAAATGTTTGAGCTATCTTTTGGCAGAGCAGTTGCGTCACTGTCTATTTTAGCATAGGTGCCGTTTGATAACATATATGCATCATGGTTTTTATATTGTTCATCTAAATGTTGTAGGAAGCACAATGGACGAGGCATCGTTGCAGGTAGCAAAAAATACGAATGCTGTGCCATGTGCTATCCTAGCAGATCTACAAACAAAAGGGCGTGGACGTCGAGAAAATAAATGGTGCTCTCGTGAAGGAAACTTTTTTACAACACTTGTCATTTGGGTGGATCAACCTATGTCCATGATAGCACAGCTCAGCTTTGTGATGGCGATCACACTCAAGGATATGTTGCAATCTTTTTCTCCTACTCTAGAAATTGCTTACAAATGGCCTAATGATATCCTGCTGGGCTATAAGAAAATAGGGGGTATTTTGCTTGAGGTAGATTATGCAGGCAATCACCCTTATCTTAAAATAGGTGTGGGAGTAAACTTGCGTCATGGGCCCAATATTGAAACGAATTATGCCACTACATCGATTTTTGAAGCTGAAAATCTGCTGATGACAAACACAGCCTGCCTTGAGAAATTATTAGAAATTTTTACCGAGCATTTCAATATGTGGAGAAAAAACGGTTTTCAGCCTATTCGAAATGCGTGGCTGAAAGACGCGGCATTTTTGGGCACTCCTATTAAGGTTAACTTGCCACATGCGCAACGTGAGGGAATTTTTGATGGCATCGATACATCAGGCGCATTGTGTTTAGTGTGTGCAGGGAAAGTAGAAAAAATTTCTACTGGTGATGTGTATGCATGATATACGCCATTTATATGGGTCGAATACGTGTATTTGAATGATCAAAACGGTATTCATTCCGTATGTGTATGGAATCGCGCAACAGATACACAGTGCATACTCCAGATACATCGATACTTTGCACTGCCGCCTTTAGTCATCATGCACATACAAGTCTATCAAAGATATTGAAGGTGTATGCATACATGGTCTGTGGCGTTCTCTTAATGATCTCTCTATTCTTTCCTAATTGTGTTGTAGGGCTTTCATCGGTTGCTTGTAATCGTGAGTGGGAGAGGTTTGCATCTAAGAGCACGAAGTCATAATTAATAACCCAATATACCCCAGAAGAAATTAGGTAAGTTATAAGGTTATGTTGCAAAATGTCTCGACGTGTAATGAAAGGAGTGGCCTATCCATACCATTGCGTGGTATGAGATTTGTTATTTTATGTGCTCTGCAAATGTTTAGAGGCACACATTGTGATCCGCATCATATGACCAGCCTTGTATGTCCTATGTGCATGATTGTGCAGAATGATTGAGTGAGAAAGGGCCGAATGAGCGTTGTCCAGCGGGGGATGTATGTTGGCTCTATATCTGCTACATAACATTATGCAGCGAATTTAGAGAGTGGAAACGAGTTTCTCTTTTGTGATTCTGAGGAATAGAGCGTCCAATTTCACCACATCTTGATGGAGAAAATGAGTGTGACCCTAATTTAACTTTACAAGAGATGTCAGTTGTGCATAGAATGAACGCCGTTATCTCTCACGTGCAAAGAAGTACACACAATAATGTCCGAAGAATATAAGAACTTTTATTTCCTTCCGCTTGGCGGATCTGGCGAGATTGGAATGAATCTCAATCTTTATGCCTATAAAGATCAGTGGCTCATGGTTGATCTTGGGGTGACCTTTAATGACACACTTGGTGTCGATATACTGATGCCGAATCCCCAATTTATCGTTCAACGCCGCGAGAAGTTATGTGGGATTTTACTGACACATGCGCATGAAGATCACATCGGTGCAGTGCCCTATTTGTGGCCACAATTGAAGTGTCCTATTTATACGACACCATTCACAGCGATTATATTGCGTGCCAAACTTGAAGAAGTAGGGTTGCTTGGTGAGGTAGAGATTCATGAAATATCTGTCAATGGGTCTGCAACGATAGGACCATTTGAAATTGACATGGTGCGGCTCACACACTCTATTCCTGAGCCCAATGGCGTTTTCATCAAAACCCCATTGGGACAGGTGTTTCACACAGGTGACTGGAAACTAGATCCAGAGCCCATGCTTGGAGAACCGACGGATGAAGCAAAACTGAAAGCTCTAGGCGCCGGTAATGATGTATTGGCGATGGTTTGTGACTCGACTAATGCGTTTGAGACTACAAATACAGGATCTGAGAAAGATGCTTATGATGGGATTAAAAGGGCTTTAGCTGACCATTCAGAGGGCATGGTTGTTGTTACATGTTTTGCTTCTAACGTAGCGCGAATGCAAAGCATTGCAAAGCTTGCGGCCTCTGCTGGGCGAAAAGTTGCTCTTGCTGGGCGCTCATTTGGCCGCATGGTGGATGCAGCACAGCAGTGCGGCTATTTGCAGGATTTGCCTGATTTCATTCCATTAAAGCGTGTGCATGATTCTGCGCCAAAGAATATATGCGTGATTTGTACGGGAAGTCAAGGCGAGGGCCGTGCGGCTCTTTGGCGCATTGCTGAAGGGTCGCACCCAGATGTCTTTTTGCGGGAAGGAGATGTTGTTATCTTCTCCTCGCGTGTTATTCCTGGTAATGAAAAACGCATTGGCCTGCTGAAAAATAAACTTACTCGTTTGGGTGCAACGCTGATTACCCAACATCATTATGATATTCATGTATCGGGTCACCCATCGGCAGCAGAATTATTGCAAATGTATGAGTGGATTCAGCCTAAAACCTCAATCCCTGTTCATGGAGAGCTGCGGCATATGGTGCAACAGGGGAAAATTGCCCGAAAAGCAGGTGTGAAAAATGTTATTATTCCTGAAAATGGCACGTTAATTCAACTCGCCCCCAGCGTTCCAGGCATTGTGGATGAAGTGCCGAGCGGCCGGCTTGCGTTAGATGGAGATGCTGTTGTGCGTTGGGATCATAGTGCATTGAAAGAGCGCGCAAAACTATCCTATCAGGGTGCGATATTTGTAACCCTATTTTTGGATAGTGATTGGGGATTGAATCAGAAACCTGATGTGTCGATGATTGGGCTGGTTAATTTGGATAACATAAAAGAAACCATGGCACTTTGCATTTCAGAATTTGTTAAAGGTACTTCCCCTATAGAGGAAGATGTAGAGCATGTGCGTGACGAAGTTGAGCGTTTAATTAGGCGGATGTGTCGCTCTTATCTTGGAAAAAAACCCACCGTTTCTGTGCATATCGTGCAGGAAATTCCATTTTCAGATTAGGGATTGTATTATTGCATACTATCATGGTATGAGATTGGTATAAAGTTTTTACAGGACAGCACAATAATATGGCAAAAGAAGATTTGATCGAATTTGAGGGTATCGTTTTGGAGCTTCTTCCAAATGCGACATTTCGTGTGGAGTTAGAAAATGGGCACGAGGTTATAGCACACTCTTCTGGACGGATGCGCAAGAACCGTATTCGTGTTTTGGCGGGTGATAGGGTGACCGTTGAAATGACGCCATATGATCTGACCAAGGGCCGCATTACTTTCCGACACAAATAAGCGCTCTCACAAACAGTGATTGATCTTCGATCGTTCTTTGAGGTCGCATTTTTTAAAACTTAACTCATATTACATTTTCTTTTTTGATCGGTAGAGCACCATATCTAACTTTTGTTAGCGCGCGCCCTGAGAGCATAGGGCGGGCTTCTAGGTGTGTTGCAAATATTATTGAGCCTAGGTATGAGCAGCATCTAAGCGCTATGAAAAAGCACAAATCTATTTGTGCTCATTATGCACAGAATGCCATCTTATCCGCATATATCATATTGCCTTCAACGCGGTAATCGCTCCCTTCTGAATGCCGTCGACCACAAAGGGAAAAGTCTCTCAGACTTGTGCGATGGACGCCTAAACATTTAACAGGAGGAAGAGTGGTTTGTCTTTGAGGAGGGTAGTGGGGGGGTAGCGTGTACTGCGCGTAAACTCCCCCGTACTTATGAAGAAAGCGAGTGCAATGCAACAGGTTTCTCTGAACGAAATATGCTGTCTTTGGGGTGCAGAAGACATGTTCCAGACGAAAAGTGAGTTAATTAAAGTTTGAGCTGTTGTTTTGAAAGAAACGTTTTTGAAGAAAATAGTCTATTGAAAATTTTCCTGGCCCTCGCACTATAATCAATGCTAAAACGAGCATTTGTAGCATGTGAGCTTCCATAGCTTGGTCGCTAATTTGGATAATAACAGAAGAAATAAATAGAGATAAGGCGGCGAGGCGACCAGCAAGGCCAGCCGCAAGTAAGACGCTTGCTACAATCTCGATGCTAATCCCTAAAATAGCTGCAACTGTATGGTGCAAATAGGGGACGTGAAATTCATATTGGTAGAGGTAGAGAGTAGCCTCCACGTCCTGAAGGGCAAGAGATCCAGACTTCCAGAAAATTAATGCAACATACACACGACAGTAAAGTTCCACAAATGTTGCACCATAATTGTTAAGCCAGTCATACAAATAGGACGTGTATGTGACGGCTTTCTTGATCACTACTTGCGCACTCCTTGAGTAAATAGCGTGTATTAAATATATTGTATCATTCTCCCACAAAGAGGGCGTTAAGTCAAAATGTTCTACTATGTTTCAATATGTTTTTTTTATACGGCACTCTGTGCTGTCCTATATTGCTCCTCCCCTTCTAATACATGCAGTTGAAAGGTGACAATAATAATGCACCCTCCGTTTTTCATAATTGTCATACAGCACCAATACTCTATTTATTGTAGGATAGATTGTAGCGCACTCTCAAAATTTTCTGGAGTGCGTTGAGGATAGGAAGCTAGTATTTACTGCTATTTTTCAAATAATAAAGCTCTTGTCTTCTTTTGCCACCTCTGAGTGCGTGGCATCATTGTTTGCACAGGATATATCTAGAAAGATATTTAGCATTAAAGTGCCATAATATAATATTTTTTGTGCCTTAATCGCTTTACCTGTTTTTCTCTTGTGTGCTTGAATCATTATGGGAATGATAGGGTGTATTCTGCAAGAATCAGCCAATAACAGGGGTGTTCTAGTGTGGTTATATGGGTGAGATGATTCAGTGAGCATATCAAAATGTACAACACGTATAGAGTCATAAGTTTCGTGAGGGAATGCACAATTCTTATTGCAGAAAAATTGCACAACACAGAGGGTGCATCACGTCTTCTGAATGAAAGGGAAAAACCTGAAGTTGTGCAAGGTAATCTCGGATACAGGACACGAATATGTCATCATGAAATGGGCGGTCTGAGGCCACGCCTGAGGACGATCTCTTTCTTCATAGCTTCCTCTTCATAGCTTCATAAATCGTGTTCTGCGTGCCGTAGAACCTGCGCAGGTTGATGCAGCACATAGAGAGTAGTTTTGTGTTTGCTGAACATGTACCTCACCCGCGTTCCTATTATGAAGTTCAATCAAGGCGAGCTGTCAAGGTTGAAAAATATTATCCCATCGATTGCGATATAGCAAGGGGAAAATATTCTGGACAGAACCGTAGCAGTACACAACACGCAATATGCGCTTGATGAAAGAGATGGTGGGGATCAAAAATTATATAGCCTTGAATAGCCCAGAGAATGCACCGAAAGGTAAGCGTTATTTTGATGAGGTGTAACACAGCTCTCTATGATCACGAAGATCGATGCGCTTCAAAGGGACTGCTGTGTTGATACTGTGACACAGGCGAGTCGTATCCATCTATACTTACGTAACGCAAATGAAACAAGGATCCATAGTCAGCCACAATACAATCCACTGAATATTGATTATTATAGGGGGCGCGTTTGGTGCAGGAGTGAGAGTTAACGCTACGGCAGGAGAGTGCTAATTTTTGACAAAAGAGAGTGTGTTGATACACAAATGGGAGGCGCTATACTCTATTAATATAGTCTGCTATTATGTGTTGACACGCTCTGCGGTGCGGTAATAGAAGAAGAATATGATGCTTAATATTTTCCTGTAGCTTGGTGGTTTTGAGTCTAATGTCCGCATTTGAGAATCTTTGCTGACACTTTACAAAACTCTTGCGCATCTGAAGAAATCCCTTATAATGCATTGAAGAATGACAAGCCTAAAGATCTTGAAAGGTGGTTCGTTTGGGCGTCCACCTTTTTGTTTAGCTATAGTATTAGATAAATTTTTTAAGAGAGTATAGGTCATTTTGATGAGGTTAGTAATTGATGACGATAAGTGATATTTTGCAAATAGCAGATGTTGTGGCACGTGAGAAAAATATTGAAAAAGAGCATGTTTTGGGAGCAATGGAAGAGGCTATGGGGAAAATTGGCCGGGCAAAATATGGCCAAGATAATGAGATCCGTGCAACTATTGATCGTCAGACTGGCAGTATCTCCCTTTTTCGTTACCGTGAGGTTGTTGATAGCGTTGAGGATCCGTTGGTACAGGTAGGTCTTGCAGAGGCCCAGAAAATAGACGCAACGCTTGATATTGGCCAGCATTTGGTTGACCCCTTGCCGCCCATAGACTTTGGACGCATGGCCGCACAGACAGCGCGTCAAATTATTTCCCAGCGCGTGCGTGAAGCGGAGCGTGAACGACAATACCATGAGTTTAAGGATCGCATAAGCGACATTGTCAGTGGTGTTGTAAAGCGTGTTGAGTTTGGCCATTGTGTGATTGACATTAACCGCACGGAGGCGGTAATTAAGCGCGATGAAATGATCCCTAGGGAAAATCTGCGTGTTGGAGATCGTGTGCGTGCCTATGTTATGGATGTGGACCCGGAAACACGTGGCCCACAGGTTTTGCTGTCTCGCGCTCATCCGCAGTTCATGGCAAATTTATTTAAGCAAGAAGTGCCGGAAATATATGACGGGGTCATTCAAGTGGTTGCGGTTGCTCGCGATCCAGGGAGTCGTGCAAAGATTGCGGTGAGGTCACGAGACAACAGCATTGACCCCGTGGGGTCCTGTGTAGGTATTCGTGGTAGCCGTGTTCAAGCAGTTGTTAATGAACTGCAAGGTGAAAAGGTAGATATTATTCTATGGTCAGACGACATGCCTGCTTTAGTTGTTAATGCCTTGGCTCCTGCTGAAATTACAAAAGTTGTATATGATGAAGAGCTAGGTAAGGTTGAGGTGATTGTACCAGAGGATCAGTTTTCTTTGGCAATTGGACGTCGAGGACAAAATGTACGACTTGCAGGCCTCTTATCGGGTCTGACTGTGAGTATTGTATCGGAAGAAATAGAGTCAAGTCGGCGTACTGAAGAATTTAAAAAAAAATCAAAGATCTTTATTGATAGCTTAGATGTTGATGAAGTGATTGCACACTTGTTAATTGCCGAAGGCTTTTCTTCACCAGAGGAAGTTGCAGATTCAGAAGCCGGAGAATTATTGGACATTGAAGGCTTTGATGAAGAGCTGGCCTCAGAGTTACAGCAGCGCGCACGGGATTATATTGCGCACCGTGCAGCCAATGATAAGGCTGCGCTCGATGCATTACAGCTAGATAAAACACTATTGGATTTTTCTGGATTGTCGGATGCACAAAAGGTAGCAGTTTCTGAGGAGGGCGTACAGACCCTTGATGATCTTGCAGACTTGGCAGGTGACGAATTGCAGGAAATTTTGGGGAGTGATGCAATGACTTTGGATGCGGCAAACAAGATCATTATGGATGCACGTGCCCACTGGTTTAATAAAGATAATGCGTAGAAAGATAGATGGTGGTGTTATATGATGGACGACACAAATACAAAGAGCACAAAAAAACCACTAACGCTGTCAAAAAAAATAGAGTTAAAGGATATTGTTTCAGGAAAATCATCTACTGTTGATAAAGGGAGATCTTCAGGTAAGACAGTTGTAATCGAAGTAAAAAGACGCCCGCCGGGTGCAAAACCTAAACCCATTCTACCTGCTGAAGAGACGTCTACTAATAGGCATGATGGCAAGCCAGCCGTTCTAGAAAATATGCCTTTAATAACCGACGTGCCGGCCGAAAGAAAAGTGGCCTCACTTTCTGATCCACTGTCACACTTAACCCCTCAGGAACGCGAGGCGCGCCTTAAAGCGCTTGCGGGTGCGATGGAGCGTGCGCCAGAAGAAGAACGCCGCGCGATAGAACGTCAAGAGCGGGAAGCTGAAGCAGCATCTCGACGTGCTGCTAAAATGCGTCAACAAGTGCTTGAAGCAGAGTTAGTGACTGACAAAGGAGAGCAAGAATGTCAGTTACACGCTCAAGATGCTCCTACTGTAGAAATTGATGGCAAGAGCGCAACGAGAGAAGATCTTCTAGATCCGAGCAAGGCACCTGTTGCGACAAAAGAAGAAACAAAACATGGGCGCGATTACAATAAACCTGCCTATGAAAAGCGTGACGGAAACGAGACTTCTTCCTCTAAAAAACGTCGAGAAGAAAAGCGTGTCGTTGTGCGTTCTGAGGCGGGCAGTAGGCGTGAACGTAAAATGACGGTAACGCAAGCGCTTAAGGATCCCGATGATGTGCGTATGCGAAGCATGGCCTCCTTAAGGCGTGCAAAGGAAAAAGAAAAGAGTATAATGGCTCCTCCTGATTCGCCTAAGAAGGTTTATAGAGAAGTGACTTTACCTGAGGTCATTACGGTTCAAGAGCTCTCTAACCGTATGTCGGAGCCTTCTGGGACTGTCGTAAAAGCCTTAATGCAATCAGGGGTTATGGTAACGATCACGCAAACTATTGATGCAGATACAGCACAGCTTGTAGTGGAGGAGTTGGGCCACACGGTGCGACGCGTCTCCGATGAAGATGTAGAAAAAGATCTTTTAGACCGCTCTGAGATGGCAGATGTAAAAGCATTCCCCAGACCTCCTGTCGTCACAGTAATGGGGCATGTCGATCATGGAAAGACGTCCCTTCTAGATGTGATACGCTCCTCTGATGTTGTGAAAGGTGAGTCAGGCGGTATTACACAGCATATTGGCGCATATCAAGTGACAACAAAAAATGGAAAAAAAATAACTTTTATTGATACTCCAGGGCATGCCGCATTTACAGAAATGCGGGCGCGTGGTGCGAATGCAACGGATATTGTTGTGCTGGTTATTGCTGCAGATGATGGAATTAAAGATCAAACGGTAGAAGCGATTAGTCATGCAAAGGTAGCAGGGGTACCGATTATTGTGGCGATCAATAAAATGGATAAACCAGAGGCAGACCCAAATCGCGTACGCCAAGACCTCTTGCAGCATGAGCTCATTGTAGAAGAAATGGGTGGCGATATTTTGACCATAGAAGTATCAGCGATGAAAAAGAAAAATATCGATAAACTGGAAGAGGCAATTTTGCTCCAAGCGGAAATAATGGATCTTGAGGCGCCAGAGTCGGGTGTGGTTGTAGGCAGTGTGGTTGAAGCAAAACTTGAAAAAGGTCGTGGAGCGGTTGCAACTGTTTTAGTTCAAAAGGGCACTCTACGCGTCGGTGATATTTTTGTTGCTGGCGCCCAGTGGGGTCGTGTGCGCGCACTTATTAACGACCGAGGGGAGTCGCTTCGTGCTGTCACACCTGCAACACCCATTGAAATTGTCGGGTTCAATGCTGCTCCAGACGCTGGAGATGTCTTTTCTGTTGTGGGTGAAGAATCCCGGGCACGTGAAGTAGCGGAGTTTCGTGATAGGAAGCGTCGTGAGAAACTTGCTGCAATTCAAAGTAAAAACAAGATGGAGAATCTCTTTAGAGAGTCAGAAGGTAGAGATAAAAAAGTATTGAATGTAGTGGTTAAAGCAGATGTTCAAGGATCTTCGGAAGCAATTGTATCTAGTTTGAAACAATTGGGCACTGATGAAGTGCAAGTAAAATCCATCTTTACGGGCGTTGGAGCGATTAGCGAAGCAGATATTTCTCTTGCCTCTGCCGCCAGCGCTTTGATCATAGGATTCAATGTGCGGGCTAATATGCAGGCGCGTGAATCAGCAGATAAAGGTGGCGTCGAGATACGCTACTATACTGTGATTTACGATGTCATGAATGATATGAAAGCATTGATGAGTGGCCTTTTATCTCCCATTGAGCAAGAAGAATTTCTTGGCATTGCTGAAATTAGAGAAGTGTTCAAAGTCTCAAAAATTGGGAATATTGCGGGTTGTTCTGTAAAACGTGGTATTGTAAAACGTGGCTCTAAAGTACGATTACTTCGTGATAATCTTGTGATACATGAAGGAAGGCTCAAAACATTGAAGCGCTTTAAGGATGAAGTAAAAGAAGCAAAAGAGGGATACGAATGTGGCATGTCCTTCGAAAGCTACAATGATATTCGTGTAGGCGACTTAATTGAGTGCTCTGAGCTCAAAGAAATACAACGAACGCTCTGATAAGCAGCCATATATCCACTTTAAACAAAAAAAAGGGGGGAGGATGCTTCAAAGGTGTGGAAGAGAGTAGCCCTATCGTTATTATTTTTAAGTAGCAGAATTCAGGCATCGCTTTATTATGATGCGTCCTGTAGAAATTTTCCGAAATCTAAGCAGGCGTATATTGACCGTGCATTTCATGCAATTGCTGGGAATGATGGGATCCTCATACATTGCGAGGATGTCTCGAACAATATCAATGATAAAGTCTATCACGTAGAGGTATATCCAGATCGTCATTTTTCCTTGAGACTTACTTCTCGAACCTCTTATGCAAAGAAGCGTACTGTGGTGCGGAGTCAAATGGGAGGGGATATTGGCGTATCACCCATAGTGCGCTGGGGAGAAGAAACGCAGGGTATAGTGGTATCTGACTGGGTTCAGGGTGATGTTTTGCATACATTATTTTCTGAGCACATTGCGCAGGTGGCATTGCATCTTAAGAAGATACATGCTATGCCCATTGATCAGTTCAAAGAGCCATATACGATTGGTAAGCGTTCAGCGCAACGCATAAAGGATATTTTAAAAATATGGCCAACCCTTAAAGAGAATTTAGCGCCCTACAAAATGTACCTTGATGAAATTGAATCCGTACTAGAGCCATATAGAACGCGTTCTATAGTGCATGGTGACTTAAATCAAGGCAACATTATGTTGTCCTGGGATCATGAGGTGAGGCTTATTGACTGGGGGGACTCAGTAACAGCGGATCCTTACAATGATTTAGCGGGCGTCTCGCATCATTTTCATTTTTCAGATACACAAATTCAGGATCTTTTAACGCAATATTTAAGGCGCACACCAACTCAGCAGGAGAAAAATATTCTGTATTTTACGCGCCTAGAAACATTACTACATCATGGCCTCTGGGCCTATTTGCAAATTAATCGTTTTAGGGGATCAGCCGTCCCTCCAGTACCTGTAGATATAGATGAGGTGAATATGCTTTTGTCAGAAGCGCTGTGTGAGAACCCGTGCTTATCCCTTCCTGATGAAATAACTGCGCGGCGTATTGCAGCAATGGCACTCAGAGAGTTTATGCAGACAGTTCAGTCGCCTCAGCATCGCCTGCGCTTGCGTCATATAAAAAAAGTCCCGTAGTGCAACAGCATATGTGAGCGCAGATGCCCAAAAATTATCTTATTCTGCTAGTTGTTCCAGACGTTCTTCATCAACGCTCACTCCAAACTTTTCCTTGAGAGTGTTTACAAAAGAACTTTCAAGGTCTTGGGTAAGAGTGTTTTCAATTAACGCTCTAATCTCAGCGGTATCGTTGGCGTTATGTGTTGATTCCTCTGAAGCAATAGAACGCGTCACAGCTACAATTGCAGTGTCATCATTTGCATCAATGAGACTTTCACCTGGAGGTGCATTATATATTTTAGAGATGAAGGCACCTGGTAGCGGTGTTTTTTCAGCTAATTCGGCTCGTGTCACATTATTGAATGACTTCTGAGTTGCTGCTGTGTGCATGTTCACTATTGTCTGTATGGAGGATGCACCAGATTTGAGGCTTTTCTGAATATTTTGAGCAGTGTATAACGCTGCTTCCTGGCGTGCTTTGGCCTTATAGGCTTGTTCTACATTGCTTTGTATGGTCTGAAAACTTGGGATGGACGGGGATATAATTTCATCCACACGGACTAAATACGTGGTTCCGTCGTTTGTTTCTTGAAATATACCATCCACTTTTTCTTCTTGGGAAAAGATTGTGTTCAAGATATCTTCAGACAGGTTGTTAGTGCCTTCACTTTCTGCAGATTGGCCAGTACGATCAATGGCATTAGTGCGTATTAGCATGAAATCATATTCGTTTGCAATCTCTTCTAATATTGAACCGCTAGAAATCTTGTCATCGATTTCACTAGATAGAGCGAGCATTTTTTCTTGTGCCAGATCTCTTTTTGCACGCTTCAGAACTTGAGGCCTAACAGCTTGTAAGAGCTCCACTGTTGTGGGGCGAATATCTGTGATTAGAATAATGCGTTTGCCTTCAGATGTATCTATTATTTGTGATAAAGTGTCTTGTTTGAGACCAAAAGCAACGGAGTCAATTTCCTCTTTCAGAACGCCCTGGGGAACGTGGCCAAAGTTCTGAAAATGCTTTCCGTATTTTTTTGACTTTACTGCTTGCTTGAGGTCATTCAGTTCTTTGTCCTCTTTTAAAGAAGCAACCAAAATCTCACGTGTTTCCGGTGTGCTAAAATACTCTCTGTTTGTCTCATAAGTATACCGCAACTGTTGATCAGATACGTCATTATCTCTCACAAGTGCATCTGGTGTGATGCTGATGATTGTGGAGCGCCGCAGTTCGGGTGTTTCAAATTCTTTCTTATGGGTATCATAAAAGACTTTTAGTTCTTCGTCAGAAGCGGTAGTGGGAAGGGGAAAATCGTTAGAAGAAATCAGCACAATGTCAATATCTCTTTTTTGATGCATGGCATGCATGATTTGGCTCAAAAGTTGCGCAGGTATATATGTTTGGGCGCTTACAGCAACAGCAAGCTGTTGCTGGAGGAGCCGGCTACGTATCTGGCTTAAAAATTGCTTTTCAGATAGACCGGCAGTTCTCACAATAGACTCGAGCTTCTCGGAAGAAAAGCGACCATTTTCATCTTGGAATGTGGCATCGTGCTGCGCTTGGAAGAGAAGACTTTGATCGCTTGATACAAGCTTTAAGTCTTGAATTTCAAGATCAATTAGAATTTCTGTAATAATGCTATTCAAGACATGCTTGTGCAAACCTAGTGCAACAGCTTTTTCTATTGTTACGTTCTCTTGAAAGCGCTCTAAAACATTTTTTATACGCTCTTGAATGTAGCTTTTTGAAATATCTACGGGCCCTGCTTTTGCGACCGTGCTGCCCGATGCATAGCCGCGCAAAAACTCTGGAACACCCCATAGTGTAAAACTGAGAATAATTAAACTTAAGAGAATTTTTACAAACCAATCCGATGCTTTGCCACGCAAATCTTTAAAAACCATTGCCAATCAAACCTTCACATTTTGTTGAGCCTTTGCTATAACAGTCAAAGTAACTACATGCCTAAATTCATAACACATTACATGCTGGGATGCTATGAGAAAAAGATACATTGTTGCAAATTGGAAGATGAATCATGGAGATAACACGGGTGTGCAGTATGTCAAAAATATGACCCAAGACCTTCAAGTTCTATCCTGTAATGACCTCAAAAAAATTGATATTGTTGTCTGCCCTCCAATGCTTCTTTTGCGTGAGTTGTCTATGATGTCTCCAGCTCTTTTTTCTTTGGGTGCGCAAAACTGTGCTCCTTGGCACGATGGAGCACACACAGGAGAGGTGAGCGCAGAAATGTTGCGCAGGGCCGGGTGTCGCTATGTCATTCTAGGGCACTCTGAGCGTCGACAACATTTTCATGAATCTAATGATATGATTCATGAAAAGGGAAAAAGAGCTCTGAGCGCAGGCCTTATACCCATCATTTGCATCGGAGAAAGCCTTGAGGCACGGGAAAAGAATAACGTATACGATATAGTCTCAGAACAAGTCATGGGCAGCACAAAAGATTTAAAAAGCTTTATGCTGGCGTATGAACCGGTTTGGTCAATCGGTACGGGCCAGTTGCCGGATGCGCACGAAATTGGGCAAATGATTACATATTTAAAGTCCGATATTCCCACGGAGACATCCGTTTTATATGGCGGATCTGTGCATGGCGACAACATAGAGATAATAGCTCGCATCCCCTCAGTGGATGGTGTGTTAGTAGGGGGTGCGTCTTTTAAACGTCAAGATTTTCTGCATATTGTAGCCTCGCTTTCGGGGGGAACTGTATGCAATGCGTATTAATAATTTTTTGTTTATTTTTAGCTAGCTGCAAGGAGAGTATAGTCATGCAAGATGTTCCAATGATTTCACGAGATATACTTTTTGGAGATCCTGAGCATACTCAAGTGCGCCTCAGTCCAGATGGGCAATATGTCAGCTATTTAGCACCCCATAATGGTGTGTTAAATATTTGGGTGCGTGCTATTGATGGAGCATACTTTCATCCCATTACTGCTGATAAAGGGCGTGGTATTTGTGCGCATAACTGGGCCTATGACAATACACATATTTTATATGTTCAGGATAAAGATGGGGATGAAAATTGGAACGTGTTTAAAGTGGATGTCAAAACGGGGAGAGCGGCCAACATCACAAAAAAAGAGGGTGTGCATGTCCAGATTTTAAAAGGGAGCTATAAAAAACCTGAGCACATTATTATATCGATGAACAATCGGGATCCACGATTTCATGATCCATATTTATTAAATATTACCTCTGGAGAAATGAAAAAATTATTTGACAACAACCGATACTCCAACATCATCTTTGATGATGATTTGATGCCGCGTTTAGGGAAGCGGTATGCAGATAATGGAGATGTTGTGTATGATAAAAAAGAAGGGAATGAGTGGGTGCCATTTGTAATTGCCCCGCTTGAGAGTGAAGATGCCATGGTTGTTGCACCCCTTAATGTTATGGATAAAAAATCTTATTGGATCGATAGCCGACAAGGTGATACGGGGGCACTGGTTGAAATTAATATGAAAACGGGGATGAGAAAGGAGCTTGCCTGCCATCCAAACGCTGATATAGAAACAGTCTGTAGCCTGCCTAAAACTGGTGTACCATTTGCGGCACAATACAATTATTCAAAAACAGGTTGGATTTTTTTGAATGAAGAATTTGCTTCCGATATTAAGCATATCGCAACACAAGAATCTAACGCTCATATCGAGTTGGTTTCGTGGACACTTGCTTATGATAAATGGGTTGTCGCTTTGCACGGTGACCAACATAGTGCACATTACTATTTATATGATAGACAAACAAAAGACCTTACGTTTTTGCTGGCTGAAAAGCCCGTTCTTGATAACGCACCATTGGTACCCATGCATCCTATCCTTATCAAAGCCAGAGATGGGCTTGAAATGGTTGGGTATTTAACGCTACCCAAATGGGCAGATCCTGATGGAAAAGGGCGGCCAAAAACTCTTGTCCCTCTGGTTGTGATGGTGCATGGTGGACCTTGGCATAGAGATTCTTGGGGATTGAATCCGTACCACCAGTGGATGGCAAACAGAGGATATGCTGTTTTATCTGTCAACTTTCGTGGATCAACAGGCTTTGGAAAACGTTTTGTGCGCATATCCCATGGTGCCTGGAGCCAGGAAATGCACCACGATATATTAGATTCAGTCAAGTGGGCTATTGAAAATAAAATCACCTCACAAGATCAGATTGCTATTTTAGGCGGTAGCTATGGAGGGTATGAAGTCTTGGTGGCTCTTACAAAAAATCCAAAAGATTTTGTATGCGGCATAGATATTGTAGGGCCGTCTAATTTAGACACATTAATTGAAAACATTGTCCCATATTGGACATCAGAGTTAGCAGCATCTTCCCATCGTATCTGGGGCGCATCATTGGATGCACCAGACAAAAAGGAGCGATTGCATGTGCGATCGCCTATTCACAATGTGAAAGAGATTATGCGCCCGCTAATGGTGGCGCAAGGAGCAAATGACCCGCGTGTTAAAAAATCAGAATCTGATCAAATAGTGCATGCGATGCAAGAACAGGGCATCCCTGTTACTTATTTGCTTTATCCAGATGAAGGCCATGGATTTGTACGTCCGCAGAATAGAATTTCTTTTTGGGCTGCAGCAGAGCAGTTTCTGGCAGAAAATTTGGGAGGACGTTTTTTGCCTGCAGGAGATGATTTTAAAAAAAGCTCGGTGCAGCTTATATCTGGCGCACTTGAAGGTCTGGTTAGGCAGCAGTCCTCATAAAACGATATATGTAGAAACGTTTCTAGGAGATAATAAAAATGATTGCAAAACTTAGAGCGTATTTTTTTTCCGGTCTTTTGGTCGGCACACCTATTACGATTACGCTGTACGTTGTGCAGTGGATCGCAGGCAGCATTGATCAGGCAGTCGTATCTTTATTTCCAAAATCCCTGTGGTCTATGGATGACTTTCCGTTTGCAATACCGGGATTGGGCATTGCGATTCTTGTTGTATTGTTAATTGTCATTGGCGCGCTTACGCGTGGTTTTATTGGGCATTGGTTTGTGGGTATGGGGGAACGTATTTTAGATCGTGTGCCGGTTGCCCGCAGTATCTACAGTGGCACAAAGCAAATTATGGAAACCGTTGTGAGTAGCGATGCAATGTCCTTTCGTGAAGTGGGTTTAATTGAGTACCCACGTCAGGGTCTTTGGTCTCTATGTTTTGTTACGGGACCAACCCGGGAAGAAGTGCAAGAAAAAACAAACAGTAACATGATTAATGTGTTTGTGCCAACAACACCAAATCCCACGTCTGGCTTTCTTCTATTTCTTCCGACACAAGATATCGTGCGCCTTGATATGTCTATCGAGGAGGGGTTAAAAATGGTTATCTCTGCCGGCATTTTGACACCTCCTTACAAAGGTGCCGTAGAAAAATAATGCTCGTTTGAAAAGAGGTTGCATTTTCGAGTGGATCAATTCATGATGCATGTAAATACAGTAAAAAATCTAACGTTAATACCGTTTTTTGAAAGAGAAAAAGCACATGAAAATAGGTGTTCCCAAAGAGTTGAGACCTTTTGAGGCACGTGTGTCGGCCTCTCCTGAAACTGTTGGCAGACTTGTTAAAGGTGGCCACAAAGTTTGTGTCGAACACAATGCCGGAGCACGCTCAGGATTTAGTGATGCGATGTATGAAGAGATCGGCGCCTCTATTTATAACAATCATAGTGATGTTTTTGATGTAGATATTGTGCTTAAGGTGCAAGCCCCTCTCATGAAAGGAGAGGGGGATGTGGACGAAGTTGTACTTCTAAAAAAAAGGCAGGTGCTGATTGCTTTTCTGAATCCACTTGTGTCCAAAAATCATATTGCGGCTTACCAGAAAGCAGGGGTAACAGCCATTGCTCTTGAATCCGTTCCACGTATTAGTCGCGCACAGTCTATGGATGCGCTTTCCTCCCAAAGCAATCTCGCAGGCTATCGTGCTGTGTTAGAGGCAGCACAGGAATTTGGCAGAGCTTTCCCGATGATGATGACGGCTGCAGGCACTATTTTGCCGTCTAAAATTTTAATTGTAGGAGCTGGTGTTGCCGGTTTGCAAGCAATCGCAACAGCACGACGCTTGGGCGGCATCGTATCTGCATTTGATGTACGCCCAGCAGCAAAAGAGCAAGTTGAGAGTCTGGGGGCAACTTTTATTTCGGTAGAGCGGGATGTTGAGAATAACGAGACAGCTGGCGGGTATGCAAAAGAAATGGATACTGAATACAAGAAAAAGCAGGCCTCATTGATGCATCAAACCATTCAAGACATGGATGTTGTGATTACAACAGCACTCATCCCAGGAAAACCTGCCCCTGAACTGATTTCACAACAGATGGTTGCGGATATGGCGCCAGGATCTGTTATTGTCGATTTGGCTATTGAAGAAGGTGGGAACTGTGCATTGAGCCAACTTGGAAAAGTGGTGGTGCACCATGATGTAAAAATTATTGGCTATCCAAACATGCCAAGCCGTTTACCGGCGGATGCAAGCACACTTTTTGCACGTAATGTATACAATCTTTTTCAACTTCTGGCGAATAATTCAACAAATGCCCTAAATTTAGACTTTAAAGACGAGATTCTTTCAGGGGCCACCTGGACTCATGAGGGGCTGAATCGTCAAAGTGCGAAGGAATAAAGGAGGCGCATTCCACAGACAGTGCAGGCGCATCAGTAATGGCTACGAAAGGAAAAAATCATGAGTAATTTTATGATGGGACTCACAGTGTTTGTTCTGGCTGTGTTTGTTGGGTATTATGTCGTTTGGAAAGTGACACCAGCATTGCACTCACCTCTCATGGCTGTTACAAATTCGATTTCAAGTGTTATTATCTTGGGCGCGCTTCTGGCTACTGGAAATGGGGGAGAAGTTTCAAAATATTTAGGTTTTATTGCTATCACTCTCTCATCTATTAACATATTTGGCGGGTTTATGGTAACGCAGCGTATGCTTGCCATGTTTCGAAAAAAATAACGTTCAAGGAGTTTCCAGTGCATACAGATTGTTCAGCTTTTTTATACCTTGTGGCCTCACTCTTTTTTATTTTATCATTGCAAAGCTTATCCTCTCCAGATTCGGCACGTCGTGGTAATATGTATGGCGTGTTGGGAATGCTGATTGCCGTTGGAACAACCATGTTTAGTGGGAACGCGCTGGATTATGATTGGATTGTGTCGGCAATAGTTATTGGTGGGATAATTGGCGCAATTATTGCACGTAAGATTGAGATGACGTCGCTTCCGCAGCTTGTGGCGGCCTTTCATTCTCTTGTAGGGCTTGCCGCCGTTTGTGTGGCGGGCGCTGCCTTCTATGCACCGGAAACATTTGGTATTGGTGTTGTGGGTGACATTCATACAAGCGCCTTAGTGGAAATGACACTGGGCATATCAATTGGTGCAATAACATGTACGGGATCTATAATGGCTTTTGGTAAGTTGCAGGGCATCATCTCTAGTAAGCCGCTTCAATATACTGGACAACGTCTTATAAATCTCTTAATGGGGATTGCGATTATTGGGCTGGGTGCACTTTTTTCTATATCGGGAGATATAACATATCTCTGGAGCGTGACAGTCCTTTCTTTTCTTTTAGGCGGGCTTCTCATTCTTCCTATTGGTGGCGCAGATATGCCAGTTATTGTATCGATGTTGAATTCCTATTCAGGCTGGGCAGCCTGTGGCATTGGCTTTACCCTATCTAATAATCTACTCATTATTGTTGGGGCCCTAGTGGGCTCTTCAGGAGCAATCCTGAGTTATATCATGTGCAAAGGAATGAATCGTTCGATTCTTAACGTTATTTTAGGAGGATTTGGTGGGAATGCCAGTGTGGCCGCTTCAACAAGTATCGAAGATGCGGGGGGCTTACCCGTTAAAACAGGGAGTGCGGAGGATGCTGCGTTTATTATGCGTAATGCAGGATCTGTGATTATTGTCCCAGGGTATGGGATGGCTGTTGCACAAGCACAACATGCTTTGCGTGAAATGATGGATATCCTTAAAAAAGATGACGTAAAAGTGCGCGTAGCTATTCATCCTGTGGCGGGTCGTATGCCGGGGCACATGAATGTTTTGCTTGCAGAGGCAAATGTGCCTTATGAAGATGTGTTGGAACTTGAGGAGATAAACCGTGACTTTGGCTCGACAGCTGTTGCCTTTGTAATTGGTGCAAATGACGTCACAAACCCAGCGGCTAAAACAGATCCGGAAAGCCCTATCTATGGCATGCCTATTGTGGACGTGGAGAAGGCCGAGACTGTCTTGTTTGTCAAGCGGTCCCTGTCCCCAGGCTATGCTGGCGTGCACAATGAGTTATTTTTCAAAGATAATACAATGATGCTATTTGGTGATGCTAAAAAAATGTGCGAGACTATAGTGAAACATTTGATAAACTAGAAAACGACTAAAAGGAGCGTCTCTATGAATAAAGAATCAGAAAACTTAGCCATACTTTTGTCTGATCTGCAGATTTTTGGGCATAAAGTACAAGGGTTTCATTGGAATATTCGTGGCCCACATTTCCTAACATTACATGCATTTTATGAGGATATATATAAAGATGTTCAGGCACACATTGATGATGTGGCGGAACGCCTTGTTGCGCTCAGTGGATCTGCCCCGTTCACAATGCAGGAATATTTAAAGCTGAAAAAGCTTTCTGAGGAAAATCACCATGCCTTACGTGCTGATGCCATGAATCACGCACTTCTTGCTGATTTGGAAAAAATAATAATGGATGCTGAACGCGTATTGAAAGCAGCGGATAAAGATGATGTAACGACAGATCTGATCATGCCCATGCTTTCTGTTTATGCAAAATATCAGTGGATGCTCCGCGCGCTTGTATCTTCGTGATTGTCTTTCTGTTTCTAGCGAAACGACGTGTGGTGGCCCCACTTCATTTGCCTGTAGTCTTGGGCGCACTCTTTTTGTGATATTGTTTAATGACTTTAGTGAGATGTTCGTTTTCTTGTTGCCGCCCTTTGTTGTAACCTCTTCTTCAAATAAAGCTCTATTGCTATGCGCACCAGGAGTAAAGGAGGGGTGTGTGGTATAGTGCGGTTTCTTCTCGGGGCGATGTATAGCCCACGCTTGCATTATCGCGATAGGAGAAAGTCGACGCTTTTCTCCTTATGAATGATGCGTTCAATATAGCACGTATTCATATCTTAATAATGGCAGGAACTATTTACGGAGCGCCCTAGAGGCTCTACGAACATTAGTGAAACGCACATTTGTTAAGTGCGATAGTTTTTTCTCTATATATTTTGTAACAATACTTTTGCAGTCGCACTAAGCATTGTCACCAAATTATTCCAAGATTGGTTGTGTGAATTTTACAGAGAAGACATTATAGCTTTTGTCCAATTATGACACCAGAAGGCTGTATTGGAGAAAACGATACATGTCATTTTGAGTTTGACATGATGAGAAATGGGGCCCCTTTGGGCTTATATGACTCGCAGTTGAATATATGCCATCCTATGAACGTAGTACTATCAAAATTTGAGGCGTGTATATGGGGACGTATACTGTGAAGAAGGTATTTTGTATATAACTGATGCAGGGTATATGTTATTTTTGCAGGCTTATGAGCACATGTTCAGCGGATGGTATTGCGGAGAATGTATCGCTATAGATATCATGTCCTTAGTCACCTTGTTCTTTCTTTATACAGCGCCTGATGGTGTGTGCACTCCAGAATAGATTGCATTGTAGCAAAGCCTGCATTCTTGCAGTCTGTTCTAGAGGAGATAATGAATTTTTCTCATCCCTGTAATTGGTTGCGTACCCAGACTTGGGGGGCGAATGGATTCTGTTGGCTACATGTGTCAATTTTTTAAAAGTTTTTCTCTGTTTTTCTAGGTAAGGCTTGCGCTGTAAGAGAATATCTGATATCAAACACAAAGTGAAGCGGTCGTGGCGGAATCGGTAGACGCGCAGCGTTGAGGGCGCTGTGGTGGTTAACACCGTGGAAGTTCGAGTCTTCTCGACCGCACCAAAATTGTATCTGGCTTTGGTAATAAAATCTGGAGGGGGAAAACATGTCTGCTCAAGAAGACCCGCTTGCCTCACAGCAGGATCGTCTTCCGGAAGTTGTCTCGGATGCTTTTGTCTCTCAGGTGCGCACCGCTCTGGAAAACAAGAAAAATGCCGCACTGGAAGATCTTATGGCTCCTTTGGTTGCGGCGGACGTTGCTTTGCTCCTAGAGCGCCTGCCCAATGATGATCGCCATACTCTTGTTGACCATCTCAAAGATGCATTTGATCCCCTAATTTTAGCGGATTTGTCGCAAGCAATTATGATGCCTGTCGTACGCCAGCTTGGCATACCGTACATTGCAGCATTATTGCCAGAATTGAGCAGTGACGATGCTTTTACCTTAATTGAGGAATTAGATGAAAAAGAACAGCGAGAGCTGCTCTCTACCATTCCGCGTGCCAACCGCCGTAGCTATGAAAAAATTAGCGCATACCCCGAAGATAGTGCAGCACGTATTATGCAGCAGGAAGTGGTAATTATTCCATCTTTCTGGACGATAGGTGCGGTTATACAATATATTCAGAGGGCAGATACACTCCCTGAAGAGTTTTATGAAGTATATGTTGTTAATCCACGCCATGAGCCTGTTGGGAGAGTTTCTCTTAATCAGTTGTTGCGCTGCAAGCCAGATACATCGGTAGATGCCATTATGGAAGAAGATTTTCATACGGTAAACACTATTACCAACCAAGAAGAGGTAGCCTATATATTTCGTCATTATGATTTGGTTTCAGCGCCTGTGGTTGATGAAGGGGGTCGCATCATTGGAATGATTACGGCAGATGATGTTGTAGATGTGATTGATGAAGAATCCCAACGTGAGATTATGCAGCTCACAGGTGTGGATAACTCTGAGTTTAATGCACCAATTTTTGAAACATCTTATCATCGCGTTGCAGGTCTAACGGTTACTTTTATAAATTCGTTTATTTTGGTCTTAGTCGTATATTCCTTTGAAAATATTATCGCACATAATGTTATGCTTGTGGCATTAATGCCGATTGTTGCGGGTATGAGTGGCGCTTCCGGCACACAAGTTTTTGCCATCACGGTACGCGCCTTATCAAATAAGCTGATTCGTCCCAATAATGTTGTTCAAACTATATGGCGTGAAGTTGTTGTAGGCTGCTTGAACGGCCTTATTTTTTCAGTAATTTTAATGTTTATTTTAATGTTATGGCATCATGATTTGATGCTTGGAGCTATCCTCGTGACAGCTCTGATTTTCAATATGACATGGGCGGCGCTTGGAGGCGTGGCTTTGCCTATTATTGTCGACCGTCTTGGACTCGATCCAGCAATTAGCACAGGACCTGTTTTGACTGCTACCACAGATGTTATAGGATTTGTGTCTTTGCTGGCATTGGCAAAAGTGTTGCTTTAAAATAATATGTAAAAACTCTATAGGGGATCAAGAAACGTGCGATTTAGCTTGCCTGCAAGAAGAAAATGATGCAGGAAACAACCTTCTTTTGCACAATCTTTTGCTCCATGGGCTCAATCCATAATTCAAGCAATATATTGTCACAGATCAATGAGTGAATCGAATATAGGAAAATTAATTTTTTTTTGAGGACTGCGTGATGTCCAAAGAAAACATATTAGGACACCATAATTATGTTATGGTTGTATTGATGAGAGACGCTGAATATAGGCGCAACGTTTATGAGCGCACAAGACCTGTGGTTGGCAAGAAAAGTAGTTCGAGCAGATGGCGCAGGTTCTATGTTGTGTGAAATTGTCGATCGTACGCCAGAACGCTATCGAATGCTTATCGGGCAAATCGAGCAAGAATTGACAAAAAATATACAGAAATATATCTAGAGGAGGACATAGATGGCAGATCCAGTTGTGATTGTTGAAGCGCTGAGAACGCCTATCGGTGCTTGTAATGGTGTGCTCAAACGCTTGTCAGCTCCAGAGTTGGCGGCAATTTCTATGCGAGGCGTTTTGACGCTCTCTCAAATAACCCCTGATCAGATAACAGAGGTAATTTTGGGGTGTGTATTAACAGCAGGTGTTGGACAAGCCCCCGCACGACAAGCAGCACTTAAGTCCGGCTTAGGAGATTCCGTCCCGTCCACAACGATTTCGAAAGTGTGTGGTTCTGGCATGAAAGCGGTAATGTTCGCGCATGATCAGATTATAGTGGATAAATACGCTGTTCTTCTTGCAGGTGGTATGGAAAGTATGAGTAATACGCCTAGGCTGCAGTTTAAAGAAGGGCATCGCTCTGGGAAAGAGGAAGCGGATCATCTCTTTTATGATGGCCTAGAAGATGCGTATCAGAATAGTATGATGGGTGTATTGGCGGAAGAAACGGTACGAGAGTATGGGTTTAGTCGTTCGGCTCAAGATCAATATGCGCTTGAGTCCCTAGATCGCGCGCGTCAGGCGACAAATGATGAGATTTTTATGCGGGAAATTGTTCCGATTGTTCTTTCAACGCCAGATGGGGATATGGAAGTTGAGATAGACGAGACCTTGAATCGCGCTAAGCCTGAGAAGATTCCAAATCTGCGGCCTGTATTTGATCCTGCAGGGACAATTACAGCCGCAAATTCAAGTGGTATTGCGGATGGTGCCGCGACACTTTTGTTGATGCGGCAGTCCAAGGCTGTAGCATTGGGACTTAAGATTCGGGTAAAAATTGTGGCGCACTCAAGCTTTGCACAGGCGCCTAAAAAATTCACCACAGCCCCAGTAGGAGCTATTAAATATGTGCTGAAAAAAGCAGGCTGGTCTAAAGAGAAAGTAGATTTATTTGAGATAAATGAGGCTTTTTCTGTGGCGACGATGGCGTGCATGAAAGATTTAGAATTGACGCATGATGTTGTCAATATTTATGGGGGCGCGTGTGCATTAGGACACCCGATTGGTGCATCGGGCGCACGTATTTTAGTCACGCTTCTTAATGCCCTTGAGCAAACCGATAAGCAGCGTGGCGTTGCATCATTGTGTGTTGGGGGTGGAGAAGCAACGGCGGTTGCGGTTGAGAGAGTGATGTAAAAATGACTGTTCTGCAAAAGGCTGTCACATAACGCTCCCGCATTTCAAGAATAACACGGCATCAACTCTCAGCTGTGTGCAGTATGATTCAGAGAGAGCGGCGCAAAGGGGCTATTTGCAGTAGTGCATCAATTGGCCTCTGTAATGACTCGATCCAGGTAGTCCATTCAGGCTTTTCCCGTTGGTTGACTGTACATGTTATATAGATGTAAATTTTATATAGATTTACCGCAGCAAGTGTTGTTGCGGGCTATATCATTGAAGTGATGGGGTTGATGGTTATGTGCAATTGTGCATCAAAAGAGCTGTGCATTACCCTACTCCTTGACGGCCAAGCAGAATTTTCGTGTGCGGGGATAGTGTTGATGCAACACAAGAGTAAAGAATTTTTAATATTATGTGTCATAATTTTTTCAGGTGATCTGATGGATTGTCATTGCAAATATGCGAACGTTTCTTAAGAGTGCTAGAACCCCTCAAACGCTTTTTTGGAGCAAAATAGTATCAAAATGCTAGAGCCGCACAATTAACTGCAATCCCATCCAGTTATTAACGGGGCCGTGCAAAAATCGTATTTTTTTTGAGACTATTGACAACAAACTGATAGTTTGTTGTATTCTTTTTACGTACTGCTTGATTTAAGAAGAATTGAAGCATTGAGCTACATAAGATCTGTTTTCTTTAGGTGCGCAAGAGGTAAGAATTTTACCTCAAAAGACATGTATGATAAATGGTAATATAATAAAAACGGAATATGGTCCATGATTACTGATAAAAGACAAAACATTCAAGATGTATTTCTTAACCAAGTTCGTAAGGCAAAAGTGCCCCTTACAGTTTTTCTTGTAAATGGGATTAAACTTCAGGGCGTTGTTACAGCCTTTGATAATTTCTGCGTACTGCTGCGCCGTGAAGGGAAAATTCAGCTTGTGTATAAGCATGCAATTTCTACAGTTATGCCGTCAGGTGCGCTTTCTCTCTATGACCCAGAAGCCTCGGAAGCTGAAAAAGTGGAAGACAATAGAGAATAATTTAGAACGATGCGTCAATGATAGAGACGGCATACATTATTCAACCGAAAATTAGACGACCAAGGGGCGCCAGTCAGTTCCTTTACCCGTCTTCGTATCAGCTTCATGAAGCTGTAAATTTAGCCACTGCCATCCCTTTGTCGGTTTCTTTTTCAGCAATACGATCTATTAATACTGTGCATCCAGCCACGTTTCTTGGAACTGGCGTCGTGCAAGAAATTCAGTCCATACTTGATGGCACTTGCGTTTCTGTTGTGATCGTTAATACTTTCTTGTCCGCAATTCAGCAGCGTAATCTGGAAAAAGTCTGGAATTGTAAGGTGATTGATCGCCCGGCTTTGATTCTGGAGATCTTTTCCAAACGTGCACAAACACACGAAAGTATAGCACAGGTTGAGTTGGCGGCGTTGAAGTACCAAAAAGCCCGTCTTGTGCGTTCTTGGACGCATCTGGAGCGACAGCGTGGTGGTTTAGGCTCCATTGGGGGCCCGGGAGAGTTGCAAATTGAAATTGATCGCCGCCTTATACAAACGAAAATCGGTAAACTTGAGCGCCAGCTTGAAACAGTTAAAAAGACACGTACATTGCACCGTCGTGCGCGTGATCATACACCTAAAATTTCTCTTGTTGGCTATACAAATTCGGGAAAATCCACACTTTTCAATGCACTCACCGTCTCTGATGTATGTGCAGAGAATGTTCTTTTTTCAACTCTCGACCCTACTATTCGAGCTCATGTGCTGAAAAATGGTCGAAGAGTACTTGTTGCAGATACTGTAGGATTTATTGCTGACTTGCCGCATAGTCTGGTTGCCTCTTTTAGTGCGACATTAGAGGAGGTGCGAGCTTCTGATATTATTTTGCATGTGCAGGATGCGACATCTCCTTATAAAACGGCCCATGCTTGTGAGGTGATGAAAGTGCTCACAGATTTGGGAGTGGACCCATATGCTCATCACGTTATTGATGTATACAACAAATCCGATCTTTTATGTGCGGTGAGCCGGGAGGCTATGATAGCACAATTAGATAGGAAAAAGAACACAGTTCTTATTTCGGCACGTGATGAAAAGGGACTCGAGTCTTTGGAGGAATTGATTCAGGCAAAGATTGATCAAACTTCCGAAGTATATATGATTTCTTTTTCCACAGCATATGGAGATATGTTGCATTGGCTTTATGAAGAAGGTGTCGTTGCATCATGTTCTCTGCTGGATGATGGTAATTGGGCGCTGCGCGTGCGCCTCTCAGATCAACAAAAAAACTTGCTACATAAGAGGTGGCGTAAAAAAATCAATACTTTTGAATGCAGGGAACCGGATGCGAATCCTTGAGGAGAAGCGAAGTGATGCATATGTAGATGAAAAACATGTTGTTTTATGCAGGCTTTCACTCAAAATAGGCTTCTCTCTTCCTTCCATTCTTGGAAAGGAATGATCCATTATTACCCTCTTTGTGGATCAGAAGTGATTTTGCGCATAATATATTATTGTCCAGGATACTTTTTGAAATTATGCAATACAAGGAGAGAGTGTTAATGTTGTTTCCTGTCTTGTTCTATTACAAAGATCCGGCGTGTTCGGTCATATGGCGCAGACCTAAGCTAGAGAGTGTTGGAATGTGTTCTGCATTGCTTGCGCAGTTGCTGAATATCATTATTCTTTTGTCACTGCTCAGAGTATCTAGAAGATCTAGGCTGTGCTGCCCCCCTATCAAGCCTTTCTGCCCTCTCTTAAACATTACAAACCAACCACCACCACAAAAACACCCCCTTCAAGGAATTTATATTGCTTCCAAGATGGACGTCAGGCACCACTACTGTGTAGTAAAGTGCTGTTACTACTGCGGACTGTATTCTAAAAAACAAGAGAGTTTATTTTTAAATGGTGGGCCAGGAAGGACTTGAACCTTCGACCTCACGCTTATCAAGCGTGCGCTCTAACCAGCTGAGCTACTAGCCCTTTCAAAGGAATAACAAGCGTAACATAGCATATCCAAAAATTTATACAAGAGGGCTTTGGAAAATTTTTACGTACCTCTTGCATGCATATGCCTGTATATGAGAGCGTAAACTCTTATTAGTGTCACACACCCTATTGGAAACGTTTTATTATTGCCGTACTTCATTTAAAAGTTTTGTTGAGGCAACCTCGATGCGTTCCTCAAGTAAAGTCATAAATTCTTTACGTTGTAGACCAGGAGCAATGGGCTCTAAAAACTCTAATGTCGCGGTTCCTGTTTTGGTGGCAATTTTATGGCGCGGGCAAAAATAACCTGCATTTGTGGCCACAGGTATAACTGATACCTGCAATTGATCGTAAATATAAAAGATACCAGTGTGGTACACTGTTACCTCATCAATATTTGTTCGTGTGCCTTCTGGGAATATAACAAGGGGGTGTTTCCGAGACAGCGCTCTCTTTGCCCCTTTTATGAGTTTTTTTAGTGCTGCACGTCCAGCTGAGCGGTCAATGCCAATAGCTGAATAACGCCACAAAACAATATTGACAATAGGAAGCCATAAAAGGATCCGCTTGGTGACAAAAGTGGCAGAGGGAACAGCGTGTCGGAGAATAGCGATTTCTAAAACTGACTGATGTTTGGCCGCGTAGAGTACGGGGTTTGTGGCAATATACTCCTTTCCACGGATTTCGTGGCGTAGTCCTGCGGTAATTTCCCATGCTTTAAGCGTAATAAAAATCCATGCCCGCTGGGCAAGGTAAAAAAGTTTAGGGTTTGGAAGACAGGCCAGAGGCAATGTCGGAAGCAAGATCAGCCATATGACAAAATATAATAGGGTATAGAAAATGAATCCGCGGATAGTGGCAATCATGTTGGGTGCTCTTAGAACTTTCTTAACATAAAGGAAACGGTAAAGCGTGCAGAAAACATCATGAATGCTGTAATCATAGCGGGCATAAAGATAATGATGGCCCACAGATCCCATGTTGAAATTGTATTGGTTAAAAAGCTAATATCGAGACCTTCAGTCAGGTAACTAATGCCTTCAAGGGTAAGGGCCGTTAGTGCAATACTGAAGACACTTCCGATCATGCCCAGTTGAAAGGCGTAGGCTCGGAATTGTTTGGCAATATAACTATTTTTCGCGCCAATAAGATGAAGGATTTCAATAATGCGACGATGAATTATTAAGCTCGTTTGGGAGATGAATGCAACGACACAAAAAGAAGCCACTATTACCAATAGCACAATGATTAAGCCAATTATTTTAATTGCGTAGGCGATATTTAGCAAATTACTCTTCCATATTTTGTGGGACTCAACGCGGGCAGTAGGGACAATTTCTTGAATGTTGTGTATAAATTGTGTAAGTTCTATCTCTATTTTGGGATCCAGCTCTATATCAATAAAGGTAGAGAGAGGAAGATTTTGAAACTGTTGAACATCACCAAACCATGGTTGGAGCATTGACAAGACTTCTGATCGATTTAAGAGACGGAAGCTTTTTATATCTGGCACCTTGCGGAGGTACAGCAATATTTTCTGGCTTGAGTCTTGTATTTGGTATTGATTAGACTGTTTGAGATCTTCCAAAAATGGAGGTATTTCGACAGTAATCTTGCTGTACGACCCTTGATCCCATTGATCAATTGTTGCTGTGGTAGTCATGGCACAAATAAAGGCGATAGTGGCTAAATATGTCATTAAAGCCACAACCCATGGAATGAACTTGGCAGAAGGATCTTTCCAAAGAGGGAGATCTGTATATTTAAACATAACTACTCCCGGCCTTATTTGGGTGTGTAGAAGGCATTTTTTCTGCATGGCATATGCCGCCATTGTGAATTGCTAGCAGTGGATGATTAAAAGAACGTGCCAGAACACGGTTGTGTGTTGCAATAACGATAGATGTGCCTGATTTGTGGAGTTTTTCAAATAGGTAAATAAGGCGCATAGCAACCGTGTCATCCACATTTCCTGTGGGCTCGTCTGCCAGCAGTAAATGGGGGCGATTAATGATTGCGCGCGCAATGGCCACACGCTGTTGTTGTCCTCCTGACATTTGTGGAGGCCGTGAGTTAATTTGTGCTTGGAGACCTACCCAGTCCAAAAGTTCTTTAGCTTCAGCGGTGCGTTTTTTGGCGTCTACACCATCCACTTTAAGAGGGAGTGCCACATTTTCCACAGCCGTCATGTGTTGAATGAGACGAAAATCTTGAAAAACCACCCCAATTTTTCGCCGGAATAATGCTGCTTTGTTATCATTAAGTCGGCGGATATTTTGCCCAAAGATCGTGACCTCTCCTTGGTTTTGCATCTGATCTAAATACATCATTTTAAGCAATGTTGACTTTCCAGAGCCACTGACGCCTGTCAAGAACTGAAAAGAGCGCGGGGAAATTTTAAGATCTAGTCCCGAAAATAGTGGGGCGCTGTTGCCAAATTGTAGTCCAACTTTTTTTAACTCAACAAGATTTTCGTATTGGATTGTCATTAAGGTACTCCTGATGGGTAAAACTATACGTAAAAAAAACATTGTTGGCTAGACAATAGCGTAGCGAAATGGTTTCTTTGTAGTAACACATGATGCATAAGGGAATCGTGAAAGAGATGAGCAAAAAAATTGCACTTGTTGGTGCAGGAAATATTGGTGGAACGTTAGCATTTTTAGCGGCCATGAAAGATATGGGAGAGGTGCATCTAATCGATATTACAGAAGGAATACCTCAAGGCAAGGCACTGGATTTATGCCAGGCGGGGTCGGTTGAAGGATTTAACACAAGGCTTGTAGGTCATAACGATATGACAGCACTGAAAAACAGTGATGTTGTGATTGTAACGGCAGGCGTTGCCCGCACGCCTGGAATGAGCCGCGACGATCTATTGAAAAAGAATACTGGAACGATCACTAGTATCGGTGAAGCAATACGGCATCAGTGTCCTGATGCATTTGTCGTGATGGTCACAAATCCTTTGGATGCGATGGCGTGGCTTGTGCGCGAGGTATCTGGGTTACCATATGAAAAAGTTGTTGGTATGGCAGGCGTATTGGATAGTGCGCGATTTCGTTTTTTCTTAGCTGAAGCCCTTAATGTTTCTGTTGAAGATGTGTCGGCCATGGTTCTTGGCGGGCATGGAGATACAATGGTACCACTGCTTGATTTTTCTTTTGTTGGTGGTGTGCCGTTGACAACTTTGGTTGAAATAGGGTGGCTGTCACAAAAGCGTTTAGATGAGATCGTTGAGAGGACGCGTAAGGGTGGCGGAGAGATTGTGACGCATCTTAAAAAAGGGTCAGCTTTTTACGCCCCAGCCTCTTCAGCAATGCAAATGGCCCAAGCCTACTTGGGGGATCAAAAGCGCATTTTGACATGCGCTGCCTATTTAAATGGAGAGTATGATGTGGATGGTATTTATGTCGGTGTGCCGGTTGTGATTGGCTCTAGAGGCGTTGAACGTGTGGTTGAGTTGCCGCTCAACTCTGTGGAAAAAAGGGCTTTTGACGCATCTGTCGAATCTGTTAAAACATTGGTTAATAAAATTAAATGCATTTGGAAATCATGACAGTGGTAACAAGCATATGAACATACATGAGTATCAAGCAAAGAAGCTTTTAGCCGAATGTGGCGCGCCTATTCTGGAAGGCGCTGTTGCCTACGATCCCGAGCAAGCTTTTGAGATTGCAAAAAATATACAGACAAAGTTGTGGGTTGTAAAAGCACAAATTCATGCGGGCGGTCGATCCAAGGGAGGTGGCGTCAAGCTTGCAAGGTCGCCTGAAGAAGTACGTCAATATGCGCGTGATATAATTGGAATGACGCTTGTGACACCGCAAACGGGACCAGATGGTCAACTAGTGCGCTTTGTTTATATTGAATCTGGTTGTCAGATTGATCGAGAGTTATATTTGAGTTTTTTGGTGGATCGTAGCGCGGATCAAATTGCAATTGTGGCGTCGACAGAAGGTGGTGTCAATATTGAAGAGGTTGTGTCGCAAACTCCTGAGAAGATTTTTTCATTTTTTATAGATCCGCTTATGGGATTGTGTGAATTTCAAGTGCGCCGAATATCTAAAATGTTGGATCTTCAGAATGAAGCGCAGAAAGAATTTATGACTCTTCTGAGAATACTCTATACATTTTTTGTAGATAGTGATGCAAGCATGCTGGAAATTAACCCGCTTGTCGTCACAGGGGAGGGGCGTATGTATCCTTTAGATGCCAAGTTTGAGTTTGATGACAATGCGCTTTTTCGCCATGAGAATATTGTATCGTTGAGAGATTGTGATGAGGAAGACCCAACGGAGGTCAAGGCACGTCAATTGAATCTGCACTATATCAAGCTTGATGGCAATATTGGATGTATGGTGAATGGCGCGGGACTTGCAATGGCTACAATGGACATTATCCAACTTTCTGGAGGCACACCTGCAAATTTCTTAGACGTTGGTGGTGGAGCGACAAAAGCGCATGTGACCGAGGCCTTTAAAATCATTCTCTCGGACGATAATGTAGAGGGTGTGTTGGTTAATATCTTTGGGGGAATTATACACTGTGATATAGTTGCAAACGGTATCATTGCTGCTATACAAGAGCTAGGGATCGACGTGCCATTAGTTGTACGCCTAGAAGGTGCAAAGGCGCATAAGGGGAAACAATTGTTAGAAAATTCAGGCGTTCCTATTGTCATGGCCAATGATTTAGGGGCAGCGGCTGAAAAAATTGTTTATGCGGTCACGAAGGAAAAAAATAATGTCGATATTAGTTGATCAAAGTACGCGCCTTATTTGCCAGGGTTTTACAGGAAAGCATGGCACGCTTCATTCAGAGGAAGCCCTGGCTTATGGCACAAATTTAGTGGGGGGAGTGACACCCGGGAAGGGTGGAACAACCCACTTAGGACTTCCTGTATTTGATGATGTGTATGAAGCCGTTGCCATGACAAAGGCGAATGCAACAATGATTTATGTGCCTGCAGCTTTTTCTGCAGAGTCAATTTTAGAAGCAATCTCAGCAGAGATTCCTTTAATTGTCTGTATTACAGAAGGTATTCCTGTGTTAGATATGGTCAAAGTTAAGGCTGCTTTGCGTTACTCCAAAAGTCGGCTGATTGGTCCGAATTGCCCAGGCATTATTACACCAGGACAGTGCAAGATTGGCACTATGCCAGGGCACATACATACACTTGGGCGCATTGGTATTATTTCCAGATCTGGGACATTGACTTATGAGGCAGTTGCGCAGACAACAGCTTTAGGGCTTGGACAATCTACATGTATCGGCATTGGCGGTGATCCTGTTCATGGCATGGGGTTCGTGGATTGCCTAGAACTGTTTCTAGACGATTCTGACACAGACGCTGTTATGATGATTGGGGAAATTGGCGGAATCGCTGAACAAGAGGCCGCTACTTTTCTTAAGGCGCAAAAAACAACAAAACCCATTGCAGGTTTTGTTGCTGGAGTGACGGCGCCTTCTGGTCGTCGGATGGGGCATGCGGGAGCTATGGTAAGCGGTGGATGTGGAAAAGCTGCGGATAAAATTGATGCTATGTGTGCAGCGGGCATTACTGTTGCCTTATCGCCTGCGCTCATTGGGTCGGCAGTCGTAGAAGCATTGCAAGGCGCGTAGGTGGGCCTTGACTACGTGTCTTCTTCGTCATTTTCCTTTATCCCTGCACCATCAGGGCATGACTCGGGAACCCGGTGTATTGGAGAGCGCGCAATGTTCTTGGCATGTGAGTTGGAACTTGGGGGGGTGGTGAGACCGACTGTGTACCATGTCTTTCTTCTTCTGACGCTTTGTATGGCGTTGTGAAATAATGTTCACTTGAATGTGCAGCAAGAGTCATAGGATTGATTGCAAATTCTGGGATTGAGTAGAGAGGGCTCACACAGGGCGTATGTTAATACACGTTTCGTTTTTTCGACGTACAGAATGCGTCATATAACGCATCATATTGAGAATGTGTTGCCTCAGAACAGCGCTATACAATATATGTGTAAAAGTAACTGTTTTTAAGCGGGGATTATCAATGCAACAAACTCAATACGCGTAATAATCGCATCATCCCTTAATTTTTTCCTCATCATATTTAAGGCAATGTATTGATTAGAAGAACTATAACATGTACAGTAGGGGCTCTTTTAAAAATATAAAAGGATATGTAGATGAAAAAATATTGTATGTTATTATGGTGTATTGCTGTTTTTGCACAGGCAAACCCCTGGGAACATGAGAAATATGACGGATTTCGCTACCAATTGCCGGGTAACAAATGCGTGATGCATGTGGAAGAAGGAAGCGAGTTAAGCGAGAAAACGCCAATAATTACTGGAAGACCAGTGAACGCAGAAAAAGATATAGATTTTATTGCCGGATTATTTGCCCACAAAAAAGGGGCAAAATTTTGGGAAGATGGGCCTGTGGTCCTAGAGGACGAAGGCGTTGTGGCGCACATTAAAAAACGCTTGGAGCGTTATGAGGCCCGAGGGAAAGAAAACCTGCTGAGTTGGTGGGTATTTTTTTTAGAGGATAAGCCTTGTGGATTTGTTGGAGGCCATCGTTATTTAGATTGTGGTGATGAAAAGCCCAAGGCTGTTGAAGACCAAGGATTGATTGAGGTATGTTATTTTATGGATGAACCATTCTGGGGTTACCGTATTGATTCTCGAGCTAAATTGTCTGATGTTATTTTTCGTTCCTATGTCTTATCTCATTTGGGTGAGCAAGGCCTGCAGGGGAGATACAAAAAAGTTTATGCGCCGATTAATCCAGCCACTGACCACTCTATTGAATTTGCAAAGCGCCAGGGTTTTCAGAAGACCAGCGAGTTGACCGATAAGAGCAGACATGTCTATAGTATTTCTCATGATGCGCTTTCCGCGAAAATGGAAGACTGGTCAAAAGAGATCAATATAGTGTGGAGCGCCGCCTAACTATTGAAACATAACAGGATTTTGCATGTACAATTTTGTGTACATACTAAAAAAGAGCCCCCAGTGGGGGCTCTTTGCGTAATTAGGACGCTTATCAATTTGGAAGATAGTGCTTCCTTCTTACTCTGCTTTCTCTAGATCTTCTATGGTCAGCCCATCTTCTAAAATTTCTTCACCCATTGCAGCACTCGTAGCCTGTGACAACCAGTCCTGCTCTGAGGCGAGGGATTGCAACACCTCTTCTTCTATATCATCCAGCTTAATATAGTTTTGATGTTCTTTCACAAGGGACTCAGTTAAAGTTTCTTTGTTAACCGTACCGTCTGCAATTTCACGCAAGGCGGTTACAGGACGCTTATCATTATCTTGCGGGATAGTGAGAGGCGCACCCGACATAATTTCTTTTACACGCTGCGCTGCGCACAAAACAAGCTCAAAACGATTTGGAATTTTTTCAACACAATCTTCAACAGTAACGCGCGCCATACACTAAACCTCTTTAAGTATTATTTTTGTAAGTTCAAAGAAATACTATACACTCTTTTTTGGCAACGCAAGCATTTTTCAATGCAATCTCTTGTCGTGTATTATTGGTTCTGATGGTGTTTTTTTAGTAAAGTTTCTGGAAGTTTTGGTTGACAGGTTGCTGAGAATTCCGTATCCCCTAAGTCTGTAGTCAATCACTACAAACCTGGAGAGGTGGCCGAGTGGTTAAAGGCAGCAGACTGTAAATCTGCCCGTGTATGCGTACGTAGGTTCAAATCCTACCCTCTCCACCACGTGCGGGTGTAGCTTAGTGGTAAAGCGCCAGCCTTCCAAGCTGGTTATGTGGGTTCGATTCCCATCACCCGCTCCAATTTTAGTTATTGACCTTAGATGGAATTTCCTTATGATAGGAAATGCTTTACATATACGCTATTTGGACAGTCAAAACAGAAAGGGCAAGGAGAAGAGGAAAGATGGGAAAGGAAAAATTTGAGAGGAATAAGCCACACTGTAATATCGGGACGATTGGGCATGTAGATCATGGAAAAACATCCCTGACAGCAGCGATTACAAAGGTATTATCTGAAAAAGGTGGGGCAGAGTTTAAAGAATATGGAGATATTGATGGGGCTCCAGAAGAGCGCGCACGTGGAATTACGATTTCAACTGCACACGTAGAGTACGAAACAGACAACCGTCACTATGCACACGTTGATTGCCCAGGACACGCGGACTATGTGAAAAACATGATTACAGGTGCTGCACAAATGGATGGTGCCATTTTGGTTGTGTCTGCTGCAGATGGTCCAATGCCACAAACACGTGAACATATTTTGTTGGCGCGTCAGGTTGGTGTTCCAGCAATCACAGTATTTTTGAATAAGGTGGACCAAGTTGATGATCCTGAGATTTTGGAATTGGTAGAAATGGAAGTGCGTGAGTTGCTGTCCAGCTATGACTTTCCAGGTGACGATATTCCCATCATTTATGGGTCTGCTTTGAACGCCCTTGAAGGCAACGATGCTGAAAAGAGTGGAGCACAAGCGATTACAGAGTTGATGGAAGCAGTGGATCGATATATTCCACAGCCAGAGCGTGAAGTAGACAAGCCATTTTTGATGCCCATTGAGGACGTATTTTCAATTTCCGGTCGCGGTACAGTTGTAACAGGTCGTATTGAAAGCGGCGTGATTAATGTTGGTTCAGAAGTAGAGATTGTTGGAATAAAAGATACAGAAAAGACAACCGTAACCGGTGTTGAGATGTTTCGTAAATTGCTTGACCGCGGTGAAGCAGGCGACAACATTGGGGCGTTATTGCGTGGAACAAAGCGTGAAGATGTTGAACGTGGCCAAGTGTTAGCGGCGCCAGGGACCATTACGCCACATACAGAGTTTGAATGTGAGTGCTATATTTTAAAAAAAGAAGAAGGTGGACGACATACACCATTCTTCAGCAACTATCGTCCGCAATTTTACTTTCGGACGACAGACGTAACAGGAACGATTGAACTGCCGGACGGTGTTGAGATGGTTATGCCAGGAGATAACATTGCGATGAAGGTAAGGTTGATTGCTCCCATTGCGATGAATGACGGTTTGCGTTTTGCGATACGTGAAGGTGGTCGTACAGTTGGAGCTGGTGTGGTCGCGAAGATCATAAAATAGCTTGCAAGTTCCCATCTCTGAGGGTATACAGACTGGGAATCTTAATTTTTTCAAAGGAGTGTAGCTCAACTGGGTAGAGCGTCGGTCTCCAAAACCGAAAGTTGGGGGTTCGAGTCCCTCCACTCCTGCCAATGAAAGTATGGTTTTATAAATGATTAGTCCTGTAGAATTTGTGCGCCAAGTGCGCAGAGAAGCCAGTAAAGTAATCTATCCAACACGAAAAGAGGTAACTGTTACGACTGTTATGGTCTTTGTTTTCGTTATGTTGGCAGCAACTTATTTTTTAATTATTGATCAGGTTTTAGTGCGCTGTATTCATTTTATTCTTGGGTTGGGATCATAAGAAATGGTGTTTCGTTGGTATGTTGTTCACGTGTATTCGGGATTAGAAAATAAAGTGGTGCAATCTCTTCAAGAGAAAATTGAAAAAAAAGGATTGTCGGCATCCTTTGAGGAACTTATTGTTCCTTCCCATGAGGTTGTCGAAATACGTCGTGGAAAAAAAGTGAGAGCTGACAAGAAATTCTTTCCCGGATATGTACTAGTAAAAATGCACATGAATGACGAAACCTGGCATCTAGTAACAGATATGCCAAAGGTGACAGGGTTTCTTGGAGCGCAAGGTCGTCCGACACCTATGAGTCAAGTGGAAGCGGATCGTTTGATGCATCAAATGGAGGAAGGATCGGTTGCGACGGCAAGTGCGATTCATTTTGAAATTGGTGAGCAGCTACGTGTTTGCGATGGGCCATTTGCATCTTTTAATGGTACTGTTGAGGAAATAGATGAGGAAAAGCAGCGTCTTAAGGTAATTGTGATGATTTTTGGACGCGGCACGCCTGTAGATCTTGACTTTTCACAAGTAGAGAAGCTATAGTGCGCTTAGAAAATGTGGGAGATGATGCCACAATCGTACCACCGATCCATTAACCTAAAGTTAGATAGAGGACAAAAATGGCGAAAAAAATAGATGGATACATCAATCTTATTATCCCAGCGGGTAAGGCAAATCCGTCTCCGCCAATTGGGCCAGCTCTTGGACAGCGTGGCATAAATATTATGGAATTTTGTAAGGCCTTTAATGCAAAAACAAGCGATCAAACGCCAGGCGTTCCTTTGCCAACTGTTATCACATGTTATGGTGATCGAAGTTTTGCTCTTGAAATTAAAAAGCCACCGGCAAGTTATTTTTTAAAGCAGGCAGCAAAGTTGAGCAAAGGTTCTAGTGCTCCAGGCCGTGATCAATCAGGACAGGTTACAATGGCAAAAGTGAAAGAAATTGCTGAGCAAAAAATGGTAGATTTGAATGCAGCAGATATTGGGGCAGCGAGTCGAATGATTAAAGGATCGGCGCGATCCATGGGTATTAAGGTGGTCGAATAATGTCACGTGGAAAGAGATTGCGTAAAGCATACGCAGGAGTAGATCGCGAACACGCGTATACACTAAAAGAAGCGGTTGCACTGATAAAGAAAAATGTAACATCTGAGTTTGATGAAACATTTGAGATTGCAATGAACCTCAATGTGGATCCACGGAAGGCCGATCAAGGTATGCGCGGCGTTCTTCATCTTCCGCATGGTACAGGAAAGACGGTGCGTGTCGCTGTTTTTGCTCAAGATACAAAAGCTGATGAGGCGCGTGAAGCGGGTGCTGATATTGTAGGGTCTGATGATCTTTTAGAGCTTGTGAATAAAGGAACGATTGATTTTGATCGCTGTATTGCAACGCCGGATATGATGGCACGTGTTGGGCGTTTAGGAAGGGTTTTGGGGCCTAAAGGTCTTATGCCAAATCCCAAGCTTGGAACGGTTACTTTTGATGTTAAGAAAGCCGTAGAGGCGATAAAGGCTGGTCAGGTTGAGTATCGGTCTGAGAAGGCCGGCATTGTGCAAGCTGGGATTGGACGGATGAGTTTTTCAGAAGATGCTCTGATCGAAAATGCCCAGGCATTCATTGATACACTTATGAACGCCAAGCCTTCTGGGGTAAAAGGTGCTTATATTAAGCGTGTTTCTCTGAGTTCAACGATGAGCATTGGGCTGAAAGTCGCCTTTTAGGTGATCCTAAAAAAAGACTTGCAAATTATTACTGGATAAACTAGAGTGCATCCAGATTAAATGAAACTTCTGTCAAGGATTATGGGTAACGCAAGAGCGTTTTAATATCTTTTTAGGTCCCGTATGAGACACATGGAACGCGGAAACTGTTGTTTTTTTTCAGTTCCACGTCTGGTGAAATAGTGATCCTAGGCAGTCAGGAAATGGAGGAAAACAGTGGATAGAACGGCAAAAGAAACTTTTATCCAAGATTTCAAGAAAACGCTTAAGGATGTTGAAGTAATGATCGTTACGCATCATCATGGCCTTTCTGTGGCTGAGGCAACAGATTTGCGTAATAAAATGCGTGATGCAGATGCAGAGTATAAAGTGGTAAAAAACACTTTGGCACGCATTGCCTTGAAGGGAACAAACTTTGAGGATATTTCCTCATATTTGCAGGGGCCAACAGCACTAGCTTATTCAAAGGATCCGGTAGCAGCGGCAAAAATAGCTGTTGATTTTTCTAAGGACAATGAAAAGCTATCCGTGGTTTCGGGTGTGCTTGGGAGGAAAACCTTAGATCTCCTCGGTATTCAAGCACTTGCGTCACTACCTTCTCTTGATCAATTGCGTGCGAAGATTCTGGGAGTTATTTCAACACCAACCCAAAAAATGGTAAGTGTGTTCAATGCGCCAGCTTCACAACTCACGCAGGTGATATCTGCATATGCAAAAAAAGGCTAATTATTTTAAGATAAACGGAGTACAAAACTATGGCTGATTTGAAGAAAATTATTGATCATTTATCTGAGCTAACTGTGATGGAGGCGGCTGATCTCGTAACACAACTTGAAGAGAAATGGGGTGTTGTAGCTGCAGCTCCAGTCACTGTAGCGGCACCTGCTACTGGAGGAGATGCTGTTGTAGCTGAAGAAAAGACAGAGTTTGATGTGATTTTGGAGAGTGTTGGAGAGAAGAAGATTACTGTGATCAAGGAAGTGCGAGCCATAACTGGGCTTGGTCTCAAAGAAGCCAAAGAGCTTGTGGAGGGGGCGCCTAATCCAGTAAAAGAAAACATATCTCAGGAGGATGCAGAAAAAATTAAAGAGCAATTAAAAGCCGCCGGCGCTACAGCCGAGGTTAAGTAATCACTATTGCCATGCGGCGTGACAGGGTCTTTAAAACCCTGTTGGAGCTGCTTTGCACAACATTCTTGCGTAGAAAAGGCGAAAACTTTGTGTTTTTGTATATGTATGCACACAAACATTGATGTTAACTGAAGACAAAGAGGCAAATATGGCGAATTTAGCTGCACGTCAGATCCGTAGAACTTTTGGGAAAATTGCAGATCGCACCCCACTTCCAAATTTGATAGAAGTGCAAAAGCGCTCTTACGAATCATTTCTTCAGCTGAATGTGGCCCCAGAAAATCGTCACAAAATAGGACTGCAGGGTGTTTTTTCTCAAGTGTTTCCTGTTAATGACTTTGCAGGACGTGCGCAAATTGAATTCATTGCATATAATTTTTCAACGCCAAAATATGACGTTTCTGAGTGTGTTCAGCGCGGCCTCACTTTTTCCGCACCATTACGCCTAACATTACGACTCATTGTTTGGGATGTGGATGAAGATTCTAGAGCAAAGTCAATTCACGACATAAAAGAGCAAGATGTTTATATTGGCGATGTGCCGTTGATGACGAAAGATGGAACGTTTATTGTAAACGGCACAGAACGTGTTGTGGTATCTCAGATGCATCGTTCTCCAGGTGTTTTTTTTGACCATGACAGCGGGAAAAGCCATGCTTCTGGAAAGCTACTTTTTTCCTCACGGGTTATTCCGTATCGTGGATCTTGGCTAGACTTTGAATTTGATGCAAAAGATTTGTTAAACGTTCGGATTGATCGTCGCCGAAAAATTCTTGCAACAACTTTCTTGATGGCGCTTTACAGTGCGACAACAGAAAAGCGTCTTGCAGAATTGGAGAAAAACGGTAAAGCTCTACCGGCTAATGACGCGGATGGGATGGGGCGTGAAGAAATTTTGAGTACTTTTTATGACATCACGACTTATGAGCGCATCAAGCAAGGTTGGAGAGCACCGTTTATACCTGAGAAATGGCGTGGGATTAAGATTACCAGGCCTCTTGTTGATTCAACAACAAAGAAAGAATTTGTTGCCGCGGGCGTTAAGATTACACCACGACTTGTGAAGCAATTACAAACAGAGGGCGAGCGTATGCTCCTGCTACCAAGCGAAGAGATTTTGGGGCATTATCTTGCATTACGCATTGTAGATCAAGATACAGGCGAAGTGATTGCAGAAGCGGGTGATGAAGTCACAGAAAACCTATTGATAAAAATTGATGCGCTGGGCTTGAAAAAGGTTGATTTGTTAGCAATTGATAATGTGAGTGTTGGTGGGTATATTCGTGACACATTAGCAGCAGATAAAAATACGAATCGTGAAGAGGCGTTGATTGATATTTATCGCATTATGCGCCCAGGGGAGCCCCCAACATTAGAAAGCGCGGAAGCTTTATTTACTAGCTTATTTTTTGATGAAGATCGCTATGATCTGTCACCAGTAGGGCGTGTCAAGATGAATGCACGCTTGAATCTAGACAAGCGCTCAGATGATTTTGGAATTTTGGCAAAAGAAGATATACTAGAAATCATGAAAACTTTGGTCGAGTTGAAGGATGGCCGTGGTGATGTGGACGATATCGATCACCTGGGCAATCGTCGCGTGCGCTCGGTGGGCGAATTGCTTGAAAATCAATATCGCATTGGCTTGCTTCGTATGGAAAGAGCGATTCGTGAGCGCATGAGCTCCGTGGATATTGAGACGGTTATGCCACATGATCTTATCAACGCAAAACCTGCGGCTGCGGCAATCAGAGACTTCTTTAACTCCTCTCAACTGTCGCAGTTCATGGACCAAACAAACCCATTGTCTGAGATTACACATAAACGCCGCTTGTCTGCCTTGGGACCAGGAGGGCTGACTCGAGATCGTGCTGGGTTTGAAGTGCGCGATGTTCATCCTACGCACTATGGGCGCATTTGTCCTATTGAAACACCAGAGGGGCCAAATATTGGTTTGATTAACTCGCTTGCTGCCTACGCGCGCATTAACAAATATGGCTTTATTGAAAGTCCGTATCGCTGTGTTGAGAATGGTAAAATTGTTGGAGATGTTGTGTACCTCTCGGCTATAGAAGAGGGGCGTTGTGCTGTAGCGCAGTCCGACACACCGGTTGACAATAAAGGAAACTTGATGGGCGAGTTTGCGATTTGTCGTTTAAAAGGTGAGTTTGTAAAAACATCTATAGATCAGGTGAGCTATATTGATGTGTCGCCTAAGCAGCTAGTATCTGTTGCAACGTCGTTGATTCCGTTTTTGGAAAATGATGATGCGAACCGTGCGCTTATGGGTTCCAACATGCAACGTCAAGCTGTTCCCTTAATTCATACTGATAGTCCACTTGTTGGGACAGGGATGGAGCCAGTGGTAGCCCGAGATTCCGGCGTGGTTGTCATCGCGAAGCGCGCAGGTGTTGTTGATCAAGTGGATGCAAACCGTATTGTCATTCGCACAGATGAAGAAGGAGCGGATGTTGGTGTCGATATTTATAATTTGAGTAAATTCCAGCGCTCTAACATGGGAACGTGTATCAACCAAAAGCCTTTGGTGCGCGTTGGTGATACGATTGAAAAAAACCAAGTTATTGGAGATGGGCCATCAACAGATAAAGGTGATTTGGCCTTAGGCCAAAATGCTCTTGTAGCCTTTATGTCTTGGAATGGACGTGTTTTTGAAGACTCTATTATGATTTCAGAACGTATCGTGCAAAATGATGTGTTTACATCTATTCACATTAGCGAGTTTGAAGTTATGTCTCGTGATACCAAGCTTGGCAATGAAGAAATTACGCGCGATATTCCCAACGTAGGTGAAGAGGCATTACGTAATTTGGATGAGGCAGGTATTATTTCCATTGGTGCTGAAGTGAAACCCGGTGATATATTAGCTGGTAAAGTGACACCTAAGGGTGAAACACCTATGACACCAGAAGAAAAATTGCTGAGGGCAATTTTTGGTGAAAAGGCAACAGATGTGCGTGATACATCCCTTCGTGTGCCACCAGGAACATTTGGTACAGTTGTGGATGTACATGTTTTTTCTAGGCGTGGTGTTGAAAAAGATGAGCGCGCTCTTTCGATTGAGCAGGCAAACATTGAGTCTTTGCGTCAGGATTGTGCGTCAGAACGCAAAATTATTGAGCGTAATTACTATTTAACCGTGCGTGAACTTATTGAAGGCACAACGGTTGTTAAAGGAACAAAGGTTGTAAAAAAGGGAACAAAGCTGACAGCGCAAGCATTAGATGAGTGCCCGCGCAGTCAATGGGCACAATTTGTGGTTGATGATGATAAGGCAATGGATCGCTTGATAAAATTGACAAAGCAGTTTGATCAGCGCATTAAAGCAATGACTGTTCATCTAGATGATAAAATATCTAAGGTGCAGTCCGGCGATGAATTGTCACCAGGTGTTATGAAAATGGTCAAAGTGTTTATTGCGGTGAAGCGCAAGCTACAACCAGGAGATAAGATGGCCGGTCGTCATGGTAATAAAGGTGTTATTTCGTGTATTGTTCCTGTAGAAGACATGCCACATCTTGAAGATGGTACACCCGTGGATGTTGTTTTAAATCCCTTAGGCATCCCTTCTCGCATGAACGTGGGGCAAGTCTTGGAGACACACCTAGGCTGGGCATCTGCTGGATTTGGAGCTCAAATTGGCGAGATGTTGGACAAGGTGCGTGATGGATTAGCCTCTGATCAAGCTCTTAGAGAGACTATTGAATCAGCCTATCCGGGCACGGTTAACAAGAATGAAATTGAGCAGCCGCTTCAGGAGAACGTGCAAGAGCTTGCTGAAAATATGCGACGTGGCGTTCCAATTGCCACACCTGTTTTTGATGGGGCATCTGTTGAAGATGTGACGCTAGCCCTTAAAAATGCAGGCCTGTCTGAAAGTGGACAGGTCTGGCTGCGCGATGGTCAGACGGGTGAGACATTTGAACGTCCTGTAACTGTTGGGTATATGTATATGTTGAAGTTACACCACTTGGTCGATGATAAGATTCATGCACGCTCTATTGGCCCATATAGCCTGGTTACTCAGCAACCACTTGGTGGCAAGGCGCAGTTTGGTGGCCAAAGATTTGGTGAAATGGAAGTGTGGGCGTTGGAGGCATATGGTGCAGCTTATACGTTGCAAGAAATGCTCACAGTAAAGTCTGATGACGTAACAGGGCGTACAAAGGTTTATGAATCCATTATTCGTGGAGATGGTAGTTTTGAGGTTGGGATTCCAGAATCTTTCAATGTTTTGGTGAAAGAAATAAAATCTCTTGGGTTGAATGTAGAATTTCGTGAAGATAACTGATCGTTCGCAAGTATAATTAGGAGCTAGGCATCTATGAGTAATGAACTGCAAAAAATAATTGGTCAGGTTAATAATCCACAAAACTTTGATGAAGTACGTATTTCAATTGCAAGCCCTGAAAAAATCCGTTCTTGGTCTTTTGGCGAAGTCAAAAAACCTGAAACTATTAACTATCGAACATTCAAACCAGAGCGCGATGGCTTATTTTGTGCACGTATTTTTGGGCCCGTAAAAGATTACGAATGCTTATGTGGTAAATACAAGCGTATGAAATATCGTGGTGTTGTTTGTGAAAAATGTGGTGTGGAAGTCACGCTTTCTAAAGTGCGTCGAGATCGCATGGGACACATTGATCTTGCGGCACCTGTGGCGCACATCTGGTTTTTGAAGTCTTTGCCAAGTCGTATTGCTACCATTATCGATATGATGCTGAAAGACATTGAAAAAGTTCTTTATTTTGAAAGTTATGTTGTTTTAGAGCCAGGTCTATCTCCGCTGAAAAAAATGCAGCTTCTGACAGAAGAAGAGTTTTTGGATGCTCAAGATGAGTATGGAGAAGATGCATTCCGTGCGCAGATGGGTGCCGAGGCTCTTCAAGAAGTTTTATCTAATATTGACCTTGAAAAAGAGCGCACAATGCTGCGTGAAGAACTTAAGACCGTTGCATCCGATGCGCGTCGACGAAAAATTATAAAGCGTCTTTCTTTGGTGGAAGCTTTTATACAATCTGGTTGTAAACTAGACTGGATGGTGATGACTGTTCTGCCCGTGATTCCACCTGAATTACGTCCATTGGTACCTCTCGATGGCGGGCGCTTTGCTACTTCAGATCTCAATGACTTATATCGACGCGTAATTAACAGAAACAATCGTTTGAAGCGTTTGCTAGAGCTTCAAGCACCAGACATTATTGTGCGTAACGAAAAGCGTATGCTGCAAGAGTCTGTTGATGCATTGTTTGATAATGGCCGTCGTGGTCGTGTCATGACGGGAACAACGAAGCGTCCGTTGAAATCCCTTTCGGATATGCTGAAAGGTAAACATGGCCGCTTTAGGCAAAACCTTTTGGGAAAACGTGTAGACTATTCTGGTCGTTCTGTGATCGTTGTGGGGCCAAATCTCAAGCTCCACCAATGTGGTTTGCCAAAGAAGATGGCTTTAGAGCTCTTTAAGCCGTTTATTTATGCCAAGCTTGAAAAATATGGTCATGCAACAACTATTAAAGCTGCAAAGCGCATGGTTGAACAGGAGCGTTCAGAAGTTTGGGATATTTTAGAAGAAGTGATCCGAGAGCACCCAGTTCTTCTTAATCGTGCCCCAACATTGCATAGACTCGGCATTCAAGCGTTTGAGCCATCCCTTGTAGAAGGGAAAGCAATTCAACTGCATCCGCTTGTCTGTACCGCATATAACGCTGATTTTGATGGTGACCAGATGGCGGTTCATGTGCCATTGTCCCTAGAGGCACAGCTTGAAGCACGTGTTTTGATGATGTCGACAAACAACATCTTGCATCCAGCCAATGGACGGCCGGTCATTACACCGACAAAAGATATTGTATTAGGCATATATTATTTGACGCTTGATCGTGAAGATGAGCCAGGGGAGGGAATGCTATTTTCATCAATTGGAGAAATTCACGCAGCCCTTGATGCGAAAGCTATAACGCTACATTCACGTATTATAGCGCGTTATGAAACAGTGGATATAGAGGGAAATCAAAAATTTGAACGGGTGGCAACGACACCTGGGCGTATGATTTTGTCTGAAATTTGGCCTAAAAACTACAACTTGCCGTACTCTTGTATTAATCGGCAGCTCAATTCGAAGGCAGTAAGTGAGGTCATGGACATGGTGTATCGTCACTGTGGTCAGAAAAACACCGTTCTTTTTGCAGATCATTTAATGGCATTAGGCTTTCAATATTTGACGATTTCTGGGATTTCTTTTGGTAAAGATGACCTGATCATACCTGCTGAAAAGGAAAAACTTGTCAATAAAACGTATGAACAAGTTCTGGAATACGAGCAGCAGTATCAAGATGGCTTGATTACTCAGGGGGAGAAATACAACAAAACCATCGATGCTTGGTCCCATTGCGGTGATAAAGTTTCTGAAGTGATGATGCAGGGCATCTCTGAGATCAAAAAAGGCCAGCGTGTAAACTCTGTCTTTATGATGGCAGATTCTGGTGCACGTGGATCTGCGGCGCAGATGAAGCAGCTAGCTGGTATGCGTGGATTGATGGCGAAACCTTCTGGGGAAATTATTGAAACACCAATTATTTCAAACTTTAAAGAAGGCCTTAGTGTGCATGAATACTTTACGTCAACACACGGGGCACGTAAGGGCCTTTCTGACACGGCACTTAAGACGGCAAACTCTGGGTACCTGACACGTCGTTTGGTTGATGTTGCACAGGATTGTGTGGTTGTTGCACAGGATTGTGGTACGGAAAGAGGGGTGACTCTGAAATCTATTATGGATGGTGGAACGATGGTGCTCCCGTTGCGTGATCGTTTGTTGGGCCGTACGGTGGCTTCAGATGTGGTTGATAACCTTAAGGGAGAGACTATTGCTGCTGTGGGAACGCTTTTGGATGAAGATTTAGTCGATCGTATTGATGACAGCAGTGTAGATCAAGTTTTTTTGAGATCTCCTTTAACCTGCGATATGGAAAGCGGAATTTGTGCAAAATGTTATGGCCGTGATCTTGCGCGCGGTATTCAAGTCAATATTGGTGAAGCAGTAGGGGTGATAGCTGCACAATCCATTGGCGAACCTGGAACACAGCTAACTATGCGTACATTCCATATTGGTGGTGCTGCGCAGGGTGGCGCCGAAGAATCTAGTATCGAAGCAGCTTTTGATGGTACAGTATCTATACGACACTCGGCTCTGGTTGAAAACGATAAGGGACAAAAGATTGTCATGAATCGTCATACAGAGCTTGCGCTTCTTGATGAGAAGGCGCGTGAGAAATATGTGCGTCGTATCCCGTATGGGTCGAAATTATTTGTAAACGAAGGCGATCAAGTGAAGGCCGGCCATCTTTTGCTTGAGTGGGATCCATACACTTCTCCAATCATCACTGAGCTCGAGGGTATCGTGCATTGTGTTGATCTTAAAGATGGCGCGTCTGTACGTGAAATAGTTGACGAAGAAACAGGAATTGTAAACCGTGTTGTAGTTGACTGGCGTCAGCAAACTAAAGGGGCTTCCTTAAAGCCACGTCTTGTCGTTTGTGATAAGGATGGGAACCCGCTCAAGCTTGCAAACGGTTTGGAAGCGCGTTATTTCTTACCTGTAGGGGCCATATTAAACGTTCAAGACAAAGCCGTTGTAAAGCCTGGGAGCGTATTAGCACGTACTTTGAGGGAATCCTCAAAAACACGTGACATCACCGGTGGATTACCACGTGTGGCTGAGTTGTTTGAGGCGCGGATGCCAAAAGATTTAGCTATTATGACCAAAATTGACGGCCGCGTTGAATTTGGTAAGGATTATAAAGCAAAAAGGCGTATTATTGTGGTGCCTGAGGACGCAGACCTTGAGCCTGTTGAATACTTGGTGCCAAAAGGACGACACCTTGCAGTGCATGAAGGTGATTTCGTTAAACGTGGTGATAAGTTGCTTGATGGTGATTCAGCCCCGCATGATATTCTTCAGGTTTTGGGTGTTGAAGCGCTCGCAGATTATATGGTTTCTGAAGTTCAGGAAGTCTACCGACTGCAGGGTGTGAAGATTGATGATAAGCACATTGAGGTTATATTACGTCAAATGCTGCAGAAGAAGGAGATTGTGGATGCGGGTGAGACGACACTGCTGGTTGGTGAAAATGTTGATCAAAAGTTGCTTGAAGAAATAAACCAAAAATCAGAAAATGAGGGCCTAAGACCAGCCGTGGGTCGTTCGGTTCTTCAGGGGATCACAAAAGCCTCTCTACAGACTAATTCTTTTATTTCTGCAGCGTCATTCCAGGATACAACCCGCGTCTTAACGGATGCAGCCGCGTCTGGACGCTCAGACAAGCTGCGTGGCTTGAAAGAAAATATTGTTCTTGGACGTTTGGTGCCAGCGGGCACAGGGTACTATGTATCTGAAACAAAACGGATAGCGGCAGCACGGGATGCCGCTCTAGAAGAGCAGAAGATGCTACCTAGTGGGGCCTAGAGATGGAACAAGGAATGTCGTGAATTTGGTAGAACATCGCTCTTTTTTTTAGAGGAATCCTTTGTGCCGCTCTCTCAAAAAAAATCTTACCAATTTACTTTATCTTCAGGTATATTGACGAGCATTAGGGTCTATAAAAAGTGAGTATATTCCATGAAAATTTCAAAAGAAGTGGTCCTGAAGGTAGCCAAGCTTTCAAGGTTATGCATTGACAACAAAGAAGCCGAAATATTTGTACCGCGGTTGGAAAAAGTAATTGAGTGGGTGCAGCAGCTGCACAATGTTGATGTTGCAGACGTTGAGCCGCTTGTCAACCCTATGGAGGATAGGGTTACGACAACAGTGTGGAGAGAAGATAGTATTGACAGTGGAAATCAAGCCAAGGAAATTTTAGAAAATGCTCCACAGCAATCGCATAATATGTTTCAAGTGCCTAAAGTGCTGGAGTAAAGAATGTCTACAAAAGAGTTAACGTGTTTTACCTATCGAGATTTGCGTGCAGGATATATAAAAAAAGACTTCAGACCGACGGAGGTTGTGTCTGCTTATTTAGCGCGCATAGCTGATTGTCAGCATTTCAATGCATATATTACGGAGACAGCAGAGCATGCGTTTTCTGCTGCAACGGCAGCGGATGAGCGTCAAATTCGGGGTACTATGTTGCCCTTAGAGGGATTCCCCCTTGCGGTTAAAGATATTTTTTGCACAAAAGACGTCAGAACAACAGCGGGATCAAAAATTCTGGAAAATTTTGTCCCATTTTATGAGTCAACAGTTACAGCACAACTTAATGCGGCCGGGGCAATTATGCTAGGTAAGAATAATATGGATGAGTTTGCTATGGGCTCCTCTAATGAAACAAGCGCCTATGGCCCATCTATAAATCCCTGGAAAAGTACGGAACATGACAAAGCATTAACCCCTGGTGGTTCTTCTGGTGGGTCGGCTGCAGCTGTGGCTGCACGCATGGCTTTGGGTGCCCTAGGCACGGATACCGGCGGCTCTATTCGCCAACCTGCAGCATTTACGGGACTTGTTGGATTAAAACCCACCTATGGGCGTTGCTCAAGATGGGGTATTATTGCGTTTTCTTCTTCGTTGGATCAAGCAGGACCTATTGGACACACTATTGAAGATGTTGCTTACTTATTGCAACACATGTCTCATCATGACCCTAAAGATTCAACTTCGGCTCATATGGCTCCTTTTCATATCAGAACTAGTTTGGATCATAGTATTGAGGGCCGGAAAGTGGGAATACCCGTTGAGTACCGCTCATCCTCTCTGGATCCCGAAATACAAAAGTGGTGGAATAAGACGGAAACCTGGCTACGTGAAGAAGGGGCGGAGATTGTTGATGTAAGCATACCACATGCACATAATGGCTTACCAGCCTATTATATTGTAGCACCTGCAGAAGCAGCGGCGAACTTGGCACGTTATGATGGTGTGCGTTTTGGGATGCGTGCAGGAGGTGAAACGCTTGACGCACTTTATGAAAATACGCGCACCACAGGATTTGGAGAAGAAGTTAAGCGCAGACTTATGATTGGGAATTATGTTTTGTCTGCGGGGGCTTATGAAGATTTTTATCTGCGAGGGCTACAAGTTCGGCGTCTATTTAGAGATGCAATGAAGTCAATTTTTTCAACAGTTGATGTGATGTTAACGCCAACGACTCCGACGACAGCCTTTGCGCTTGGTGAAAAAATTGATGATCCTATGGCGATGTACGTGTCAGATATGTATACGGTGGCTGCAAACCTGGCAGGTATGCCCGGGCTGTCGGTTCCAGTTGGTTTGTCCACATATGGACTGCCTATTGGAATGCAGCTTTTAGGAGCCGATTATCAAGAAGAAATTTTGCTGCGTGTGGGCCATCACATTGAAAAACATGCACAGTTTTCAGTCAATGCCTTGCAAGAGGTGGTATGATGCCGACACCTGAAACATTGTTCAAAACAGAAAGCGGTGTATGGGAATTAGTAGTTGGTCTTGAAGTGCATGTGCAAGTCACAAGTCAGTCGAAACTCTTTTCCGGCGCTGCCGTAACTTTTGCGGCAGCGCCCAATAGCCAGGTCTCACCTATTGATGCTGGCATGCCCGGTATGTTGCCGGTTTTGAATAAATTTTGTGTGAAACAGGCAGTAAAAACTGGTCTGGCTCTTAATGCAAAGATTAACCCAATGTCGCGCTTTGATCGAAAGAACTACTTTTATGCCGATTTACCGCAGGGATATCAAATTAGCCAGTTCTATCATCCTATTGTTGGAGAGGGTTATCTGGATATTGATTTAGATGACGGCGGTACGAAGCGCATCGGTATTGAAAGATTGCATTTGGAGCAAGATGCGGGAAAAAGCATTCATGATTTGGACCCTGAGTCGAGTTTCATAGACTTGAACCGCTGCGGTACCACCTTAATGGAGATTGTTACCAAGCCTGACATGCATAATGCGAGAGAAGTCATGGACTTCTTAAAGAAGCTTCGCTTGATTCTGCGTTATTTAGAGACAAGTGATGGCAATATGGATGAAGGGAGTATGCGTGCAGATGTTAACGTTTCTGTGCGGCGACCTGGTGCGCCCTTGGGTGTGCGAGTTGAGATCAAGAATGTGAATTCCATTCGATTTGTGGGGAAGGCAATTTCTTTTGAGATGAACCGTCAAATTTCACTGATTGAATCTGGCCATAAGATTGCGCAAGAGACGCGCTTATATGACCCAGGTGCCGGAGAAACACGCTCCATGCGTGACAAAGAAGATGCACAGGATTATAGATATTTTCCTGATCCAGATTTGTTGCCCATCCGACTTGATCAGTCATATATAGAGGATATTCGTGCGCACTTGCCAGAATTGCCAGATCAAAAGAAAAGGCGCTTTATTCAAGAATATGGCGTAACGCCATATGACGCATCGGTACTTGTATCGGATATGGAGACGTCCGATTTTTATGAAGAAACTGTACAGTCAACACAAGATTGGCGCGGCGGCCATCAAAATATTTCAGTATCGAAGTTAACCTCAAATTGGCTCATTAGTGAAGTTTTTTCCATGCTGAAAAAGGAAAGAAAAGGGATTTGTTCCTCTCATGTGACAGCCTGTCAATTGGCGGGGTTAATTGATTTGATACAAGAGCATGTGATTTCAGGACGTATCGCGAAAGATGTGTTTCAAGAAATGTGGAAAACTCATGACAATCCTGAAAAAATTGTTCAGGATAAAAGGTTGGTTCAAATTACAGATTCGACTACTCTTGAGTCTATTATTGACACAATTTTAAGTGAGAAGACAAATATGGTACAACAGTACAAATCAGGTAAAGAGAAGATTTTTGGGTTTTTTGTTGGTCAAGTTATGAAGGAAACTCAGGGTAAGGCAAATCCAAAGTTGGTTAATGACTTGCTAAAAGATAAGCTCAAATAAGCGAGGATTTTTATGAAAAAGACTCAAACAGTAGACGCACGTACGCTCCAGGATGTGGGGCTCTCAGAGGACGCGCTTAAGGACTTATACGAAGAAATGCTGCTGATAAGGCGTTTTGAGGAGCGCGCTGCACAATTGTATGGCCGTGGTTTGATCGCGGGCTTCTGCCATTTGTATATCGGGCAAGAAGCTGTGGTTGTGGGAATGCAGTCTTTGGTCCAAGAGCATGATACGATTATCACAGCATATAGAGATCATGGCCATATGTTGGGATGTAAAATGGACCCTAAAAGAGTGATGGCTGAATTGACGGGGCGTTTTGCAGGATATTCGAAGGGAAAAGGCGGCTCGATGCATATGTTTGCCCGAGAGAAGAATTTCTTTGGAGGGCATGGTATTGTTGGTGCACAGGCTTCGCTTGGTACGGGAATAGCGTTTGCGCATAAATATCTTGAAGATCAGGGTGTTTGCTTAACCTATATTGGTGATGGTGCTATGAATCAAGGACAAGTGTATGAGTCGTTTAATATGGCAGCACTATGGAATTTGCCTGTCCTGTATATTGTGGAAAATAATAATTATGCAATGGGGACTTCCACCGCACGACATTCTGCCAGCGCGACATTTTTTGATCGTGGTGCCCCTTATGGAATTCCCGGTAATATCGCGGATGGAATGGACATTTTTTCAGTTCGAGCAGCAGGTGCTAAAGCCCTCGAGCATGTGCGTTCAAAGAAAGGGCCCTATATACTAGAAATGAATACATATCGTTACCGTGGACACTCGATGTCAGATCCGGCATCTTACCGAACGAAAGAAGAAGTGGGGAATTATAAGGATGGGCATGATCCTATTTTATTGATGCGCCGCTTCATGGTACACCAAAAAATTTTCACAGATGAGGAGCTTGCAACGTTGGATAAAAAAGTTAAATCCACTGTGAAAGAAGCGGCGGCTTTTGCAGAAAAGGCATATGAGCCATCGGTGTCAGAGCTGTATACAGACATTTTAATGGAGGAGGACGCTTCTAATGCGCGAGACAACAGTACGTGAAGCATTGTGTGAGGCGATGCGCGAAGAAATGATTCGTGATGATACAGTGTTCGTTATGGGTGAGGAGGTCGCAGAGTATCAGGGTGCCTATAAAGTGACCAAAGGTCTTTTGGATGAGTTTGGTCCAAAACGTGTTGTGGACACACCAATTACGGAACATGGTTTTGCAGGTCTGGCCGTTGGGTCTGCTTTTATGGGTCTGAAGCCTGTTGTTGAATTTATGACGTTTAACTTCGCGATGCAGGCAATTGATCACATTATTAACTCTGCGGCAAAAACACTCTATATGTCTGGTGGAAAAATGGGATGTCCTATTGTGTTTCGCGGACCCAATGGTGCGGCCTCTCGTGTTGGTGCGCAGCATTCTCAGTGTTTTGCAAGTTGGTACAGCCATTGTCCAGGGTTAATCGTTATTGCACCCTATGATGCCGCAGATGCTAAAGGGTTGTTAAAATCGGCCATTCGCAATCCTAATCCCGTCGTCTTTCTCGAGAATGAGCTTATGTATGGCGAATCTTTTGAGGTACCAGAAACTGAGAATCACTTGGTGCCATTAGGGAGAGCAAAAATTGTGCGCTCTGGAAAAGATGTGACGATTACAGCATTTTCTATTATGGTAGGAACAGCACTTCAAGCAGCGGAGAAGTTAGCGGTTAAGGGTATTGATGCAGAAGTAATTGATTTACGTACAATTCGTCCTTTAGACAAGGAGATAATATTACAATCTGTGCGAAAAACAAATCGCTTGATTAGCACAGAAGAAGGCTGGATTCAATCTGGTATTGGAGCAGAAATTGCAGCGTTTGTTATGCAAGATGCGTTTGATGATCTGGATGCGCCTGTTAAGCGTGTTACGGGTGCTGATGTGCCTATGCCATATGCAGAGAACCTCGAGGTCTTAGCGTTACCACAGGTGCAGGACATTGTGGAAGCCGTAGAAGATGTGACATATAAAAAGAGCTAAGGAAAGAGAAAGCGATCGATGCCAGTAGAAATCTTAATGCCAGCTTTATCACCGACCATGACAGAAGGTAACCTTGTGACTTGGCTAAAAAAAGAGGGTGATAGCGTTTCAGCCGGCGACATTATTGCAGAAATTGAAACGGACAAAGCAACAATGGAGGTTGAAACCGTTGAGGATGGCGTTATTGGAAAGATCCTTGTTGCAGAAGGAACTGAAAATGTCCCAGTAAATAGTCTGATTGCTTTATTGATCGAAGAGCATGAAAGAGCAGCTGACTTAGATAGATATGAGGGAGATGCTTCTGATGAGAAAGCGGCTACTGAATCTATCGAGGGGGATACTGATACAGCTGTGGCGGATAACGTGTTGGTGCGTGTATCTCCGACTGTGACCAGTTTACTTCTTCAATCAGGAAATGGCCAGAACATAAAGATAAAGGCCAGTCCCTTGGCAAGGCGGATTGCACAGCAAAAGGGAATTGACCTAAGCTCGGTGCGAGGGAGCGGTCCCTATGGGCGCATTGTGAAACGTGATGTTGAGGAGAGCACTAATGAGGCGTCTGCTGCGTGCCCTGTGTCTTCTTCTGCATCCACACCAGCATTTCGTGATGAGCCCGTAAGTCGTATGCGTAAGATTATTGCGAAGCGCTTATTGAACTCTAAGCAAACGGTGCCACATTTCTATTTGACAGTGGATGTTTTGATGGATGAGTTATTATCCATTCGTAAGCGCTTAAATGAAGGCCTAGATAACCATAAGATTACGGTCAATGATTTTGTTATTCGCGCTGCTGCTCTTGCACTGAAAGCTCTCCCAGAAGCGAACGCATCCTGGTTGGAGGATACGATTCGTTATTATACTCATAGTGACATATCGGTTGCTGTTTCAATTGATGATGGCCTAATTACGCCCATTCTTAAATCAGCAGAAACAAAGAGCATCCTAGACCTTTCTTATGAGATGAAAGACTTGGCTTTCAGGGCGCGTGAAGGAACCTTAAAGCCCAATGAGTTTCAGGGTGGGTCTTTCACCATTTCAAACTTGGGCATGTATGGCATTAAAGAATTTAGTGCAATTATCAATCCGCCTCAAGCATGTATTTTGGCAATAGGAGCCAGTAGGTTGCAGGCTATAGTAGAAGATGGGGCGGTTATGTCAGCGACAGTTATGTCATGCACACTATCTGTTGATCATCGCGTCGTTGATGGAAAGATAGGGGCTGATTTTATTGCGACCTTTAAAAAGTATATTGAAAATCCATTGCTCATGATGATGTAAAGGAGAAGGATTCATGGAAGATACATACGATGTTATTGTAATTGGAGGTGGCCCAGGCGGATATGTAGCATCTATTCGTGCATCACAATTAGGACTTAAGACCGCGCTTGTGGAGGCCCAGAATCTAGGCGGCGTATGCTTAAACTGGGGATGCATTCCCACTAAAGCACTTTTGCAATCTGCTGAAATGAATACAATATTAAACAATGCCGAAAAATTTGGTTTTAAAGTTGGAGAAAGATCCTTTGATTTAAAGAAAATTGTTGCGCGTTCTCGGTCTGTTTCTGAGCAACTGACACAAGGTGTCCAACATCTTATGAAAAAAAATAAGATTAAATTGATCGATGGTTATGGCCGTCTCCTGGGCAAGGGTCGGGTAGCTATTGAGAGTTCTAACGGTAGACAAAACGAGATTTCTGCACAGCATATTATTCTTGCTACAGGCGCTCACCCAAGGGCGCTGCCCCATATCCCCTTTGATGGTAGAGTTATTTGGTCATCAAAAGAGGCGATGATGCCAGAAAAAATTCCGAAATCCCTCCTTGTTATTGGTTCTGGGGCAATTGGTATTGAATTTGCAAGTTTTTATCGTCAGCTTGGAGCGGATGTGACTATTGTTGAGTTGAAAGACAGAATTCTGCCGCTTGAGGATCGGGAAATCTCTAAATTGGCACAAAAATACTTTGAAATACAAGGGCTCACAATCCATACAAATGCATTAGTGACATCCGTAGATGTGCAAAATGATTCTGTTCAAGCGACGATCAAATTGAAACAAAAGGTGGAGGAGAGCCAGGCCTTTGACAGGGTAATTGTTGCGATAGGTGTTGAGGCCAATACAACAGACCTGGGTCTTCAAAACACCAAAGTGAATCTGGACAAAGGTCATATTATGACGAACGAATGGATGGAAACAGATGAGCCAGGTATTTATGCAATTGGCGATATAACAGGTGGGCCCTGGCTTGCTCATAAAGCAAGTCATGAAGGCATAATTTGTTTGGATAAAATTTTGGATGTTAAAGGTGCTCGTCCGTTGCAACGGACGAATGTACCAGGTTGTATATATTCATGGCCTCAAATTGCTAGTGTTGGTCTCACGGAAGACGCTGCTTCAGAGTTAGGACACATCTTAAAAGTGGGGCGCTTTCCTTTTTCAGGTAATGGAAAAGCAATTGCCATGGGCGAAGCTGATGGCCTGCTTAAAACGATTTTTGATGCGAATACAGGAGAACTTTTGGGTGCGCATATTGTAGGCGCTGAAGCGACAGAGATGATCCAGGGGTTCTGTATTGCAAAAACTCTTGAGGCGACAGAGCAGGACTTGATGCAGACGATTTTCCCACACCCGACGTTATCTGAAATGCTTCATGAATCTGTGTTGGATGCGCATGATAGAGCAATTCATATTTGAGATAGAGGCTTTATGATCAGTACGTTAAAAAAACCTAGTTGGCTTAAGGTCCGTGCGCCGTTATCGGAAGAATACACTAAGACACGTGATCTGATGCGGATTTTAAATCTCAATACCGTATGCGAAGAGGCTTCATGCCCTAATATTGGGGAATGCTGGTCTCAACGCCATGCGACTGTTATGATTTTAGGCAGTGTTTGCACGCGTGCGTGCGCCTTTTGTAATGTTAAAACAGGTCGTCCTGATCTGGTAGATCCTCATGAACCTGAAAATGTTGCACAAGCTGTGAAAAAACTTGCACTTAAGCATGTGGTGGTGACATCTGTTGATCGAGATGATTTACCAGATGGAGGTGCAAGTCATTTTGCTGAAGTGATTCAGCAGATTCATGCGCGCTCTTCTGAAACAACAGTAGAAATTTTAACACCTGATTTTTTTCGTAAACCCTCACATGCACTTGAGACCATTGTGTCGGCCAAACCAGATGTCTTTAATCATAATCTAGAGACAGTTCCGAGGCTCTACGCCACTGTTCGACCTGGGGCGCGATACTTTCATTCTCTCCATCTGTTGAGGCGTGTAAAGGATTTGAATCCACAAGCCTTCACGAAGTCAGGTATCATGGTGGGACTTGGTGAAAGCAAAGAAGAGGTGTACCAGGTGATGGATGATTTGCGCGCAGCAGATGTAGATTTTATCACCATTGGACAATATCTGCAACCAACGCCTAAGCATCATATTGTAACTTGTTATGTGACACCGGAAACATTTAAAGATTATGAAAAAATGGCTCGAGGAAAAGGGTTTTTGATGGTATCATCCTCTCCCTTGACGCGCTCTTCTTATCATGCAGGCGATGACTTTGTGAAACTTCGGTCTGCAAAAATGAGCAAAGATGGCACGAAAACACTTGAAATGCAGGCATCGTAAAGATGACAAAATTTCGTGTTTCAAAAATTTTTCCTTACTCTCAAGAAACACTCTACAATACTGTGTCCTGCATTAAATCCTATCCTGAGTTTCTTCCATGGTGTCATGCAGCACACATACTTTCTGAGAAGCCAGGTGAGATGTGGGCTGATTTAACCATCGGATATGCGTTCTTTCAAGAAACTCTGCGTTCAAAAGTGTTGTTGTCTCCGCATTCTAAGATAGAAGTGGACTATCAACAAGGCCCCCTAAAGGCGCTTGTTAATAGGTGGCAGTTTCATTCCATAGGTAAAAATACGACAGAAGTTGATTTTTTTATTGCGTTTACTTTTCAGTCTCAATTGATGCAAAAAGCTATGGATTCTTTCTTTGAAGAAGGCGCGAAAAAACTTATGTCAGCTTTCGAACAACGCTTACGCACTTAGGATGATACGGGTGCCTTCTTTTGAATTGAAAAACCAGTATCACGAATACTTACACATCTCCATCATTCTCTTCTTTTCTCGGAATGCCCGACAACAATCTTATGTTGTGCATGCGGGTAAGGCTCGCTCAGTTTTTTTATCAAATAAGTAGCAGTGTTTTTCCTTCGTCTTGAAATATAGTCTGTCACCAATTGCAACCTCATGATCACCAGACGCACGCACGAGAACAGAGACATCGTGCTCAATGCGTACATACACGTATGTCTCACTTCCTAGATGCTCGATAAGACGCACCTTGCCTTCAAGAAACGCTTCTTCTGCCGTGCATTCAACAAGGTGTTCTGGTCGAATGCCTAAAACAAGTCTGCGTCCATATTGTGTTTCCCAGGATTTCGGGACACCAAAAGGAAGTGCTATTTCCTTGCTCTGGGGCAGTGTGAGCACAACACCTATGTCCGTAATCTGTTTTGCGGAAACATCAATAAAATTCATTGTAGGAGAGCCTAAAAAGCTAGCAACAAAAAGATTGCAAGGGCGTTTGTAGAGATCTAATGGCGTACCCATTTGTTCAACCGTTCCGTTACGGAGCACGACAATTTTGTCAGCTAAAGTCATGGCTTCTACTTGATCATGTGTGACATAAATCATTGTTGTTTTTAGTTTGCGTTTTAAGCGGGCAATTTGCATGCGCATTTCAACACGTAGTGACGCATCAAGGTTAGAAAGAGGCTCATCAAACAAAAACACCTTAGGATTTCGCACAATGGCACGTCCAATTGCCACACGCTGGCGTTGTCCACCAGAAAGTTGGCGTGGAAATCTCTCCAATAAATGCTCAACGTGCAATATTTTGGCTGCCTCGAGGACACGCTCTCTTATTTTTTCTTTAGTTTCTTTGCGTTTCTTGAGGCCAAATTCTATATTGTCGTAGACAGTCATGTGAGGATAGAGAGCATAAGATTGAAACACCATAGAAATCCCTCGTTTTGCGGGGGGTAGATCTGTTACGTTTTCTGTATCAATAAAAATATCACCATCTGTAACATCTTCAAGTCCTGCAATAAGACGAAGAAGGGTTGATTTTCCACATCCAGAAGGCCCTACAAAAACCGTGAGCTCATTGTCCGGCATTTCAAGAGAGAGTCCTTTAATAATGCATGTCTTATTATCAAAAGTCTTTTTAATGTTTTTTAGTATAACACTACTCATTTACACACCTTATAACGTATCATTGTTTTTTTATCCTTTGACTGCACCTGCTGTTAACCCGGAGACAATGCGCTTTTGAAAGAAAAGAACTAATGCAATGAGCGGTAGGGTGACAACGACTGAAGCCGCCATGATATTGCCCCATGGAAGCTCATACTCAGACTTTCCTGTCATTGACGCGATTGCAACAGGTACTGTACGCGCACTATTGTCCATAGTAAAAGTAAGCGCATATAAAAACTCATTCCATGCTGCGATGAAGGCAAGCAAACCTGTGGTAACAAGTGCAGGCCATAATAGCGGTAGTAGAATTTTTGTGCATATCGTCCAACTATTTGCGCCGTCAATAATAGCAGCCTCTTCAATTTCTTTTGGCAATTGGCGCATGAAAGTTGTTAAAATCCATGTAGTAAAGGGCAGCGTAAAAGTCATGTAAGCAAGCATTAAGCCAAAAAGATTGTTATAAAGATCAAGGCTCCTCAGTAATTCAAACATACCAGATAATATGGAGACCTGCGGAAACATGGAAATACTCAAAATAACAAGGAGTATACGCGTGCGCCCCTTAAATGTGATGCGTCCCAGAGCATATGATGCAAATGTTGCAAAGAAAAGGCATAATGTCACAGTGCCAAGGGCCGTTACAGCAGAGTTCCATATATTTTCTCCAAAAGGCTGTTCTGTAAATATCAACACATAATTTTCCCAGGCTGGATTTTTTGGGAAGTAATCCACTGAAAAAAGAGCTGAGCCTGTTTTGAGCGATGAAACAATCGCCCAATAAAAGGGAAATAGGCATATAAGGATCACAAAAAATGCGGATGTGTATATTGTGATATAATATCCTTTTGATCTCATAGCATGATTATCCTAATTTCTATTTTTTACTTTGATTCCACCAATAGTCATATAGCTAATGGTCACTAGGCCTATAATTAAAAAAAGTAGCGTTGATGCAGCGGATCCTAGACCAATATTTTGAAAATCAAATAATTGTTGTCGGGCGTAGACAGACACCGACATTGTATCTTGGCTCCCACTTGTAAGGACATAAATTAGATCAAAAATTCTGAGCGCATCAAGTGTTCTAAAAATTGCTGCAACTAACATCGCCGGTTTAAGAAGCGGAAGGGTTACTTGAAAAAATACGCGAATAGGATGTATGCCATCAACACGAGCAGCTTCAAAGCATGCCTGAGGGAGCATTTGCAGTCCTGCAAGAAGCAAAAGCGCCATGAAGGGTGTAGTTTTCCACACATCGACAATAATGATGGTGAGCATGGATAGTGAAGGATCTGCCGTCCATGCAAGTGGTGCTTTTAAAACATGGAGCCAAATTAGTACTTCGTTAATAACACCATATACATCATGAAACATCCAGCGCCACATTTGGGCGGAGACAATGGTAGGGATAGCCCACGGCACAAGTACTGCGGTGCGTACCCAACCACGCCCCCTGAAATTCGAGTTCAAAATGAGTGCAATTCCAAGACCAAACAGTGTTTCAAGTGAAACTGAGATAATCGCAAAAAAAAGTGTATTGGAAACAGCATTCCACCAATCAACGCTCTGAAAAAGATAGGTAAAGTTCTCAAATCCAACGGCGCTTGCCGCAGAGAGATCTGTTAAATTTGCATTTGTAAAACCAAAAAAAATGGTTCGGCACAAAGGCCATCCAGCTACCACTAGAAGCATCAGTAAAACTGGTGACAGGAACAGCCAAGCTGACTGGATGCGCCCCCTCGTTAACTGTGATTGTGCTGACACGACTTGATATCACTTTCTGATTTTTAAGAAGGCTATTGAACTACCCATTCCAATCTGTGCCATCTTTACTCAAAAAATTCAACTGTTTTTCGAGTTCAGGCAACGCTTTTTCAGCTTTTTCTTTTCCAAGAAGAACTTTGTGTGCGGTATTCCACACGGCAGAGCTCACTTGGTTGTATTTTAATCCAGTTTGAGATGAAGGCCTAGGTGTTGCACTTTCGAGTGCAATCGCCATGGTATCTGGCTGAATCAGCGCCTCTGCAACTACTTCTTCCTTATATAGTTCTGGACGCGGAGGGTAATAGCCGGCCCGGATCGCCCTATCTTTTTGCTCTTCGTAGCTTGTTAAGTAACGTACCAAATCAGCTGCCAGACTTTTGTTTTTTGAATATTTAGATACAGCAAGCTGCCACCCACCCAAAGTAGCAGGGTGTTGCCCATCTGCGCCATTTTTTGGAAGGGGCGCAACACCAATCTTACCTTTTATCGGACTTTCCTCTGCATCTGCAAGCATAATAACATAGGGCCAGTGGCGTACAAATGCAGCATTACCCGATTGAAATACACCGCGACTATCTTCTTCTGCATAGTTCAAAACACCTGGAGGGGCTATTGTCCCAACCCAGCTTGAGAATTGATTGAGAAGTGCCTTATTCTTTTCTGTATTAACCAGTATTTTTCCATCTTTGGAGATAATGCCTCCATTTTTGGACGAACAGAACCATTCATTGACATTGCAAGTTAACCCCTCAAAGGCTTTTCCTGAAAAGACAAATCCCCAGAGTTTTGTGTTACCGGATTCGCGTTCTTTTTCTTGGATTTTTTGCGCGGCCTTTTCCAAATCGTTCCATGTTTCAGGTACAGATAAATTGTATTTCTCCAAAAGGTCTTTGCGATACACAAGAACTCCTAGATCTACATACCATGGAAGAGCAATCAAGTCTCCATCAACAGTATTGCTTGCAATAAGTGCTGGATGGAATTTCGTGGTATCCTCCGGGTCTACATAGTGATTGAGTGGCTCCAATTGGCGTTTAAGCATGCCTGCCCAAACGGCATCAATTTGATATACGTCAATATCGGATTTTGAGGCAAGCTGCTGCTGTACCCATGTAAGGCGAACGCTAGATCCCGTAGGTGCTTCAACAATTTTTACCGTATGACCTGTTTTGTGTTCCCAGGCGCGTACACTGGACACACATTGTTCTTTCTTTTTCCCAAGAGAGTCGCAGGCGATGATTAGGTCGTACTCTTCCTGTATATCGGATGGTCCCCTGCTTGTAAAAATGAAATACGCTGACACAGCGAAGACACTGAAAGAAATTACACCAAAAAAAATTTTCATAATTGATTTTCACCTTTTGTGATGTAGACAATTGTTTCTACAATGTATATTTTTTAGATTATGACAACAAGTGCATATTTAGAAAAACAATAATTTTCTTCAAAAAAAGGGGCATCCCTTGGATACGGACACACTATCTGCGCTGCACAAGGCATGTGATCAATACTATCGTAAGCCCAGTGACGAAGTTCTGACAAAGTTGATCGAATCGTTGAAAATTTCCGCAGAGCAACGCCAGTCAATTCACTTGTTTGCAAAAAAACTTGTCGATAAGACACGAGCTGGAAAATATGACAATGGGCCCTTTGTTGATTTGATGAATCAATATGACCTATCTAGTGAGGAGGGGGGGTCCCTAATGTGCTTGGCGGAAAGCATATTACGTATACCTGACAAAGAAAATATAACTGCTTTAATTCAAGACAAAGTGGCGCAGATGGATTGGATGATAGGTATGGACCGGGAAGACTCCTGGCTTTCTCGTATGTCTGCGCTCGGGCTGTCTATGACAACAACGCTTATGCGTTGGCGTGATACTCATAAAAATGGGGTGAGGGGTCTAATTGGGTGTATGAGCATGCCTGCAATTCGCATAGGAATGCAGGAAGGAATCAAAGCGATGGCAAAGCAATTTGTTATGGCAGAAACAATTCAATATGCCATCAAAAAAATGTCAAAAAACTCATCGTATACATATTCTTTTGATATGCTGGGAGAAGCGGCGCGCACGTGCGATATGGCAACGACATATTTTAATGAGTATATCGCTACTATTCATGCATTACAAGAGGTTGCTCAAAGCAATAATCCGTATAAAAATCCTGGACTCTCTATTAAATTATCCTCTTTACATCCCCGGTATACTTATCAAAAACAAGCTATACTGCTTAAGGAGCTCGTGCCGAAACTTTTGTATTTATGTGAGCAGGCTAAAAATGAAAATTTAAATATTACAATCGATGCGGAGGAAGCAGATCGCCTTGATTTATCACTTTTTTTGTTAGAAAAAGTTTTGTCTGCGAACAGTTTGCGCGGTTGGTCGGGATTTGGTTTAGCGATTCAAGCGTATCAAAAGCGTGCACCTTTTGTTATAGATTGGGCTGTATCCATAGCAAGTCGGTACGGACAAAAAATCGGTGTGCGTTTGGTCAAGGGGGCGTATTGGGATAGTGAAATAAAGAAAGCTCAGATTGATGGGCTATCTGGATATCCTGTTTTTACAAGGAAGTCCGAAACGGATATTTCTTATCTTGTGTGCGCACAAAAGCTTTTAGAGAACAAGATGCATATCTATCCGCAGTTTGCAACGCACAATGCCTACAGTGTAGCGGCTATATTGGAGATGGATGCAAGTCGTGAAGGATATGAATTTCAACGCCTATACGGTATGGGCGCAGGAATATATGAAGCTTTGTGGGAACGCTCCAGCATTCACGACATATCTTGTCGTATTTATGCACCAATAGGTCAACACAAGGATTTACTAGCCTATCTTATGCGCCGTCTTCTTGAAAATGGTGCGAATACATCATTTATAAAAAAAATAGGAAAAAAAAATATCACATCCGCTGATCTGGTACCAGATCCCTTGGTGGAATTTTCAAGATTCAAGTCCGCTTCTCACTCAAACATTCCCCTTCCTGGGGATCTATTTTTTCCTGGTCGACAAAATTCTTATGGTATAGATTTATCAAACATGACAGAGAAAAGCGTTTTTCTTATGCGTGTAAAAGACAGTCAGAGGGGGCGCCCTTGGCCTGTTGTCTCTATCGTGAATGGCATGCGTATGACAGGCGTTGAGACTATCAATACAACAAGTCCTCAAAATAATATGGACTCTGTAGCACGAGTGCAATTATGTGATGCAGGTGTGTTAACTCAGGCGCTGCATGCAGCTCATACCGATAGCACAAGATGGCGCATGACAGATGTGATTGAACGTGCTGGATATTTGGATAAAGCAGCAGATCTTTTGCAAGAACGCCTACATGAATTTGTGGGAATTTTAAATATTGAGGGTGGGAAGACAATAGATGACGCGATTGCAGAAGTGCGTGAAGCAATTGATTTTTGTCGGTATTATGCCATGATTGCGCGAGACATTTTAATGCATCCAAAAGTCATGCCGGGGCCCACAGGTGAGACAAATACACTCACTCTAGAAGGGCGAGGAGTGTTTTTGGCAATTAGTCCCTGGAATTTTCCGCTTGCTATTTTTATAGGACAGGTTGTAGCCGCCCTTGTTGCAGGCAATACTGTTGTAGCAAAACCGGCGATATCAGCATCTGCGGTAGCGGCTCGCGCCATTCATCTTCTATATGAGGCGGGTATTCCAGCGCAAGTTCTGCACTTGGTTTGTGTTCCGGGGTGCATGATTGCTCCAGTTCTTCTATCCACTACTTTAGTGGATGGTGTTGTGTTTACCGGATCAACGCATACTGCTCAAAAAATACACCAAACGCTAGCAGCGCGTAAGGGCGCTTCTATTGTACCTTTTATTGCAGAGACTGGCGGACTTAATGCGATGATTGTAGATTCGACAGCGCTCTTAGAACAAGCAGCGGACGCTGTCATTCGGAGCGCATTTCAAAGTGCGGGTCAGCGCTGTTCTTCTCTTCGGTTGTTATATGTTCAAAATGATATAGCTCACGACTTCATAGAGATGCTCAAAGGGTGTATGGCAGAACTAGAGATAGGGGACCCTATAGATCTTGAAACAGATGTGGGACCTGTCATTAGCCGCGCAGCAAAAAAAGGTCTTGAAGAATATGTGGACACTATTGAGAGTCGAGGAGGAAAGGTGCTGTATGCCTGTGAGAATCGTCGTGTATTGCCACATGGGTGCTTTATGATGCCGTGCCTTATTGAGTTGTATAATGGTGTTACATTAAACGAAGAGCAATTTGGGCCAATACTGCATATTGTGCGCTTTGACGGTAAAGATATAGATCACATTATTGAGGAGATCAATAAAAGTGGTCATGGCTTAACGTTGGGGATTCAAACTCGCATTCATCAAAAGGCACGGTATATATTGGAGCGCGTGCGCGTAGGAAATGTTTATGTGAATCGGGATATGGTTGGCGCTGTTGTTGGCGTACAACCCTTTGGCGGGCAGGCGCTCTCCGGCACAGGACCAAAGGCAGGGGGGCCACATTACCTTAATCGATTTATGACAGAAAAAACATATACAGAAGATATAACCGCATCAGGCGGAAATGCATCACTGTTGAATATAGAACTGGATTGAATATCGTATAATTTATCGCTTCGTTAGACGTGTTAGGAAAATATCCTCGTGCGCAAAAGAAGTTTTTCTCGTCTCTCCTGCCTCAGCATCATTCTTTACAATCGCACGTCCAAACCATATGGATGATGGCTTTCTCGGGGGAGCGTTCTTCGCTGCGCTCGCATCTGTCAAGGGCAGCGCTCACATGATCGGCCTTTTGAGCATAAGATCCTTATAATATTCGGCACATAGGATTTATATTTTTTCCTCAGCGGGTGGTTGCTGGATGTGTATATGCAGCTCTTGCAGTTGTTCTGATGTCACCTTAGATGGAGCTTTCATCATTAAATCTTCAGCACGTTGATTCATGGGGAAGGCAATCACTTCACGCAGATTTTTTTCACCCGCAAGCATCATAACGATGCGATCGATACCAGGAGCGCATCCTCCATGAGGAGGGGCGCCATATGTGAGAGCATTCAGCATGCCAGAAAACTCTTCTGCAACTTGCGCTCTATTGTATCCTGCAATTTCAAAAGCTTTGTACATTACTTCTGGCAAGTGATTCCTAATCGCCCCACTTGAAAGTTCAATACCGTTGCAGACAATATCGTATTGATATGCTTTAATCTCTAAGGGATCTTGTTCTTCTAGGGCGCTCATACCACCTTGGGGCATAGAAAAGGGATTGTGAGCAAATTCAATTTCTCCTGTTTGCGAATTTTCTTCAAACATAGGAAAATCAACAACCCAACAAAAAGCATAATGATTTTCATCAATAAGCTTTAGGTCCTTCCCCAGTTTGAGACGCACACGGCCAGCGAGTGCTGAAGCTTCTGTCGGTGTTCCACAGGCAAAAAATACGGCATCGCCATCTGAAATGCCTGAAATTTCACGCAGACTGGCGAGACGGTCTTCCGAGAGGTGTTTTGCTATTGGACCTTTCGCGCTTCCGTCTGGAGAAAAAATGATGTAGCCGAGCCCAGAAGCGCCCTCCGATTGCGCCCAATCATTCATTTGATCAAAAAATCGACGTGGCTGAGAGGCAGCGCTCGGTGCTGGAATCGCACGCACACATGCACCGTCTTCTACAGATTGTGAAAAAACGCTAAATCCTGAACCGAGAAAAACAATCGAAGTATCTGAAATTTCTATTGGAATTCTAAGGTCGGGCTTATCTGATCCATATTTTAACATAGCATACTCATATGGAATTTTTTTAAAGGGGTAGGGAGATACGGTGCGTCCAGATGAAAATTCTTCAAAGACACCATGGAGGACGGGCTCGATTGCTGAAAAAACATCCTCTTGTGTTGCATATGCTATTTCAAAATCGAGTTGATAAAATTCTCCAGGGGAGCGATCTGCTCGAGCATCTTCGTCTCTAAAGCATGGAGCTATTTGAAAATATCGATCAAACCCTGCAACCATAAGAAGTTGTTTAAACTGTTGAGGGGCCTGAGGTAGGGCATAAAATTTCCCTGGATGCAGTCGGCTTGGTACCAAAAAATCGCGCGCGCCCTCTGGTGCGCTAGCCGTTAAAATAGGCGTTTGAAACTCTATGAAATTTTTCTCTATCATTCGGCGGCGTATGCTAGAAATAATCTGGCTCCTGAGCACAATATTATTGTGCAATTTTTCACGTCTCAGATCGAGAAAGCGGTAGGTAAGACGAGTGTCTTCTGGAAAATCAGCATCATTGTTGACAGAAAAAGGCAGTACTGCACAAGTAGATTCAACGTGAAATCCTGTGATTTGGACCTCAATATCACCAGTCAGCAACTTGGTATTAACCGTCTCTTCTGAGCGCGCAACAATCTGACCGGTGACTGTCACAACACTTTCTAGACGAGTGTTTTCTGCAATTTGGAAGAGAGTATTATTGCCTGCATCAATTACACACTGTGTTATACCATAGCTGTCCCGAAGATCAATAAATAGAAGAGTGCCATGATTGCGTTTGCGGTGCACCCACCCAGAGAGGCGAATAATTTTCCCCACTTGCGATAAAGTTAGTTCACCACAAGTGTGTGTGCGATAGGGATGCATAGGCATGATATCTCCTCAGGCATAGTCAAAAATAAAAGTCTACTTTTCTTATAAAGAGAATGCCTCTAAACGGCAATACTTTATTGACAAGATATGGTAAGATGACGAAAAATTATGTGAGAATAGATAGCGCTCTCTCAATGAGTGAGCAAGATATCTTGTGGATATCGATATAATGATCGAAGGATTGGTCGACCCAGAAGAGAGACCTAAGGCTAACATTATGCAGCATCTTATCGTAGCCTTCTTTTACACAGCGAATGTGTTATATATGGTTTACTTACAGGAAAGGAGATAGCCTATCTTTTTCTAAAATTCTCATGCAGACAGTATATACTGTATTGCTTACACTCGCTGTAAGCTTCGTCCTGAAAATTTATTTGCGGGTGAATTTTTTTAAAAAACATGTTACTGATCAATATAATGTATTAAATTTAGGGGGCTCTTGAGCGTTTGCGTCCATGCGTGTTTTCTGTCTTTTAATTTTGACAATAGCCTGGTGCGCTAATGCCGTATCCCACGATGAAGTGCGGCAGTTAAGAATTCAACTTGAAAATCTCCGAGAAAAACTAAATGAAGCAGAGCACCTTCCCGGTCAAGAAGGCGTAAATCAAGTATTGTATTACGAGAAGCAGCTCGAAGATACTGAAAAAAAGATGGACGCCTTAGGGATTTCTCTTGATGCTGAGGAACGAGAAAATGCGCCCTGGAATGATCGTTTGGATAATGATCATATTCGAGATATGCAAAAACCAGATCGTTTTCAGGATCAAGCGCAATATTATGCACGGCAGATTGCAAAAATAAACAGGGAAATGGCGCTGCTTAGTCAAGAGTTCGACCAACCTAACTCCAATCAAATGCTCCTCAATAAGAAAATGCATTCCTTGTTACAGAAAAAAGTGTTACTTGAAGGGAAAATGGAAGTCTTTCGTCTGCATCCCGCAAAATACTGGACCGAATCTGCAGACTCAGAAGAAAGTCATATGGAGAATAAATTACAACAGAATGCAGACAGTGACTATGTGGCGCTTGTACAAGAGCAATTACAGACAGTATACGACCAAATCTTTTCCCTCAAGGAATCCAGTGCCCAGTCTACTAGTGGCGCCGGTATTAAAGATATAGGTCTAAAAATTGCAAAATTAGAAAATGAAGAAAAGAAATTAAAACAAAAATTGCGCCACATGGGAGCAACTCCTGAGCGCCCAAAAATTTTGACAGATCCCAGTCGAAAAGATCGTCCTATCCCCACTCCGCTGGACCATTTTTTGGGGAGCCTTAAAACGCATATTTCATATTTAGATCGTCAAATTGAAGCCCTTGCGCACAAAGTGCAGGTGGCAAATTCGGGACATGAAATGGTGCAATTAGGTACAAAGATGGATCATTTGCAAATTGAGCGCCATCTGTTATCCCAAGATCTCAAATCTCAGCACAAAAAAAACCATCAGCCCGAGAAGTCTGTGAATGAAAATGGTGCGTCGTGGGGACTTGATTCCCCTCAATTGTCGTCTCCTAAAAATAAAGTGGCTCCACCTATGCAAAGGAATGCTGATGTATCATCTTTTGATCCAAAAAAATATCAGTCTAGCGCACTGTGGAAGCCGTACAACATGCAATCCACTCAACACTTAGAGGATGAAGAGCGTAAACAACAGCGTCATGGGTCAAATGTTGACTATAAGCGTCATCGGGCAGAAGGGTTGTACAATATGTTAGAGCGCAAACATGATGCACAGCCTGCACCCCAGACACTTCCGTTTTCGCATTGGAACTAATCTTTGATAAGAGACTGAAGACAGCTTAAGAACCTCGTTTTTTCATTCTGCGCTCTGCATTAAAAGTAAAATGAATACAGGCGAATTATCTCGATATTTTTTGTGAGACCTAGGATCTGCTGTACCGTTCATCTTGAATGATTATTGATTACTCGTCTCATTTCTATAACATAGGCTGAATAAGGGGTGCAGCAAAAAATGCCCATTGCAAGCATTGACTTGTTTGTAAGTCGCATCTTATGATCAGTGGTATTAAGTAAGGCACGACTAATCTAAAAAGAAAGGGTAGGAACTGATGAATAAAAATGAACTTATTGCAGCAATTGCAGAGACGACCGGTCTAACAAAATCAAATGCATCTAAGGCAGTGGATGCTGTGATTGATTCTATTACAACATCTTTGCGTAAAGGCGATGAGGTGCGTCTTGTTGGATTTGGAACCTTTTGCATTGTGCATCGTCGTGAAACAGAAGGTCGCAACCCCCGTACAGGTGAGAAAATTAAAATTTCAGCAGTTAAATTGCCTAAATTTAAACCAGGAAAAGCGCTAAAAGAAAGTGTTGCTTAATTAAATACCTTTAAGTCCTTGCGTTAGGTGAGAAACCTTGCTATAGGATTTACATGGATGGGCGATTAGCTCAGCGGTAGAGCGTCTCGTTTACACCGAGAGTGTCGGCAGTTCAAATCTGTCATCGCCCACCATATTGATGAATACTTCATTGGGGAGGAGGTATTTTCGAGGGGGGGGGTGTAGCTCAGTTGGTTAGAGCGCTGGCCTGTCACGCCAGAGGTCGCGAGTTCGAGTCTCGTCACTCCCGCCACCACGAAAAATTTCTATGTAGTATGGCGTATATAGGTATCTTCTCTATCGTACAATGATTATTGTAACAGAAAAAGATCGGTTGCTTCGTTCTGCCCGTCTCTTAGATGGAAAAGTTGATGCATTTTACACAGAGGGACTTTCTGTACCCGCATCGATTCTAGGAAATATATATCAAGGGATTGTGCGGCGTGTGGATAAGAATCTCCAAGCTTTCTTTGTTGATATTGGCATCAAGTCACATGTGTTAATAAAGATGAGTTCAAAAGCACTTATTGTAGAAGGCATGAGCTGCATTGTAGAGATAACACGAGATGCTACATTTTCAGCTGGAGCAAGAAAAGGGCCGCGCGGTAAATTGTTAGATGCAGGATCAACTCACATCCATGCCCCCCATCGTCTTACTTCAATGGATGGATTGCAGTCCTTTATTGGCGAAGAGACAGATATTATTGTCAATACCCCAACTTTAGTGTTGCGTCTGCGAATGTTTGGCATTCCTCCTCGTAACATAACATTCATACCAAATACAGACCTATTTTGTGACTATAATGTAGAAGATACATGGTTGAGCACCACAACACGCATTGTGCCACTTGAAAATGGTGGAGAGCTTGTGTTTGATAAAACCGAAGCCTTAATTGTGATAGATGTAAATAGCAGTAGTTTAAATAGCGCGACGCGCGTAAAACCGCAGCACATCAATGCAGTTGCCGTGAAAGAAATTGCATTGCAAATTCGGTGGCGCCACACATGCGGTATTATCCTAATTGATTTTATTGGTGATTATCGAGATGCGGTGAAGCAAAAATTACACAATCAAATGTTGGAGGCGTGTCGTCAAGACCGGGCTGTCACAGTACATGGCGTGACACGTCTAGGATTGCTAGAAATAACGCGCAGTCAAAAAAGTGATCACTTGCCTGGCTATACAATGCATGCCGTTTCGTGTGGGGGGTTATGAATCCATGTCCAGAGGAATAATTTTTGATTCTAGAGCCCAACAAATCACGCCCCACAATACAAGAGATACAAGAGAGCTGTATAGGATTTTTTTCCTCAGAGCAGGGTTGATTGGAGCGCTAGAAGCATGCCCTTTTTGAGCCTTTTCTACCCTAATGTTAATTGGAAGTGCCATAAAAAATACAATCCACCAAACCATTACATAGACCACAATACTGGTTATGAGATTCATGAGTATATATGATATTCTGTACGTGAAACAAATATCCCACAGCGCTGACGTGGGCAGAAACACAAGATAGGTTTTGTGTCTACTTCATTTTGAGTATTGTCAGCGAGTGGTAGGCTTTCTTTGTAATAGTAAGACGTGCCGCAATACAGTGTGCGTTGTATGACCTCGTGGCCTGAAACAGAGAAAGAGATATCAGGGAGCGAGCAACCTAAAGCATCAGTGTAAAAATTGTGAGCAGAATCCATATGCAAAATTTTTATATGTAAAATAGTTTGTATCGCATTTCACTGTAGCATAGTCCATCGCTCGTGACCAGCGATCCTTATCGTGAGATTATTGTCATGAAGAAAATGTGTGCCGAATCACTTATTACAATGCCATACAACAAACCATTTTCTTGGTCTCAAATGTCAGAGCCGGTTGCACCGGAAGAGTAATCTTAATGAGTGGGGTTCAACAGTGAAGTAGGCGTAGATATGACAAATATCCTTGAAGTGGGGACCTTTCTATGTGATAATATGCATTCTCATTATCACTTTTGTGTAGCCTGATCAACATATGCAAATACTAGGAGTCAAGGGAAATGATAGATTTTTCGTTTAGCAGCCTCAGTCTTTTTTCAATTGTATTTTTGATGTTGAGCATTCTTCTTGTTTTTAGCTCTATAATTTCTGTGCGTCAGGGCTATGAATACACGGTTGAGCGTTTTGGGAAATACACGCTTACATTAGGCCCCGGGCTTCATATTATCGTACCATTTGTAGACAAAATAGGTGCACGCATCAACATGATGGAGACAGTATTAGATGTGCCATCTCAAGACGTTATTACAGCAGATAATGCTCGTGTTCGAGCAGATGGGGTCGTGTATTATCAGATTTTTGATGCAGAAAAATCTGCCTATGAAGTTACAGACCTAGAAGGGGCTATTTTAAATTTGACTATGACGAATATTCGTACCGTGATGGGCTCTATGGATTTAGATGATCTACTTTCGTGCCGTGAAAAAATTAATGCACAATTGCTGAATGTTGTGGATGAGGCCGCAAACCCCTGGGGAGTCAAAGTTACGCGTATTGAAATAAAAGATATTACACCACCTCAGGATTTAATTAACGCTATGGAACTACAAATAAAAGCTGAGAGGAAAAAACGCGCGCTTATACTGGAGGCGCAGGGATTGAAACGTTCTTCTATTGTGGAAGCCGAAGGCCACAAAGAAGCGGCGTTTCTAGAAGCGGAAGCACGTGAACGTCAGGCACAAGCAGATATTTTGGAAGCCGAAGGCCACAAAGAAGTGGCGTTTCTAGAAGCGGAAGCACGTGAACGTCAGGCACAAGCAGAGGCCAAAGCGACAACCGTTTTAGAAAGCAGATTGGTAAAGAATTTTTTCTCCTAGAGCCTGTTGAATTTGGTCGCGGCACCTTGAATATCAATGATACACTTTGGAAAATAGAAGGTCCTGATATACCGCAAGGATAACGTGTTCAAATTATTGGCGCAGATGGAGCGGTATTTACAGTACGAAAGGTAGAGCTTGAATGAGTGACGATAGAAGAAAGCCCTCTAAGGAAATATCCCAATTGTCTTTTGAGGATGGGATGGCAGCGTTAGAAGAAATTGTGCAGAAGTTAGAGGCTGGAAATTTGCCCTTAGAAGATTCTATAACGGCATATGAGTATGGAAATAGGTTAAAAAAACATCTTGAAGACACGCTACGCTCAGCAACGCTGCGTGTTGAAAAAATATCCCTCTCAGCAGATGGAAGCGTTGAATGCGTGCCCCTGGAAGAAAGCATCTCCCAATAGCGTGCGCATTTTCGGGGCATCGAGCAGAGGAAGAAGAGATTGCAGAGCCCAAGAGTTGGTGTGCCTTACGGGGTTGATCAATACTGAGATAGTGCAAGATATGCCATCTTCAGATGGTTCTATAAGATAGATTCGGATTTCCCACAATAAGATACTTTAAACTATCTGGTTTTAGAAGTTCCTGGGACAGTCGGTTTACCGCTTCCGCGGTTACTTGCTTTATTTTATTGGGTTCATATGTGATGAATTCGTCAATAGGAATTTTATTATAAAAAGCTGCGTACATAGAGTTGGTGGTACCTTCTAGGGAGACCATGGGGAGCAAAGCTTTGCCAATTAACTGAGTTTTTGCACCCTCTATTTCTTCTTTTGTGACGCCATTTTTAAGAATGTCTTCAATAGTTTGTTGCACTTTTTCGGCCGCTAGAGCTGTTCTTTCATTATCGATCTCAAGAAATCCAAAAAATGACTTAAGCATATCGTTAGTGTTGGCTGTGACATTATACACAAGTCCATGCTCTTCACGCAAGGATTTCCAGAGACGCGAGGTGAATCTTGATCCGCCTACAATATAGCTGAGAACCTTATATGCATAGTAATCTGGATGATCTTTTTCTACCCCTCGATGCCCAAAAAGGAGGATGCTTTGTGGTTTGTCTAATTGAAACACCTGTAGGCTAGGTGTTTCCTGTGGATATGTAATATCTGACACATTTTCTTCCTCTAGCGTACCTTCTTGTATGTGATGAAGAAGAGGAGATAGAATAGAACGAATCTCGTGCACGTGAACGTCACCAGCTACCATAAAAATAAGACTATTACGCCGCATGCGTTCTTTCCAAAAATGCTCTGTGTCTTTCGGGTTAATAGCGTCTAGAGATTCTGCTGTGCCATACCGTTTACCTAATGGATGATCGGGGTAGTGAATTGCAGCCCATTTATAAGATAAAAATTGATCTGCTGGGCTGAATTCTGGATCCAAAAAACTTTGTTTAATAGACGCTTTTTGCGCACGCCATTCTGGATAGCTAAGCGCCACAGAATATAGTGTTTTAAATACAGCTCTCATAGCGCTTTTAAGTTGGTTTTTTTGTGTTAAGACTGTTAGAGAAATATGTTTGTCATCCTCTTGTGCATAGAATGAAAGAACGCCTTCATTCTTCAGGGAAGCGTAGTTAAGTTGCATATATCTCAAGAGTATAAAAAGACTTAAAACTGTCTTACCTTCTTGTCCAATTGGATCTTTTAAAAATCCCGCATTCTCTAAAATCATTGTAAACGCAACTGCAGGGTAGCTTATGTCCTGAACTAAATAGATGCGTGGAGATTGAGAGGTTTGGACTGCTGGCGCATTCACAGGAAGGATGCAAGCGAGCAAGAGGTAAAAAACAGGTGGGCGCACATGTGTCATACTATTTCCTCCCCATAGAGAGATTCTACGATGAAGACATTTTGTTGAGAAAAAAGCAGAGAAAGTATTGTATTGATGTCTGTACGTGTAATTTGCTCAAGAATGCTTGGAAACTTTATGAGGGTACTGAAGTGTACGCCATTTGCTGTGTTTTGACCAAAGAAATGCCCTCTTTTTTCCAGAGAAGACATCCTGGTATAATAGGTATTTAAGAATGATTTCTTTTGTATTTCTAATTCGCTCTGCGTAAAACCGCTCTGCTTTAATGAAGCGAGAAACCCAGTAATCAAACTGTTAACGCGATCTTTGGATCCCGTATGCTTTATTGACGCGCTAATAGAAAATCTATAGGGATCTTTGGTGCCAGTTTCGAATACCGCATTGACATTATAAGTCGCATTTTGTGTGAGCGAGAGGTAATTGTGAAGTTTGTCTTGAAGGGCGCCTGCGATAAGTCGTAGGATGATGCGGTTTTTTGTATTGAGAATTAAATGGTCAACGCGATAAATATGCTCCACATCATTAGAGAATTGCGGGTGCTTGAATGTAAGAGTTTGCATGCCAAAATGATTCTGAGGTAACGTGACTCGGTGGCGCCTGGGAACCTTACGCGGCATGATACTTCCAAAATGTTTTTGGGTTAATTTTTTTGCTTCTTGTAATGTAATGTCTCCTACCAGAACTAAAATAGAGTTATTTGGTGCATACCATGTCTTATAGAACGTGTAAAGGTTTTCTTCGGTAAGCGCCTCAATCTCGTTTCTCCACCCAATAACAGGCGCAGCATAAGGGTGTGTGGAAAAGAAACGTTGATTTATTGCTTCAAAAGCCATGCCATGTGCATTATTTTCCATGCGACTAAGTCTCTCTTGTAAAACAACGTTTTTTTCTTTTTGAAAGACAAAGGGATCAATTTTGAGGTTTTGCATACGATCGGATTCAAGTGCAAGCAATTTTCCCAAGTTTTCTTTTGGAACAATAGAGAAATAATGCGTCGTATCATAACTGGTTTCAGCATTCGTAAAACTTCCAAGGTGACTGAGTTTCAAGCGAAAGCGTCCTGGTGGCATTGAGTCTGTGCCTTGAAACATCATATGCTCCAGAAAATGTGCGACACCTGATTGAGTTGTAGGGGCATCAGCGCTTCCTACTTTATACCATAAGTCACAAATCACAAGAGGGGCCCTATCATCTGTTGAGATAATAACCTGCATGCCATTTTTAAGATAAAAAGTTGACGTTTCTGCGTACAAGAAAAAGGGGGAAAATAAAGCAGTAAGGAAATATTTTATCATAGCATGAATTTATATGTTGCAACCATTGACGTCAACAAAAAGAATGGCAAGTATTTACGCTGAGTCATACCGCTGGAGATGCATACTACACCATGTTAAGCATTGATCTAAAAAAGGCATCGTCTTATCCATCCCAGGTGATGTGTCCGCAAGCCATACAGCAAAAGATGCAGCATAAAGAGCAGATAAAATTTTAATCTTGACGGCTCCAATTGGTCCAAATGTGCTGAGCTCTGCGTATTCAAAAATAAATTTTGTTTCACAGACCCAACTCTTTGCTGTAATAAATGGAAGAGTTGGGGTGTTCCAACTTTCTTTTAGGATCGTTTGTATAGCACGCTTGTGTGGGGATAGATAATCAATATAGCACAGGAAAAGTTCTTGCAAACGCTCTTGTGGTGTCGCTTCACGCAAATCATGCGGCGTATTTTTCGCTATCACATATGCACGCATATCCTTCCACAGAAGCGGCATAAGAGACTCTTTATTGGGAAGAGAGTCTAGCACCACATGTAGAGGCATATCGAGAAATTGCGCTAGAGCGGAGGGAGAAAAGCATCGCCATCCTATCTTAGAAATACATTCAAGGCTTTTTTTGCAAATACTCTTCCTTGCCATTTTAATCTGTCTTTTTGTGTGTCCAGCTTAACAATTTTAGCAAAAACGTTGCTACTTTGTCTGCGATAATACTTTTTGTTTGCATTGTTTTTGCACTCCAAAGCCTTTTTCTATCATTGCACTACGAAAACTAAAAAAAATCAATAGGTCGCCAAAAAGAATAGTGTTAGCGTGAAGAAAAACATATAGAATAAAAGGCTTTATATTATGACACTTTTATCAAACATTGATCCAGTTGCCCTATATGTGGGCCCTTTAAAAGTGCATTGGTACGCTCTCGCCTATCTGTTTAGTATTGTAAGTTCATGGGGCTACGTAAGATTGATAGTAGCATATCAAATCAATCCCGGCCTGAGTGTCTCTCAAGCCGATGATTTCTTATTATGGCTTATGTGTGGCGTTCTATTGGGTGGACGCCTAGGATATGTTGTGTTTTACGATATCGCTCGCTACCTTGACGATCCTGTACAGATCTTGATGACCTGGCGTGGAGGCATGTCTTTTCATGGTGGGCTCTTGGGCGTTATTATTGCAACAACATTGTTCTGTATGCGACGAAATTTAAATTTATTTATTTTATCTGATTTTTTATCTCTTACCGCCCCCTTTGGTCTTTTCCTGGGGCGCATTGCAAATTTTATTAATGGAGAGCTATATGGCCGCGTCACCGATGTATCATGGGCTATTATTTTCCCTAAAGGGGGGGCGTTAGCACGCCACCCCAGTCAGATTTATGAAGCAGTCTTAGAGGGATTAGTCCCATTGGTACTCCTTAATTTTTTGTATTGGAAGACTCCTATCTCACACACTCCGGGGCGATTGGCAGGCCTGTTTTTATTGATATATTGTTGTGCCCGTATTGTGTGTGAATGTGTCCGACAGCCAGATCCTGGCATAGGGTTTTTCTTTGGTTTTATGACTATGGGGCAGATTTTGAGCTTCCCTATGTTTGGGGTAGGAATATGGCTTGTAATGCGACGCAGCGTATATGACACTCAAGCAAAAAATAATTGAGGCTATAAAAAAAGATGGCCCGATTGGTATTGCTGATTATATGGGCATGTGCACACGTGCATACTATCAACAGCCTGCCAAAATAGGTCGGGGAGGAGATTTTGTGACAGCCCCTGAATTGACCAATATTTATGGAGACATTCTGGGCTTATGGTTTATGGTACAATTTCAAAAACTATCCTCCCCCCAACCTATAACTTTTGTTGAGCTTGGCCCTGGTCGTGGCAGCATGCTGCAGGATATGTTCAACGTTTTTTTGCGCTATCCTGAGTGGTCCAATAACATTGAAATACATATACTGGAAAACAGCCAAACCTTAAAAAAAGATCAGAAGGGTACCTTAGATGCTGTGGGCGCACAGTATCATCACCACGCCAGCTGGAAGAATCTCTTCTCAACACTTCCCAAATACCCTACGTTTTTTGTGAGCAATGAGTTTTTTGACTCGCTACCGATTCATCAATACGATTATGACGGGTCTAATGCTTACTTAAGACAAGTGGATGTTTCTCAGAACAAATCGTCATTGATTTTTGTGAAAGGGCCGGCTGTCCGTACCGCCGGAATTCATTATAACGGAACAGGGATTTATGAAACCAACAAATCCGCAGCAAATATCATGCATGATATTTGCCAGTGTGTACACAATCAAAAAGGTGCTTTCTTGATGATTGATTATGGTTATACTGAGGGACATGGAGATACATTACAGGCACTATATAATGGGACGTCCGAACACCCTTTAAAAAACCCTGGTCTCGCAGACATTACTGCCCATGTAGACTTTAATTCTCTGAAAAAATCAATCACACCCCATGATATAGACACATTTCTAACAACACAAGGAGATTTTTTAAAATCCCTTGGCATTTATACCTATCTTGCTAAGGCTTGGCAGTACCTTGAAGCAGGAGGAAAAAGAAATTTAGAAAAAGTTGTAGGGCGACTTATCACACAAAAAACCGCGCAAGATATGGGGACTTTGTTTAAAGTTCTAGGGGGTACATGTTTTGAAAAATAATTTTGTGCCGTTTTTCTTTGCTTTTAGGCTTCACACTTCCTATATTGATCTAAAATAGTTGATAGACTCCAGGAAAAGAGATGGCAAATTTTGATATTGTAATGATGCCGGATAAGAGGTTGAGCCAGGTCTCTATACCTGTGGAAAAAATTGATGACGCTGTTAGAAGGCTCATTAACGATATGTTTGATAGCATGCATGCAACAGGTGGTGTAGGATTAGCTGCGCCCCAAATCGGTTCTTCTAAAAGTATTTTTATACTAGATGTCTCTGATCGAGAAACAGAATCCTCTCGGATCGTTTGCATTAATCCAAAAATTGTTTGGAAGTCTGAAGAAGAGGTGATGATGCCCGAGGGGTGCCTCTCATTGCCCGGGCTTTGGTTGAATGTGAACAGGCCAAAAGAAGTTGAGGTTGAATTTTTAGACGAAACAGGATGCGAGACATCTTTAAAGGCTGACGGTTGGCTAGCACGCGGTATTCAACATGAGGGCGATCATTTGAATGGTATTACAATGTTGAATTATTTTTCTCCCATAAAACAAAGAATGCTTTTGGAAAAGTCAGCCAAAATCCAGAAGCGGGATCAAAGGGCCCGGTAAACAATCTGATGCGCTTAATTTTTATGGGGACAACAGATTTTTCTGCTTATATACTGGAGAGCATATATGGCAACAATTTTGGGGAAATCGTAGCGATTTACACACAACCTCCTCGCCCCGCAGGCCGGAGATACGATATAAAAAAAACACCCGTGCATGTTTTGGCAGAGCGCTTGGGACTTCCAATTTTTACCCCTAAAACCTTGCAGTCTACTGATGCACAGGAGATGCTATCGGCTTTTCACGCTGATATCGCAGTTGTTGTGGCCTATGGTCTGATTGTGCCTCAGGAAGTTTTAGACATTCCTCGAATGGGCTTCCTTAATATTCATGCTTCTTTATTGCCGCGTTGGCGTGGTGCAGCACCTATTGAACGGGCAATTCTGGCTGGAGATGATGTAACAGGTATTACAATTATGAAGATGGATGCGGGTCTAGATACAGGACCCATGATTGCAAAAGCGGCAATATCTATTGTTCCAGAAATGACGCGGAATGCGCTGGCTTATAAACTGGAGCGCTTGGGTGCTGATGTGTTGATTGATATCCTGCCTACTTATGTGAATGGAGATGTGGATCTTGTGCTGCAGCCCGATGAGGGCGCTTGTTATGCAAAGAAAATTGATACAACAGAAACCCAGCTTGTTTGGCATCGAAACGCTGATGAGCTGGCTCGTACCGTTTGGGCTTTTTCCCCAAGACCAGGAGCGTGGATGATGGTAGAAGGTAAGCGTATTAAGGTTTTGTCAGCAACCTATAGCATGAATGATATAGGGCGAAATCCTGGAGACGTTTTAACGAATAGATTAGAGATTTCCTGTGGGAGAGGAGTGTTCAGTCCCCAAATCTTGCAACGGGCCGGCGGAAAACCTCAGTCAATAGATGATTTTATACGTGGATTTAAAGTGCCATGTGGAACAGTTCTGACGTGCAGCGCTATAAGCTAACCATTGAATACTGTGGAACGAATTATGTTGGATGGCAACATCAAGAGGGTCTTCCATCAGTGCAGCGCACTATAGAAGATGCATTATTCAAGCTAGGTTCTCGGGACATCCGACCCACACTGTATGCGGCAGGGAGGACGGATTCTGGTGTACATGCGCGAGGACAGGTAGCACATGTCGATCTTGTGACACGACTGCACTCCTTTCATTTACAGCAAGCACTTAATTTTTATCTAAAGAATTCAAATATTTCTATTCTTGCAGTGGAAGAAGTGTTATCGGATTTTCATGCACGATTTTCGGCCAAGCGGCGCACTTATTGCTACCGCATTATAAATCGTCGGTCACCACTTTCAATTGATCAACATCAGGCATGGCAAATATATCAAGAGATAGATATTCAGGCTTTTAAGGCAGGAGCAGCCTGTTTCTTAGGCCATCATGATTTTACCAGTTTTAGATCGAGCGCTTGTCAATCAAAATCTCCCATAAAAACCTTGGAGAATTTTGACGTTGAAGCGCAGGGTGATACAATACTATGCCATATAACAGCACGTTCTTTTTTGCATCATCAAGTGCGCAATATGCTTGGTACACTAAAATATGTGGGCATAAAAAAATGGGCTCCTGAAAAAGTATCTGAACTCTTAGCGCTCAAAGATCGTCAGGCCGCAGGACCCACTGCACCTCCGTATGGACTTTATTTAATGTCTGTGAAGTATTGAGAGTTACAGGGCAAGAACGGAGACGAGTCAAATCAAAAAGTTTAATAATCTATATTATGGAAAATTAATACTCCAGTCAATTAAGGCATTGATTGCAAGATTAAAATCTTTTGGTATTTCGGCTAAAAATGTACGCTGCGTACCATAGCGATCTTCAAAAGCGATCTCTGTCGCATGCAGATACAGTCGCTGTGGAACCCCCTCAGGAACACCCTTTTTCCCTGTCCCGTATTTTTTGTCACCCAGGATGGGGGCATCAATATACGCTAGGTGCACACGTAGTTGGTGTGTGCGGCCTGTCTGAGGAAAGAGTCGAACGAGAGCAGCTGTATTGCAACCGATTGTCGTAATAATTGAATATGTGCTTTTTGCTTCCAAGCCATTCTCAATTTCCACGACAACATTGTCTCCTTGAGTCCCGCCTCTACGTTTGATCATAGGAACATCAATAACGCCATCAGTCTGCTTAGGCGCCGGTGAGGTAATTGCTAAATATGTTTTTTGTACGCGGCGCTCTTTAAAAAGATGTGTCAAATGTCGGGCAGTAGATAGTGTTTTTGCCAGCAAAATAACGCCGCTTGTTTCTTTGTCTAGACGATGGACTATACGTGGAAAAAAAACGCCCTGCGCATAACGTCTGGCAAGATCATCTAGATGATGATGTAGTTTGCTTCCGCCTTGAACTGAGAGCCCTCCAGGCTTGTTCAGCACAAGCAACTCATCATCTTCATAAATAATCCACCCAACAATTTTTTTTTTATCTTGTCGCGTAAGATTTTCAGCTACTGATCCGGTAGGAGGCACACTGCCTCCTACCGCATTTCGACGACTTCGTACACTTACAACATCTCCAACATCAACGCGTGTGTTGATCAGAGCCTTTTTCTTGTTGATGTGAATATCGCCTGAGCGTGTCAGTTTCGCAATAGCGCTATAGGGAAGACCTGGGCAAAGAACCTTTACGACATTATCCAAGCGCTTCCCTGCTGTATTTTCATCAATCGTAAATGACTGGTGACGTGACACAGTTAAGTGTTCAGCGCGTCATATTTTTCAAGCATTTCTTTCAAGGGTTCATTATCTGCCTCAACCTTCTTTGCCATACCCTCCAGCGCACAATACATTGTGCGCATACGCGATACCTTAGAACGACTCTCGGGCGGCCAATATCCCGGTGTCCCCTCTTGGTTGATCCCTACGTCTGTAAACCCAGATTTTCTAAACGCGCCCTCCCAAGAGGTACCATGAACAGATGTATATGTCATGATCGCATGCACAGGTCCCTCTTCTGGATCTGTGGGGTAAGGGTGCAAAGGGTGGCCGGCATCGGATAAATAGAGTAAATAATTCATAATACCATCTATAATTGGCGCCACCTTTGCAACTTCTTTTGTTGGCAACATCATATCAGGTGCAAACTCAGAATTTAAAAATACCCGCATATGGGCCAAACGCTTCCCTGAAATGGGGCGATATTTTCCATGTAATGTTGTAAGATCTGGCATGCTGGAAGGTTTTTTATACAAACTGGGAAGCGGGGCGTCTTCCTCATGACCCGATGTCATCACACCCATAGGCACATAATTTTCTAGAACGAGAGAAGGGCCTTTCCCCGCTTCAAAATCTGCTCTCCCCATCGAATCGATTTCCACGTAACCAAAAATGTCTCCTGTTTTTGGATACACAAGCTTCATTCCATGCCACAACGACCCCTGTTTACGTAATCTATCGGTTTTAGGGGGTGAATATTGAGCATATATATTTCGCTCATCAATTGATTCTGTCTTGATTATATTCTCTGTAACATTTCTTGCATCTTCTGCTTCCAAAGACACCGCCATCCAACTTTTGTCGATAGGCGCAAAAGCCGCACGGCATGGGCGAGAAACGCCCGAGTCTTTGGCCTGACCGTCTGAATTGATATGGTCCAGAAATATCATGTAAGGGCTTGCACCCGCTATGAATGAGAAAACAGGTGCTAGTAAACAAATTGTGCGTAATATCATAAAACTGCGCCCCCTTTTTTACTGTTAAGGTTAAAGATATGTCTAGGACAATAAGGGGAGGAAGATAAAAAGTCAACGAGGTTTATCTCAGCTTGGATCGTTCGCAGGCTCCTCTTGACCCCTCGTAGACTGGTTAGCAGCAGCCGGATACGTATTCTGTCGAGCTCTGTCTTGACGTGTGGTGCGAGCAAGTGCATCCACAATACCACGCCAAGTGCGTACTTCTTGATCTGTAAAATTTGCACGTTGCAGGCTGTGCCGTATATTTCGTATCATGGTTTTTTTCTTCGCTACGGGATAAAAAAACCCATTCTTATCTAGAGAATCCTCTAAATGATTAAAGAAGTGTTCCAAATCCCTTTTTGCTGCAGGAGGGTCGATCGTTGATTTTTTTGTCTCGTCAGACGAAACATGACCACACCATGTGTAGCAAATCGCAAATACAGCTTGCGCAAGATTAATCGAGGGTAATTTTTCAGATGTTTCAATTTCTATAGTAGCACTACAGTGCGACAAATCCTCATTTGATAGGCCTGAACTCTCTCCGCCAAAAACAACCGCAACTTCTTGATAAGATAGGGCCTCTTGTACAAACATTGATGGCGACATGACGGCCTTTTGCATGTGTCGTTGACGCACAGATGTTCCATAAACGTAACGTTGATCATGCAACGCTTCTGGTAATGTCTTAAACAGTGATACATTGCCTAAAACTGGAGAACCAACAGCTGCCCGGATTGCCTTATCATTTGGCCAGCCATCCCTAGGTGAAACAATTCTAAGATCGGTAAAATCAAAATTTCCCATCGCTCGTGCTGACATGCCGATATTTTCCCCCATTTGTGGCGTCACCAGCACAATAGCAGGCATTTTCTTTTTCATTGTGTTACCTCTTCCTGACACGCTGCACGTTGTGCTCTTCCTGACACGCTGCACGTTGTAAACGGTCATTGATGGCACGACCCAACCCATGCATAGGTATGGGATAAATTGCAGCAGGTGCTTTCTGCGTAGACAGTAAGTGTAAGAGGCTAAATAAATTAGCTGCTGCCTCTTCCAAACTGCCCTGAACGCTTAGGTTATAATCTGACTCAATCTCTCCAAAACCAATAAAAATTTCATCATCATTAGGAGTAAGAACATTTAAACGAATGGGAACATCTGGAGCATAGTGACGAGACAGTTGTCCTGGGGCGATAATTGTATCTGGGGTTTCACCAGAAGCAATATGTACGTTAAATTTTTCTTCTAATGCTTCAATTTCCATACCACCTGGGCGCAGCACTGTCGGGGTACGTGAGGACAAATCTAATATTGTTGATTCTACACCAACAGCACATGCCCCGCCATCTAAGACAGGAATATTTGGAAAATATTTTTCTACATGCGTGGCGAGGACAGGGCTGACTTTTCCAGATATATTACCACTAGGAGCGGCCAGGGGCTTACCATATGCGCATAGAATCTTCAACGCTAAATCATGCTTAGGTATGCGAACGGCAACTGTGTTTAATCCAGCCGTTACAAGGGGAGAGATTGCACTATGCGGGCGCACAGGAAAAATTACTGTTAATGGCCCAGGCCAGAGATCCTCTAAGTGAGGCTCATAGACTGGATTCACAATCGCAAAATCATGCGCTGCACTTATATCGGTCACATGAACAATGAGGGGGTTAAATCCAGGCCTATTTTTCTGTAAGAAGATTTTAGCCACAGCTTTGCTATTTGTTGCATCTGCTGCTAATCCATACACTGTTTCTGTAGGTAGCCCTACAAGATCGCCTGAAGCTAATATGTCAATATATTTCTGCATAATTAAGGGTCAATGTATCAGATATAACATCGGGCGCAATATAAAATTGTTTGCACGTATTTTTTAACTATATAAAATGGTAGTGGCATGATAGATAAATATTAATACCATGATAAATAGAAGTCGTATCGTCAAAAGCATATTCTTAGTTATTGGAACCTCTGTTGGAACAGGAATTTTGGCCCTCCCCTCCTCTATGGGTTCAGGCGGCCTAATTCCTGCAATCTTGACTCTTGTTATTTGCTTCATATTTATGTCTTTAGGAGCGTTGTACGTCACAGAGGTGTCTCTGCACTTACCTAGAAACACAGACTTTTTGACAATGGCTAAAAGTACGATCGGGCCATTAGGACAATACATAACAATGGTGGTATACACTCTTCTTATGTACGCCTTAACCTCTATGTATCTCCTGGTTGGAAGCAGTTGGTTCATCCACTCTCTTCAGGAAGCATATAATGTCTCCCTCAGCCCAACTACTGCATTGCTTTTCCTGATTTCGTGCATTGCACCTGTTATATACAATGGAATGCGAGCGGTAGGTCAACTCAATCAGTTGTGTACTAGTGTTTTTTTAATTGCATTTTCTGCTCTTATCGCGGATGCCCTCCCTACCATTGCACCCACAAATTTACTATACATCGACGGGTTTGATCAAAATTTTCGAGCTTTTCCACTCGTTATTACAGCTTTTGGTTTTAGCATTGTAATGCCTACGTTGACAACGCACCTAAACAGGCAGGTGCGTCCAATCATGTTTAGTCTGTGCATCGGAGGCCTGTCAACCCTCATGGCCTATATTGTATGGGGAATCACAAGTTTTGGTGTGCTCGGTGCTCATACGCTATCAGCGCTAGGAACACAAAAAGATAATGGAACACTTTTAGTGTTGGCATTAGAAGCATATACCGCCTCCCCGTGGATTGGTCAGTGCGCACGTCTCTATGTTATATTTACAGTGATTTCTTCAATTCTTGCTGTCACTCTCTCCCTCTATAATTTTTTAAAAGACGCACTAAGTTTAAGCAATGGATTAAAAGACCGCATCACCGGCATACTTCTGACTTACTCTCCCCCAGTTCTACTACTAATCATCCACCCTATGGGTCTTGGTCATATTTTAGGCTTGGCCGGTCTTTTTGTTGCTATCCTCTTAGGCATTTTACCTGCCTTCATGGCTTATAAATTACGCACAACACCTGGAAAAAAGGTTTTTAAGACACCGGGAGGCGTAACTACAATTTTTTTGTCTATTATCTTTTTCCTCTATATTGTGTGTCAAGAGTTGATCAATTTATGTAGATAAGGTGGAGGGTTTCCGTACCCAGGCATCATTATACGATCAAAAATTTAAAACTAAATTCCCTATCTATAACACCTAAGCGTCGCCTGATATCTGGAAAGTACGCATATAATTAGGACGGAATAGTAGGGGAAAACTTGCGAATGCACGGAAAGACGAGTCAATAAATTTTTTTTCTGTTCCCTGCCATCGAAGGCTTGGATGGAATCCAACAATAGCGCTGTCATCAGGGATATGTGCGTTGTGTTCGCAACATGCGGGGAGGATGCCTCCGTACAGCATACTCATATAGTCCGCAGATCTCCCTTCCGTAATCCACTGCCTGACACAACACCAGTGCTCTGATTGTTGCGTGACATTTGCGCCTTATGATCGCTCATTGATTCAACGCAATCCATACATACGACTTTTATCCCCTGTATTTGTGAAAAATTTTATCCTTTTCAGCATGGAAAATAATTGCTACTTTTCAAGGTATGCATAATTTTGGAGTGTAGTTTATTGCGTATCTCGAGCCTAGTTTGTTTAATTTTTAGTTTTTTAATGCTTACACAGTGTGATGACAGCACAGTTGCCGAAGATTTTACAGGCGCTTCTATGCAGCGGCTTTATAATCGAGCTCTTGACACACTTTTACAAGGCACAGACCTCAAGAAAGCAGCCACTCAATTTGAAGAGGTCCAAATAAACTACCCCCTTTCCCCTTGGGCGGTGAAAGCAGAGATCATGGCGGCGTATGCTTACTATGAACAAGGGGCATACGAGAATTCACTCACTGTTTTAAATAATTTTATTAACTATCACCGACGTCATGCCTATAGCGCGTACGCCCTGTATTTAACGGGTATGTGCTATTATGTGCAACTTCTTGGAGTCAATAGAGATCAAGAGATGACATACAAGGCTATTTCAGCCTTCCGGAAACTTATACAAACGTATCCTCAATCTTCTTATGCCCGCGATGCACAACTCAAGCTCGACCTCGCAAATGAGCATTTAGCAGGTCATAGTATGGACATTGGGCGTTATTATCAGATTGTTGAAATTGAAACAGGTGCACTTGGGCGGTTTCAGGATGTGATTGAGAATTTTCAAACAACTTCACATGCGCCAGAAGCTCTATATCGCATGACCGAAGTTTTTGCAAAACTACAGATGGATGAAGAAGCAAGGCGTGCAACAGCTGTATTGGGACATAATTACCCCGGTAGCCAGTGGTATGAGGACGCCTATAATCTGTTAAAACAAAAAAATGCTATTGCAGCAGATAAAGACGGCCCCTTTACAGGCGGATGATTAAAACGCTCCATATTCAAAATTTTATTTTTATTAAGGACATTACCTTGGAGTTCCAGTCTGGCTTCACAGTTCTTACAGGTGAAACAGGTGCAGGAAAATCTATCTTACTAGATGCACTTCTCTTTGTGTTAGGTGCACGGGGGCAGCGCAGCCTAATTTCAAAAGATGAAAAACGGGCCACAGTTAGCATCATTACTGACACACCGGATAGCATAAATGGTATTCTACAGATGTGCGATATTCCCTGGGCTCCATCGCTCACTATACGACGAAGCATTGACAAAGATGGAACAAGCAGGGCATTTTTAAATGACTTGCCGGTAACAATCACGCTCTTAAAAGAACTAGCACCGCACTTAGCAGATATCCATGGTCAGTTTGAGCGTTTTTTAACCCCAAAACAGGTGCGTATTATTTTAGATAATTACGGCAGAATTCAAGCCCCATCTATCTTGAAGAGTCTCTATATGTGTTGGCGCGCCGCAGAAAAAACGCATAAAGAATTAAAAGAAAAATGCGATAATGAAGCGGAGGAAATTTCTTACCTCACCTTTGCAATTGATGATGTAGCATCTCTCAATCCCGCCAAAGGAGAGGTTGAAACCCTCCAAAAAAAACGTCAACTTTTGAGAGAAAAGGAAAAATTGCATCAGATATGCAAGAATATACACAAAACCTTTAACGCCTCTCCTACCATTGAAGAGCTCCTTCTTGACGGACTGAGGCAACTCAGTGCACTGGCGCAATACACAGATAAAGTCGCAAAAACATTGATGATGATGGAAAGCGCTTATGATGCGCTCAGTGAGGCCATGAGCCACATGCATGAAAATATCCAAGATTTAATAGGTGAAGAGGATACAGGCATTCATAATATAGAGTCCCGTATTTTTTCCCTTAACAGCTTATCACGCAAGTATAACGTGCCAATAAATGAGCTCCATCTCTTGATTGGTCGATTGACAGAGCAAAAAGAGGGATTGGAAAATATACAAGAACGCTTAATACGCACACAAAAAATATTAACTGATGCAAGACGAGCGTATTGCAAAGAAGCAAACAAAGTATCTACATCGCGCATGCATGCTGCACAAAAGCTCACAAAAGAAATAGAACAGATCCTGCCTGAACTGAAATTACCAAATGCCTGTATTGAAATTGCTCAAAAGAGCTTACCTGAAAAACAGTGGGACGCGGCGGGGAAAGATCATGTCACCTTTCGTGTCACCTTTAATAAAGGCACTGCACTCGCCCCACTCAATGAGGTTGCATCCGGAGGGGAGTTATCCCGCTTTATGCTTGCCCTTAAAGTTGTCACAAATCATATTGCTCAAACGATTATTTTTGACGAAGTTGATAGCGGCATGGGTGGCGCCGTTGCAGATGCGGTCGGCTCGCATTTAAAAGCTTTGTCTCAAAACGTGCAAGTGCTAGCCATTACTCACGCCCCTCAAGTCGCAGCATACGCCAATCAACACAGTGTTGTTGCAAAATCTTCCCTGGGCGATAGTGTCGCCACATCTGTTATCCCCCTTGCTTCAACTGACGCACGCGCCGATGAGATTGCGCGCATGCTTTCGGGTGCTTCGGTATCCGCTCAAGCTTTAGAGGCTGCAAAAAAACTCATGGAAAATGGTAAAGCATGAATAAGTTGCAAGATGCTCTGTCTACATTACCTGCATCAGAGAGAGAAAAAGAAATTTCCCAACTGACACAAGAAATATTCATGCATGACAAGCGTTATTACATAGACGATGCGCCATCAATCACTGATGCGGAATATGATGTACTCATAAAACGTCTTCAGACTTTAGAAAAGAATTTTCCACATCTTGTGGATAAAAATAGCCGTCAATATCGTGTAGGTGCTAAAGCATCCGAAAAATTTCATAAGGCAGAACACTTGTACCCTATGTTATCACTAGAGAATGCCTTTAGCGCAGAAGACATGAAAAATTTCTGGGTGCGCGCGCAAAAAAAGCTTGCCAATAATGCTACTATAGCATTCTGGGCTGAGCCTAAAATTGATGGCCTTTCTGTTGCCCTTACATTTGAAAAACAGCATCTCATGTGTGCAGCAACACGTGGCGATGGGACGATTGGGGAGGATGTAACTCAAAACATGGGCACCTTGGATATTCCAAAAACACTTCCACAAGATGCGCCACAAGAAAGGTTTGAAGTGCGTGGGGAAGTGTATATGGAAACGCGAGATTTTTCTATTCTTAACGCTCAAAGAATAGCTGAAAAAAAAAACATCTTTGCAAATCCTCGGAATGCGGCTGCTGGATCGTTAAGGCATGTCAATGCGCAGATAACAAAAAAACGTCCCCTCTCCTTTTTTGCCTACGATATTTTAGGCGCTCACATACAAACTCAAGATACCATTATTTCAATTCTAAAACATTGGGGATTTCAAACAGCTGCGCCTACCAATTTATGCACGACACTTAAAGCGTGCGAAGACTACTACACAAAATTATGTGCCATGCGACCACATTTTCCCTACGATATCGATGGCATTGTCTATAAAATCAATGATATTCAACAACAAAAGATTCTAGGATTTGTTGCACGTGCGCCTAGATGGGCGATTGCCAGGAAGTTTCCCGCAGAACAGGCTGAAACGTTTCTAAAAGATATTTTTATACAGGTGGGTCGCACGGGCGTTTTAACGCCCGTTGCCTCTCTTGCGCCAATTAATATAGGTGGCGTGCTCGTCACTCGAGCCACACTCCATAATGAGGACGAAATAGGCCGAAAGGATGTCCGCATAGGTGACAAGGTGCACATCCAACGAGCTGGAGATGTGATTCCACAAATAATTTCAGCTGCCCGCACTTTGAATTCTAAAAAACCTTTTATGTTCCCCACCATCTGTCCTGTATGTGGTAGTCCCGCTATCCGTATAAACAAAGAGGCCGCACGACGCTGTACAGGAGGATTTTATTGCAATGCACAGAGCACCGAACGACTCAAACATTTTGTCTCTAAAAACGCCTTTGATATTCACAGGTTGGGTGGAAAATCAATGGTATTCTTTTGGGAAAATGGGTTAATTAAAACCCCAGTTGATATTTTTACATTAGAGTCCAGAGATAGTAGTAGCTTAACTCCATTAAGGACCCAAGAAGGCTGGGGTACTTTATCGTCACAGAATTTGTTTGAAGCAATCAATGAAAAGCGCACGATTCCCCTCGATCGTTTTATTTATAGCCTTGGTATTCAGCATGTCGGTATTGTTATCGCTCAAAATATGGCTATGCATTTTAAGAACATAGATCAATGGATGGCGGCCATAGAACAAAATGATACAGATATATTGACACGCATTCATGGCATTGGAACAAAAATTTCCTCTGCCCTACAGAAGTTCATTCATGAATCTCATAATAAAGCGCTCATCAAAAAATTGGTAAAAAAAATTACGGTATTGGACTATGCGTTTGCAGAAAATCCTCGCAGCCCCTTATCAGGCAAAACGATCCTCTTTACAGGCACGCTTTCTATCACGCGTGACATCGCTGAAAATCGGGCGAAATTATTAGGCGCACAAGTCACACAAAATGTTTCCCAGAAGACACACTATGTGATAGTGGGAGCGAATCCTGGTAAAAAAGCAAAGAAAGCAAAGGCATTAGGTATTCCCATTTTGTCAGAACATGATTGGGAAAAATTACAGCGCTAAGCCTTTGCATCTCTCTCAAATATTCGCTATTATTTTGGCATATCACAACTGTTTGTGTTGTGAGGAAGGTATGTTATATGACAAGAATAGGAATTGCAGCAGATCATGCGGGCTTTAATACCAAAAAATGGATAATATCACACATCCAACGCCGATACATTTTTCATGTAATAGATTTTGGCACACACGCACGGGAATCTATTGATTATCCTGATGTCGTTCCATCCGTCACCAATGCGCTTTTAGAAAAAAAAATTGATTATGGTGTTTTAATTTGCGGCAGCGGCATTGGCGTCTCTATTGTCGCTAATCGCACACCGGGTATTCGTGCCGCACTATGTTTCAATACAAAGAGCGCAATGCTTGCTCGGGCGCATAATGATGCCAATATCTTGGTTATCGGGGGTAATCTAACTCCACCTTATCATGTGATTGGTATGATTGCGGCTTTTATGCACACCCCTTTTGATGACGGTCGACATAGGCGCCGAATTCACAAAATAGATGAGAATATACAATGACAACTTTTTTTAATAAACGGCTAGCGCAATCTGATCCTGATTTATTTTCTACAATTTCAGGTGAATACAAACGCCAAAAAGACCATGTTGAGCTTATCGCTTCCGAAAACTTTACTTCTCAGGCCGTCTTGGACGCACAGGGATCTGTGCTTACCAATAAATATGCAGAAGGCTATCCTGGACGCCGATATTATGGAGGGTGCGCAGAAGTCGATACGATCGAAGCACTCGCAATTAAACGCGCTTGCACCCTCTTTAAATGCGATTATGCCAATGTTCAGCCCCACTCAGGATCTGGAGCAAATCAGGCTGTGTTTCTCGCTCTCTTAGAGCCAGGAGATGCTGTACTAGGCATGGCTCTTGAGGCCGGAGGGCATTTGACTCATGGTGCTCTTGTCAACCTCTCCGGGAAGTGGTTTCGCTGTATGCAATACGGCGTATCAGAGAACACAGGTCTTATTGATTATGAGGATATTGCTCAAAAGGCTCAACAACACAATCCCAAGCTCATTATTGCTGGATGGTCGGCCTATAGTCGTCACCTAGACTTTAAGCGATTGCGAAACATTGCAGATGCCGCCGGCGCTTATCTTTTGGTAGATATGGCACATTTTTCTGGTTTGGTTGCAGCAGGGCTTTATCCCAGTCCTTTTCCTCATGCACATGTCGTAACAAGCACCACTCATAAAACCTTGCGCGGACCAAGGGGTGGTATTATTTTGAGCAATGAAGAGTCACTCTTTAAAAAACTTAATTCTTCTATTTTCCCTGGTCTCCAAGGTGGACCCTTGATGCATGTGATTGCAGGAAAAGCAGTTGCTTTTGGCGAAGCGTGTACAGATACATATACAACATACATGCAACAGGTCGTCAGCAACGCACAAACCCTATCAAATACTTTGTTAGAATGCGGCTACGATATTGTAACGGGAGGCACTGACACACATCTCATGATGGTTGACTTGCGCTGCAAAAAAGGGCTCACAGGCAATATCGCCGAACAGGCCCTAGAAGAGATTGCAATCACCACCAATAAAAACACAATCCCGTTCGATCCTGAGCCCCCTATGGTCACTTCAGGGTTACGTTTAGGTACACCAGCAATGACCACGCGGGGCTTTGGTGAACATGAATTTATAAAAATCGGGCATATCATTGCAGAAGTTTTGGATAGCCTGACAGGCGGATGCAAAGTAAAAATCTCATCTATGCGGGAACAGGTGCTCAATTTAACAAAACAATACCCCATCTACACACAGATCATAGGGTCTTAACACAATGCGTTGCCCTTTTTGCGGCTTTCTAGACACTCAAGTAAAAGATTCCCGTCCTTCAGAAGATAATAGTGCGATCCGCCGACGTCGGTGGTGCCCGGAATGCGGATCAAGGTTCACAACATTTGAACGTGCTCAGCTTTGCGAAATTATTGTTGTTAAAAAAAGAGGGGATAAAGTCTCATTTGATCGAGAAAAATTGACACGATCTATTATGACAGCTGTACGAAAACGGCATATGAGCAGTGAACAAATAGAGCGCGTCGTCAGTGTCGTCCAACGAACAATAGAAGCATCCGGTACTGCAGAGATCCCATCATCTGAAATTGGGGCGCTAGTGATGAATGGCTTAAAAGAATTAGATCCTGTCGCATACATTAGGTTTGCATCAGTTTATAAAGATTTCAGCACAGCAGAGGATTTTCAATCTCTGCTTGAATCTCTGAAAGGTGGCCATGTATCAATTGGTAGCTTTTGAAAGCTGCCTTAAGGCATCGAGAGCGCCCTGAAGCATAAAGGATGCAGCGAGTTTATCGACATTCTTTTTTTGTTTTTTACGGGACAAATCAGCTTCATGAATCATCATCCGTATGACTGCTTGGGTTGAGAATCGCTCATCCCACAACAAAACAGGTACATCATAAAAGTTGAGAAAATTCTGCATAAATTGACGAGTTTTCTGAGTTTGCGCACTTTCACTGCCATTCATATTCAAAGGCAATCCCATAACCAGCCCCCCAACGTCAACACTGTGTATTTCATGCACAATATCACGCGCTATTTTCTTAAAATTATGCCGCACAAGTGTCTTGTAGGGAGAAGCAATTTGACGACGCCTATCTGAGAGGGAAAGACCAACTGTCTTATCCCCCACATCAAGTCCCATCAATGCACCAGGAAGAGGAATGGCTAACAAATCTTCTATAGCAATAAGCACGCCACTACAGACCTTGAACCTCTTTATAAAGCCTAACAATAATAGCGGCATTCACATAAAATAATAATAATCCTAGAAAATTTAACAGTACACTAAAAATTGGAAGAATCCAGAAGGGAAACTCAGTTCCAAACTCTTGTATCGCAAAAAAGAATCCAAAGCTTAATGCTAAAATAAGAGCGCCACAAGGAAGGTAGATAGCAATATGTGCAGAAAGAAGACGTCCCCAAATATTGCGGCTTTCATGCCACGCCTTTTTAACCGACAGCTTATCGCCAATAGCTGCATATAAGAGAAGAAATGGAATTCGATGCCAAATGTAAAGAGAGAGCAGTAAACATACACTCATCAGTGTGGTTGCAGGAAGAGTGCTCATATTCGGGAAAAAAACCAGCATAAAAGTTGCAGGTGCGGCAAGTGGAATAATGATTAGCACAAGCAGAAGAAGCTGTGCTCCTAGCATCCTGGCCAAATTTTCCGTGTTAAAAAAGAAAATAGTATTTTGTATGGGCAATATCCCCATTTCGATTCTGTACCAACGCACACAAACCGCTGCCATTAAAACAAGCGTCACTCCTGTAGAAATTGCCTCAATTATTGAGTCGTGATTTGGCAGGAGAATTCTCATCCATCCCAAAAACAATCCCATGGAAAGCAAAAATATGCCCAAATACAGAGTGGAAGAAAAATTTCTCACAACACGAGAAACTCCATGCTTTAACAAATCACCGACTGTCAATTTATTCATCTAGCACTCCCCCTCTCTTGCGGATTGCTTCACGTACTGATAATAGTAAGATAACATATAATCGCCTAAAACTGAAAAACATAATAAGAAGAGTTTAGAAAATGGATACCCAGCGCTGCCTAACAATTTATCTATAAACAGTATGCCACCAAACGTAAAAACCCGCACACATAACAGGGCAATAAATAAATCGCGCCACCGTACAGCAGCTTCTTTCCAAGCAACAGCCATAATAAGTGGGCGATCTAAAGCTGCAAAAATAGATAGAAATGCAAGGCGCGTACCAACTCCAAGTGCAAGAACAAAAAGAAGCGCCATGATTACAGAAAACAGAAGACCGCTTAATGATGAAAGAGACACAACATACGCGAACAATAAGAAAGGAAGCTGGGCCATAAGAATAAGAAAAGATGCCCATATGTAATAAGCATGCCTCTTGTTAAACGTAAATGATTGAAAGGGCGTCTGTATTTTTTCTTTCCCAAGCGCTAAGCGTATCCACGCCACACCTATAAAAGGCATCGCAAGCAGGGTTAGCAACACATCTGCTAATCCTACAACAACAGATATACCGGGTGCTTGAATCAAAATGCCGATAAAATATACAAACAAAAAAAGGAAAAGCGGTACTGTGATCAGGCGACCAAAGCTCCGAAAATTTGCAATAAAAAAATTGAATGTGGCCGCGATTAAGACAATAGGAGAAAAAGGAGGGGTCTCTTGTTTCATGGCGTTGATTTAATCCTTTTATGAAAAACGTATTTATGGTAGTAAATATACATACAAAACAATCAAACGTCCACCTCAACACCGGTATAATGCGAGAAGGCTCCACAGAAAGTGAAACGGAAGGTTTTTTACATATCCGGCTTCGACCCACGTGGGGCAGCACACTATCATGCGTTGTACCAAAAACATGCTTCAAGGCAATCTAAAATTAACGGCATTAGAATGTGCGTTGGTCGACGTCGAAAACTTTCTCGACATATTCAAAATTGGAAAATAAATGCTGAAGATCATGGGAAGAAGGCAATAACAGACTATACATTTTTATGCTGGGATGACATTGTACGCCAACAATGGATCAAGGGACGATTCAATTTATGGCCTGCATATATGAAAATTTGGAAAACTTATTTTCTTACATCTGATGCGGGCGTTAATCTGTTCACAGTAGCGCCTAAGCGCGTGCTTATTCTTGCCTTCTATCTTCTGATGCTGCCCATTCTATTGACTGCTGGATTTCTTCTGTCTTTTTACATCTTTATCAAGTGCATCTGGCCCTGCATATCCCTCGCTTTCCTACTCTGTATGTCCTTAGCCTCATCACTCTTAACAATGGATTGGATTCTACAAAAAGTGAACTATTTTTGGATACTCAGAATAGTGCGTTTTTTTGTGTATATGTCAGAAAATAATGGAACGGATTTAGAGAAGCGCTGTACAATATTTAAGCAAGAAGTTTTGACTAGCCTTCGGCAATCATATGATGAGGTAATTGTTGTTGGCCATAGTGTTGGGTGTATTGTTGCAGCACTTTCCATGCCAGAAAATAAAGAACTCGCACAAAATGCACATAAGTTATCTTTGCTCACATTAGGGGAATGTTTTCCACCCTCAAGTGTCTTACCTGGGGCGCATAAACTAAGAAAGAAGTTATATCATATGGGCAAGAGAGACTTTTATTGGGTGGACTTCACATCAGCCATCGATGGCATATGTTTTTATCTAACCGATATGGTGTCAATGAACAGACCACAAGAAGAGAGTGACCTGCTTCATCCCCCGATTTTGTTGTCTACAAAATTTTTTTCCCTTTTTTCAAAAGAATCTTACACAAAATTACGTTACAATTGGTTTAAAGTTCACTTTTCTTATCTACAGTCGATGGAAAAAGAGGGGGAGTATGATTTTTTTGCCATCACAGCTGGCGCAAAACCACTCAGAAATCGCATACAGAAAAAAATATGACGAAAAATCTTCCTATATTTCCTAAACCGCTGAAGAAAAAAAGCCAAATATGGTGTCTCATATTTAAAAAGAAACATTCTTTTTTGGACGGCCTTTATTCACGCTGCTATTCAATGAAAATGGGGGTAAGTCAACTATTAAATAGAAAAATATTTCTGGTCAACCAACTGTCTCTAATAAAGGAGATTTTTATTAAATCACCTTATGCATTTCCAAAACATAAAATTCTTGGAGAAGTCCTGGCGCCCCTACTGGGTGAGAGCATTTTCACAACAAACGGAACAAAATGGACAAAACAGCGTGACATGGTTATGCCAGCGTTTAAAAATGCCCGTGTGGATTTAATATTTAATCGCATGCAAGATGCTGTAAATGTGTTAATGAAACGGCTTGACAATCTCCCTGACAATAGCATCATTGATATTGACGCAGAAATGACTTTAGTAACTGCTGACATAATATTTCGTACAATTATGTCCAGCAATTTAGAATCACGCGACGCAGAAGAAATTTTTCATGCCTTTGGTCGCTTTCAATCCATGTCACCGCAACATTCTCTTCTGCGCCTCTTTATTAAAAACCCAAATAATCCGCTCTTAAAATTTTTTGATCGCAAACGTCGGAAAGAGGCAAAAATTATTCGCAATTCTGTAGCCCGGATTATTGAGCAAAGATATCTCAATAAAGATGCGCCAGACACGCCGCAGGATGATATATTAGCAGCATTATTCAAAGCGGTTGATCCTGAGACAGGCACACAATTTTCTATGCTAGAAATCACCGATCAAGTGGTTATGCTCTTTTTAGCTGGTCACGAAACAACCGCTGCTTCCTTGACGTGGACAATTTATTTACTGTCTATTTCACCGGATGATCAAGACAAAGTATGGCTAAATATTTTAGAAGTTTTAGGAGACAATATGAACACTCCGATCACACTGGAGAAAACAAAAAAATTAAACGCTGTTGAGAACGCCTTCATGGAATCACTGAGACTCTATCCTCCTGTTGGTTTTTTTGTACGAGAGAGTGTCGATCATGTATGTATGAGGGGGAAGACTATTTCACCGGGCGATTATATTGTAGTTTCCCCCTGGCTTGTGCATCGACATCAGGACTACTGGGAGCGGCCCAACACCTTTTGCCCTATGCGCTTTGATAAAAATTCTGATCACAAGATTTCTAAAGCAGCCTATTTCCCATTTAGCATGGGGCCACGAGCATGCATCGGCATGTCATTCGCCATGAGAGAATCTGTGCTTATTTTAGGAACACTCTTGAGAAAATATCGGGTAGAAATAGCACCCGATTTTGAACCTGAAATTGTAAGCCGCGTTACAATTCGCTCCGCAAATGGGATGAAAATTACGATTAAAGAGCGTCACCACTAGAGAGGTATGTTTTGAAAGAAAAAATTATTGGGTGTGGATTTTTATGCCTTGTTGCTCCTCTCGCAATCTGCGGATATCTTGTGATTGTATTAGTGGGTCTTTTTGGAAACCCCGCGCGCGTTCGAAATGGTGTGCGTGCTCTCGATCATTTTGTAAATGCCAGTGTATTGGATGGATATGCCTGGGAATCTATCTCCTCTCACGCTTGGCGAGTACGGCATGAAAAATGGTGGGCAAGTTTTATTGTACGATTCACCAATGTTTTTCAGCTTGATCACTGCAAACGCGCGAATAAACGCGAGCAAAGTGTTGTGAATACTGTGCTGAAAAAAAAATTACATCACCAAACTGTTGGACAAAAGAAAAGACGCACATAATCACAAGGCTCTCGCTCTTTTTCTTGCGAAAGTTTCTGTCGTTTCTCGATTCGCTAAAGGATGCCTGAAATGCAGGAGCTTTGTCTATCGCCTTCTGTAATAAGAAGATTATAATGGAGAAAAACTCTTTTTTTTCAGGGCTTTTTCAGAAATTCGCGCCTATAGAGTGGCTTCGTCCTGCTTTCACCCCGTTTATGTAGCCAAAATATTTTTCACACCACCTCCCCAAAAAATACGGGAAAAATTCTATTCCACCAATGCATGGCATACTATGGTTATATCATACTCTGTTCTATCTCCTGTATTATTTGTTCTAGTCTATTGACTATTGCAGCAATAACGATTCAGACAGAAAAATTTAACTGGTCTTCTTCTGTTGAATAACAAAAACATGCCATTAGAAAACACGCTTCTGTTACCGTGCATTCCATTTTCTGTCACGGTTTTATGTCACAATATGGAACTTTTGTCCGAGAGATGTGAAGCGCATAAAGGCCTTTTTTTTATAACCTCCCTCCTTTCCCTGCTCCCTAAAAGCTCAGATAGTCGGGGCAATACTAGACGATAAAATCATGCTAAATATACCTGTATTCTGCTGCTGTTAATGTTTTGTCTGCATACATTTTTTCATGTGATAGCAATAAAATAAAAATATTTCCTTTTATTGAGCCTCCAAAAATCTCAATCAAGAGAAATCTTCACTTCAATACAGGGTAAAAACCCGCTCCAACTTTCCACTCAATAAAGTCGCGTCAGAAACGCGAAAAACATCTGGTACCTTATCCATACATATTTGCAACATTCATTAGGCCATTCGCATCCAAAGCACAAAAAAACAAACACGAGATGTAGCGGATCACCAATCGCGATGCATGAAGCGCATAAAAAAGACAGCATCCTTTCTTGCAACGACGTCACCAGTGCTTACCTTCAACATAGCTCCTTTAAGGACACACAAAACTTTCAGTATAACTGCCCATTATTTAATCAAATCATATCCACCTTGTTATACACAAAAATATAATATTTTTGTGTATAACGCTCGTCGAATAACTTGCGGACGATAGATTCCCTGCTATAATCAGGTCCATGAGTTCATTATTGCAAAACCTAAAAAAACCTAAAATAAAAGAATCCTATACCGCCCAGGATATTCAAGTCCTGGAAGGTCTCGCGCCTGTGCGCCATCGTCCCGGCATGTATATTGGAGGAACGGATGAGCGTGCATACCATCATTTGGTTGCTGAGATCTTAGATAACGCCATGGATGAAGTAGTGACTGGACACGCAAGCCGAATCGATGTTGCATTAGATGAGCAAGGATTTGTCACCATATCCGATAATGGGCGTGGTATCCCCATTGATTCGCACCCAAAAGATACCGACTTATCCGCTCTCGAAGTTATATTAACCACCCTCCACTCTGGAGGGAAATTTAAGCCCGGTGCTTATCAAACATCCGGTGGGCTACATGGTGTAGGGTTGTCCGTTGTGAATGCCTTGTCTGAGACACTATACGTAGAGGTGGTACGTGACAAGATTGTCTATGGACAAATGTATCGCAAAGGGAGCCCGACAACAACATTGAAGTCAGGCGTGACCAGCACTCTTAAAAAAGGAACACGCATTAAGTTTCGACCAGATCAAGAGATTTTTGGGACACAACTCAAGTTCTCTCCGACAGTGCTTTGTCATATGGTGCGCTCTAAGGCTTACTTATTTCAGGGAGTGAAAATTAATTGGACAACAGCGGTCTCTCTTGTTGCAGAAGACAAAACATCAGAAAGCGCTACATTTCACTATCCTAATGGGTTGGTTGACTATCTTAAAGATATCACGGCACAAAACATACCGATTATGCCACAACCATTTTATGGGAGTGTACAATTTCTCGAGCACACAGGACATGTCGAATGGGCGATAAATTGGATGGAGCATAGCGACAATCGCACGCAAACTTACTGTAACACTATTCCCACGCCACTTGGCGGCACACATGAGCAAGGATTAAAAATAGCCCTGACAAAAGGCTTAAAATCATTTGGAGAACTGGTTGGAAGAAAAAAAGCGCATTTAATTTCAGGAGAAGATCTTTTTACAGGGGCAACAACACTTCTCTCTGTATTTGTGCAAGATCCACAGTTTCAAGGTCAAACTAAAGAAAAACTCACGTCAACCCATGTCATCAAACTTGTTGAAAATGCAGTCAAAGACTACTTTGATCACTGGCTTACGGACCACAGAAAAGACGCTACAACGCTTTTGTCCTATGCAATTGAACGTGCTGAAGAACGTCAGCGTCTGAAGCAACTCAAAAATACACATCGCAAATCAGCCACGCAACGCCTACGTCTTCCAGGAAAGCTCTCTGATTGCACACGTAGAGAGTGTGAGGGGACAGAAATACTGCTTGTTGAGGGGGACTCTGCGGGCGGCTCGGCAAAACAGGCACGCGATCGTTTCACTCAAGCAATCCTACCCTTGCGTGGCAAGATTTTAAATGTCGCAAGTGCAACAGCCGACAAAATAGTATCAAGCCAGGCCATACAAGATATTGCGCAAGCCTTAGGTTGCATGCATGGCAATGCTATCAACATAGAGAAATTGCGTTATGAAAAAGTGATTATAATGACAGATGCAGATGTGGATGGTGCCCATATTGCAGCGCTCTTGATGACATTTTTTTTTTCAAAAGATGCGCCCACTCATTGCTGAAGGCCATCTCTTTCTTGCCCAACCACCGCTTTATAAAATTAGCGGGGGTGGAAAAAGCCTCTATGTAAAAGATGATGTCTCAAAGGACGCAGCATTAGCAACTGTATTCAAAGGAAAACAAGTTGACATCAGCCGATTCAAAGGGTTGGGAGAGATGACAGCAGCACAGCTGAAAGAAACAACCATGAACCCTAAAAATCGTACTCTTCTTCGAGTAGACTTAAATACAGCAGAAGTGGCAGCCGATCATGTAGATCGATTTGTAGAGGATTTGATGGGGCGCGCAGCAGATAGGCGCTATAACTTCATTCACGAAAACGCGAAGTTTGTCGCAGATTTGGATATTTAGAGCATGCACAAAAAACACGTTACAGTTATTGGTGCTGGCGCCTGGGGTACAGCTCTGGGTCTTGTAGCCCACACAAGTGGAGCTGCAGTGCGTCTATGGACGTCTGATACGCGCACCGCAGATATTATAAATTCCACACACACACACACAGCCCTGCCGGGCACATCGTTGCCAAAAGATATCGTCGCAACAGACCACATAAGCAGTGTATCAGCTGATCTTATTATTTTTTCCGTTCCCACACAGTTTGTTCGAAATGCAATCAATGTTTGGAAGCCATACATACCGAAAGATATACCTCTTCTCCTTGTCGCAAAAGGCATGGAAATAAAAACAGGTGATTTAGTTTCCAATATTATCGATCAAGATATCCTAACCGCTGTTTTATCTGGACCAAATTTTGCTATTGAAGTTGCGCAAGGAAAGCCAAGTGCAGCAACGGTTGCGTGTGATGAGAATTTATGGAAAAACATCGCATCAATACTCTCCACCTCCACCTTTCGCCCCTACCACACACTTGATAAAGTAGGCGTACAACTTGGCGGCGCTCTCAAGAATGTGGTGGCCATTGCCTGCGGTTTTACGCGGGGTCTGAATTTAGGGGAAAATGCCCAAGCAGCTCTCATCACGAGGGCACTTAATGAAATTCAGCAACTTGGCATTAACATGGGTGCAAACGCAAACACTTTTGATGGCTTATCCGGTATGGGAGATCTGATGCTAACCTGTTTTGGAAACTTATCTCGCAATATGCAGTTTGGAAAAGCATGGATCGATACTCCTGACTCAAAAAAATTATTACAAAAATTTGGGACAGTAGAAGGCGTCCACACAGCAAAATCTGTTACATCACTTTCTAAAAAACATAATGTTGAAATGCCTATTTGCACAAGTGTGTATGAGATTTTATACGAAAAAAAATCTCCCCTCGATGCGCTACGAACACTCTTTGAGAGACCTCTACGTCATGAATAGCGCCCCTATGCTCATACAAAATAGAAAAATAATAGCCTTAACAGGCAGGGATCGTTTTGATTACTTGCAAGGACTCATCACAAACGACGTAATGCTATGTAAATCCGGAGCGCCAATTTACACAGCCATGTTGACCTCGAATGGTCGATTTTTATATGATTTTTTTGTTATCCCTCAAGAGAGCGTCCTTTATTTAACTGTACCTAAGGTGTTATTGACAGAATGTTTAAAAAAATTCAGGATGCACAAGTTGCGAGCAGACGTCAACATTACATCATCCCAGATAAATTTATATCACGCCCACACACAGATGCACGACTCAAGTTTTCCAGACCCACGCTTAGAAAAAATAGGATATTTCACACTTAGTCAACACCTGTATCATGCCTGCAATAACGATCGATCCTACCACATGAAGCGCTATAAGTATTGCATTCCAGATTACGGTGATATGGTACCAGAAAAATCTATTATTCTAGAGTATGGGTTTGAGTTCCTGAACGGCATTAGCTGGACGAAAGGCTGCTATATGGGACAAGAGCTTATGGCGCGCACAAGGCATCAAGGTTTGATTCGAAAGCGTAGCGTAATCATAAAACATTTAGACGAAGAATCGACTTTATTAAAAGTTGGGGATGCGCTTTTCTTGGGGGAAGAAAAAATTGGGAAAATTGTTGGTGCACAAGGCCACATTGGTATGGGTTTGGTTCGCTTGTACGAAAGTGGGCTGAATATCAATTCCAGAATAACGGCTAAGACAACGTCAGGTAGTGCGGTATCTATTGAAGTCCCCAATTGGTAGATGTGTGCTCTCCGCTCTAAAAGAGCTTGCACTCTTCAATGAAAGAATGAGTACCGCGAATAAGAGCTCCCCAGAATTATTTCTATTTTTCTCAGCGCGTATAGAAGTTATAGAGAAGTATTAATTCACAGGCGTTATAACAATAGATCGCTCAGAAGAGCCCGTCGGGTAAGTAATATGTGTACAAACAGGTGGTGCATCGCCATTTGATGATGGCATAAAGTCCAAAGATTTATCTTCCTCAAGTGGCACTAAGGGGCTCATCAATGCGTGAGATAAAACAGATTGCGCGTTTTCAACCATAATAATCTCTAGGCCTTTTTTAATGCTCGCTTGTATCTCCTCAAGGTCTTTCTTATTTTCTTCTGGTAATAATACCATTTTTGCTCCGCCTCTTTGTGCCGCAAGTAATTTTTCCTTTAACCCGCCTATAGGAAGCACTCTACCGCGTAATGTTATTTCGCCAGTCATAGCAACATCTGAGCGCACAGGATTTCCTGTTAATACAGAGACAAGGGACGTTAAAATCGCCGTACCGGCAGACGGGCCATCTTTCGGTGTTGCGCCTTCGGGCACATGTACGTGAATATCTTTATTCATAAATACAGCTGCAGGAATGCCAAACTGTGCAGATCTGGATCGAATATAGCTCAAAGCTGCCTGACTAGACTCTTGCATTACCTCGCCAAGTTTACCGGTAAGGACAACTTTACCTTTTCCCGGAGAGACAGATGCTTCAATCGTGAGCAGGTCCCCGCCCACCTCAGTCCATGCCAACCCCGTTGTCACACCAATCATTGGGGTCTGTTCAATTACCCCAAATCTATATTTATGAACCCCAAGCATAGGCTTCAAATGTCGACATGTAATGCGCATAGCGGAGCGCTTTGTCTCGATCATTTTTTTCAAAGATTTACGAGCTAAGCTCGCAATAACACGCTCTAAATTGCGCACACCAGACTCACTGGTATAATGACGAATAATATCCTTCATAGCATTCCGTGTAACGACAAATTCACCATCTTTGAGTCCATTAGCTGCACGCTGTTTTTCAAGTAAATGGCGTGTAGCGATCTGCACTTTTTCATCTTCTGTATAGCCAGCAATAGAAATAATTTCCATGCGATCCCTGAGAGGACGTTGCATATTAAGACTATTTGCCGTCGTAATAAATAATACATCCGACAAATCATAATCGACCTCAAGATAATGATCGCTAAAAGCTTTATTTTGCGCAGGATCCAGTACTTCCAGAAACGCAGAAGACGGATCTCCTCTCCAATCAGAGCCTAATTTATCAATCTCATCAAGTAAAATAACAGGATTCGTTGTGCCCGCCTTTTTCATGGCTTGAACAATTCGACCGGGCATTGCGCCAATATAGGTTCGTCGATGCCCCCTAATCTCTGATTCGTCCTTCATGCCGCCTAAAGAAATGCGCACAAATTCTCGACCTGTTGCTGCTGCAATGGATTTTCCCAAAGAGGTTTTACCCACACCAGGTGGTCCAACAAAACAAAGGATCTGTCCACACGTTTTACCCAAGCGCTTCTGAACAGCTAAGTGCTCGAGGATACGATCTTTAACTTTTGTGAGCCCATAGTGGTCCTGATCTAGTACTGTTTTTGCCCCAACAAGATCGCATTTCACTGTAGAAGGATTAGACCAGGGCACATTTAAAAGCCAATCTAAATAGTTTCGCGTTACAGACGCCTCTGAGGACATGGTGCTCATCTGACGTAATTTTTTAAGCTCTGACGTGGCCTTTTTTTTGGCTTCGTTGCTTAATTTTAAAGTCTTAATTCTCTGCTCAATAAGGTCTGCTTCATCGTCTTCACCATCTTTGCTGCTACCCTTAAGCTCATTTTGAATGGCCTTCATCTGTTCACTCAGATAATATTCCCTGTGACTCTTATCCATCTGGGTCTTTACCCGAGATTTCACTCGTTCCTCCAAACGCAAGCCATCAATCTCAATCATAATTTGAGATAAAATTTCCTCCAAGCGTTCAACAGCAGATTCCATCGATAAAATCTCTTGTTTACGCACCACACTCATGGTGAGTTGCGCAACGATAATATCTACAACCTGATGCATATTGTCATTATTTAGCACACGATCCACCAATTCCTGAGAAATGCGCTTATTGAGTTCGCTGTACGTCTGAAAAGCCTTTTTAAGTGGCTGTGTAATGCTATGCGCAATGTCATCATTAATACTCGTATCAGGGAAAGCTCGAACATCGGCCTGTAAAAAGTCATCTACTTCATGCACAGCATCAATGCACACGCGTTGCACACCTTTCACAAGAAGCTTTACCGCTCCATCCGGCAACTTCACGATCTGTGAGATCATCGCCTCCACGCCAACTGCAGACAAATCATCTATTGTTGGATCTTCCGTATCAGGAGATTTTTGTGTAAATAAACACAGCGCACCATCATTGTGCTCCAATGCTGCTTGAACGGCGTTCATAGACTTTTCTCGACCAACAAAAAGCGTGACCACCATGTGAGGGAACACGACAATATCACGTAAGGGAATTAAGGGAAACTTGCTCATGATAACGCTTTATTTCTTTCCTCTGTTTCAGGCACTATATCTTTATCCGTACCCCGTATTGTTCCTTTTCTCACACGCTTCTTGGCGCCAAAAAAAACCGATGTCCAGTCAGGATTTTCCGTATATTCATCCGTTATTTTAATCGATGACACACCTTCATGATCCGGAATTTCATACATCAAGTCCAGTAGAATTGACTCCAAAATTGATCTTAAACCACGCGCACCTGTTTTGCGTTTAAGCGCTTTTTGTGCAACAGACTCAAGCGCTGCATCTGTGAAATTGAGGGCAACATCTTCCATAGAAAAAAGAGATTGATATTGCTTGACCAGAGAATTTTTTGGTGCTGTCAAAATTTTTACAAGAGCAGATTCATCCAAATCATCCAACGTTGCAATTACAGGAAGGCGCCCAATAAATTCGGGAATTAAACCAAATTTGATCAGATCTTCCGGTTGAATTTCACGCAAAACGTCGCCTGTTTTCCGGTCTTCTATATGTCGTACTTCTGAGCCAAAACCAATAGATTTTTCCTTTCCACGCTCAGCAATAAGTCGATCTAACCCACTAAAAGCACCGCCGCAAATAAACAGTATGTTTGTGGTGTTTACTTGCAAAAACTCTTGTTGTGGATGCTTACGCCCACCCTGTGGTGGAACCGCTGCTACTGTACCCTCCATTACTTTGAGTAGAGCCTGTTGTACACCCTCACCAGACACATCTCGTGTAATAGAGGGATTATCTGATTTTCGCGTAATCTTATCTACCTCATCAATATACACGATCCCACGCTGCGCTCGCTCCACATCATAATCAGCGGCCTGCAGAAGTTTAAGAATAATATTTTCAACGTCCTCACCAACATATCCGGCTTCCGTCAATGTAGTCGCATCCGCAATTGCAAAAGGAACATCGATAATACGTGCCAAGGTCTGCGCCAGCAATGTTTTTCCGCACCCCGTAGGACCAATAAGAAGAATATTTGATTTTGAGAGTTCCACCTCTTGCTTTTTATTGCGCGCTTGGCTCAAACGCTTATAGTGATTATGCACTGCAACAGCCAAAATACGCTTTGCATAACTCTGGCCAATAACATAATCATCCAAAACTTGACGAATCTCAGCAGGTGTGGGCAATTTATCCGGATCGGATATCAGAGCCTCATGCACCTCTGCCTGTATAATGTCTTCGCATAAATTAACACACTCATCGCAAATAAAAACAGACGGCCCCGCAATAAGCTTACGGACCTCATTTTGACTCTTTCCGCAGAAAGAACAATAGAGTGTTTTTTGGTCGTCAGATTTTTTGGACATACACATAACTCCTATAAACATACAAGGCGCATCTAGCTTCACAATAAGCTAAATGTCCCACAGCTTCCAAGAAAGAAATAATTATTTTTGGTTATTTTCTTCAGGCAGCGGCCTTTTGGCTACAATTTGATCAATAATACCAAATTCCCGAGCCTCTTCAGGCCCCATATAATAGTCCCGCTCCATACAATCACGTATTTTTTCAATAGGCTGACCTGTAAAGTCAACATATATATCATGCAATTTCTCTTTTTGGAGCACGGTTTCTCTCGCATGGATTTCTATATCTGTTGCCTGTCCCTGCACACCCCCTAGTGGCTGATGAATCATAACGCGGGCGTTTGGTAACATATACCGCTTTCCTGTAGTGCCTGAGCCTAAAATAAAAGAGGCGGCAGAGGCGGCCATACCAAAACAAAGCGTAGAAACATCCGGGCGAATATAATGCATAGTGTCCATAATAGCCAGGCCTGAGTGCAAAACACCACCTGGGGAATTAATGTAAATAGATATATCTTTTTTAGGGTTCTCCGACTCCAAAAAAAGAAGTTGTGCGCTTACCACGCTCGCCGTGCTGTCATCAATGGGGCCAACAATAAAAATAATCCGATCCTTCAGTAGGCGTGAAAAAATATCATAAGAGCGTTCGCCGCGATTGGTTTGCTCCACCACCATAGGTATTAAAGTGCTCATGCGTTCACATCCCTTTCTCGAACAGTGTTTTAAAAATAAATTTCTACGCTATCTTTTCGACTATTGCGCTTCAAATGCTTTCCTGAAAAACTTTCTGGTTCTTGTGCTGAGTATTTTCATCCGCTTCAATCAGCGCAAGAAATTGATCGATATCCATAGATACCCTTTCAAGGGTAACCTGCGCTAACAGGAAATTAACGACTTTCTCCTCCAAAAGAGGCGCACGTAGGCTCGAAAGTGCCTCGTTGTTATTTTTGAAATATTGAATCACTTGACTTTCTTGTCCTGGGAAACTTTGTGCCCGACTCAAAATCTCATCATTCAATTCTTTATTGATTACGCGAATGTTGTGAAGGCGAGCAATTTCTGCAAGAAGAAGTCCTAGACGCACTCTTCGCTCAGCAATGGGTCGATATTCTATCTCAAATTTTTTCTCGAGCTCTTCTTTTTTTCCTTTTTCACCCTCAGAAATCTGTGACTCAAGCTGTTTACAAATATGTTTAAACTCAAGATCCACCATTCCCTTTGGAACCTCAAAAGTATGACGCACATCAAGTTCATCAAGCAACAGTTTTTTCGTATGATTGCGTGCAGAAACTGCATACTCGGATTGTAAACGCCCTCTAAGAGACTCCTTGAGTTCACCCAAATTTTTAAGCCCCACTTTTTCAGCAAGCTGATCGCTCACCAGCATAGGTACTACTTCCTTCAAGGCTTTCACTGTAACATCAAAACGCACATTTTCTCCCGCTAATTCCTTGGCACTATAATCATCCGGAAAACGAAGATCAATACAACATCTGTCCCCTACTTTCTTGCCGATTAATGCATCTTCAAAACCCGCAATAAAAGCGTGTGAGCCAATTTCTAAATCGTAATCTTGGGCGTCTCCACCTTGAAAAGGTTTACCGTCTTTAGATCCTTTAAAGTCAATAACCGCAACATCGCCTCTTTGAATATCCGCACGTTTTTCCAGGAGCCTATGATCCTTGTGCGCTTCCGCAAGATTCTGAACAGATGCATCAACCTTTTGATCATTAACGGTCACATCATATTGGATCAGAGAAATATCATCAAACTTTATCTCGTTTATTTCTGGCAATACTTCCACCGTAAACTTGTACTGCAAGGGCTGGCCACGTTCATAAGAAGAAACATCATATTTTGGCTCTAGTGCCGGCCGAAAATCATGTTCTTTGAGAATTTCTCGAGTTACTGTCGTAACAAGGTCTTTTAGAACCTCTCGATGCGCCGAATCTCCATATCGCTGTCGCACCACTTTCATCGGTACCTTGCCTGGTCGAAAACCTGTAATTTTAATCTCTGGAGAAATATGCTCAAGTCTATTGCTTATTTGTGATTCAATTTCTTTCGCAGAGACCGTAACATCGAACTCCTTGAAAAGGGCTTCGTCACGTAAGATTTTCACATCCATTTAGCACCTAACATTCTTGATATTTTTGGTACGGGTGGAGGGACTTGAACCCCCACGACTTTCGTCACTAGAACCTAAATCTAGCGTGTCTACCAATTCCACCACACCCGCGTCGCTTGTATTGTGATTTTATCCATAGCATTCTGACAAAATGGATTCAAGAAAAAACATCTGATATTGCACATCATTTTTTTATAATCCGGAAAAACTGTGGAATGCGTCCTGCTTTAATCGCCTTGCGGTGATATCTTGTTTCCACCCATCCCACTGGCGTCTGGGGACTAGGGTGCGACTCAAAATCAAACAGTATCTGCGCATTGATCACATCTTGCATAGACAGGAGATACCCTGCATGATCTGTCGCTATATCAATGGTGCCACTATGCACTAAAATCCGATAAAAAAATTGCAGCGTTCCTTGATTAAAAAGCCGACGCCCATGATGTCGTTTTTTGGGCCAAGGATCCGGAAACAGCATGTATATTTTTGACAAGCTTTCGGCAGGAAACCCTGCAAACAGATCATGGACATCGCCTGTGTAAAGAGAAATATTGCTCAGAGATCTTGAGCAAATTTCTCGAACAACTCTTGCAACACCATTTATAAAAGGCTCTACGCCAATAAAATGAATCTCTGGAAACTGCGCTGCCCGCTCGAGCAAATGCTCGCCTTGACCAAATCCGATCTCCATATGAGTTTCACCAGTGGGAGCGAATGGAACAGGGAGTGCATGCGCCTCTATACCCTGAGCATACGCCTCAGCCAAGGAAGCGGAAAGTGCTCGCCCTTTACGACGCCCATAAAAATGCTTCTTAAACTTCTCCATAAAGATTCTTGTATTCTCAATACATGCCTCAAGGCAAGCAGAAACATATTAAATATTTTGGTCCTCAGAAAGAGAAATGATTAGAGGACGAATTGGTGCAGGATCTTTCTTTGTTAGTGAGCTTCTTACAAATCCGCTCAGAAAAAATATTGGCCGCATCGCAGATACAGTTCAAAAAGGCACTGTGAAAAATTCGTCCTCACCTCATCTATGACACAGAACGCTCCCAGGTAAACATTGACACCATTCAAATCTTTATATGACATAGCACTTAACGTGCTTTTCCGCATGCCCCACTCTTTTTGTATCTATAGCAATATACCTTGGGTATACCCTATGAAGGGTTTGAATCTGGGAGCTTTTTCTGTAAAAACTCCTGGGGGACAAGCCATACCCCATACACTGATGGCAATACTAAGCCGCCCAAACACCCCCCCCCTTACATAATCCGCTGCGACACTCTAAATACAGGACCTGTTGTTAAAACATACAATCCTCATTGTCAGTACTCATCACCCTGTATACTCTGGAAATATTATGACAATCCAAGGCCCTAAGCTTCTTTGACAAATATGGGTAAAAAGTGTGGGCAGAGAATAAAGCACTTTTCGTATTTGATGTGCCACAAAATCTTTTGAATAGCACCAATATTTGTTCTACCTCCTATGAGGTTTTTGAATGCATGCAGGACAAAGATGCATATGAATAATTGTAGCTTAGAAAAACATATCAAGAGGTTTGCGTCCTACCTGGGTATAGCTTGCTCACTTTTCGAATGATAGGCGATCAATGATAGGTAATCAGGGTTATTTATATTTTTCACAACACTGGGGATTTTGTACTAAATAAATGTCATTGAAGCTGTTAAAAGCACCTCTTGACCTCTGAGCGTATTTTAGGCACTATCCCCATCGTGTGGGGTGTTCAGGTAATCGCTTTTGGGTGTTTCGGCCAAAAAGAGGAAAGTCCGGGCTCCATGGAAATATGGTGCCGGGTAATACCCGGCAGGGGAGACCCTAGGGAAAGTGCCACAGAAAATATACCGCCCCTTTGGGGTAAGGGTGAAATGGTGTGGTAAGAGCACACCGCAACTTTGGTAACAAAGTTGGCAGGGTAAACCCCACCAGGAGCAAAGCCAAATAGGAAAAACATTTCGTATATTTCCATACGGTTTTTCGGGTAGGCTGCACGAGGTGTCTGGTAACAGCCATCCTAGATGAATGATTACCCTCGACAAAACCCGGCTTATAGGCACCCCACACGTTTCCGTCGGTTTTTCTTAACATCAAATACAAAAAAATGTAGTCAAGCGATGTATTTCAATGGCATACTGTCAATCAAGCCATCACTCAAAGTGATAAAAGGAGATTCCTTCTATGATGCGTTTTTTGATGTTCTTATTGTGTTTAGTGCTTGTGCAGACAACATACGCTGGACTTCTGAGTGCCATCCACGCAGGCCTTGCGGCAGTAGCGAATCCTTCGCACAGAAACTATAACAACAGCCCCCCCAACCCTCCAGATAATGGAAATTACAATAGAGACTCTGGATATGGGCATAGAGAGCAAACACAGCCTCACTCATTTCTAGGTAGAATTGCTAGTGGTGTTGAGGGTGCAGTAGCGGGGCAAGAAGAATACACTTTGGGGCAACAAGAAGCGAGGGTCTTAGGAGGTTTCAACCCCTACGGCTATCACCCGTGGGGTGCCGGGCCAAGCATGGGGCCACAAGTCCTTTATAATGACGACGTAACATCACCAGGCGCAGTGAGCACCGGTGGTGTGGGGTATTACCATCCATCACCAAGAGATTATGACGCACAAGGAAGGTATCCAGAACGCTAAATCAATCTTCCCACCTTTTTTTAAAAAACAACGGAGTTCAGAGCTTTGATAAAATTTTTACCTTATACACCACTTTTTATTCTTATAGGAATTGGCTTTTTGGGAGCTATTTTTTTATGGTTAGGGGGCTCCGGTCAGTTTATGCCCTTCTTCATGGGGCTGGTTTTTTTATTTTTCGCGTTCGTCAAGCTCATCAACTTAAACGATTTTTCTGATGGATTTAGAAAATATGACATTCTAGCTCAGCTTCTTCCTTGGTATGGAAAAACATATCCTTTTATAGAGCTTCTCTTGGGTCTTCTGTATCTCGCACACTGCTTCCTGCTCTTCACCAATATTGCAACACTTATTTTAATGACAATCAACGCTATAGGGGTTGTAAAATCCATGATGAGTGGACAAAAAATACAGTGTGCGTGTTTAGGGAAGTTTATTGATGTCCCTCTCAGCAATGTGTCTCTGATAGAAAACATTGCAATGGGCTTCATGGCATTATCTATGCTTGTATAAAAAGACTCTAATACATTGTAAATAGACTTATCTGGTTCGTCGTCGAGAGAAGCCGCTTTTTTCCGTCATATCCAATCGCACAGAGATATTGCATTTTGTGGCTTATAGGCATTCTAATATCACCAAAACTTTCTATTGCTTAGTAACAGTTTGACAGAAAAAGTCTTTTGATAATACACTCAAACCAACTGATCCTTGCACACTACTCGCATATCCATACATCAATAATCGATCAATATAGCTAATTATCCAACTGATTTTTCTAATTTCTTCTACCCTTTTTTGTATAAAAACCGACAAAAATAAATACATTTACATAATTGACTCAGTGTTCACAAGAGCGGTAGAATCTAGAAAAAAGCAAATATCAGGGAGATTGTGCTCATGAAAAAATTATTATATGTTACACTATTAGCTTGTCTTGTGTGTTCAGTGCCACATGTATCAAAAGCCTTTGCATTCACAGAAAAAGGGAAAACCAGGGATGCAATACATGCTGCAGAAAAAAAACTACACAAATATTTTTTATCTGCAACGAAAGAACTCTCAAAAGTACGCCACACTTTAGAGCATCATAATATGAATGAACAAGAAATTAAAAAACTTTCACGCCTTCGGCACAAAACCATGCGTCTCAATCGTGAAATTGGATCAGTAATGCACCATCTTTTAGAGTCGGTTGGGCAATAAGAACAATATAAAATTTATACTCAAAAAAATCCGCCTAGGAGATCATGATCATGGATGCAACTATACACTTATTTATTACTCTGCTTGCGTTATGCAACCCCATTGGTAGTTTCGCTATTTTTCTCGCTCTAACAGAAAACTGCGATACCGAAACTAAGAAATCTATTGCTCTAAGCAGCGCCTTTTATGTATTTCTTACACTTTTTGTTTCCCTCTGGGCAGGGCAATACATTATGGAACTGTTTACAATAAGCATTGATTCCCTAGAAATTTCCGGCGGAATAATTCTGCTGCTCATTGGCCTAAAAATGATTTTAAATAACGAACATAAGCAATTGACAGTGCAGGAAAAAAGCGCTGCAGTTGAAACAAGCAGTCAGTCTATTGCATTCGTGCCTCTCGCTCTTCCTCTTGTCTCAGGTCCAGCAACAATATCTACTGTGATTATCGCGATCAAAAGAACACCTGGGCTATCATATTTAACAGAATTTTCTATTGTTGTGGCGCTCATTGGGCTAATTATTGGTATCACTTTTTATTTTGCACCCTTTCTGGAGCGCTATATCACCTCCACTATTTCTGGCGCTATTGTACGAGTGATGGGTCTTCTCCTTTCTGCTGTTGCTGTTGATATGATTCTTAGCGGTATAAAAATGGCCTTTCCAATCATGAACTAGAAACACTACTAGGGGGCTTTACTACCACAAAAAACGCCCTAGTACTAGGGCGTTTTTATGCACAAAATCAAAATTTTTTTCAAGTTCTACTCACCGCTGAACAAGAGCAACGTGTTTTATGGGTATCCCTGCCAATCTTATTTTTTACCGCTCCGACCCTGCAGGTGTATTGTGTATTTGGATTCAACATTTCTTGACCCCTACACTCACAGAACGTTGGAGCATCCATCAACGCTTGGCGCCAGACTAAAAGCTTGTACGGTACTGGGGAATCGGGTGACTCGGGATACATTTCATTGATTTGAGTGTACGTACTGTTCCTAAAAGCATCTGGGATATTAATCGTGTGATATTTTTTGCTGGCCACAACATATGGTTTATTTCGCGGCGTAATGGACCCACATTGCGGAATAGAAATAGGCGTCCCTTTGATGATCTCCTGCCATACGCTACGTTCCGTTACAACAGGATCACAATGCTCTCCTATCATTATCATCGCATAAACGTTTCGATTTTGTGTGTGCGCATACAGCTGCACAGATCTATCCACTCCTTCTGCACCATCTGTTTCGTCTAGAAACCGCACAGATTTCGGTGATCTGCGAGCTGTGTGCTCATGAGACCTCATCACAGATCCATCTGATTTGCTTGCACTATGCTCTCTTTTTTGCTGAGCCATTGATGACACAGATGACATAGAAGCTACAATAAGCCCTAACAAAATAAGCCAATAATTTTTAAACATAAAACACTCCTCTGTTTCGCATTGTTTTATAAAAAACAATCTCAACAAAAAGAAGTGCCCGTAAAGATTATAAATATCTTGCGCTACAGGAATTTATTTGCTATTTAGTAATTTATTTGCTATTTAGTAATGCTAATGTAATCACACGATGATTCAAAGAGGACAGAAGATCATGGACATTATTTTTAGTAGTAATACTCAGCCTAAGGCCAATCAGCCACTGATTGTACCAATATTTACAACCAATGCTCCCATATCTTCGCTGAAGCATTTGTCTGACGAACAGATAGGCCTGGTGCAGGCAACACTTAAGCACAGTCATTTCACAGGAAAGAAGAGCCAAATATGTCACGCTCGGGACGAAAAAAATCACATTATTTTATTTGGTCTCGGTGATGAAAAAACGTTTCATCAGAGCACTGCCGGACATGCCGGTGCCCATATTTTTTCAATACTCAAAGTAACACAGACAAAAGAAGCGGGGTGTTGACCTCAACCACTTAAAAAAAGTGAAAGATAACATAATCTTTATTATCGAATTTGCCTATGGTGCTTCTGTGCGAGATTATGCATTTGATCATTACAAAGAACAAAAAGAGATAGACCATACGGTAGAGAGGATCACATTTTACACCTCGCATGCAGCAGAGGCCGAAAAAAAATTCGAACATACAAAAGCCGTTGTATCTGGCGTTCATTTGAATCGTGATCTCCTAAATCAGCCTCCAAATGTGCTCACAACCTCTGCTTTCGTAGAGGAAGTGAAGGCGCTGCAGAAAGTAGGCGTAAAAGTTGAAATCCTGGAACAGGAAAAACTGGAACAACTGGGGATGAAGGCGCTGTTGGCTGTTGGGCGGGGAAGCTCAAACTCCGCTTATGTTGCCGTGATGCGCTGGGATGGAGGGGGAAAAGATGAAGCACCCCTTGCTTTTGTTGGAAAAGGTGTTTGTTTTGATTCAGGTGGTATTTCTTTAAAGCCTGGAAACAAGATGGATGAAATGAAATTTGACATGGGCGGAGCCGCTGTTGTCACAAGTTTGATGAAAACCCTTGCGCTTAGAAAATCTCCTATTAATGCTGTAGGCACAATTGGCCTCGTTGAAAACATGCCAGGAGGTAATAGCTATCGCCCAGGCGACATCATACAATCCATGTCCGGAAAATATATTGAGGTTTTGAATACCGATGCAGAAGGTCGTATCGTACTCTCGGATGTCTTGTGGTATACACAAGATCGGTTCAAACCAAAGTTTATGATTGATTTGGCCACACTCACAGGTGCTATAATTGTTGCTTTGGGACATGAATACTGCGGGCTTTTCACAGACGATGACACACTTGCCAAGCAACTGCATACCGCGGGCGAAGAAAGCGGAGAAAAAGTCTGGAGACTGCCCCTTGATGCAGCATTTTCTAAACATGTGGACTCTGCAATTGCAGACGTTCGAAACATCACACCAGGCTCAGGTGCCAGCAGCATTACAGCGGCTGAATTTTTAAAACATTTCACGAATGATGTGCCGTGGGCGCACCTTGATATTGCGGGGGTTGCTTGGGGGCCAAATAAACATCCTCTATCTGGTATGGAAGCCTCCGGATATGGCGTGCGCTTGCTTGATACATTAATCTATAAATATTATGAGGACGCGTGAGAAAATTACGCTTTTATGGCCGAAGGCAAAGCGCCTTAGAGGAGGTATTACCTCGGCTTCTAGAAAAGGTTTTAAACCAAAATTTGCGTGCTGTAGTACTGTTTAACGATAACTCCTTCCTGGAAGTAAGTGATAAGATTCTATGGACATATACCCCCTTGTCCTTCCTCCCTCACGGAACAAAAAATGATGGATTGGCGACAAATCACCCCATTTGGCTGACAACAACTTTAGAAAACCCTAATCATAGCCAGCTCTGTATTTTAACCTGTTATGTGCCACATATTTGGGAAAAAGAATTATTTGCGCAATACATTTATATATTTAATATAGACGATGAAAATGAATTATCCTCAGCAAAGGCGGTTTGGTCGGATCAAAAAAAAAATTTTGATGTGGGAATCTGGCAGCAGGATCAAAGAGGAAAATGGGTCACAATGGATACGTTTGATAAAATTCCTTGACGCTTTTTTACACTGTCTATCCATATTAGATTATGGTAGTGTATTGATCAATCACTACATATATCTTGAGGAGTTTTTATGTCTAAAGAACGAACCTTATCTATCATTAAACCAGATGCAACAGAACGCAATCTGACAGGTGCAATCAATAAAATTTTAGAAGAAAATGGGTTGCGCATTGTCGCCCAAAAGCGTATTCATATGAGCCACACTCAAGCAGAAGAATTTTATGCTGCCCATAAAGAATGTTCATTCTTTGATGAACTATGCACTTTTATGTCATCTGGTCCCGTTGTTATACAGGCATTAGAAGGAGAAAATGCTGTGCTTAAACATCGTGCAGTTATGGGTGCAACAAATCCTGATGATGCAGACAGTGGGACAATCAGAAAGCTTTTTGCTCTCTCTCTTGGAGAAAATTCAGTGCACGGCTCTGACTCTCTCGAAAATGCACAAAAAGAAATTTCCTTTTTTTTCAATGATGATGAAATTGTGGGATAGATTATACATTTCAAACACTTGGGAGCTCTTGAGGCACGGCCCTGTCTTTCTTTTTATTTTAGGCTTATCGCTCCAAATCAATGCACGTCAGCCTTTTTACACAGTGGTTGTCAATATCGCCTCCAATAATCATATGAAGAATTCTTCCTCGGAACTGGTTAAAAAAGCCCGCGATGAAAGTTGGAGCAACCTGCTTCAACGCATTTCACTCAAACCTGCTGGGGATAAGCTCAAGCATCTTGAGGACCACATGCTCACATCGCTCATCGATAGCTTCTCCGTTGATTTAGAGCAAAAAACATCTCAAGGGTACAAGGGAACGTATAGATTTCACTACAATGAGCAAAGTGTCAAAAAATTATTCAACGCCCATGATGTACCGATAATCGAGACAATATTTCCACCGACACTGGTCATCCCTATTCTCAAAACGGAGAACGGATTGTTTTTATGGGATGATGCCAATACTATGCTTTCTACCTGGCGCGAAATGGCTATTCACCTGAGCTACTTTAAATTTGGAGTACCACTGGGCGATATTACAGATCATGAACTCTGTTCACCTCAGGATGTACTGGATGGAAATAAAGATGCCCTCAAAAAAATGATGCAACGTTATGGCGCGAAAGATATTGCTATTTTCATCATTTCCTTTGAAAATTCTACGATTGAGGTAGCCGCGTGGCCATACATGGTATCAGAAGGATTCGAGCCTACTCACATCACGTTAGACGATACAGACGAGGAAAGGAAAAATCTAGGCAAAACATGCTTTAGACATCTTATTGAATATTGGAAAAATCTAAAGAAAATAGTCCATAATGCTGAAACATATCATACCCAAATTACAGTTCCTATTCGCAACTTCAATGCATTGCAGCACTTAAGCCATCAACTCATATTGCATCCAAGAATACATTGCGCACGCTTACAACGTTTAAAAAGAAACCGTGCTACATTCTCCATCGTATATAACGGCACCACAGAATCCTTTGATGACACTTTGAACGAACTGGGAATCCGACCAATCCTTCCCACAAGTGGCAATCCCTTCCATGTTGCGTAACTGTCCAAATATTATTTCCCTAAGCCGTCTTTGCCTCTCTCCTCTTTTTGCCTACTGTTTTCTTCGGGAACAATATCTCTTCAGCCTTATGATTTTTATCATTGCAAGCGCAAGCGATGCTATAGATGGATGGATTGCCCGTATTTATAGCATTTAGAACAAAGTTAGGCGCTTACCTAGACCCGCTCGCCGATAAAGTGCTGATCACAACAGCATTTGTCCTATTTGCCAACGCAGGCGTTTTATCATTTTGGTTTCTAGCCATTATTATTGCACGAGATATTACTTTTCTTCTTGTTATATTCTTTCAAACACTTTCACAAGGAATGATCCTGGTTAAGACGGTTTGGAGTAGCAAGCTCAACACGACACTGCAAATAATGCTTGCCGCTCTTGTGCTCTTGGAGAAAATATTTTGTATCAATTTATATAGCACATACTTTGTATATGGCATTGTGTGTACCACAGTGGTATCGTTATACGAATATGCGTTTATTTGGGGAAAGAAGTGAATAATACACCATCGGTTTCTTGGGATCAATTGTGCTTCTGGACGGTTGTAACCGTTTTTCTGGGATGCATCATCTATATAATTCGCTCCATCCTCCCCCCCTTCATTATTGGTGCAGTTGTCGCTTATATTTTATCGCCAATGATAACAAAACTTGAACAATTCAATATTCATAGACAACTTGGCACTCTCCTCATCTTAACACCTTGTATAGGTGGGCTTTTAGTTATACTTTTTTTGTTGATACCAGCTTTGCAAAAGCAAATAGTTTTTTTAATACAAGACGCCTCACAGAATATACAAAGCATCCAAAATTTCATCATGCATTTTTTTGGTACTCATGTGCCACAAGATCTTTTACCACAGGTCAAAAAGGGCTCATCAGAATATACCCTCACAATTATTGAGTGGATGGGTGAATTCTTGAAAAACATGCTTGCTAGCGGTCTAGTAATCGCCAATATGTTGTCTGTGATATTTATTATGCCACTTGTAGCCTTTTATACTTTGCGCGATTGGCCAAAAATGGTAGATACTGTATACGGTCTTTTTCCAAAGGAGGGTCAGCCCATCGTACGCATTATTTGCTCTGCAATGAATACCAAGTTATCTGGTTTTATTCGTGGCCAACTGATTGTTTGCACTCTTCTTGCTCTGTATTATGCAACGATCCTGTCTTTGGCGAGCATAAAATTTTCTATAGCGATTGGTCTAATAACCGGTTTTTTCTCCTTTATACCTTATGCCGGCGTCTTAACTGGTTTATGCTTAAGCCTTTTAGTGTCCGCATTAAACTTTACCGATTGGGCGCCCTTTTTCTACATACTAATTATATTTGGTGTAGGACAAATCTTAGACGGTTTTTTCCTGGCGCCAAAATTTGTAGGCAACCGCATTGGGTTACATCCTTTGTGGATCATATTTTCTCTATTTGTTGGCGGCTTAGTTTTAGGCTTTATTGGGCTATTAATTGCAATTCCTGTGGCCGCTTGTCTGAGTGTTATAATTGCTTTATCATTAAAGCGTTACAAAAATAGTAGCTATTATGCACCAGCGCCGCATCCCCCTAAAAAGTGCCAAAGAAACAACACATGAAAAACTTCCTGAAAAAAAGTAATGCAGCAAGATTTATTACCTTTTACTGCTCCTGTGAACTATAGAGAAGATACATTTATTGTATCTAAATCCAATCAACTTGCTTACGACTGGGTGCGCCTTTGGCCAGAGTGGCCGACATTTGGGCTTGTAATTCATGGACCAAAACATAGTGGAACAACGCATCTTGGGCACATCTGGGCATCAAAAAACCAAGCATGCTACCTTGATTCTAGAAACATCACTTTAGACAATATTGCCCCTTTCTTCGAACAAAGAACACTGCTCGCAATCGATAACTTTGACATTATATCGACCGAGCAAGCTGAGGCTCTTTTTCATCTATTTAATCATCAGAAGAAACAAAATCAGTCTCTCCTTATTCTAACTCACACACGCCCTCAAGACTGGTCTGCTCTTTTGCCCGATCTAACAAGTCGTCTTAATACACTCACAATAGCCAATATTACAGCGCCCGATGATGTCCTGATGCAGGGTATTTTAATCAAGAAATTTTCTGATGCACAACTCTCTATCACACCACAAGCACTCGCCTATTTAATTTTACGTATCGAGCGAACATATGAGAGTCTTGATCACTGGGTTAATGCAATTGATAGGGCCTCGCTCATTTATGGGAGACAAATATCGATTCCTTTGATTAAAACAATATCAGAAGGTGAATCTTCATGAAACACGCAAAAATTATAGGGACTGGAAGCTATTTACCAAAAAAAGTGGTAACAAATGATGATTTGGCTCACACAATTAACACCTCTCATGATTGGATTTTTAAACGTACAGGAATTTGCCAACGCCACATTGCTGATGACACAGAACTCACATCTGATTTGGGCGCGCAAGCTGCACTACACTCCATAAACGCAGCACATTGTTCTGCTGAAGAGATTGATCTCGTTATCTGTGCAACGACCTCTCCTGACCGGACCTTCCCCGCTACAGCAACACGCATCCAAAGTTTAATAGGTGCATATAATGCTGCTGCTTTTGATGTACAGGCTGTCTGTGCTGGATTTCTTTATGCCTTAAGTATAGCAGATCAGTTTATTCAATCTGGCACTGCAAAAAAAGTGCTCGTTATTGGGGCAGAAACATTCTCGCGCCTCCTCGACTGGAAGGACCGCAATACCTGCGTCTTATTTGGGGACGGTGCGGGGGCTGTTGTATTGAGTGCAACGCACGAAAAGACCGGAATCCTAAGCACATATCTGAAAAGTGATGGCACGCTAAACAGCGTATTACAAGCAACAGGCGGGCCGGCCTATGATAAGAGCGTTGGTGTTGCAGCAATGAATGGACGTGAAGTCTATCGTCAAGCAATACAGAAACTCTGCGATGCGGCCACCCAAGTGCTCCAAAATACACACACTTCTTCTAAAGACCTCAATTGGTTTGTCCCACACCAAGCCAACGCTCGCATTATTGATGCCGTCGCTGCACACTTAAATATGCCAAGAAATAAAGTCATCTATACCGTCCACAATCACGCTAACACTTCTTCTGCATCTATTCCGCTCGCACTCGATGCAGCACACACTAAGTTTAAGACGGGTGATCTGATTTTGTTAGATGCCTTGGGCGCCGGGCTTGCATGGGGAGCGTCTCTTGTGAAGTGGTAAGCACAAACTCAGTAAACATGGGCTCCTTGTACGATGCCGGAGATCGTTGCAAGCAGAAAAAGGAGAGTTCCCGGCCTCAGATACACTGCTGCTCATATTGTAACGAAATAAAGAATATAGATTTTTCTAGAAAAATATCACATTCCTCACTTCATTAACATCGGGTTATTGAAGACTTTGGAGGTCAAATTTCACTTCATGACGTAACTTTACAATTGCCGGCAAATTCACCAACATGAGTAAGCCGCCCGCGAGATTCATGACCGTTAGGGCATAAGTCGCATTAACAAACGAAAATGACAGAAAGGCCGCAATGCCAAGCCCCAGATAAATACGTGCGCCATTTGCAGGCGCAATAAAGCGCGCACATTTCATGCCCGCAACCATATATGGCAGAATGGTCGTATACCCTAACACAAACAGAAAAACAGGCATAAACACATGCATATAAGGGAAATATTGACCCAAAGCCTCTTGCACCATCATTGTGCCATCTAACCCGTCCATCCACACACCTGTACTTACAATCAGAAGAACAGTGCAGGTGCATACAACAAATGTGTCAAGAAATATCCCAAAAATAGCCAGACTTGCCTGGTCACGCGGATCCTGTACACGTGACTCGCTAGAAATAATAGAAGCGTATCCAATACCAACATCACCAGAGTAGGACGCGGCAGAAAAGCCTTTGGCTATCGTTAAAAATACACTGCTCCCAACAAATCCTCCTGCTGAAGCGCGCCCAGAAAAAGCAGAAGAAAGTATGTCTACAAAAATACTTGGAATTGCTGATATATGGTGCAACAACACCCAGGTCACCATTGCAATGAACACTAGCACAAAAGCAGGTATTGCGACACGACTAATAGCACCGACCCTGTGCACGCCGCCGTTCACACCAATCAACACAAGTCCTAGAAGCAACAATGCTACCAGTAGCGGATTTAACCCCCAATTCAAGGATATAGATTCTTTTATTGTTGAGAACATAAAAATCTCAATGCCGTAAACACATAACAATCCCGCCATAACATAAGGAAGCCATGTCACCTTCGGGAAAGCGTGTGGCAAGAAATACATCGGTCCGCCATCATATCCATGACGCGCATTAGGCACACGGAACTTAATACCTAAATATATCTCAGCATATTTGATCAGCATCCCCAACAATGCAACAAACCACATCCACACCAATGCGCCAGGGCCACCTATTTGAATTGCAATTGCAACTGTCACAAGATTTCCAATGCCGATACATCCTGCAATAGAGGCAAAAAAGGCTCTTGACGGTGAAGTACCACGCGCGGCAGATTCAGTGATGTTACTACGTCTTGCAACAGTTTGAAAAAAGTGCCGGCATATTGTAGGAAAAAAGAAAATTTGTACCCATCTACCATAAACAGAGATAAAGATGCCGCCAAAAATAATCATAGACATCCCAGCGTAACCCCAAAGGAAGTTACTGCATTCTTCCAAGATCATAAAAAAATAGTCGACCATGGGAATTATTCCTACATGCGCTCAGGCACATTAATGCCAAGCAGGTCTAGAATTATAAGAATGGTATTCAATGAGAGTGCACAAATTGTCAGACGACTAGCTCGGTTGGCGCCTTCATCTGCACTAAGAACAGGACTTGATTGATAAAACCGACTAAAACATTGCGACACTTCAAAAACATAAGTACACAGTACATTTGGTGAATAGCACATTGTCGCTATATCGATCACCTCAGGGAAACGCACCAACATAAAAATAAGCGCCCGCTCATCTGTGTTTAAGTCCTCAGAAATAGGCGCCAAATCTGCGCCCTCATGCAATAATCCAGCCTTGCGTAGAATAGATTTAATACGGACTGCAGCATACAAAAGATAGGGACCTGTTTTACCCTCAAAACGCATAAATTTATCCAAACTAAATTGGTAATTTTGCTTGGGATCATGTTGCAAATCAGAAAATTTTAAGGTCGCGACCGCAATTTTCTCTGCTATATCCGCTTTCTCTTCTTCAGGAAACCCCTGACTCATACCGACTGCATCAATACGATCTCGTGCCTCGTTACGCAGCAGATGAATCAGATCACCTAATTTCATCACACCGCCCGTGCGCGTTTTAAAAGGCTTATTATCGGGTCCGTTCATTGTTCCAAAGCCCATAAGATGCATATCTACATCAAGTCCAGCTCTGTGCGCCGCTCTCAACACTTGTTTGAAGTGCAATTTCTGACGACCATCCACAACATAAATAATTTGGTCGGCCTTAAAGGTATTAACACGTTCATATATTGTTGCAAGCTCTGTTGTACCATACAAGAATCCTCCATCGGACTTCTGCAACAAAAGGGGTGGAATATCCATTGAATCGGTTGCTTCGGTCACTGGAACAATCACCGCCCCTTTACTCGGCACCGCGACACCTTTGAGCACCAAAGCATCTACCATATTTTGAAGATGCGGCTGGTAGCGACTTTCTCCAAACCATTGCTCAAAAGAAACATTCAATACTTCAAAATGCACCTTCATATCGGATACAGAAACATCGACAAAATGCTTCCAAAGAGCACGATATCCTAGGTGTCCTTGTTGGAGTTTCTGGGTTGCTGTACGACATAATTCCGCAAACTCGCTATCTTCTTTAGCCCGCGCAGCAATTTTGGGATATAAGATTTCCAATTCTTCTAAAGTGATAGACGGCGCATCGTGTGCTTCTATATCAAAATTCACATCACAATATGCCCACTCTCTTCCATACTGTTCTTTCAAACCTTGAATGAGCATACCCATCTGCATCCCCCAATCACCCAAATGAATGTCACCAATGACATTGTGACCTTGGAATGCAAGGATGCGTTTCATTGCTTCACCAATAATGCTTGAGCGCAAATGCCCTACGTGCATGGGTTTTGCAGCATTAGGTCCGCCATAGTCAATAAATATAGTTTTAGAAGTTTTGACAGTTTGAACACCCAATCGTCTATCAGGAGCCATGTTATTAGCGCACGCAACTAAGCAAGGTAAAGAAATTGTAAAGTTAATAAAGCCAGGACCCGATATACTCAGATCAACACCTAATAACCGTGGCGCCAACACATCCACAATTTTTTTCGCAATAGCGCTAGGGAGTTCACGATTTTTTTTTGCCAAGACCAGTGCACTATTAAGCTGATAGTCCCCCAAATCCGGTCTATCCGCACTTTTTACAACAGCGCGTTTTTCATCAAATCCCAGGGCTTGAAAAGCTAAAATTGTTTCTGATTCCAACCAGTTTTGGAATGATTTCATTGTACACTAGTCTCCCCCCAACGGGATTCTCAAGAAAAATCCCCGCTCCTTAATATGCACAAGAAACGAGGACAAAATATTAACGCTTTACAAAGTCCTATCTTGAATAGAATTCAATAACAAGGTGTGGCTCCATCTGAACAGGATACGGAACTTCAGAAAATTCTGGTGTGCGCATAAAAGTACCAGCGCGCTTTTCAGCGTCAACTGTCAGGTAATCTGGTACATCACGCTCACGAGAGTCAAGCGCAACAACAACCATAGGAATATCTTTAGATCGATCACGCACAGCGATCAAATCGCCTGGCTTGACTTGATAAGATGGAATGTTTACACGCTGGCCATTTACAGTAATATGTCCATGATTAATAAACTGTCGCGAAGAAAAAACGGTCGGGACAAACTTCATCCTATATACAACAGCATCCAATCTAGACTCTAAATAAAGAATGAGATTCTCACCTGTATCGCCGGAGCGATGTGCTGCCTTTTTATAAAGATTACGAAATTGGCGCTCTCCAATGTTACCATAGTACTTACGCAAACGCTGCTTAGCTCGCAATTGCAGGCCATAATCTGTGAGCTTTGCTTGACGGTTTTGCCCTTGCTGACCTGGACCGTAGCTCCTAACATTAACGGGACTCTTAGGTCGACCCCATAAGTTTTCACCTAAACGACGATTAACTTTGTATTTTGCATTGATTCGTTTTGTCATCGAAACCCTTCAACAATGGCTTGAAAAATAAGTTTTACTGTTTCTTGAATATACTGAACAGAAGTCTCTTGTCAACGACTTTTGTGCGATTCAACACTTTTTTGTGCAACCATATTTTATCTATATGTGCAATTCAATATTCTTGGCAAGAAACAATAATGACAAAAAGGTCGATCAACACAAAAAGTGCATTGCAGTAGTACTGTGCTGTGCATCGTCCAAAATACCCTCTGTTCATCATGACAAGATGAAATGTAAAGCCGGAGCATTGCATTATTTGTTTGAAATGATTGATTCTAAAGAATCTTATAGAAATTTCGAGTTCGCGCTTCGAACACTTTATACACGCTCATTGAAACTGCAATCCTACTATTGCTTTATTGCGCTTCTTCTGCACCTACAGCACGTGCCCCCCCCCTGAGGCCTTAACGGCAAGAGTCAGTATTGTGCATATAACATTGCAGGATGCATTTTTTCCGTGTCGATAAATAGAAAATGCAACTCATAACCCGGCCGTAACACACATCGTGAAGTCGAATAATCAATGTAGAATACAACGAAACACATCATACCACATCAAGATACAATAAGGACATAGAGGCAGAACAGACAATGTGCATCACATTGTCACGCAGGTATAGCAAAAACCAGAAACCTCTCGCCCATCTGTATACCACAATAATGAGAAAGCAACAACCGATAGGGTTGACCACACTTATAAAAAAGAGTATCATTGTCAGTGACAAAGAGGATTGTAGACTAGCATGGCAAAAACCATAACACGTATAGATTTATCAAGCGCGCTCAAAGAAAAATTCGGACTTTCTCGCCAAGAGTCAGTCATGGCTGTTGATCATATTCTATCCGAAGTTCTGCAGGTGCTTAAGGACCATGGTGAGATAAAAATTCCGCTTTTTGGCGTGCTATTCTCTCGGCAAAAAAAAGCACGCGTTGGCCGAAACCCCAAGACATTAAAGGAGGCTGTAATCACTGCAAGAAGTGTTGCGGGATTCAGGGTCTCGCGCCTGATGAAACAACGCATCAATGGTTCGCAAAAAAAACGACAACGATAATGCTGTGTGGGTTTGATAATTTTTCACATTCTCTTTCCTTGCGTATGTGCGAGGACTTAGACAAGTCAGATGGCCCCAAAACCCCTACGCAGTAGGGAAGCACTTTTTGAACAGTATTACAAATCACACGAAGAAGAAAAATATGACGCAAACAATAAATCGCCTCAGAAAGCCTGCAAATGAGGCATCTTGCACATGATCTGATGCCTCAGGTACAAATAGATGACAACATAAGAATCCGGAATAATCCCTACCCCCCTTCTTCTACAGAGCAAAAAAGAGCTCTACTATATTATACGTCTCTTCCGTCCCACAATCCGTCTCTAATATAGATACACCAGTCTCCAGACAGGCTAACGCGCATGTTTGGATACGCAGACTATCTTTCCCGATACACAATAATTCATTCCGAGTGATCATTGGCAGCAATCAATTAATCCAGTGTTTTTCTATATCATGCGACTGACCCTGCTTTGTAGGATTCTTTTGGCATAACCGTCTTGAAAAAGAAGTAGAAGGAGCTGGAGAAACGACAGAACAACAATCAAGTAATAGGTATAATGCCCCGCATGCAAGCTATATCTTCAAGAGGCGTACTTATACCTACTGAGCCCTTTTACAAACAGCACAACTTATGCATCACCAGCCCCATCTCAACTACCGACCGCATCAATACGTACAACAAAGCTGAATACCGCATTTTAAAATAAAAGATTTTTAATACAATTTGAGAGGTGTGTTTCAGATAAGCCTCTAACGCTCGTTCCGTTCCGTAAAATGCTGCACACCAGCAACAAAACAAGCGTCTAACTTAGTTGAATACCCTCTGTATTATAGATTGTCATCGACATGAGTACAAAAAAGTACAAAAATCATTCGATATTTCGGGAACATTCCTCGTGTGTATCCCGAGTTCAAATCTCGGAAAAATATGCAAGGACGCTAGCATCTTTTAACTCCTTGATAAATCGGGTGCAATGACCATTAGTAGATGCCGCCCCTCCATTTTTGGTAAGAATTCTTCTTTTCCAAGATTGGCAAGATCATCTCTAAAGCGATGCATTATTTTTTCACCTATATCTTGATGGGTGATCTCACGTCCTCGAAAGCGTAGGGTCACTTTGACCTTGTTCCCTGCTTCTAAAAACTTACGTGCATTGCGCAACTTTACTTGATAATCGTTCTCACCTGTCACAGGGCGCAATTTAACTTCTTTAATTTCAACAACTTTTTGGTTTTTCTTTGCAGCAGCTTTTTTCTTCTGTTGCTCATACTTGTATTTGCCATTATCTAAAATTTTGCAGACCGGCGGATCTGCATTGGGAGAGATTTCAATCAAATCAAGCCCCTGCATATTGGCTTTCTCTATGCCCTCCTGCACCGTGCATAAGCCTAGCATTTCACCGTCAGAATCTAGTAAGCGGATTTTCTCCGCCTTAATCATAGTATTCGTACGTGGACCATCATTTTTGACGCCACGTTGCATCCCAAATCTTGAAATAGGTCGTCTCCTTAAGTTGTTTTACGTCTTTAATAACAGCGTACCCACAGGAGGTACTGCTTCCATCCCTAATGTAGCAAGTGCATCATCAAGTGCAAGTGTTTCTTGTGCTGGACTGCCTAATTGTCTAATCGATACCGTTTTTTCTGCAACTTCTTTTGAGCCAATTGTCAAAATATATGGCACTCTTTTGTAACTATGCTCTCTCACTTTATAACTTATTTTTTCATTGCGAAAATCGGATTCAACCCGCACACCTTGCGTTTTGAATGCACGCACAACGTCTTGAGCATAATCGTCAAAAATGTTAGAAATAGTCGCAACAACAACTTGAACTGGCGCGAGCCACAAAGGAAGCTTTCCAGCATAATGCTCGATCAAAATCCCAATAAAGCGCTCAAAGGTCCCCAGAATAGCGCGGTGCATCATGACCGGCGTATGTTTTTGACCGTCCTCACCAATATATTGCGCACCCAAACGCTCTGGCAAAATAAAATCTAGTTGCAATGTCCCACATTGCCATGACCGCCCGATAGCGTCTTGCAAAACAAATTCTAGCTTTGGACCATAAAAAGCTCCCTCACCCGGATTCATTACATAATGCACACCTGCCGAATCAATAGCCTGCCTCAACGCACTTTCTGCGCTATCCCATGTTGCATCATTCCCCGAACGCACTTCAGGCCGATCCGAAAAACGTACATGAATATGTTCAAATCCTAAATCTTTATAAATAGACTGAAGCAACGAAAAAAAATTGGCTGTTTCTAAACCAATTTGCGCCGAAGTGCAGAAAATATGTGCATCATCTTGCACCATCTGACGCACGCGCATTAAGCCATGGAGGGCTCCAGAAGGTTCATAACGATGGCAACATCCAAATTCCGACAAGCGCAGCGGTAAGTCTCTGTAGCTTTTAATGCCTTGATTAAATACCTGGACATGCCCAGGGCAATTCATGGGTTTTACACCCACCATACGTTCCTCGCCTTCAGCAGATGCTAAGTACATATGATTATAAAATTTTTCCCAGTGACCCGAGGATTCCCAAAGCTTTTTATCCAGAATAATGGGGGTATTCACTTCTTTGTACCCAGCTTTCTCAAGCCGCTGACGCATATATGTTTGCAGCGCCACGTAAATATTCCATCCATTTGGATGCCAAAAAGCCGCCCCTTGTGCCGCTTCTTGAAAGTGGAACAAATCCATTTCTTTACCCAACCGCCGGTGATCACGCTTCTCTGCTTCCTCTAATCGGTGAAGATAGCTGTGTAAATCAGCGTTGGTAAACCAAACTGTCCCATAAATACGTTGTAACATGGGATTTCTAGAATCGCCACGCCAGTAAGCACCTGAAAGCTTCATGAGCTTAAAGGCTTTTCCAATATATTGTGTCGATGGCAAATGTGGACCGCGGCATAGATCTATAAAATTCCCCTGTCGATAGAGAGTGATTGTCTCACCTGCTGGAAGAGCATGAAGAATTTCTACCTTAAATACCTCGTCACGCGCCTCAAAAAACTTTATAGCCTCGTCACGCGCCCATTCTTCACGTGTGACTTTTTCATCACGTTCGACGATCTCTTGCATGCGATTTTCAAGTGCAGTCAGGTCTTCTGGGGTAAAAGATTCTTTTCTGTAGAAATCATAATAAAACCCATCTTCAATCGCGGGGCCTATTGCAACCTGCGTTTCAGGAAAAAGTTCTGTCGCAGCCTCGGCCAATACGTGTGCTGTGTCATGACGGAGAACCTCCAATGCATCAGCATGCTTTCGTGTGACAATTTCAAGTGTTCCGTCTATATTCAGAGGAAAATCAAGATCTAAGAGCGTATTGTTAAACTTAACAACCAGCGCCTCCTTTACAAGAGACGCACTAATGCCTCGGGCAATTTCTGAGCCAGTGACACCTTTTTTGTATACCCGAGTACTGCCATCTGGAAAACTAATTTCTATCATACTTTTTCGCCAATTTTAGATCTATAGATTTCTCAACAATTTCAAATTATACGCTTATTTATCGTTTGTCATGCAAAAATGTGCATTCCATTTATATGAGTATTGACATACGTAAAAAAATCTATTCTATTGGTTTATCGTAATACCAAAAGGAGTTTTAGAATGCGCAGTGCGTTTATGCTTGTATTTTCACTTTTCTCACTCCAATGCGTCTCTTTAGCGCCACAAGACACTCTTGTTGTGGGATGGGATATGGATGAATTAATAACTCTCGATCCTGCAGAAAGTTTCGAGCTTGCCGGCAATGAACTCATCTACAATATGTACCAAAGATTGCTCAAACATGACCCAAGAAATAAGGGAAAATTTTTGGGTGAAATTGCAGAAAGCTGGACAGTAGACAACAAAAATAAACGCCATATTTTTAAAATTAAGAAAGGCTTAAAATTTTCATCAGGCAATCCAGTAACGGCCCACGATGTTGCCTTTTCTCTTCAACGCCTTGCTAAGCTCAATAAATCTCCCTCCGGTATTTTAAGAACGTTTGGACCATCTTGGACAGCAGAAAAAATTGATCATGTTGTGAGAGCCGTTTCAAATGATGAGCTCCATCTTGTCATGGAAGAAGAAGTTGCTCCAACACTTATCTACAATATACTATCTGCCTCAAGTGGCTCCGTGATAGATAAAAAAATGGCATTAGAAAATAATGCTGAAGATTATGGGCATAAATGGCTCCGAACACATAGCGCAGGCTCAGGTCCATATCAGCTCAAGAAGTGGACGCCACAGCAGCTTCTAATTCTCATTAGAAACGACGAATACACACCAAAACCTCAGATTTCTAAATTATTTTTCCGCAATGTGCGTGAAGCTGGAACACAAGTTCTTCTTTTGCGCAAGGGTGACATTGATGTGGCAAAAAATATTGGGCTCAATGACATTGAGGCTATACAGGATGCATCTCCCATATTTTTAGAGACAGCCAATCTACGTGTGCTACATTTGAATCAAAAGAACGAAATACTTAGAAATCCAAAAGTACGTCAGGCCCTGCGTCATTTAATTGACTACGACGGGATTGCACAAAATATAAAGCGCGGTACTTTTATGGTGCATAATTCATTTGTTCCATCGCACTTTCCTTGCTCCATTACAGGAAAACAATTTGATTTTAATATAGAGAAAGCAAAGAAATTATTAAAGGAAGCAGGATACCCAGATGGATTTACTATTACTCTTTCTGCTGTCAGTCCTGAAATCCCCCAAAAAATAAAAGAAGATTTTTCAAAAGCCGGTGTCTTGGTTGACATTCACTTGGGCGACTCAAAACAAGTTTTAACCAAACTAAGAGGGCGCACTCATGATATGGCCTTGGCCATGTGGGGGGCGGATTTTTACGATCCTGATGCTAATGCCTCAACTTTTATGCGCAACCCAAATAATGATGATGATTCAACAGAAAAAACACTGGCATGGAGAAATGCATGGGAGATTCCAGATCTCACCAAAACAACAGATGAGGCTAAGAAAATAGAGGACGCCGATTCTCGTTCCAGAGCGTATCAGAAGTTACAGGAAAAATTTTTAAAAGATGCTCCAATGATTGTTATGTTTCAAACAACAAATATTTTAGGCGTACTCAACAAGGTACATGGTCTTTATATGGCACCCTCTATGAGCACAGTGCTATACGAAAATGTCCAAAAACATTAAAATAATTCCACTAAAAATCTTTTATATACTAGGATCTGCGCTCGTTACGCTTCTTGGAATCATCTTTTTCCTATTCCTGCTCAGTCGCATCATACCTACTGATCCTGTGCTCAGCATTGTGGGAGATAATGCGTCTCACGCAACATATATGGCCTCAAAAAAAGCCCTTGGGCTTGACCAACCAGTCTATATGCAGTTTTTTATATACATCAAGCAATTATCCCAAGGTGACTGGGGCGTATCTCTGATGACATCTCACAAAGTTATTGATGAATTGCTGCACCTTTTTCCGGCAACCTTGGAACTCTCAACGCTTGCACTTCTATTGGGTACTCTTCTTGGAGTGCCGTTGGGAATGGTGAGCGCATTTTATAAAAATAAATGGCTAGATCAATCTATCAATATATTTGCGCTCACCTTACATGCAATCCCAACTTTCTGGGCCGCACTTATTTTTCTATTTCTATTTTACTTTACTTGGGATGTCCTTCCTGGAATTGGACGCATAGGTATATCATTTGAAGACTTTGAACTTAAAACGCATTTTATTTTGTTTGACAGTTTATCTGAAAACCGTTTAGATATTTTTAAAGATGCTCTCAAGCACCTTGTTCTCCCTTCAAGCGTTTTAGGGCTTATGCTTGCCGCCTATATTACACGAATGACACGCACATTTATGATTGAGGAATTGAGTCAGCAATATATACTCACTGCACGTGCAAAAGGCCTTTCTTCATATAGCATTCTTAGGCATGCCTTCCTCAATATACGCGCTCCACTGTTAACTGTGCTTGCCCTAAGTTACGGTGCGCTTTTGGAGGGCGCTGTATTGACAGAAACAATCTTCGCCTTTCCTGGCATTGGCCTCTATCTAAATCAAGCCCTCAAAAGCGTAGATATGAACGCTATAATTGGAGCGGTTTTATTAATAGGTATCATCTATATGACTATCAATATATGTGTAGATTGCATCAATACATTCATCGATGTGCGCGTCCGTAACAAGGAATGTAAGCAATGAGGGCGCATTCCACAAGTCATGCAAAATGGCTCGTATTTCAAGAACGTTGGCGTCTCTTGCGTGCAAACAAATGGTCGATGAGCGGTCTTTGGATCATTATAGGTTTCGTCTTGATCGCGATTTTTGCACCACTCCTTGCGCCCTACGCCCCCAATGATATTAACCTGAGCATTAAATTGAGTACGATGAGTTATCAGCACTTGCTGGGTACAGACGAGCTCGGTCGTGATATTTTGTCCCGCATTATTTATGGCGCACGAACATCCCTTCTGATTGTCGTTCTGGTCCCATGTATTGTTGCGCCTATTGGTCTATTGATTGGCATTCTATCCGCCTATTTTGGAGGGTGGGTTGACATAGTGTTCATGCGCATCACAGATATTTTTCTTATTTTTCCAAAATTGATCCTGGCATTCGCTTTTGTCGCTGTTCTGGGGCCAAAGTTAGAAAATGCCATCCTCGCCATTGCACTCACATCCTGGCCCCCCTATGCACGACTATGTCGCACAAAAATACAAACCTTTGTACATTCAGACTTTATGCGTGCCGCAAAGCTCCAGGGAATTAGTGTGTTGCGTCTTCTTACGCACTACCTCCCTCCTCTTTGCGCCCCCATGCTAACCATTAGAATAACATTGGAAATGGGTGGCATCATCTTAACTGCTGCCGCCCTAAGCTTCTTGGGTCTGGGCACACAGCCACCAACGGCTGAATGGGGAAGCATGTGTGCTAACGGCCGTGATTTCTTGTTTCATGAGTGGTGGCTCTGTGTTTTTCCAGGCCTATCTATTTTTATCACGAGTTTTGGCTTTAATTTATTTGGGAATGGTGTCCGTGATGCGCTAGATCCTAAGAACTTAGAAAAATAACAAAATGATACCCCTGTTAGACGTCAAGAATCTCAGTGTTGAATTTCAAAACAAAGGCACGCATACCTGGTCTCCCGTGGTTAGTCATGTTTCGTTCCAAATAACAAAAGAAAATCATAATCTCGCAATCGTTGGTGAGTCTGGCTCTGGAAAAACAATGATTGGACGTGCCCTTATGGGTCTGCTCCCTCTGGGTGCGCGCATAACTGCTGAAAAATTACTATTCATGGGACAGAACTTAACAGCATTGTCTGAGGATGAGTGGCAAAGAATACGTGGCAAAGAAATGGGGCTAATTCTGCAAGACCCAAAGTACTCATTGAATCCTAATATGAAAGTTGGCGTACAAATATCAGAGATGTATAAAACACATTTTAATGCATCGCCACGTCAAGCCATGGAACGCTCTCTATCAGCGCTCAAAGATGTCAGAATTTCAGATCCTGCACATGTATATCATTGTTACCCTCACGAAATATCCGGTGGAATGGGACAACGTATCATGATCGCTATGATGCTTGCGTCTCACCCCAAATTATTGATCGCAGATGAGCCTACATCAGCTCTTGATCAAGACAATAAAATACAATTCCTGAATCTTGTGCGTGACTGTATCAAACACAATGATATGGGGCTTCTTTTGATCAGTCATGACCTAAAAATGGTTCAGGAATTCTCACAGAATATACTGATCATGTACAAAGGAAAAGCGATAGACATTGTCCCTAAAAACCGACTTCAGTCACATAGGCACCCATATATACAAGGATTGCTTTCTTGTACTCCCAATAGAGATCACCCATGCGAACGTCTCTCAACAATTAATAGAGCGGCATTATGATCACCATCAAAGATCTTATCGTTTCTTTTGGAGCACACACGGTTTTGGATCGCTTAAATCTTAATGTAGCACACGGGGAGAGCGTAGGAATTTTAGGTCCATCTGGAAGCGGAAAAACAACGCTTATCAATGTTCTTACAGGACTTAATAGAAATTGGCAAGGCTGCATATCTCTTATGGATCGCAGAATACAGTCATACACTCGCAAAGAACTTTCGTGTCTCCAACAGCTTATTTTTCAAGATCCTTATAGTGTCTTACACCCATATTTTACCATTATACATTCCTTTAACGAAATAGCCCGTGCGCAAAAAATTACGCATTTTTCAGACAAAGTTACGATGATCATGCAACAGGTGCAACTGGATCAGAAATTTCTTTTTCATTTTCCACACCAACTGTCTGGTGGCCAACGACAACGTGCTATTATCGCCATGGCCTTATTAATCGAACCCAAAATTTTATATTTAGACGAACCAACCTCTGCCCTTGATGTCTCGATACAAGCCGAAATACTGAATCTATTGCAAGACATCAAAGAAGAAAAAAGACTCACATACGTCTTTATTAGCCATGATTATGCCGTGCTAACCCATATGTGCTCACACATATACCACCTTCAAAAGGGCCAACTCACATTCATCAATACATAAAGTTTTTCTAGACAGATGTAACGTAACATAGTAAGAATTGTTGCTGTGATGACTCATTATATGAAACAGTATCGATTAATTCTTATTTTTATTGGCTTATTTATATTTGCCTTTTCTGCCGGTGAAATGTTGCCAATAAGCCTGCAACGTAGTTTATATACATCAAGCTATGTCTTAAAGGAAATACTCCTTCAGGCACTGCCATTTCTTATTTTCCCTTATGTGGCGACAAGCTTGCTATCCCTAAAAGGGCGTGGTGGTTTCTTTGTAATTTTGCTCGTTTCTAGCGTGTCACTATCCAGTTTTATTGCTATTATGTTAGCTTATGCAGGAGGCTTTATTTTACCAGGGATTAGCCTTAAGATCCTAACGCCATGCAGCGAGATATCTGTTTTAAACACATTGGTGAGCTTAAGCTGGCCTGATCCCATTCACATTGAATATGCGCTCTTCTTTGGTTTCCTGATTGGTATTCTGTTAAATCGTTGGCCACAAATTTGGCTTGAGAAAAAACTCTTTGCATATCGGGATCTTTCAACCCTTTTCTTCAGTAAGATTTTCACTCCCCTTTTGCCACTGTATATATTTGGTTTCTTAATTAAAATGGTCGCAGAAAATGATTGCACAGCCCTTCTCAAGAATTTTCAAGAGGTAATTTTTATTATTCTAGTGCTCCAAATTTCTTATATTTCCCTCTTATTCCTTTTGGGAACAGGCGGCCGTATTCAGCGGGCAATTGAGAGTATTAAAAACACGCTTCCTGCCTGGCTTGTTGGCTTTTCAACAATTTCAAGCATGATCACTCTTCCAGTAACACTAGAAGCCGTCGAAAAAAACGTTAAAAATAAAAATATTGGGCGTCTCACGATTACTTCAACAGTGAATTGCCACGCTGCAGTTGACGGCCTTTCTATTCCTCTTCTGGCACTGGCTATCCTTTACATGACACACGGTGCTCTTCCCGAAATTAGTGTATATTTATCGTTTGCATTTTGGCTAACGTTTGCACAGTTTAGTGCTGTCTCTGTTGCAGGCGGCAGTGTTTTTATTGCTCTCCCCGTTCTCATCTCAAAACTAGGATTTACACAAGAAATGATTGGGCTTTTGACCGGAATCGCTATTCTAATCGAGCCGTGGTCAACCGCTGGAAATATTATGGCTAATAGCGCTTTTGCCATGCTTATCGATCGTGTATGTGGTAAAAGAAACTAATATGCGGCAAAAGAAACGAGCATCGCCTTAATCTTTTCTCTGTCTGACTACTTACTGTTGCATCATACGATTGCAGAAACAAGATTGCACTACATGCCTTGGAGCACATAGTCAGAGCTAAGATTAGAGGATTGCGTTTCTCAGGCTATAGACAATTTGTAAAAAAGATATTTTTTACTGGAAAAATTTAAAAATATCATTATATTAGGTTTTGAAGTTAGTTCAATTCTAACTTCCTCATAGTAAGATACTGGATATTTTACTATGAGGCCTCCCTGTTAAACTTGAGTCAGGCTAGAAGGAGCCTGACTCTTTTTTTGCAATCCTTGCTAATATTACGATTTATGGTATCACGAAGAATTCAGACAAGACAAGAGATTATATTTAAAAAAAGACCTGATAACCTTCTAAAATTGCGTAATTTGAATAGAAAGAATAGACTGTTTACGCCTTACAGGCCTAATTTAAAATTAAGCACACGCGCATATGCATCTTCCAGACCAGACACGGTTAAAGTCCCTGCATCAATTGCATCATCTACCGCATGATGGCAACGCTCAACGAAATCCTCTATTACCTCGGGCCAATCATGTCCCCCACGCCCAGCTGCTGGATTGTTGGACATAATAATCATATCATTTCCAGCCCGAATACTTTGCAAAACAGCCTCTTCAAACGTATAGTGCTCTCGTATAGCCCCCATGCAAATATCATCCGTTACGATAATTGGCTCCCCGCCAATAATCGTCCTCATATCCCCAATAACTTTAGGGGACAGAGATGTTGGCCATCTGCTATCTAGATTCGCATTAAAGATATGGGCCATCATAATACTATCAATCGCTCCCACTGCTTCAAGGAGGAAATATGGGACTAGCTCTTCCTCAGACCAATCCTCTGTCACATTGACAAACCCTTTGTGCGTATCTGCCTCTGCTCTGTTGCTATTCATGCCAGCACTACCGTGGCCTGGCGCATGTTTAAGGCATGTTTTAATCCCATGGTCACGATGCGCCTCTACAAACGCACGCGCACATTCCGCGACGCGCGCCGGATCGGATCCAAAGCTCCGCTTGTATTTACCGATAACACCGTTATGCTGCGCTAAGTCTAGGTCTACACATGGGCCATAATTAAAATTAAACCCTTGATTAAAGAGCTCACACGCAAGCACATCATAGTACAGTTGAACATTTTTTTCTGTATTAGAGACGGATTTGGGAGATTTATAACGTGTCTTCAGCAAACGCTGAACGCAGCCTCCTTCTTGATCAATGGATAGAATAGGAGACAGGGTATGCTGTGAAAGAAGATAGTTGTTCAGCACCTCCAAGGTGTCATCTATATTATATGAAAAATGAATCACGCCACCCACGTACCCTCTTTTGAGAAAATCGCCCACACGTTCCACTCCTGGATCAGTTGGTCTCATCCCGTCAAAACCCACAATCAGCATTTGACCAAGCATTTCTCGAATAGAGATCATGGCGTTCTTCTTTTCTTTCTCTGTTTCGCTGCAGCATACCATATTCTGCAATGGTTCCATGTTTGCAAGTGTCATGCCCATAAAATATGGGTGGCACAGCAATCTCATCAACTATCGATCATGCACAAGAAATCGTCTACATGCCTTGACCAATAAAAGAAGCATCCCTATTTTATTGCTCCAAACAAGCAACGATTGCATCAACAACAGACGGGTCTGCGAGTGTTGTGATATCCCCTAACTCTGAATGTGCCCCTGAAGAAATTTTTTTCAAAATACGTCTCATAATTTTTCCAGAGCGTGTTTTAGGTAATCCCGCTACTACCGTAATTTTATCAGCCCTCACAAGGGGTCCAATCTCTTTTCTCAACAAGTATATCACTTCAGCATTCACGGTCTTCTCATCATCGAGCGATTCACCAGACATCAACGAGATAAAAGCATGGATTCCTTGGCCCTTCACAGGATGAGGAAAACCAACAACGGCACTTTCTGCGATTTTAGGATGATTATTGAGCACATATTCTACTTCAGCGCTACCAATTCGATGCCCGGACACATTAATAACATCATCCGTACGACCTGTGATCCAGTAATCACCGTCTTGATCACGTTTTGCACCATCGCCTGTCATATAATACCCAGGACATGCTGTGAAATATGTCTGCATGAATTGCGTGTTATTCCTATAAACGCCGCGCATCTGACCAGGCCAACTATCTTTTATAGCCAACGCCCCCGTGCCCGAACCTGATACTTCTGTTCCATCTGCACCAAGAAGTGCTGTCTTGATACCGGGCAAGGGGCGGTGAACTGACCCTGGCTTTAATGTGCTGTTATCAGAAGGAAGGGGCGACATTAATACGCCCCCTGTTTCTGTTTGCCACCATGTATCTACAATAGGGCAGGCAGCATTCCCGACTTTGTAGTAATACCATTTCCAGGCCTCTGGATTCAAAGGTTCTCCAACAGAACCGATCACACGCAAACTCTTACGTGATGTATTGGCTAGATACTGGTCTCCCTCCTGTGCAAGCGCCCGAATTGCTGTGGGCGCTGTATAAAAAATATTTACCTGATGCCGATCTACAATCTCCCACAATCGTGCCGGCGTTGGATATGTAGGCACACCTTCGTACATAAGCGTTACTGCCCCATTCGCCAATGGCCCATAGACAAGATAGCTGTGACCCGTAATCCACCCAATATCTGCTGTGCACCAGTACACCTCTCCTGATTGATACTCAAAAACAAGCTCATGGGTATATGAGGCATATGCAAGATACCCTCCTGTTGTATGCAGCACCCCTTTTGGTTTTCCTGTTGAGCCAGAAGTGTAGAGAATAAACAATGCATCTTCTGCTGCCATCTCAGCCGGCGGGCACTCATGCGATGTGTCAGCTAACACCTCATGGTACCAGCGATCATTGCCTCTCATCATTACTTGTGTTCCCGTATTTTGCACGACTACGACATGTTCAACCGCACTCTTATGCAACAACAAGTCAAGCGCTCGATCCACAACTTCTTTAAGTGGGATATGCTTCGCTCCACGCTTAGCGAAATCGGCAGTTATAATTAATTGTGCTCCAGAATCCTCCAGTCTATCCGCAATTGCCCTTGCAGAAAAACCGCCAAAAACAACAGAGTGGATTGCCCCAATACGTGCACAAGCCAGCATTGCATAAGACAATTCAGGAATCATGGGCATATATAGGATCACCCGATCACCTTTGGAAATTCCCATCTTTTTTAGCGCGTTTGCCAGCTTGCATACGTTTTTATACAGCACTTTATAGGAAATATGCACTGCGGACTCTTGAGGATTATTCGGCTCCCATATAATGGCTGTATCTTTTTCCTTATGGGGTAAATGCCGATCAATGCAGTTATAGCAAGCATTCAGAGTGCCATCCCCATACCAACGAATTTTAAAATCATCAAGCGCGTAGGATACATCTTTGATTTGCGTATAGGGCGTCACCCAATCGAGTCGTTTCCCCACAGAATCCCATAAGTGCTCAGATTCTTCTAATGTGACTTTTTTATCCATGAGCGCTCCTCCTGCTTTCACCGCCTCTGTGGTCCAAATCCGGCATACATAGCACTCCGCCTACTGTAGGCATCAAAACACCCGTTGTCCCTGGCACGCTCGCTGGAAAACCACTCAAATGTCGCACTGCTAAGAAAGCAAAAATTTCTGCCTCCAGAGCTTGGGTACGCCAGCCAATAGCATCGACCGTCTGTATAGTAATCTCGGGGCCTAGTTTTGCTGTTAAGCGTGTCACAAATTCATTATAAATCTTAGGGTTATTCCAGCCACCACCTGAAGTCACCCATGTGTCTGGAAGCGGGGCTGAAACAAATTCCAAGGACCGCACAATCGCCTCAGCTGTAAATGCTTCAAGTGTTGCCGCAGCATCTTCTAGCGATAGAACGTCAAGTGCTGGAATTAACTTAATATCTCCAATATCAAGGCATTTAGGCGGTGGCATATCAAAATAATTTTCTTTATTTTTGCGTACAGCTGTATGAAAAAGTTCCTCTACAATATTTTCATGCACCTTACCTTGCAGTCCATATTGGCCATCTTTATCCATTGATTCCTGCCCTTGAGTACGCTCACGAACAAGTCGATCTATCAGGGCATTGCCGGGCCCAGTATCAAACGCTATTAAGGTCAAAGGGTCATCGCCGGAAATGACGGTCACATTAGATATTCCTCCACAGTTTACAACTGAGATGGGGTGCACACTGTCTCTCACCGCTAGTGCTTGATGGTACAAGGGAGCAAATGGTGCCCCCACTCCTCCAGCTGCAATATCGGCGGCTCTAAAATTATAAACCACGGGTATTTTCAATCGATGCGCCAATATGTCACCATCTCCCACAATAACAGAAGTGCCTTGCTCTGGTCGATGAAAGAGTGTTTGCCCATGATACCCTACAACATCAATATCCTGTGCATCATACTCCAATTTTTCTAAAAGCCTTAAGACCGCATCTCCATGCACCTTTGTAGAAAGCGCGACAACATCATCAAATACAAGCGTTTTCTTATTTTTAGCATAAAGATACATTTTTAATTGCGCACATCGCTCTTCTATTGACTCTTCATCTAACCTCAAATCTACACCACAATAGGTATATACATCCTGTTCAAAATGCTGTTTGACTGCGACTATATCTCCACAATGACGCCGAACTGCATATTCAGCCGCTTTAAATAAATACTGAGCCGACATGTCATACGGGCAAGATATATGATCCAAGGTATTCAAAACACCAAGACCATCTGTTTCAATCAATGCAGCATCCACACCATCCATGGAGGTGCCACTCATAAGGCCAATAGCTCGTTGTACTGACGTAGCGGTCACGATGAGCCCACTACCAAAACTGGACTAACGAGTCCTTCAACACGCTCTATTGGATACATCGCTTTTCTTCCTTTCCTTTTTCCTGTGGCACAACTCCCAAGATCTTCGTTTTTTGAGAGTGATGACCTGCCGCCCAACCAAATAAGATGCTTCTTTGTAAATCAACCGACCACCCTCCTAGCGCACGTAATTAGAGTATCGTCAACAAGAGAGGAGGGAGGAGAACTGAGCCCCTCTCTCACACTCAACAGATCAATATTACGCAGTTCTTCCCCAAGAAACAAGCGTCCTACAATTTCTTGAGGCGGTAAGAACGATTTAGATGTCAACGACACTTTAACATCATCTAGCATTCTCTTAAGACCAGAAAAAATACATATTTTCATCCTTATAAGTGTCATATAACCCAACGAAATCGATAATCACTCATCTTAATTTCACCAGTTGTAATATTAAACATTTTACCAATAAAATGATGGCCCCTACCAGATAAATGAGATGTTTCCTGAATTTTTGGTACCACCTCCGTTCTAGTCACACGTCCTCCTTGCAATCAGTCATCAGTACTTGACTCTTGTAGCGCAAGGTGCGCACACCCAATGTCACTACTGCCTTATATGATGGTAATGGGATCGCCTCCATCTGCTGAGCACAATTGGTATACTCATTAAGGATTATACTTCTTTCTGTCTCAATATTCTCAGATTAAGAATTCACCTCGCTCATCTTTTGCTTTCCTCACCCTGTGCACGACATATAGAGCTCTCAGAATTCACCAACACATATATCTCTGTTATGTCGTTCAGCACTTAACGCACACGTCGCGATTACTGCATCTAGTAATGCCTCACATCAGCAGATGTACAGCGCTCTTAACGAAACTGTATTCTGCAGTATCAGCCTTACGTTCTTTGAGAAGCAACACACTCTCTCGACGGGTCGGTACGCGCAAAACCCTCCTCAAAGGAACATAGTCAAACATCTTGCATCGGGGGCAAATGAAGCGCCTGAGACAAGAAAGGCGTTCCTTCAAAGGAGTGCAGAGTGTTTATACAAATTCATTGCATAATTGCATTTAATCACAATATCATAGTATTACTAGTATAATGAATGTATAATTAGATACTGCCGCTTTACTATATTCTTGTTCTATAGTTTTCTCATTTAGGAGAAGAGGAGGTTGCATGCGTTTTCCTGTTATTGATTTGTCTACTATTCATAGACATAAACAATCCTTGAGCCCAGAAATGATGCGAGATCTCGTTCAAACGTACATTGATGATACCCGTATCTCCATTCAAGAAGTAGATCGACTTTTTGGATCAAATGCAATAGTACAACTTGGTCATGAAGGCGCGCTCATGCAAGCTGATGCAATAAATTTAGGTACGGCTCGTATCGCAGAGAGTGCACACAACCTTCAAAAGGTATGTGAAAAAAATGATATCGACGCCATACCTGGTATAGTTTCAAAGCTCAAAAATGCAGTTGACCTCGCTTTAGGTGAGCTGCATACATTGCAACTATAATTTTGTGCTATCCTTGACCATATGTTTGCTATCCTTGACCATATGAATGTATACCCTTTTAAAGAGATCATCGATTCCATTCATAGCCAAGGCGGTCGACTTATTTTTGTTGGTGGATGTGTGCGAGATACGCTCATGGGCATCTCAAGCCAAGATGTGGATGCAGAGGTATACGACCTGCCACCTGATGCACTAGAGGAAATCTTAGAAAAATTCCCCCCGGTGTGCGCAATAGGAAAATCATTTGGCGTATATAAATTAACTCATCCAGCAATAGAAATTTCTCTCCCCAGAAAGGATAGAAAAATCGTCCCCGGACATCGGGGCTTTCACGTTTCTCTTGATCCTGGGTTAAATTTTGATCGAGCGTCTAAACGTCGTGATCTTACAATAAATGCCATAGGGTATGACCCTATAGGGCAAAAAATTTTAGATCCATTTAATGGGACACAAGATATTAAATTCAATATTTTGCGCCCTGTTGATCCAGAAACATTTGGAGATGATCCATTACGTCCTCTACGCGCTGCTCGATTCTCCGCTCAGTTCAACATGACTCCTTTGCCCGTACTAAAAAAAATATGCCGTAATAGCAATCTCAAGGAGCTATCTACTGAGCGCATACAATATGAGTTAGTAAAAATACTTACCAAAGGAAAAACGCCCTCAAACGCCTTTAAGTTTTTACGTGATATCGATCAAATGCATATTTTTCCAGAGATTGCGGCATTAATCTCGGTACCGCAACACCCAAAATGGCATCCAGCAAGCGATGTATGGGCTCATACAATGATGGTGTTAGACTATGCTGCGCAACACTTACCTATTGATCACCACAAGCACGGAATGTTGATGTGTGCTGCACTTTGCCATAATTTGGGCAAAGTCTTGTCAACACGCCATGAGGAAAGTAGTTCAAAGCCGATCGGGGATTTTTTACAACGCTTAAGATTTTCTCATCGTTTCATCAAGACAGTACAGCTTTTAACATCTCTGCATTACTTGCCTCAACAAGCTTTCTTCTGTAATCCTTCAGCGGATTTTTATTTACATCTTGCACGACGCTTGTATGTTCATGGCCTCACCATATACGATGTAGCCTGGCTGGCTCGCATAGATCGTCTCAGCCACACTAGCCAAGAGACGCTCAGCAATCAATACCTTGCAATTGATTTTTTTACAGCTTCCGCCGAAAGTGCGGGAGCAACAATAGATAGGAATTTTCAAGATATCGTAAGCGGACAAGACCTCATGAACATAGGAATAGAACCAGGCCCACATTTTCAGGATATTCTCACACAATGCCGCAACGTTCAATTCAAAGAGGGTTTGAAATCCCCTCAAGAAATTATACAAAAAACTCTAGGAAACGCTAAAATTGCAAAAATCATATCAAAAAAATCCAAGTCCAACACTCAACCGCCCAATTATCTAACACAAGCGCCTATACAATATTAGAGCATGGAGTAGCGCGCTACCTAAATCATGAGAACACCGCTTCCACACATGTTTAAGTATGATGGTCATCAAGAGTTGACATCGACTAGAGATATGTCTGCAAAAAGCGGGAGATGTTCAGTGCATGATGACCGTCATACTGGTCCAGGGTATTCTTCACAGAATCCTCCATATCTTGATTGATAGACATAAACGCACCCCTCATTTCTTCATGGTGCCGTTTATAGACACCTAACAAAGGTTCACCAAAAATTTCATGCGCACATGACTCAGAATCTGATAAACATTATCGACATGTCAAACAATTTTCTCCATCATTTTTGGATATTCATTCGAGAAATTATGCAAAAAAATACAGAATAATTCGTCACTCAATTCAGACACGCACCTGGACTGGGGTACGCCAGGAAGAGATGTAGTTGTTCGACGGCCCCCCTACGCTCTCTGCTCAGGAAAACTGTTGCCAAAGGAATTCTCAAAGTGTTGTGTGAAATAATATACATCTTGATGGGGAAGGGGTATTCTTTTTCCTCGCCCTATTGCGTACAGAAGAAATAGGAGAAGAGAAGAGGGCATGATGTGGGCAAAACACTCGGAAAAGACTACTAGGACCTATGGCATCAACATGCAAACGACACATTGAATATGGTAATAACGCAACGATGTCGACTCAATTAGTTGTCGCACCACAAGAAGCGCGTCCTCCCTGATGCGCAACAATAGGATTCTGCAGGAAGAGAGGACAGCTAATTTTTAGACTTTACAATCGCAACAGGAATAGAAGACGCACACAACATATATCTCAATAAACTTGAGCACACGATACAAAACCTGACACAAACTCATCCAACCCCCCTCGGAATAACAACTATTTTCCCTTATATCGCCTGCATGAAAGAAAAAATAAGTAGCGCACACAGAACGAGAGGTAAGGCGCTCTGAGGAGGATTTTGTCACGAGTCTTTTTTGTATAGCTTGTTGAGTTTATAAATGATAAAAGCAACAATAAAAAAACAGACTAAGATGGCTGCAAGGATTTTCTGACCTTGCTGAAAATAGACGATCACAACCTCCAGCGCCGCCGCAAAAACATAGCCTAGATAAGCAATAATGATCGCCCAAATAATTGCTGCAATCATGGTAAGGACAGAGTAGCGCTTCAGAAAAATATCACTTGTTCCAATAATAATAGGGGTTACTGTTCTAAGTCCGTAGATAAAGCGAAAGCTCAAAATAAGCTTGTTTTGATGTTTGTGAAACATATTAAGAACTCGTTGTGATTTTTTACGTAACCTGGGATAACGTGCAAGAAACGGTTTCCCCATATACCGTCCAATAAAGAAAAGCAAGTGATCATGAAACATGGCCCCCAAAAATGAAATGAGCATGACTAAGCTCAAAGACATGTAGCCATGGTATGCCGCAGCCCCAGCTAGCAAAAGCGCCACTTCACCTTCTAGAAGTGCGCCCGCCACAACAATCCAGTACTTATACTCTATTAAAAGTGCAGAGAGAGTTTCCATCTATATATGCTCGTTTCTTTTGACTTCTTCATCTATATCACGTTTTGCATAAACAACCATCTGTTCTTTAGCATAAAATTCACCTTCACGCTCTCCCAATCCTCCATGAACACGGGAGAGCAGTGTCCACGCCTCTTCATTGTCTGGATGCGCTTGAATATGTACAATCAAGTCATTTTTGAGTGTTTTTAACATACTCTGCGTCCTGTTGCAGCCTTGAGCAACATCAACCGGAGCATCCGGAAGATCTATATTTCCACGCTTATGATAAAAAAAACCGCACCAATGAGCAATGCTAGACTTAAGCCATATTTCAAAAATACTTTCAGTGTCTGAAAGGCCCATAAAAGTACCACAAATAATATAACGGTAAAAAGAGCAAAAATCATTTAGTCACCTGTTGATCGAAATATCGCAACACTAGGAAAATAACAATCCCCACCATCACCATAATAGGCACACCCCAAAGAAGATATGTCGTTTTGCTCAAGGGTGCATTATGTAGAATCTCTGCGCCATGCGCCTGCACTAACGTGTCCATAATTTCCTTGTCGGTTTTTCCTTCTTCTATTTTCGCAATAATATCTTCTTTAAAAGCAACAGCTGTCAAAACTTCTGAAGCATCCAAAGTTTGCCCATTACAGGTTGGACATTGTATTTGCCGAGCGATGCAATGCAGACGCTGCAAATTATGATCCATTGTTCGCCGTCTCAAATGCCTTAATGAGCGTCTCCTTAGATACTTGACCAGTCCCAGACCATACAACCCGTCCCTGCTTATTTACAACAATCATGCTCGGAAGTCCTTGAATACCCCACTTCAAACTGCTCCGAATATCTGGGTCTACAAGCAGAATATCAAACGCCTTTTTATATTCCAATAGGATATCTGGCTTAATGTGCGCATCTTTATAAATCACGCCCACCGTACGCACAGGGGCAATAGAAAGAGCATCCTGCACTGTAGCATAGCCAATCTTACAAAAAGGACACCAGGAGGCTGTAAATAATACGAGGGTGGGGTGCTCCTTAAAATTTTCAGGTAAAAAATTATCCCCAGAAGCCGTTTGAAACGAGATACCGGGGATAGAATCTCCTGTCTTTAATATTGTACGCATAGAAGAATGTGGCTTTTGCGCTCCCAGCATTGTATACAGCCAACCCATCAATCCTAAAACGAACAATACTGGAAAAAAAAACTTAATCCTCATCATGTCGTCTCCGTCTTTTCAATTGTTGTAAACCTAGAACAATAGATCCCAGTCCCACAAGAGCTGACCCAAACCATAAGCCTGGTGCCATAGGATCTATATGAATACGTACAGGCCAATGAACATTATCTTGTGTATCGCCAATAGTAATATATAAATTACAAAGCCCGTTACTGTAAATGGATGATTCAGTCACAACTGTTTTGTGCGCATAATAAAAACGCCGCTCTGGCATGAGATGTATATTCATGGCAGACCCCTGATGATCTGCAACATAAAATACCGCCCTATTAGCAATATAGTTTGATCCAGGGACGCGTTGCATGGATTGGAACGTCAGTCTATATGTCGCAACGTGAATTGTCTCACCCACTTCCATTGTGTATAAGTATTCCTCTCGCCAAGCTGTATTCATAGCCATCGAACACAAGAAAATCCCAACACCAAAATGTGACAAGATCATTCCAATGCTGCACCACGGAAACCCCCGAATGACATTCAATAAAAACGTGAAGTCTAGGGGGCATAGTCGCCCTCTAGGATAGGAGTATAATGTCATCCGATGTATATTAAAATACGTACACCGCACAGCAAAACAAACAGTTAAAGACATAACCCATATCCCTGCAGATAAGACACATAAAGACATCAAGGGCATCCGAATATTGCGCGCAACTAATAATATCCCATACAAACATGTCAGCATCAGTAAGAATCCAAGAATCAGTTTCCATACTATCCCCGTATTATTTTGTCTCCATTGCAACAGCGGTCCAATCCCCATAGAAAAAGAAAATGGAATCAAGAGCGGTAACAACAAAACACGGTAATATGCATCGCCCACAGTGACATGTTTCTCAAAAAAACTTTGCGCAATCAGGGGGTATAAGGTGCCATATAAAATAACAAATAGACCTATGGTCACAAAAATATTTTGCACACCAATGCTTAGTTCTCTCGACATACACACAACACGCGTGCCCTCCCCGATATAGAAGGCCCGCCACGCAAACAGAATCACAGATGGAATACAAATAAGGCACAAAAACACAAGAAAAAACACACCGCGCGCAGGATCTACAGCAAATGTATGCACAGAACTTAAAATACCTGAGCGCACAAGAAAAGCACCTAAAATACTATAGGAAAATGCCGCGAGCCCTAACGCCAAACTCCATAATTTAAACGATCTTGTTGTTTGCTGAGCTCTTAAGGAATGTATCAGAGCTAGGCCTGCGAGCCATGGCAAAAGAGATGCATTTTCCACCGGATCCCAAAACCACCAGCCGCCCCAACCCAATTCATAGTATGCCCACCAACTCCCAGAGGCAATACCAAGAGTTAAAAGACCCCAGGCAAGCAAAGCCCAGGGACGAATATACTGCGCCCAAGGAATCGCTGGATGATAGAGAGAGGACCATGTCAATGCAAACGTTACAGAAAAGCCTACATAGCCTCCATATAAAAGGGGGGGGTGGAAAGCCAGGCCAGGATCCTGCAAAAGCGGGTTTAAATCCATACCATTTACGGGGATTGGCCACACACGCTCAAAAGGGTTGGAGGATAATAAAACAAAGGCTATACATCCAACGCCTACAAATCCCAAAATCCCCATGCTTAAACGATAGTAGCGGTCTGGTAAACATTGTATATTGAGGCCCAAAAAAGCGTTAAAAACGCTCAGCCATACCACCCATAAAAGCATAGAGCCTTCATGGCTACCCCAAGTGCCTGAAATTTTATAGAGTATTGGCTCTGCTGTATGCGAATGTTGCCAAACATTTAATACGGAAAAGTCTGATACAATATGCGCGTACATCAGCACGCCAAAGCTCCACAAAACAAAAAAGAGTTGCGCCCAGCTCAAAACCATAAAGGATCCATTCACAACATAGCGCTTCAAAGCACCTGCAATACATTGAGCTAAGGCCGTAGAAACTGCTACAATCAACGCGTAATGACCTGTTTCAACAAGATGCATGGGTTGTGGATACCCCTTTGTATACGTTGATCAATGCTCAACCGTTAAATGCGCCGTCGAACCCAACACTTTTGGGGGCGTGTAATTTTCATCGTGCTTTGCTAACACCTCGCGGGCAACAAAAACACCATCCTTAAATGTTCCGATGACAACAATACCTCTTCCCTCTTGCAATAAATCAGGCAATAGCCCGTAGTAGCTCACTGGTACACGTCGAACACAATCATGCACGACAAAAGTAACATCGAGACCATTCGAGGCACGTACAACACTCTTTTCCAAAACAAGCCCACCAAGGCGCATCTGTCTAGAAGACGAATAGTCCATAATCTCTGATGGTGTAACATAGAAAGAGATGTTTTTATCAAAAGCGCTCAACATTAAATAAGCGCCCCAAGCCATTGTCATGAACATAAAGCAGTAGAGAAGCAGTCTTTTATATTTTGGTTTCAACAACCCTCCAAAATCCTTATTCTGTCATATCGCTACGACCTCCTCCTGGCGTCATGCCAAGTGCATGCATATAAAGATCTAGAATTTCTTCCTGCGCACGTCTATCATTTAGGTCTAATTTTCTCAGTTTGATAACTTGTCGCAGTGTTTTCGTATCAAAACCCATAGCTTTTGCTTCGCCGTACACTGAACGAATATCCTCCGAAATACCGGATTTGTCTTCTTCTAAGCGCTCGATGCGCTCTACAAATGCATTTAATTGATCTTTTGAAACATTAATTGTCATACAATACCTTCGCCTCTAGCTGTGTTTACTTTTTCTAACAATGCTTTCAATACTGCCTCAACCCCCTTACCTGTTTTACAAGACAAGGGCATTACTTGAGCGCCTGAAGCGCTTGAAAGCTTCATCATCTTTTCAAGAATTTCCTCTTGGGTCAAGAGATCACATTTATTCAGGCCTAGAAGTTGTTCTTTTTCATCAAGTCCTGCGCCGTACTGGCGCACTTCATGACGGATTGTTCGGTAGAGTGCAACAACATCTTCTTGGCCCGCATCAATTAGGTGAAGCAAAATGCAACAACGCTCCACATGCCCTAAAAATCGTATGCCAAGACCCACGCCGTCATGTGCCCCTTCAATAAACCCCGGAATATCTGCAACAACAAACTCATCATACTCCATACCGACAACACCCAACTGAGGATAGAGCGTTGTAAAGGGATAGTCAGCGACTTTGGGTTTTGCGCGTGTTACGGATCTCAAAAAAGTGGATTTTCCCGCATTAGGTAAACCAATCAATCCAACGTCTGCCATGAGTTTGAGCTGCATCCATATCCACATTTCCTCCCCTGACTCGCCTGGAGTCGAGTGCCGAGGCGCTTGGTTTGAGGATGATTTAAAGCGCATATTACCAAGCCCCCCTGCACCACCCTTAAGAAGAACGATCTGTTTCCCGTTTTCCTCTAGATCTGCAAGTATGGTCTTTTTATCATCTGCAAAAATTTGAGTCCCCACAGGCACTTCTAACACACCATCTTTTCCACCGCGTCCGGTGCGTTGCTTACCCATACCATCATGGCCACCTTCGGCTTTAAAGTGTTGCTGATAACGGTAATCAATCAGGGTATTGAGTCCGTCAACAGCGCGTATAACAATGTCACCACCTTTGCCACCATCTCCGCCATCGGGACCCCCGAATTCGATAAATTTTTCTCGTCTAAAGCCAATGCAACCACTACCACCGTTACCACTTTTTACAAATATTTTTACCTGATCTAAAAAACGCATGGATTTAGTATAAAAGAGAAAGATTCGAGAACCAAGTAGATTCGCCTATATTTTGAGAGAATATATAAAAAAAAGAGCCTTCTTTAGAAGGCTCTTTTGCATGAGAGCTACTGCAACGTAAAATTCAATCAATGATTATGCTAAATCTAAAGACACAACACGGCGATTGTTTTGAACAGAAAATTTAACACATCCCTCCTCAATGGCAAAAAGAGTGTGATCTTTTCCTATTCCAACATTTTTACCTGGATGATATTGTGTTCCCCGTTGGCGCACAATAATATTTCCAGGAATAACCCTCTCGCCACCAAATTTCTTGACCCCCAAACGACGCCCCTCAGAGTCACGACCATTTCTCGAGCTGCCTCCAGCTTTTTTATGTGCCATTTATCCGTCCTCTTCCTATGCTGTATCTTCTGTCTGCTCTATCTCAGGCTGTAAACATTCTGTCGGTTCTTTGATCTTCTTTCCATCAATCATAATGCCTACAATACGCAAGACCGTTCTATATTGGCGATGCCCATTTTTACGACGATATTGATGCCGACGCTTGCGCTTAAAAATAATAACTTTTTTATCGCGCTCTTGACTTTCAACTACTGCAGCAACACCGGCATTCTCAATGTTAGGATTGCCGTGCGTTACTTTTAGGCCATCAGCAATCAACACTACATCTTCTAAAACCACTTCAGACCCTACCACTGCATCAAGCTTCTGAATACGTATTTTTTGATTGGCCTCGACTTTAAACTGCTGACCGCCAGTTTTTACAATTGCAAACATGATTCTACTCTTTAAAAAAATAATAAACGTGTTTCATACAGAATTTACTTATAAGGCATAGCGCGATATTGTCAAGAAAAAACCCTGTGCGCTCAGTACATATTTTAGGTCATGCCACTTCAGCATTCATACTATCTTTAAAGCGCTTATAACAACCACTTGAATCAAGTCGTACATTACTTACGATGGTAGTATGGATTCGTTCGAAGGCAATCTTGGCACCCCCTCTCCTCATAAAGTCCAGATATTAGACAGTCTATCTAGCGCATTTCCCGAACGTTTTTGCCTCACTGACCCTCCCATGTGCACCATACTGCCTAACGTAGGTTAATCATAATTGGAGAGGAAGAATGCTTTTCCACAGCACGACTCTGTGTGCACACACTGTATCACTCTTCACAATCTATCCCCCCCCTTTGAATTGAGCTCTCGCTTACTTGACTAGTGAAGAAAAAGAGATCACTCTGCTCTGAACTTTGAGTGCAAACTTATCATTTCTAAGTATGCTTTCCGATTTCATGCTATCCCTTGACAAGGCTCCACCGACTTTAGCATACTAATAAAACCGTCGAAACTCTCATATACCCCTATCCAGTGCTCATTGTCACTAGCACTCCACGCCATACAGTGCGCCAAAATATAACAGCAGTTCATCAAAAGTCCAATCCATCTATTATATGTCTACCGAATATCATGATATCCTCTCAAACAGTGCTTCTGCGTATTACACACCGTCTAGATAATGAAACATTGATTATCGTCAGATATGGAGAGGAATTCGACATCTGATAACGCAGTGTTTTCCTTGCTCTACCGGAGGAATAAAGCATACAATTTTTGCATCTGCCGCGTCTTCAGAGGACTAAAGCCCTGTAATCTCCTTGTGGTGGCAGAACATCTCTTTGGCATTGACAGATCAATGCCTAAAACCACCTAAGTAGCAGCAAGTTTGGAATCATCCATTTCTTGCGTAATGAATATCTTGTCCCGATTCGGCCTCGATGTTGTCCTACACCTCTTTTTGCAACCGCGCTACAAATTTATGTATGCTATCAGAATCAAGGTATTCAATTTTTGTCTCTAGATCTCGCATTCCCAGCTTAGGAAGAAGGTGATTTATTGTCTCAAGCAAAACTCGTACTTGAACCATATTACTGCCTTGATCGGTCAGAGCAGCATTTTTAATAAAAGCCAGCTTTTGAAGGGCTTTAACAACACTTTCAAGCGTATTGCCAATAATAGCGTCTTGAAATTCTGCAATTTTGCCCTTCGGCGAGAGTGCAGAGGCCTCAAGCGTACTATCATCGTTTATCGAAGCCACATTAGCATCCACTGCTTGCCCTACAGTTTTGGATTCATCTTCTTTTTCTTCAAGTGCCAAAATAGCGCTCCCTGAAACACCGTCTAATAAATCATCACGCCTCTGAATCTCTTGAGCGATCTGCGCTACGAATGCACTCACCCCTTCACGCGCCTCTTTCTCTGATAACGTACCAGCTTTAGGCACATCCTTAAATGTGCTAACCCCCTCAGTCGAAGATCGCAACTTAAGGAAAACAGACCCAGCAGATGCAGACCACTGGGGATTGTCTTGAAAAATAGCTGGATAATTAGAAATATCACCTTCCTGTTTGGTTGTGAGATCTGCAATATTTGTTCCTAATTGCACAGCACTCCTGGAGCCAAAGTCCCACTCCAAAGGTGCCTCTACAAGCGCTATATTTGAAAATACTCCATCCGTGATGACATTGCCCACAATATTACCAACTGACGCCTCATTCGTCACAACATTCCTGCTTTCAGAAATCAGCAAATTTCTTGCAATCACTTCAGAGAGCTGGGTGCCGCTATGTGTGACACCAACAATACCAAGATCCTTCACATCAGTGGGCATTGAGAAATCAAACTGGATCTCAATATTATTAAGGTTAAGCTTATTTGCAGCCATTCTATTCCCACCATCTCCCACAAAGAAACCTGTAGAACTAATTGTCGCTCCCATCTCGGGTGTACCATAAATCGGCTCTCCAAAAAGGATAGTGTTTTGAATCACAATATCTGAAATTCTAACTTTGGAATCTATAGCATCGTTATCAATTTTACCTATAAAAGGCGCGACACCTTTGCCTCCATAAAGATTCATGCGCTCAATCACAACCCCTTGAAACATGGGGTCCGTTTTTCCAGTACCGGTCATTACGCGCCCCCCCAAAACACCAACATTTTCACTGGAGGAATACATATAACCAACGAAAGTAGATCCATCTATTTTACCGCTAATGCTAATATCTTTCACCTTGGGAGCTACAGCTGTGCCAAACAGAATACCCAAATCTTTTCCAGGAAGGCCGAAATCGCTCTCCTCATCAATAGAATAACGCGCATCTGTAAAGCGTATCGCATCAACAAAAAAACTATCCCCTGACTTGAAGAATCCAGTCATACTGTCTTCTTGTAATTGGAATACGAGATCATTGATGCTGCGACTGTTTCCCGTCCTAATATCGTATCCCGTCAGGCGACCTGAAAATGTCTCAATAGGTGTCCAGTTTCCAAACGCCCCTTGAGCCACTGCATCCGCTTCAACATCATTCTTGAGCGCCCAATGACCCGCCGGATTTTCTTTCATTTTTACTTTCAAACCGTCAAGAGATGTTACATATTCATAGGTCCCCACAGGGTCATACAAATTATTGCCAATTATGGTTAGGTCATCAAAAGAAACACCTGCTTTATCATTAAATAACCGCACATAACGTAAATGATCATTCTCCTCTTTTAGAGAGAAATCAATCGTCCCCGTGCCCGTGACATCATGGGGCATCTCTCCCGTATATCCTGTTTCAATATTCAAATCACCATTGCCTGTTGGATGATTGATACGCCCATTAATGACAACATAATCCGCAATCAAATTCAGATCAAAGTCCGCACGCCGTTTGTGTCCATGTGTCTCGTTTTTCCAATTTAACACTGCATTTGAATCCAGCGTAATCGTATCTGCTGCCTCTAAAATAACAGGACCGGCCCATAATGCATCTAAAAGCCCTGCAACTGTAATTGTGTCTACCCCGTACCCACCAATTTGAATGTTTTGAGGGTCAAACGACAGGCCTGTATGCTGACTAAATATAGGAGCGTTTAAGTGAATATGTACACCAGACAAGCTAATTTTTCCATGCTTAGCATCTGCAGCACTTGCAACATTATATCGTCCGCCATAAACGCCGTTTCGAGGCCGGGCAACAATGACTCCTTTTCCCCCAGATGCATTTAATGTTGTATCGATGACAAGATTATGCAACGGTGAGGTTTGTGGAATCAAGCCCGTGAACGTATCCGTCGCAACCTCAAGACCATAACCAATAAATCCACCGCCACCATCAACACTTAAAGGTTTGCGCGTCACAACAAGGTGCTCTCCTGATGGAAAGAAAATGCGCCCACCAGCTTTTGTTCCGCTGGCATCAATACCTTGTGATATTTCTGCTCGCCCCTTAGGGCCTAAATCAATTGTAACTTCTCCGCCAGCAAAAGTGATAGTATCACCTTCATGTATAACCTTTGTCGCACGAACAGGTCCTAAATGCACCACACCATCTAGAATTTCTTCTGCATCGCCTATGTGAATTCCCACAACACCAGCATCAATGGCGCTCATCTGAATTAAAGAGTCTTCGAGTTTTCCCGAAACTTCAAAAGCAACCAAACCTTCTTCATCCAATGTCACAGCAACCTGTCCACCTGCAATTGACTTCACGGCAGTTGCTCTGACGGTGCCGTCCACGATACCATATGGGGCAACCATATTTAAGCTTGCACTTGCAGCATCTATATCTCCCTCTGACATAATGACGCCTTCAGATGCTCGCCCTAAATCTACAATGGTTGCTTTGCCACAAGTAGAGAAGGGATGGAGTGGCGATGTGTGTGTTGTGAGGCCAATATGACCATTTCCCTGCAAGACCACACTATTGTGCAGATAGAACCCATGAACATTCTCAAGCCATGCATGTCCTTTATTCACAGCCAACGTTCCAGCCCACTGTGTCATTTTTCCTCCACCAATTTTATGGATGGACACATGCGATTTGCCCTGATGATTAATCTGGATAGTTTTTCTGTTTGGAATGTCCATACCCTGAGGCCAAAAAATAACTGTATTTTTGCTTTGAGCATCCACAGTAATCATGTCGCGACTATAGATCACATTTGCACGGCCTTTTACAACCTTGTGTTGAGGAGGTAGCGCCAGTGTATGAATGTCTGCCCTCTTTGTCGAACGCGCATCTCCGACGGCCTTTGGTGTACGTACTGTGATATAGGGTTTTTTAACCTTGTGAGCTGTGGTTTGTGCATTATGTACCTTTGTTAGCCCTACAGTTTTTTCAGCGCGTTTTTCTACCAATATACCCGCTTCCGTACTAAGACTTGCTGTCCAAAATAAAGCCACGACTACTGTGTTATATTGTCTCGTCATTCCCTTGACCTTCCTCGGTATACGTGTTGTTTTAAAGATCTACGCTGAGGCCAAAATAAATTTTATTTTTTACTTTTTTGCCTCCTGAGAATTTTTTCTTCAATGGTACAGTGTATTCAAGAGAGCTGCTTAAGAAGGACATTAACTTCGATTGCACGCCTAGCCCCATCCCATTAAGTTTATAGCACTTCTTTTCATCCGCCAGTGGTCTTAGATTACGCACGTGTCCATGTGTATAAAATGCATAGACCGCCATCCTTTCTGCCACGGGCGCGTCTGGAAATGCATACTGCACTTCAAGACGGAGTTCAAATCCACTATCTCCAGTAAATGTTGCTGTCGGGTACGCTCTATTGTACGGTGGGCCGCCTAACCCAAAGCGCTCAGTGTCTAAAAGTGGATTCATAGAATATTGCCCGCGGAAAATAAATAAACCCGAAAGCCCGCGTCCCCAGTCTTGGTAGCGTGTCACCAGATAATCTAGTTTTACAAAATTCACATCACCTGAAATTCTAGAGTGAAGACTGCCATTTTTAGTAGACCCGAACCCAGACAAACCTTTGACAATCGCTCCTCTTATTTGGTTTTTTCCCCAAAATTTATCAGAAAAATCTAAAACAGAATGCATCTCAAAAATCCTCAAATGATCCCGCGTCTTCCGTCCAGAGGAGCGCACATGATCATCGGCATTCTTTATTGTCACGGTCGCCCCAAGCGTTAGGGTTGTGTACTGAGAACGCACCAATGCATAGTGGCCCCCAAAAGTAATATGATCATTTTTACCATGCATGTCTAAAGAACGCTGCTCAGCACCAGGATGCGAGCGCATGATTTGCCCAGAAACATCCACATACAAACCATCCCAAACCACAGGCACAGAGTAGTTTAGAGCAAACAAATACATTTCTGCACTTTTTGGCACAATAGCAGATGCAACAGATAAAGATTGATTATGCCCCATAAAGTTATTAACAGTTATGTGTCCCTTAAATTGCCATGGTCCTAGAGATTCTGTTCCATCATTATCAAGCCTTGCCGATAGATGCGCTAAAGCTTCTGTTAAGCACACATGTACAATGGTCGCCCCTTCATTTTGTTTAGAAGGTGCAAATGTTATGTGTGCCTGCACGCCTGGTAAATCGTTGATCAACATTAAAGCACGATCGAACACCTCAGCCGTTAATGGCTTTGCGTTGAGCAGAGTGTCCATAATACTTTCAACATTACGGTTTTTTAGGTCTGTCTTCCCGTGATACACAACCGCATCAACATAGCCCTCAACCATCGTTAGATTCACTGTGCCGTCCTTAACGTCTTGTGTCGGCAAATAAATATTACACAGCATCACGCCGTCTGCACGACATCGTCGAGTCATTCTTTTAGCAAGAAGGCTCAGCTCTTCGAACGAGTGCGAACGGCCTTCATACGCCTGTTTCAAATCAGCCAGTGCGCCACTATGCACCATTGCATGGTTAAGTGTGATTTTTTTTACAGGCAACCCAAAGTCTCTTGCCTCAATATCCACCCCCTTTTCTTCTATTGCCTGGACAACATTTGGACGCATCTTCGCTTGAAACGTTGGCCCTTTATTGAAAATTTTTTGCGCCACTTGAGTTGCTTTCGTGACATCTGCTGCAACGCTCGCCTTAGACAGGCTACAACACATCAACGCTGCTAACACATGCTTCCTCAAATTTAGTCCCTATTGCTTAATGATTGTTCTCAGGCAACACATATTATGTGTAACAAGACATCCTTCTTCCTTGTTTACCTTAAATGCTTTTTGATCCCTTCAACCATTTCTGATGCAGGTGTTGCATGAGTAAAGTGCGCAACATGCTCCCCTCCAGGCGCCATCAAATATACAATTGACGAATGATCAATCAAATATTCGGTATTCTCGCTCCCCGGATCATCTGCTTGTTGAGCAAAAACACGGTACTGCTTCATCGCGTCCTCTACTTGCGCCTTTGACCCTGTCAATGCGATGAAGCGCGGGTTAAAATTCTCCATGTATGACGCAAGTTGTTCGGGCGTGTCACGTTCAGGATCAACTGATATGAAGATAGGTTGAACAGATTGAGCGTCACCCCCTAACCCTTCCATAGCATCTGTAATTGCTTGAAGTCCAGTGGGACAAATATCGGGGCAATAACTGTAACCAAAATACACAAGCATATACTTATTTTTAAAATCCTTGTCTGTTCGCACGCGCCCTTTTTGATCAATGAGCGCAAACGGACCACCTATCAAAGATATACCCGTCTCCACCGCAGGGGTGGGAGAAGGTTTCGTCTGTCGCATATAGGTAAGACCAGCCCACACAAGTGCTACAACTATTAACAACCATAGCACAATACGTGTCGCTTTCACTTTGAATACCCCTTGCGCATAAACAGACATTAATTTGCCGATAATCATCTTGAAATAAATATAGTCATATTTTGTAGAAAAACACAATTAAATTTCTGTCTCGTCTCACGTCGCCATACTCTGGAATAAGGGTCTTATTCCTCTATCTATTTCATATATTTCCCTATAATAAACCCACTTACTCATGCTGTCCAAAAACACATAAGGTTTTGCGTATTTTCAGGACATTTTTTGCCATATAAACGTTGATATGGAACTATACATCTATAGTTTTACTGTCACTTCTTACGTGTTGATACGGGATAGTGTGCAGCAGCGTATAAGAATGTACGCTCAATCTTTTAGGATCGCTCAAGCCATACTTCATTCAACAATACCCCCCTTCACTCCTACCCAGCCATCTTTTTCTCATCACAGATCGTTTTGGGTGACGCATCTGAAAAATTGCACCAACCATTTGATTATGCATCAGTGTTGTATGGATTGGGTTACGCACCATAGATTTTATGAAAAGAGAGCAGTTGCAAATTCATCCTCGTAGGTGTGAAACCTTATCATCTATGCTTTCTTTGTTCAGCATCGCAACCAGCATCTTGTGTGAGCCCCCTCCCCTCCCTGCTTGGGGGTATATTAGATCCGCTATGATGGGATATTGAGAAACAATGCGCTCAATACTAGAAAGAATAAAAAAGATTCCTCAATGTTGCACTAAAGGCTTTCGACAACAGGGGGGGTAAGAACGTATGTGTGATTCTATGTTGTTGCTGACGACCAATATTTTCCTACACAAAATATTATCTTGTGTCGCCCGTATTATGTATATAGCTGGTTGCAGCGTGTGACACAACGAAGCGCACCGTGCAATATATTCTTTACCCCCCCCCCCCGAATATGTTGGAATTTATGATAAAATAATATAGACCTCACAGGTGATCGTGATTTTGACTACTGACATGTCACAATTTGTGGTATTATCATTGTCACCTTGCTCGCATAAAAATTTTTTCTTTTGTTTGCATTTCGCATATTGACGTACAAGATATAGTAAGGAAATAAAATTGAGGTCTTCTCCATGTCCATACTTGCACGACGCATAACCAATATAAAACCATCAGCAACACTCAGTGTTACGCATAAAGCCCAAGAATTAAAAGCCGAGGGCAACAGTATTATCAGCTTAAGCGCAGGCGAGCCTGATTTTGACACACCTAAAAATATACAAAACTTTGCTATTAACGCTATTCATGCAGGCTACAACAAGTATACAGCTGTGGACGGAATCTCCGATCTCAAAACTGCTGTTGCGAAAAAATTTAAGCGTGATAATAACCTCGATTATGAGAATAACGAAATCATTATCGGCAGCGGTGCGAAACATATTCTTTTCAATACAATCATGTCAACAGTGAATCCAGGAGATGAGGTTATTATCCCTGCACCTTATTGGCCTTCTTATCCAGCCATGGTAACATTGGCAGAAGGCACTCCTGTGATTGCAAGATGTAGCGAGCAAGATCACGCCAAACTCACCCCAGAAAATCTTGAGCGACATCTAACCAAGAAAACAAAGTGGCTCATGCTAAATTCGCCAAATAACCCTACGGGTGGAATTTATAATCCACAAGAACTACGTGCGTTGGGTGCTGTATTGGCTGCACATCCCAATGTATATATTATGTCTGATGATATTTATGAACATATTCGCTACAACAGTGAGAAATACTATACTTTTGCAGAGGCGGTCCCCTCTCTTAAGAGTAGGGTTGTTGTCATCAATGGGGTTTCAAAAGCATATGCCATGACCGGATGGAGAATTGGATATGCAGGTGGGCCCAAAAACATCATTCAAGCCATGTCAAAGCTGCAGTCCCAGAGCACATCACACCCCACATCTGTTGCACAGTATGCTGCGGTTGAAGCGTTAAACGGCGCACAAGACTGTCTAAAGACATATAATACCCTTTTTAAACAACGACGAGATCTAGTGATTAATATGCTCAATAGTATTGCTGGATTGGAGTGCCCTGCACCACCGGGTGCTTTTTATGTATATCCATCTTGTAAAAAATTGATCGGAAAAACGACACCAAAAGGGCAAAAAATTAAGAGTGACATAGACTTTGCGACATATCTACTGGAAGAGGCGGGAGTTGCTGTTGTTCCAGGTGTTGCATTTGGACTGTCTCCATACTTCCGCCTATCCTATGCAGCGCATGACAATATATTAATTAGTGGATGCAATCGCATAAAAGTAGCATGCGAGAAACTTACGTGACAGAAATCATTCCCCAGCATCGACCAACAGTGTCTCGTCACCTGGAAGATCTTAACCAACCACAATGCGAAGCAGTCACAACGATAGATGGGCCTCTGCTCGTCTTAGCAGGCGCGGGAACGGGAAAAACACGGGTGCTCATTAGTCGCATCACAGAAATCCTCACTCAAGACAAAGCATGGCCAAGTCAGATCTTAGCCGTTACTTTTACCAATAAGGCCGCAACAGAAATGCGTGCACGCACCGAAGATCTTTTCGGACAATCCATGCAAGGCTTTTGGATCGGTACCTTTCATGGAATTTGTGCAAGAATGCTGCGCCAGAATGCAGAACTGGTTGGCCTAAGCAGTCAATACACTATTCTGAATAGTGATGATCAGATACGCACAATGCGCCAAATATTAAAAGAAGAAGAACTCGATGATCGAAAGGAAAATGCGAAAGTAATATTAGGCATTATTTCAAGTTGGAAAGACCGTGCGTTATTTCCCCATAAACTTTCTGACATAGATTGTAAGTATAAGCACGCAAGTGTCGCCAGACGTCTTTATCAAATTTATGAAGAACGACTCAAGAACTTGGATGCTGTTGACTTCAGCAATTTACTTCTGCACATGATCCAAATCTTCATGGAACATAATGATATCTTACAGTGCTTTCAGGACCAATTTCACTACATCCTGGTAGATGAATACCAGGACACTAACATCGCCCAATATCTTTGGCTGCGCATGTTATCTCAGACCAGAAAAAACATTTGCTGCGTAGGGGATGATGATCAATCTATTTATGGCTGGCGCGGCGCAGAAGTGGGAAATATCTTGAGATTTGAGCATGATTTTCCGGGTTCTAAAGTTGTAAAATTGGAGCAAAATTATCGCTCAACAAGTCATATTTTAGGCGCTGCCTCCGGACTCATTTATCACAATGAAAATCGCCATGGAAAAACACTTTGGACAGCTAAGCCTGCGGGTGAAAAAATAATGGTAAAAAACACTTGGGATAACAGAGGGGAAGCACGCTGGGCAGCCGAAGAAATTGAGGCACTTCAGCGTAGCAAAAACCGTTTATCTGATATAACGCTCCTGGTGCGCATGGGTTTTCAAACTCGCGAATTTGAAGAATGCTTCATGAGCATGGACATACCATATCAGATTGTAGGTAGTATGCGTTTTTATGAGCGACAAGAAATCCGAGATGCTGTTTCCTATATTCGCTTGTCCATTAACCATAACGATAGCCTTGCATTTGAGCGCATCGCTAATACACCTCGACGCGGTGTCGGGCCTGGCTGTATGCGCTTAATTCACGCGCATGCGCGCGCTCATGAAATTTCTCTTTTGGTTGCAGCAGAACAGCTTTTGGACACAAATGTGATAAAAGGAAAAGCACAATACAGTCTCAGAACACTTATCGCTCATATCAAACAGTGGGGACTTTCAAAAGAAATGATTCCACCTGCTGAGCTGGCAAAATCTATTTTTGAAGAGACGGGCTATATTGCAATGTGGAAGCAGGATCAATCTGCTGACAGTCAGGGACGCATTGAGAACTTGAAAGAACTTGTGTCGGCAATCGCCCAATACGAAAGCCTGGAAGAATTTATTGAGCATATAAGTTTAATGATAGAAAATGCAAGACAAAAAAATGAGAATGTTGTAACGGTAATGACCATGCACGCAGCAAAAGGGCTCGAATTTGATTATGTGTTCTTATGTGGCTGGTCAGAAGGACTGTTTCCTGCAAACCGCTCTTATGAAGATGGATCAATAGAAGAAGAGAGGCGCCTTGCCTATGTTGCCCTCACGCGTGCCAAGAAGCGCGCGTATATTTCCTTTGCGACGAATCGTCATTATTTTGGTCAATGGCAAAATAGTCCTCCCTCTCGCTTCATTGACGAAATCCCTCAAGAGCATATTACGTGGCTCTCTGAGGAGAATCAGCGCCACTATCGCAACACGCCACAACTAAAGATGGGTGCGCAATCTGTGTCGGAGCTAAAAGAAGGATTTTATTTAGGTGAGCGTATCTTTCATCAGAAATTTGGCTATGGCGCAATTAAGTCCGTTGATACAGAAGCCGCTCTCATAGATTTTGATCATGCAGGTCAAAAGCGTGTTATGCAGAAATTTTTGGAGCGCATCTAGTGTTAACTCAACTAACCTTTGCATATCCTCAAGACCTCCTGAAACGTCTTTCTAGCATGACAAATGAGCTTAACCTGACAGCATCATGGGCAGACTTCCCAAAGAAGAAAAACACAGATGTTTCTCTGATTGCTACACACCCCATAGATGCTTTAACACTTGAGCAACACTTTACATGTTTTGGTCTTCCTAAGCCATCAGGGCCTATTTATGTAGAAATATTACCTAAAAAAGATTGGCTTAAGGAAAATAGACAACAATTCCCTCCGCTCAGTATCGGTCGTTTTTTTATCTATAGCGCTCACGCTGACATCGTACCACCAACAGATACCATCAATCTTGAAATTGAGGCATCCGTTGTTTTTGGAAGTGGTAAGCATGAAACAACGCAAGGATGTTTATTGGGGCTAGACTGGTTAGCCAAAAAGCGCGCCTTTCACAACGCCTTAGATATGGGATGTGGCTCAGGCATTCTTGCAATAGCCATCGCCCGCCTATGGTCTATTCCTGTTTTAGCCTGTGACTTTGACCCGGCCTCTATTGTAACAACAGCTGAAAATGCAATTACAAACAACACACCGACTGTTGAAGCCCGTCTAAGCAATGGATACCAACAGGTGGATAAAAAACTTGATCTTATCATGGAAAATATTTTATCAAAGCAACTAATTGATATGTCCCTAGATTTGTCCCGCTATCTTAATCCAGGTGGATACGCCGTTTTATCAGGCATGTTAGAGGCCCAATTTTATCCAGTGCTACAAACTCACAAAAAGCATGGGCTCATCTGCAGACATCGATTTGATATCAACAACTGGACAACTCTTATTTTGGAGAAGCCTTTATGAATTCGCATTTGTTTGACCTGCAAAACAAGCTTACATCTCTTGAGATTGATGCATTTCTTGTTCCAACGTCAGACCAATTTCAAAATGAATTTGTTCCGCCCCATGATCAACGCCTCGCTTGGGTAAGCGGATTCACAGGCTCCGCAGGTTTTGCGATAGTCGAACATAATAAAGCAACGCTTTTTGTGGATAGTCGCTACACACTTCAAGCGCACGCACAAGCCCCCGATTTTGAAATTAGGTCCTATACAGAAACAGATTTTAATTGTTGGGCCATACAAAATACTCTGCAAGACAAAACTGTGGGATTTGATCCTTGGCTCCATACACAACACAGCTTAGATGTCATCATTCAACAAGCAGGGCGTGCACAACCTATTGCCCCTAATCCAATTGATGCTCTGTGGAAAAGTCGCCCAGAAGAAACTGGTGGCCCCGTTTCCTTACTTTCTATACATAGCACGGGGACCACCATCAAGAGTAAATGCATGCGCATTGGAAAGTATCTCGCACAATGGTCTGTTGATACTGCGTTTTTTGTTGATATAACATCCAGTTGTTGGTTGCTCAACATGCGAGGGAGCGACATTCCAAACACGCCAGTCGTTCTTTGCTACACTCTACTTCACAAGGATGGTCGCGTTAACCTTTTTAGTAAACCTAAAGATTACCCTCAGCTTCCTTCAAATGTTTCTCTGCACTCCTTTAATGATATGCCGCACATTTTATCCAGGGCGACACGGTGCCTTGTCACACCAGCGACCCCTGTTGCCATATTAAATATGTTTCGTGAACAACCCACCTTAGGCCCAGACCCTTGTGCGCTGCCCAAAGCATGCAAAAATGCAACAGAAATTTCTGGCATGAAAGAAGCGCAGCGCTTAGACGGAATTGCTATGAGAAAATTCTTACAATGGCTTGAAGCTAATGGTTCATCAGGTAAGGAAACAGAAATTTCTGCAGCGCGCAAGCTGGAAGAATTTAGACGTACATCAAAAGCGCTTCATATGCTTAGCTTTAATACAATATCAGCATCTGGATCAAATGCAGCACTCCCCCACTATCAGCCAACAGAAAAAAACAATGCGGCCATTAAAAGCGGTGACATGTATTTAGTAGACTCAGGTGGGCAATATTTTGATCTTGGGACAACAGATATTACCCGCACTTTTATTATTGGTGGCCAGGCAACAAGTATCCAAAAACACCACTACACTCTTGTACTCAAAGGACATATTGCCCTTGCAATGGCCGTATTTCCAAAAGGAACAACAGGCGCACAACTCGATGTCTTAGCCCGACAGTTTTTATGGCGCGCTGGCCTTAATTTTGGTCACAGCACCGGTCATGGCGTTGGGCATTATTTATCTGTACACGAAGGCCCGCAAAGCATTGCGCCCAGATCAAACGATACGGTCCTAGAACTCGGCATGATTTTGTCTAATGAGCCCGGTCTGTACTTGAAAGGCCAGTACGGTATCAGGCTTGAAAATTTGATGCTTGTTGTGGAACAGAAGGTCAATGGCACAAAAATGCGTTCCTTTGAAACACTTACATATGTACCATTTGACGAAAATTTAATTGATAGAAGCGCGCTCTCAAAAGAAGAAAAAAAATGGCTCGATACATATCAAGGGTACGCAACAAAAGAAGTGGGGGAGTGTGAATAGCTCTATATCCCATCATTCCGTTGAGACGCCTACCTCTATGCCACTGCATCGCCCACCTCAAGAAAGCCTCTATCTCTCAGGACAAAAAAGGTCAGAAAATGCATCATTAAACACTCTCGCTACTGATATATACTTTCTATAGTTGATCGAGATAGTTAAGGACAACACTTAGACGCTACTCTCTGACCCGCATCTCTTGAAGTAAAGTGTTTACGACACGTTGAGGTATACCGATCATTTCCTCCGATATCAATTTGATCACCTTCAAGAACTTTTTTCCCCATTGCGTCAATACGCACATTCATTGTTGCTTTTTTTCCGCAATGACAAGTTGTTTTTATTTCTATTAATTCCTCAGCCCATGAAAGCAAATACTGACTCCCCACAAATGGCTCCCCTTGAAAGTCTGTCCTTAAACCATAAGCCAATACAGGAACATTCAGACAATCAGCCACACGCGCCAGTTGCTCCACATGATATTTTTGTAAAAAATGCGCCTCATCAACTAGAACGCAGTGAATATTTCTCTTTTTATCCAGGATTTTTTCGTGAATAAATGTGAAGAAATCAAAGCTATCGCCAAAGGTGGTTGCATCGGCTGACAAGCCGATCCTAGATGTAATTTTTCCAGTTTCATATCGATTATCAATTACGGGGATAAACATAAGAGTGCCCATACCACGTTCCTGATAATTATGATTAGACTGTAAAAGCGTTGTTGTTTTTCCTGCATTCATCGCTGAATAGTAAAAATATAATTTAGCCATTTATCCTCCAATAAAGCTGTATTTTCTCTATATCAGGATTGCATACAAAACGCAAAACACGGCAGAAATACCCTATGTAAAAAAACAAAAATAAATTCAATGTTCGGAGTTATTGAATCCCCATACACACGCTATCGCATACAATGCGTGGCCAGTTTTTTGTTCTGACCACTATTTGAGTCTATTAAAAATAGAACCATACCTACATCATGAGCACTATTCTTATTGTTCTAGTGATTTTTTCAAACTAAATTTTTAATTGCCCTATGGCTTATGATATTTTCTCTTACTATTCCAGGCGGTAAACTGCGCCTTCAACTCCCCTTCCCTGTATTCGGCTTTCAATGCATTAGACTGCCTAATTCTCTCATCTTTTCCCAAACTTCCATTTGCAGCGCCATCGTACAGTGCTTTCAGTCTTGCTAAAAATGCAACTGCAGCCTTTGTGTGTTCTGTGTCGTGTGTTTTTGCCCAATGCATTGCTGCTTCCATCACCTCATATGGCAGCCCTATAGCTTTTTCTGTATTAATTTGAACTGGGTGCGTCTTGGCTTTAGACTTTGTTTCGTCAGGTTTTTTTGCATGCTCTTTCGGCTTCCCACCACTAGCATGTGCCGGGGAAGGATCGACAGATTTCGATGTTGCAGCTTTAGACTTTGTTTCGTCAGGTTTTTTTGCATGCTCTTTCGGCTTCCCACCACTAGCATGTGCCGGGGAAGGATCGACAGATTTCGATGTTGCAGCTTTAGACTTTGTTTCGTCAGGTTTTTTTGCATGCTCTTTCGGCTTCCCACCACTAGCATGTGCCGGGGAAGGATCGACAGATTTCGATGTTGCAGCTTTAGACTTTGTTTCGTCAGGTTTTTTTGCATGCTCTTTCGGCTTCCCACCACTAGCATGTGCCGGGGAAGGATCGACAGATTTCGATGTTGCAGCTTTAGACTTTGTTTCGTCAGGTTTTTTTGCATGCTCTTTCGGCTTCCCACCACTAGCATGTGCCGGGGAAGGATCGACAGATTTCGATGTTGCAGCTTTAGACTTTGTTTCGTCAGGTTTTTTTGCATGCTCTTTCGGCTTCCCACCACTAGCATGTGCCGGGGAAGGATCGACAGATTTCGATGTTGCAGCTTTAGACTTTGTTTCGTCAGGTTTTTTTGCATGCTCTTTCGGCTTCCCACCACTAGCATGTGCCGGGGAAGGATCGACAGATTTCGATGTTGCAGCTTTAGACTTTGTTTCGTCAGGTTTTTTTGCATGCTCTTTCGGCTTCCCACCACTAGCATGTGCCGGGGAAGGATCGACAGATTTCGATGTTGCAGCTTTAGACTTTGTTTCGTCAGGTTTTTTTGCATGCTCTTTCGGCTTCCCACCACTAGCATGTGCCGGGGAAGGATCGACAGATTTCGATGTTGCAGCTTTAGACTTTGTTTCGTCAGGTTTTTTTGCATGCTCTTTCGGCTTCCCACCACTAGCATGTGCCGGGGAAGGATCGACAGATTTCGATGTTGCAGCTTTAGACTTTGTTTCGTCAGGTTTTTTTGCATGCTCTTTCGGCTTCCCACCACTAGCATGTGCCGGGGAAGGATCGACAGATTTCGATGTTGCAGCTTTAGACTTTGTTTCGTCAGGTTTTTTTGCATGCTCTTTCGGCTTCCCACCACTAGCATGTGCCGGGGAAGGATCGACAGATTTCGATGTTGCAGCTTTAGACTTTGTTTCGTCAGGTTTTTTTTGCATGCTCTTTCGGCTTCCCACCACTAGCATGTGCCTTAGCATGTTCTGTTGACACTTTGGCATCTAGCGCCGCTGTCACAACTGCAGGGTCACCCCAGTTCATTCCATACACATGTCCGCGCTCAAAAAGACCTTGCATCACGTCTAAGCTAGCACCCCCGCCAAACTCTGCCGTATCTTTCATGGCCACAAGCACCTCCCTCAGTGTGTGCGCCCTGCTAAGAATATCGCTAAACAGCATCGCTTGATGATCGCTGAGCATCAGGCTGGCATTCACATAAATTTTTTGTGGTGCTTTCGTCCTCTTATCGAGGATAACAAATGTCGACCAAAACGCTGTTCCGTTGTGCGTCAGGCCTAGAAGACCTGGTTGGTTAGGAGATAAAACGACAAGTGGATTTGCTCCACTTATATGCGCCGAGTACCCAGCTAACATCTCATGTCCTGCGCCCTTAGTGATGGCGCCATCCTTACCCTTCGCTTTTAAAGAAAGCGTATTATCGGGCGAATAAATCGCGGTCTCTGTATCAAACACTTTCTTTTTATACCCTGCTTCTGAATAAGGTTCATTAGGAAGAACAGCATATTGTGGGCGCAATACAAGGTTGTCAGCAAGCGCTTTTTTTGTCCACGGTATATCTTGGGATGAAATACTGATTTCCACAGGCAAATCTTTATGTATTCCATGCTCAAGATAAGCTTGTACAGAGTCCGGCAGTAGAGGCACAAACGCCTTCCCGAGACCAGATACCATCAACCCTGTTTGAACAGCTGCACCATTGCGTGACACCTTTATTATATCGGACGGTATCCTTGGAATTGTGCGATACAAATTGCTCCCAAGACCGTCTGGATTGTAGGTATGCACGTAAACAACGCCACGACCAAACTCATGACGTGTCCCCATAGGCGCCACACCATCAGGTGAGCGGTAAAAATTAGAAATCGGATTATCATCATACGGTCCCAAAGCAGACAAGTGCCACAAAGGCACGGCGTTTTTGTGACCAGTAAATGCTTCAATGCCATCATTAACCTCTTGAGAATCCCAGACAAATCTCTTCAACGGCATCGTTGAAACTTCGGCCGGCGATTTATCATGCACCCGCGTTGCCAACACACTTAAATCGGATAGTGCAACAAAAGAAAAGAAAAAAACTAAAAAACAATTTTTCATAAATCACCTCAACAAAACAAACAATGGAACCATCATTCTACAGCATATACAAAAACAAACAACTTTTTTCTTGCTCAAACAATGAGAAACATGCTACGACGGATATGGGTTCACTCGGTAGATAGCAGTAATGATTCAGCCAAATTTTTCTTCAAAGCTTCGACTTCGCTTATTCCCCATTCATCGCACCGAGTTCTCCAAGTTTTTCCCCATGGCCTTTATGCAGATTTTTATAATCTTTAACTTTTGGCTTGTGCACAATACAAAGGACACACTCATTGTTGCATCGCATGGATCAGGGGCTGAAACAATAAGCTTTATAAAGATGTGGGTTGTTTTCCCGGTCTCCATTGCTTTTGTCATGCTTTACGCCTGGTTGTCTAATAGGCTCCGACAACGCACGCTTTTCTACGGTATAATCACAACGTTTGCACTTGTATATGCTCTGTTTGCCTTCGTTTTATACCCTAATCGTATCTTGCTTAACATGTCCCCTGAAACACTGAATCAGCTTCAAACCATACATCCTCATCTCAAGTGGTTTTTTCCTATGATCGGATATTGGGTATACACCTTATTTTATGCTTTTTCAGAAATGTGGGCAGCGGTTGTGCTCACTCTGCTTTTCTGGCAGTTTGCTAATCAAATCACCCCCGTTCAACAAGCCAAGCGTTTTTATATGATGTATGGTACATTTAGTGCATTTGGTATGATGGCTGCAGGCGGGCTTACAAAATATCTAAACCGCTTAGATCTTGAGTGGTCTGTGATATTCCAGATCATGATGGGTGTTGTGGTTTTAAATTGCGTGATTGTGATGTGCATTTACCACTGGGTGAACGCACATGTAGTTACTGATGCCCAACGCTATCACCCGGAGCATGGCAAAGTGCATAAGAACATGGAAATAAAATTGTCCTTGTTTGAAAGCTTCAAACACATCATTAAATCCGATTACTTGGTTTACATAGCCATCCTCGCTATTGCATACAATATCTCCATAAACATTGTGGAAATTACGTGGAAAAGTCAGCTAAAGATTATGTTCCCAACCAAACGTCTATACAGTGATTTTATGGGTGATTTTAATCTGTGGCTAGCAGGAGTAATGTTTGTAACAGGCATCATTGGTGTAAATGTAGTACGTAAATTTAGTTGGTATGCAAGTGCTTTGGTGACTCCTATTGTCATGCTCATAACGAGCACATTATTTTTTGGACTCACACTATACGGAGAATTTTTCTTAAAAACCTGCGTTGTTGGGATGAGTCCGATACTTGCATCAAGTTGGATGGGTCTCATTCAAAACCTATCTGCAAGGTCCACAAAATTCAGCTTTTTCAATGCAACGAGAGAGATGGCGTACATTCCACTGGACGCTGAATTAAAAATCAAGGGCAAGGCTGCTATTGATGTTCTCAGTGGGCGTGTGGGGAAGCTAGGCGGATCTGCCTTACAGCAAATTTTGCTCATTATTGTTGGTGGCACCCAGCTTATGATAGCCCCCTACTTAGCGATTATTCTTGTATTGATCATCATATGCTGGGTCATAGCGGTTGGAGCCTTGAATCAACGCTTCACTAAATTAGCCCGCGAAAAAGCAACGTAATTATGGCCAAAAATAATACGTTAAAATTGGAATATATATGGCTTGACGGCACAAGTCCCGTTCAAAATATCCGATCCAAAATGCGTGTTTTTTTATCCAATCAAGATCCTATAAACCTTTCAGAATGCCCTGAATGGGGGTTTGATGGATCTTCTTGCAATCAAGCAACAGGTGAAAATTCTGACTGCGTCTTAAAGCCTGTGGCGATATATCCAGATCCTATTCGAGGCCACAATGCATATCTAGTCTTATGCGAGGTTTATACATCTCAAAACAGGCCTCATCCCTCAAACACACGCACACATCTGGTACAGCTCATGAGCAGAGTGCAGGAAGAATACCAACCCTGGATTGGCTTCGAGCAAGAATATACGTTTTTTAATAACAAACACCCCCTTGGCTGGCCTGCATATGGATATCCAGCCCCTCAAGGGCCATACTACTGCGGTGTGGGGTCAGAGAAAATTTTGGGAAGAGACTTGGCGGAAGACCATGCAAGAGCCTGTATTGATGCGGGCCTCTTATATTATGGAATGAATGCAGAAGTTATGCCTGCACAATGGGAATATCAAATTGGCTATCGAGGGGACGTCTATGAATCGAATGATATGCTATCCGTATCTGATCAAGCGTGGATAGCACGTTGGTTACTGAATCGTTTGAGCGAGCGTTACGGCATTCACGTCTCGTTCGATAATAAGCCTGTCCAGGGCGATTGGAACGGCTCAGGTATGCATGCAAACTTTTCTACAAAAGAAACACGTCACCCAGAAACAGGAAGGGCTGCAATTAATTCATACTTAGAACATTTAGAGCATCACCATAAAAATCATGTTGCAGTTTATGGCGCCGGTCTTGAAGAAAGACTGACAGGCTTGCATGAAACATGTAGCATCCATACTTTTAAAGCTGGATATTCTGACAGAGGCGCATCCATACGCATTCCAAACCATGTGGCAGAAAAAGGATATGGCTACCTTGAAGATAGACGCCCCGGAGCAAATGCTGATCCCTATACTGTCGCCTTTAGACTATTAAAAACGATTACGACCATACAAAAATAAAAAGTGACCTTAACATCGAGAATGTTTAAACTGTCTTATGTGCCCCCTGATGTATTGCGGTGTGGTAAGGAATTTTCCTTCTGGGCGGCGCGCATGCGATATTTACCGAGCCACACCTCTCGCGCAATATTCTCGTTCTCAAGTACTACCTTATAAATTGCCCCTTGGCGACGTCGAGGCACAATCCCGTCCCGTGGCTTAGTAATTAAAACAGCTCTGAAAAATAGAATGCCTCAGAGTATACGCTCATGCACGAGTTGTGTGGATAAGAAATGATAGTTTTCAAGAACAGGAGGCAAAAAATTCTTTTGGGATGTACATGTGATTCGCGTAATCAATTCGAATATCAAGCTGCATACAATAAATCCTGGAACAGACGAGCGACAGAAAACATTTGGTGGGCAGAAAGTGACACAGAAACTGTGATACTGTGAAGAAAACAGCCGCCCTAAAATAGAATTTAATCGACTCATACATTCGCACTCCTTTCAACACATCCAACCTTTAAAGAGCACTATCTTACCCTGTAAACACCGTACTCTTTACAGAAATAATAATATGATTATCTGTCCCCCCAAAACGCCTATTCTATTGTTCGGCAGCTAACGCACTTTGCGCTTCTGCGGTGTCCTGCGCAATTTCCTGCTTGTATACAGCACGTGCTTTAAGGCTTGAAATTTCTGTGGTTGTCGCATTTTCTTGTTCTTGAGTTGCTGTGGATTGCAGTGAAAGCTGTGACAAGTCTTTTGCAGTGTCAGGGCTAACACCGCGTGCGATCAACACATTTTCTTCAGACAATTGGGTCATCCCTGCTGTGGTGCGACCCAAATCACCGACACCGCCGCCATGAAGTGCCTTTATCCCTGATTGAGCAACGTCACCATAGCCAGATGCAGAGGCAGCGCCTACCGCCCGGTTTTCTGCCACCTTTTCAAGATCACCGACACCGCCGCCATGAAGTGCCTTTATCCCTGATTGAGCAACGTCACCATAGCCAGATGCAGAGGCAGCGCCTACCGCCCGGTTTTCTGCCACCTTTTCAAGATCACCGACACCGCCGCCATGAAGTGCCTTTATCCCTGATTGAGCAACGTCACCATAGCCAGATGCAGAGGCAGCGCCTACCGCCCGGTTTTCTGCCACCTTTTCAAGATCACCGACACCGCCGCCATGAAGTGCCTTTATCCCTGATTGAGCAACGTCACCATAGCCAGATGCAGAGGCAGCGCCTACCGCCCGGTTTTCTGCCACCTTTTCAAGATCACCGACACCGCCGCCATGAAGTGCCTTTATCCCTGATTGAGCAACGTCACCATAGCCAGATGCAGAGGCAGCGCCTACCGCCCGGTTTTCTTCCACCTTTTCAAGATCACCGACACCGCCGCCATGAAGTGCCTTTATCCCTGATTGAGCAACGTCACCATAGCCAGATGCAGAGGCAGCGCCTACCGCCCGGTTTTCTGCCACCTTTTCAAGATCACCGACACCGCCGCCATGAAGTGCCTTTATCCCTGATTGAGCAACGTCACCATAGCCAGATGCAGAGGCAGCGCCTACCGCCCGGTTTTCTTCCACCTTTTCAAGATCACCGACACCGCCGCCATGAAGTGCCTTTATGCTCGCACGAGCTAAGTCATTTGCCTGCCCCTGTACTGCGGCTAAAATCGCTGCATTTGCTTGTGCTTGTTCTTGTGCTTGTTGCTGCATCGCAAGAGCACGGTCTTTTAATGGTTTTGGCGACGCAATACCCGCCAATTCATCTGGTGATTGATTACCGGCATCCTCATAACTATCGGATGATTTATCGTCTTCGGGGTCCCCATACCCGTCGGAACCGGCACCGGGCTCACCGTATCCATCAGACCCCACATGCATGCATGCACACATCAAACTCAAAATACAAACAATTATTCTATTCTTTATTAACATTACTCGATCCCTTTAAAATGCCCGATTAACTCTCGCGTATAAAATGTTTTAGGGGCCAAGAATATATCGTCTGCCTCTGATATTTCCACAATACGTCCCTGACGCATCACCGCAATGCGATGGCACAATGCGCGCAATACAAAAAGGTCATGGCTAATAACTATGTACGCACATCCCCGTGTGTCTTGTAAAACTCGTAGTAGTTTGATTATGCCATTTTTTGCACGCTTATCCAGAGAAGCCGTTGGTTCATCAAAAATGATTAACTTAGTTTTACGCAAAAGAGCCTGCGCAATGGCAATTCGTTGCGCCTGTCCGCCGGATAATTCATCCGGATAATGCCTCAAAATAGATATATCTAATCCAACGTCACGTAAAACATCTATAATTGTATTCGAAAAATCTTTGCGTGATGTGTGTGTTGTGCGTAATGTCTCGTCAAAAATACTCCGAACGGAAAATTTTGGATTAAATGACGCAATGGGATTTTGAAAAACGTAATGCGTTTCAGAGCGCAACTTAGCACTCCCAGCGCCACAAAAAGAAAGTTGTCCATCATGCGGCATCACACCCATAATAGCAAGTGCGACAGAGGTTTTTCCAGCCCCCGTTTCACCTGCGATCCCCAAACTTTCTCCTGCTGACACCCTAAGGGATGCACCTTGAACAATCAGATCTTTCTCACCCTCTTTTTTGGTAACAAAAACATCCACTTCCTCTAAAGAGAGTAAGGGAGGCGTCGTATGCACTCCTTCAAACTTGGGAGAGGGAGTGACTTCCATTGCATAACGTGGTGGCGGTGCAATCTTTCCTGAATCGATAAAATACACGCGATGTGCGAGCTTGGCAATGACAGAATCATCGTGTGAAATTAAGAGCATGCTCATATTCAGCTCAGACGAAAGAGAAGAAAGAAGCGTCATAATTTCTTGTCGTACTAGCAAATCTAATGATGATGTAGGCTCATCTGCAATCAGTAGTTTTGGTTTGTTTGCAATCGCCATAGCGATCAAAATACGCTGTTTTTCACCACCCGACAAAGTGTGAGGATATTTTGGCAAGACATGTCTGGTTAAATGCACCTTTTTCAAAAGCTGAAAAATTTTTTCTTTTATTTCTTCTCGCGTTAACTGTTGATGCAGGTACACCGCCTCTGACAGCTGTTTGAATATCGTCATAAGAGGGTTTAAGGTATTTCCAGGGTTCTGAAATACAAATCCTATATCACGCCCCCGTACACGCCGAATTTCTTCTTTTGAGATTTTTAGTAAATCTTGCCCTTTAAAGAAGACTTGCCCAGACTGTATTGTGTAGCGCTGTCGAGGCAATAGGTTAAGAAGCGCCAACACTGTAATGGTTTTTCCAGCACCGCTTTCTCCTATGAGCGCTGTATTATGCCCCTCCTCCACAACGAAGGAAACATTTTTTACCAGAGGAGCTGATTCATTGTTGGTTGCCACAGTAAGATTTTGAACATTCAAACAAACTCTCATATTTTTTACCACGCATCTATTTGTGGATTTTGATACGGATCCAAGGCACGCCGAAGCGCTTGCCCAACCATCACCAGAGAAACCATCATTATGCCAAGTACTGTAATACCAGAGATTCCAATCCATGGGGCATATAGATTGTTTTTTCCTTGATGCAAAATCTCTCCCAAAGACGGAGAGCCTGGTGGCAAGCCAAACCCCAGATAATCAAGTGTAGTCAAAGAAGAAATAGCCCCAATAACCATAAAAGGTATGAGTACAATCAATGAGCTAAGGGTATTGGGAAAAATATGACGCCAAATAATGCGTGGTACCGACACGCCCATCATCTCTGCAGACAGTACATAGTCACGCTTTTTCAATTTTAAAAACTCGGCCCGAGTTAAAACCGCCATCATAATCCACTTAAAGCACACCATAAATACAAAAATCCAAAAAACGTTTGGCACGACAAAAGTTGTTAATATCATAATGACAACCAAAATTGGTAATGAGGCCCAAACTTCCATGAATCTTTGCCCTAACAGATCAACAGCACCGCCATAATAGCCTTGGAGTGATCCCACAAAAAACCCTATCACACTGCTCAAAAAAGCCACACCAAGCCCAAAAAACACTGCAAATTGCACTCCATGTATCAGTTGCGCTAGAATATCACGCCCTTGGTCGTCAGAGCCCAACCAATTTTCAAAAGATGGGGGAGCGGGTGCTGTCCCTTTTAGACCATAGTTTACCGTATCATAACTATAGGAAATAAGCGGCCATACAATCCAGCCCTTGTCTTTAATGCGCTGTTTATATACAGACGACCTATAATCTACATTAACGGCAAAGTCCCCACCAAATTGGGTTTCTGGATAGTTTTTCAATATTGGAAAATAGAGATTGCCCTCATAGCATACTAGAAGTGGCTTTTCATTTGCAATGAAGTCAGCAAACACACTTAAAAAAAGAAAAAAAATAGAGATATAAAGTGCAATAAGTCCCGACTTGTTTCTGCGATACTTGTGCCAAAAAAACGTAAGTGTGTCCAACATGGTTAACGATCACTTTTCTCAAACTTAACTCGAGGATCTAAAAAGGCATAGAACATATCCCCCACAAAATGCAGAAGAATGCTGACTAATGTATACATATAAAGCAACGAAAACATCACAGGGTAATCCCTTGTCATAACAGCGTCAAACGCAAGTAACCCAAGCCCATCCAAAGAAAAAATAATTTCAACGACAATATTGCTAGTCAAAAAAAGTTTGACAAAATGTGCAGGAACATTTGCTGTTATGGGAATTAATGCATTAGGAAAGATATGGCGATATATAATCTCTTTGGGGCCTGCACCCTTCGCACGCGCAAGAAATATGTACCCCTTGTGCATTTCTTCCACAAAACTATTGCAGCACATAAAAACCAAACTGCTCATACCTGTAATCGTAACTGTCATAATAGGTAATACAAGATGCCAAAAATAATCAACAATTTTTTCCCACAGTGGCATTGCATTCCAGCCATACGAAAACAAGCCAGATAAAGGAAAAATATCTAAAAAACTCCCTCCTGCTAAAAAAACAATGAACAAAATAGCCAGTAAAAACGTAGGGATTGCATAACCTAAAGACAGGAGAATTGTTGAAAATAAGTTAAAGCGAGAATCAGACTGCATCGCCATCTTAATACCCAATGGAATTGCCAGAAGATAAATACATAGGAACGACCAAAACCCAAGGGAAAATGAGACAAAACACTTGGATTGCATCAATCTAAGAACGCTGCAATTGTAAAAATAACTGTTTCCAAAGTTAAGTGTTAAATAATCCCGTATCATAACAAAATAACGTTCGAGGATTGGTCTATCAAAGGCATACTGGCGCTCTAATTGCATCACAAAACTCTCGGGAATCCCGTATCGATTTCCGCTCTTCCCTTCATAAGCATAGTGAAGATTTTGTATATTTTGCTCGATCACACCGTCAGAAACAGCATTCTCAAATCCATCCCCATTACCCTGGATGCGCAAGACAATACTATCAATAGGGCCGCCAGGAATAAACTGCACAAGCACAAAATTTAACGTCAGAACAGAAATTAGAGTAGGTACAGCCAAAGATAGGCGCTTTACACCATATTTCATCATTGCATTAAAGTGCATTATGCTCTGCCCACCACGTATCTATGCTCGCCATTCCCACGCCATCTGGGTGCTTAATGTTATTCCAATAGGCTATGTATATATCATTACGATGCCACATAGGAATAAAATAGTATCCTGAATCAATACGATTATCTAATGCACATGTATTCTCTTGCACATCCTTCATAGTGCCTGCTGACAAAGTTTGGTCAATATAAAAATCTATCTGCTCATCCGATACAGCGGAGAGATTTGAACTACCGGGAATGCGCACACTTTGATGCCCCCACGATGCAATAAGCGACTTATCTGGCACAAGCATGGGTTCTTGAAAAGAAAGAATCATGTCGTAATCAAAATGTGTTTTTCTGTATTGATAGGACACACTATCCAGAAGCCGTATAGTGGCATGAATACCTAAACGTTTTAAAGCATTCATATAAGGCGTCAATAAACGCACTGTTGAAGGGCGATCTAAAATAATATCAAGAGTAAATCGTTCCCCCGTGTCTTGTCGCACTAAAATCCCATCCTTCAAACTCCATCCCGCTTGTTGCATGTATTTCCATGCTTTTTTTACACGCTCTTCATGACTCAGAGCCTTATGACTATCCGATGCCTTTGCGCAGTTTTTTCCGTATGCAATACCGTAAGGTGTATTCATAAAGATGCTTCTATTGCGTTGATACTTGGCATGCAACAAGTGTTTGTTAATCCAATTAAAGTCAAACATAAGAGCCAATGCATGACGCACACGCACATCAGATAGTTGATGACGACGGGTATTGATAAATAAAGCATTGAGTCCATGTGTAAATGGAGTATCTACTTCTGCACATACTACTTCCTTCTTTTGCACAGCATCAAAATTATACTCTTTTACCCAAGACGATGCGCGCCTTTCCACAAACCAATCAATCAAATGCCTTTTAAATGCCTCAAGTGCAACAGTATTAGTAGCAAAATAATTATAAACAATCGTATTAAAATTATACTTTCCCCGATTGATTGGTATATTTTCTCCCCACCAGTCACGCACTCTCGTATATTTTAAAAATTTATTAGCCGAAAATTTTTTCGGACAATATGGCCCACTGGTCACAGGCACAGTCAAAAGAGGTGCCGAAAAATCTATTGTAGACCAATAATGTGCTGCCAAAAGAGGAATTTGACCCAACGTCACTACATCCAAAGGCTGTGCCGTTGTATCTAACGTAAATACCACCGTATGCGCATTAGGTGCCCGGATAGATTTAATGTTTTTAAATAACGACCGGTAGAAAGGCTTCCCTTTCTCCCTCAGTACAGTAAAAGAGAAAACAATATCAGACGCCTTAATCGTTTTCCCATCACTAAATTTCATGTTTTTCCTAAGATTAAATGTAACGGTACAGCCAGAAATTTCAAATGATTGGGCAGCGTAGCTATACGCAGACGTCGGATCATCTAAAGGTGTTGACATCAATGTCGCAAACATGCGTTGCCATCCAGCCACAGGTGTGCCATAAACGCTGAAAGGATTAAACGTATCAAATGTATTTTCTGATGCATTTAAGCGCACATACCCACCTTTAGGGGCATTAGGATTTACATAATTTGTTGCAGAAAAATCTTTAGAATATCGCGGGGCAAGATAAGATGACTGCGCAATCGCATTTTCTACGCACGAGGCCTTAAAGGCAATGACTGATAAATACAAAACTAAGTACTGAATGAAAACACTTACTCCGCCCTAAGCCCATACTTTACATATAACCTTATGGAAGAGGTTGGGGGCTATTGCTTAATTGACGTAAATACGCAATTAAGTTAGCGCGGTCTGAACGCTTTTTCAAGCCCGCAAATGACATTTTTGTCCCAGGCATGTACTGACGTGGTTTATACAAGAAGGCATTGAGACTTTCATAACTCCATGCGCCGCCTTTTTGTTTTGACGCAGCGGCAGAGTATTTGTAGCCCTTTTGTGCGGCCTTTGCTGATCCAACAATATTCCACAGGTTGGGGCCTATCTTGTGCGCAACTCCCTTCTTGAAGCTATGACACTGTACACATTTTTTCGCTACACGCGCACCTTGTTCAATATTCGCGGACTCTAACAGATCACTCACGGAATCTGGAGCCGCAGCATATTTTTTTGTCGTACCCAGTGCAACATATCCCATGTTCTCAGGAATTTCTACGATCAACACATTCTTTTCAAGCGTTTTAGGAGATACGAGAAAATCTGCCAAAATGCAGGAGATAAGCGCCACCAGAAGGGCAATCAAAATCGCTGCACACAACATATTGCCACGCAAATCGCTCATTATGATTTCGCCTTCAGTAAAATTCTGTTATACACAACTTAATATATGTTTGTCTAAACCTTTTGAAGAAAGACTGCATCATGAAGCCTATTATTGTTATACCTGCACGCCTCCAGGCATCGCGGTTTCCCAATAAACCATTAGCTCCCATCTCTGGAATACCCATGATTATACGCGTATTCGAACAAGCAAAAAAAGCTAAGCTAGGACCAATAATTGTGGCCTGCTGTGCGCTAGAAATAAAAAATGTCATTGAAAGCGTTGGGGGTATCGCGATTTTGACCGACCCACAACACTCATCCGGCACAGACAGGATATACGAAGCCCTTACAATCTTTGATCCATGCAATACATTTGATACTGTTTTAAACATACAAGGAGACCTGCCTGTCATAGATCCCGCGATCATCCAAGATGTACTAGATGCCTTGACTCAAACAAAAGCAGATATTACAACACTTGTCACACCAATACGCAATCTAGAAGACGCTCAAAATCCTAACGTTGTTAAATGTGCTCTTACACCCATGGAGAACACTTATGGAGAAGCGCTGTATTTTAGCCGAGCTATGATCCCATATCAAGGGCCCTATTATCACCATATTGGTCTGTATGGATACACTCGTGATGCCCTCGAAAGCTTTGTGAATATGCCTACGACAGATCTAGAGGCACTAGAAAAGCTAGAGCAATTACGAGCCCTTGAGCACAATATGCGTATCGGTATCAAAATTATCGATACGATGCCCTTAAGCGTTGATGTGCCAGACGATATTGCCAAAGTGGAGAGGTTTATAAAAAACAATATACAATAAATGGGCAATTTTGTATAAATTGTGTAATTTCCCACATACATTCCTCTTCCTTTCCACCTGTTTTAGGCTCTTGTAAACACTTGTTGCGTACTTTTCATGGAGCGAATGGTCAGAATCGTATATTAGATATTCTTCCTTACAATCCCCCCTCTACACCATTGGCCTATGCTATCCCCACCACTTGCCATTGAAAATAATATGAATCCGAGCGCATCATCATGCGGTTTTTCATGTTGTCAGTGCTAATGATGTGTGTTTATAGAGTGGGCACAAAAGAAAAATCGCATTAATACGTGTCTTCTTCATACGTTTTAAATGAGCACAACAAGGCTGTATAAGCTATCCTTTGATTCAAGAAAAATCAACACTAATCTCTTTGGTAAAAAATAGGAAGAAGAAAAAATGCCTGCATCGGGCAAATTATATCATCAAAGCATCGATTGTTATAATCAGGCGCACTAGACACGTATCCTTTATCGCGCTCCCCCCTTACTTTTTCTTAGATATTATTTTCGACAATCCACGCGTCTTCGCTGGTATTCGTGCTTTTTTACCAGTCAGATCCCGTAAATAGTATAATTTTGCACGACGAACAGACCCACGGCGCATAACTTCAATTTTAATTTTAGGTGAATGCAGGGGAAATACTCGTTCCACTCCTTCGCCATAAGAAATTTTACGTACTGTAAAAGAAGAGTTCAGGCCGCGATTACGTCGCGCAATACAAACACCCTCATACGCCTGTAAGCGCTCTGTAGTACCTTCTTTAATCTTCACCCATACCTTAACCGTATCTCCAGGCCCAAATTCAGGAATGTAACAATTCAGTTTTTTCATGTGCTCTGTTTCAATCTGCTTAATAATATCCATGAGCTTACTTCTCCATTTTTTCCTTGTATGCACGCCATAAATCAGGGCGACGTACACGTGTCAACTCTTCTGCTTGCATTGTCCGCCATTGATGTATCTTCTCATGATGTCCCGATAAAAGAACCTCAGGTACATGATAGCCTTTCCAGTCACGCGGCCTTGTGTAGTGAGGATATTCCAATAAGCCTGATTCAAAACTTTCATCCTCACTCGAGGCTTCATCACCCATCACACCCGGCAACAAACGCACGCAGGCATCCAGAAGAACCATTGCGGCTAACTCTCCACCAGAGAGAATATAATCACCGACAGATACCTCTGAAACGGGGTAACGGTGCAAGATTCTCTCATCAATACCCTCATAGCGTCCACAAATCAAGGTAATTTTTTTATGATGTACAAATTTTTTAACAAGCGCCTGTGTCATCGGCTGCCCTCGGGGGCTCATATAAACAAGTGGCCCTCTATTTTCAGTCTGAGTCCAATCAATGGCATTACCCAACACATTCGGCTTCAGCACCATCCCCGGTCCACCGCCAAAACATATGGCATCAACTGTCTTATGCTGATCTGTTGCAAAATCTCGAATATCGCGCGAATGGCAGTGCCAAATTTCTTTTTCCAAGGCCTTTCCTGCAAGAGCTTTCCCCAAAGCGCCAGGAAACATATCGGGAAATAGTGTTAGGATTGTTGCGTGAAACATTCACCTCTTACCCTCGGAAAATACACGCATGCTCTCTGGATCAACGACAATATGACCCGCCCCCACATCAATATCTGGAACAGACGCTTTCGTAAAAGGGAGTAGCACCTCAGCGCCCGAGTCAAAATGAATAATCAGAATATCTCCCGCTCCATAGTTTTGAACAGCACGAATACGCCCTACGATCGCCCCCAAAACTTTAACATAGAGTCCTTCCAAATCAGAAATATAAAACTCTTCTGGCGCTGCTGAGGCAAAGGATGCTCTATCGGCATACAAGAATATACCCTTTAAATTCTCCGCATGCGTTCGGTTTGTCACATTAGACAGGTGCGCCACAAGAATCTCTCCTTTGAGATGCAATGGTTTGATATCAAAGACTTTATGATCTCTTGTTTTCAGGGGTGCGTACTCAGCAAGTTTTTCGGGCTTTTGCGTAAAACAGCGAATATGAACAGAACCTTTAATGCCATGTGCCTTCAAAATTTTTGCAACTAGAACCCACGTAGTGTTCTCAGTCATAAAAGTACGCGTTAGAGGATTATGTTGCATCAACAAGGAGTCATCAGGACAGCGCTTTTTGAGCTGCCTTTCCTTGTTCGTCTGTTGCGAGGTGTGTCGCTTTTGCTCCCGAAACGTCAGAAATTTTTTGCGCCTCTAAGCGCTCACGTGCTTTTGCCTTTGGCTTATCTTTTTTCGTTTGCTGAGTCCAAACAGGCATATTTATAATTCCCTGCTCGCCTAAAAAGCGTTCAACACGATCTGTTGGCTTTGCTCCAATGGATAACCAATGGGTAATGCGCTCCTTATTAAAAATGACTCGCTCTTTGTTATCCTGTTCTAACAGCGGGTTATATGTTCCAACTTTTTCAATAAAGCGTCCATCACGTGGACACCGCACATCAGCAACAACCACTCTGTAAAAAGGGCGCTTCTTGGCTCCCGCGCGTGCTAAACGAATTCTCAATGACATACTGTTTTTTCCTATACTAAAATACTAGTTATGTGAACTACCAGAAAAATCAGTGTGTGTCAATGATTGTAGCTCTAATCTACGCAAAAAAAAATGGGAACGCTCTATGCTTAAAATCTTACACCTTTGGCAGAAAACCAGATAATCCCTTGCTTAACGTTCCCCTTTTTCCCATTTTCTTCATACGTTTCATCATCTTGCTCATTTGCTCAAATTCTTTTAACAAACGATTGATCTCTGGAATACCTACACCCGATCCGGCTGCGATTCGTTTTCTCCGTGACGCATTTAAAAGCTTGGGGTATTTCCGCTCTCGTGGTGTCATGCTACGAATAATTGCCAATTTCTTTTTGAGCGCCCCATCATTAAAGCCCATACCTCTCCTCATTTTGTCGTTCACCTTGTTTGCGCCGGGCATCATCTTTACCAGAGCCGATAAACCACCCATTTTTTGCATTTGAGTAAGCTGTGCTTCCATATCAGTCAAATCTATTGTTCCAGATTCGAGTTTCTGAGCAATTTTTATCGCCTCAGCCTCTGCCACATGTTCAGTGGCTTTTTCCACCAAACTGACAATATCGCCCATTCCAAGAATACGATCCGCCATACGGGCCGGATGAAAAATTTCAAATTGATCAATATTTTCTCCGACACCCACAAATTTTATAGGACATCCTGTAATGTGTCGCATAGAAAGAGCGGCACCACCGCGCGCATCACCGTCTATTCGCGTCAAAACAATACCTGTTAATGATAGGACAGAACCAAAGGCTGTCGCCATAGCGACAGCATCTTGTCCTGTCATTGCATCAGCAATCAACAGTGTTTCAATAGGTTGGGCGATTTTTTGTATGTCCTTCACTTCCTCCATAAGCGAATCATCTAAGTGAAGCCGACCTGCTGTATCGAGAATAACAACATCAAATCCTTCCAGGCGACCCAACTTCAAAGCACGCTTGGCAATATCTACGGGTTGCTCTCCATCAACAATGGGCAATACGGGAACATCAATTTTATCTCCCAAAACCCGTAATTGTTCTTGAGCTGCAGGACGATATACGTCAAGCGATGCTAGTAAAACTTTCTTATTACGTTTTTGTGTCAACAAGCGGGCTAATTTTCCTGATGTTGTCGTCTTACCAGAGCCTTGCAATCCCGCTAGTAGGATAACAGCGGGCGGTGTTGTGGCCAAACTTAGATCAATCGTCTCTGAGCCCAGGGCGTTTATAAGCTGATCATGCACTACCTTAATCACCATCTGCGCTGGCGTGACGCTGTCTAACACCCTGTTTCCAACAGCCCTTTTTTTCACCTGATGAATAAAGTGTTTTACGACTGGCAGTGCAACATCTGCCTCCAGAAGTGCTGAACGCACTTCATGCAAAGCACTTGTTACATCCTCTGCAGACAAAGCACCGCGACGCTTGAGTTTATTGAGTACCAATACTAGTCGGTCACTTAAATTTTGAAACATCTGGATCATCCTTGTGTATAAAGTGCACTGTGTTGTCTCATACGCACAACTCTCTCCTGCTTTTAACAGGGATTTTTTTCCTTGTCTACGGCCTTCATGGCCATTTCACCTCAGGTGGCATCGACATTAGAATAGCCTCTATATTTCCCCCTGTTTGAAGACCAAAGTCCGTACCGCGATCGTACAGTAAATTAAACTCAACGTAGCGCCCGCGTCGAATCAATTGATGTTCACGCTGTGCAGCAGTCCATTCTTTAAACATATTCCTTTCCACAATTTTGGGATATACCTCCACCAGCGCTTTCCCTACATCCTGAGTAAAAATAAAATCATTGCTCCAATTCCCTGAGTTTAAGTTATCATAAAAAATACCACCTATGCCTCGCGCCTCTTCCCGATGGGGCAAGTAAAAATATCGATCACACCATTCTTTAAAAGTTGTGTAATATGTCGGATCGGTTTTTGAACACGCCGCTTCCAGCGCTCCATGAAATGCAGCCGCATCTTCTGGATCTGGAAAATAGGGCGTCATGTCCCCCCCTCCGCCAAACCAACTTGTTGTCGTTATAATAAAGCGGGTATTCATATGCATCGCTGGGACAAAAGGGTTGTTGAGATGTGCCACGAGGGAAACACCTGACGCCCAAAAATTTGAGAGTTTCGTCTCATCAGAAATCTTTTTCGCAAATGCCGGATTAAGAGCACCATACACACAAGAAAAATTGACCCCAACCTTTTCAAAAACATGTCCGCGCATCACGCGCATCTCACCTCCACCGCCGCCATCGCGTGTCCATTTTTTTTCTTTAAAACGCCCAGGGTCAAGACCTGGATGAGACGTTGCATAAGTATCTTCCAAGGCTTCAAAGGCCCCCGTAAACTTATCTTGGAGCTCTTTAAACCACGCGCATGCCACTGTCTTCTGTTCATCCATGATCAAGCCCGTTTGTTTGCCTGCAAGCTTCACCTAGCACTATACTCATAGCAATAGCAACATTCATTGAACGTTGTCCCGCACACATAGGAATACATACACGATGCATCATTTCCTTCTCTATACGGGCAGGAACTCCATCACTTTCACGGCCAACCATTAATGTATCTTCTGGCTGGTATGCAAAATCCGTATAAAGAAAGGACGTCTTCGTGCTAAGCAGCACAACCCGATCTGCTTGATCCATAAAATCCGTAAAATCCGAATGACGCATCATATCCACATGCTCAATGTAATCCATGCCTGCTCGTCGTAATCGGCGATCACTGAGAAGAAAACCACATGGATCAATGATATCCACACCCACACCAAAACAGGCAGCCAACCGCAATATCGTGCCTGTGTTTTGTGGTATTTCTGGCTCGTATAAACAAAGTCGCATTGCTTACTCTTTTTTCAAAAACCCGAGTGCTGCACGAAAATAATCATATCCTGTTAAAATAGTCAATAATGCGGCCAACCAAAGAGATAAGAGGCCAAGATTACGTATAAAGATTGTAAACCATCCCCCAGTGGCTCCTAAAAGCCCGCATAAGGCTGTTAATTGAATGGTTGTTTTCCACCGAGCCATTTTTGTAACCGGCATCGGTACATGCAGCTCTGCTAAAAATTCACGCAGGCCTGAGACAAGGATTTCTCTGGAAAGAATAATGGCAGCAGGAATCATATTCACCCCAGTGATGACGCCTTTTCCAGACAAAAATAAAAGTGTCACTGCCACTAAAAGTTTGTCGGCAATAGGGTCTAAGAATCTCCCAATCTTGGAAAACTGCCCCAGTGTCCTCGCCAAATAACCGTCAAAATAATCCGTTGCACATGCCACTAAAAAAATCACAATTTGTACCCAACGTGCTGTATCAGTGTCCACATAAAACAAGATACAAAAGGGTATAATTAAGGCAATTCTTAAAAAAGTGAGGAGATTTGGCAAGCCCATTTCAACATACCTTGTAAACATTTCTATCCATGGAAATAATCATACACAGATTTGGCAATAGACTGATGAATTCCGGGCACTTTTGCAAGCTCTTTTACAGACGAATTTTTTACGTTTGCTATAGACCCAAAGTAATATAGAAGCGCGTTTTTACGTTTAGGTCCTAGCCCACTCACTTGATCCAATATCGAGGCATGTGAAATTTTACGACGTGCCTGCCTGTGTGCGTTGATTGCAAAACGATGGCTCTCATCCCTCAATCGCTGCAAATAATAAAGCTCTTTACTATCTTTTGGTAGCTGAAATGGTTTTCTATTTTCCATATAAAACCACTCTTCTCCTGCATTGCGATTTGGGCCCTTTCCCATAGCGACTACTTTTAAAGAGAGATCTAATTCATTCAAGATTTTTTTAGCAGCATTTAGTTGGCCCTTTCCACCGTCCAGAATGATCAAATCTGGAAATTTTTCTGGTGCGGCCTCCTGAAAGCGCCGACTTAAAACTTCGCGCATCATACCACAATCATCGCCCAATGCACCCGCGCCGCGCCGTATGCAAAATTGACGATAAGCCGTTTTATCAAAACCATCCAGTCCAGCAACAATCATCGCACCTTTTGGGGATGTGCCGAATAAGTGGCTATTATCATAAACCTCAATTCGCTTTATTTCCTCTGCGCACTCAAAGCACTTGGCGATCACCTGAAGATTCACCTGATCCGCAACAGTCTTATGGAATTTCCGTTCTAAGGCCAACTGTGCATTGTGAAAAGCGGCAGCGACAGGCTTCACCAGTTGTCCTCGTTTAGGGATGCGCACTGACACGTCATGTCCCGCCAACTCTCTCAAACCATGCTCCAGAAGAGCTTGATCGGCAATATCTTGGTTCAACAAGATGGTATTTGGCACAGGAAAACGCTGATAAAATTGTAATATAAACGCTTTCAAAATATCTGATGTGTCTATATCTCCACTATAGATTGGAAAGTAGGCTTTATTTCCATAAGAAAGCCCACTACGAAAAAAAGATACCTCTATACAGGCCCGGCCATCGGCCACAAAAATTGCAAATACATCCACACTTTTCTTAAGGGGCATATCATGATTTATATTCTCTTGCACACAGTGTAATGCACGCAGTCTGTCGCGAAACACTGCAGCTTTTTCATAGTGGCATACGGCACTTTCTTCTTGCATGCACACCTCAAGCACTCGTTGAATATGCTGTGTGCGTCCCGTTAAAAAATCCTTTGCCAGTGCTACATTTTTAGCATACTCACTGTCTGAAACCATCCCCACACATGGTGCTGAACAGCGTTTGAGATGATATTGCAAACATGGTCGAGATCGATTTTTAAACACATGGTCTGAGCATGTGCGCAATTGAAACACTTTAGTCAGCGTATCAACACTGTGATTCACGGCACGTGTAGACGCAAAAGGACCAAAGTACGTCCCAGGAACGCTTTGTACGCCTCGATGCTTCAAAAGTTGTGGTGAGCGATGGTCTTTGGTAATTAAAAGATGTGGAAAACTTTTATCGTCACGCATAAGAACATTAAACCGGGGCTTGAGTCTCTTAATCAGTGTTGCCTCTAGTATAAGTGCGGACGCTTCATTATCGCACACGAAAAATTCCATCGTGCGTGTGAGAGAAATCATATGCTGAATACGCATCGGTAGACTGTCTGGATGTGCATAAGACGCAACACGTTTTTTCAAATTCTTTGCCTTGCCTATGTAGAGCGCATCATGATCCTCGCCTAGCATACGATAAACACCCGGATTTTCACTCAGAACCTTTGCCTGCGCCTTAATCACTGCCACCCCTTTACCAACAAAAGTCATTGACATACACCTTGAGTTGCTCTGATTCAACATTAGTGTAACATTTTCATTGCGATATACAAAACAAGGTTAGAAAATCAATGATGGAGTACTACAAGGGGTAGCGCCCTGAGAACAATAGCATTGGATAGACTAGAATTGGCGCAGAAGTAAATGTAACGTTCATTACTCGTAGAGCGCACGTAACATTTAGAGACTATGCTTTCCATTTCTACACTATCAACGATTATGCGCTGATTTGCTATGCAAGGATAACGAGCGCTGACTGCAAATGCATGTACTCATGCAACACAGGAAAACGAGCTTCTTAGTATCACACCACACATTCTCCGGTTATAAGACGTGCACAATCTATTGATACACGCAATATAACAGGCGATATGCTATAATTTGTCTAATATACGTATAGACAAAATATGTTGATAGAAGACCGATAGCCTATCCAGTAAGGAGCAATGCACAATCTGAGATTGGTTTGCACATACCTTGGATGGACACAATACGTGCCTATATAATACGTGCCTATATAAAAGTTGCATCTACAACAGAGACGAAACACTCAAATACCAACATATAGACAATTAGGACTTTCAGTGTCTTATCTTTCATTAAAGACCGTAAAGTCAATGTAGATACCACCATCGTGCGCACTTGTGAAAGTAAAGTGTATTGCTTCTATACATACACAACATACACAGATCGATCATGATTCATGCTCACCTAGTAAAATGGCATTGTACAATCACTATCATCGCCTCTTTTTTTGGGACTTACAGACAAGCAACACAGTTGTATCAAATGATACATAGCATGCGTGTGTAGTTTATAAGAGCTGAATACAAGCGAAGCCCCTCACACACTTATTGTCAATCTCGACTAAAGCGCGGCGCATTCACCTGAACACGCTGGAGTTGTCATGCATCAATTGTGTCACTCAATAAAATTACTATCCCAGGAGGCATGTGCAATATTTGGAGGCACAGAAGAATATAATTCTTCTCACACTCTGCGACAGATGTTGACTTCAGAAATTCTCTATGCCTATCCCTGCCCTCCGATATTCCAGAAGGCCTGTTCTGTGCCAGTAGGTAGGCAGGACTATCATAGAGCAAGCCCTCCGCACTTTCTATTGTATCCTCTCAATCACATGAATAGGAAGTTTTGACACGATCTATTACCATATAGATGGTATGACCGTATTACCTAACATGCCAATATTACGCTTCTCAAGCCCTGTAACACTGACGCAGTGCCAACGATGTCCCAAAAGATCAGAAAACACTATGCACCTGCGTTGCATTATGTAGGTCTAGAGAATCAACATCTCCTTAATAAACCATACGTCAGGATTTTCAAGAAAGGGCTCCTTATGTACCGGCATGCTACATATTTATCGTGCTCAAGTGCGGCATCACAATATCATCCCAGTCCTAATCTTCAGTCTTGTAAAATTTATTTTACACGAGATCGTCTATTGTCATTCTGATCGGATGCCTAATGCGTAGTACAAAGAAATTTATTTTTCTCATGAAGTCATACCAGAAAAGCATCAGTATGATAGACAATGCAGTTAATCTTCTCTCTTCTTTGCTCGCTCCACCCCAAGGCAGCACCACACATCTAGCGCCCGCGTTCCAAAGCACAAACACTCTGGCCTTATTAAGGCCGACAGCGATATCTGCATGTTCAGCACAACAGTAGATAACGCTTGTGTACTTTCTCCTTCTCGATGATGCGAGAGATCTATGTGATCCAGAGTAGATCTATAAGGGGAACCGCCCCTCTTTATTCCTCAAAAAAATCTCTCTGTGGTGCATCCAGTTCGAGATGATGGAAGGCTTTTTGTGTCAGTTTCCTCCCCCTGGGCGTTCGAATGATAAATCCCTGTTGGATCAGGTATGGCTCGATCACATCCTCCAGTACATCGCGTTGCTCAGATAGGGAAGCAGATAAGGTATCAATGCCAACCGGCCCACCTTCGTAATTGCTAGAAATACTGCTCAAATATCGTCGATCCATGGCATCAAAGCCTTTGTTATCAATTTCCAGTTGTTTTAATGCCGTATCTGCTGTATGCGCATTGATTATATTGAGGTTTTGTACCGTCGAAATGTCACGCACACGGCGGAGTAAACGCCCTGCGATACGGGGCGTTCCACGGCAGCGTTTAGCAATTTCTAGCGCACCATCTGTAGTTAAATTCATGTTAAGTTTTTTCGCATTTGTTGAGATAATGCTCTGCAGCTCTTCCGGTGCATAAAACTGCAAAGGAAGGGGGATACCAAATCGTTCTCGCAACGGTCTTGTGATTAATCCTGATCTTGTGGTTGCCCCAATCAAAGTAAAAGGCGGAAGATCAATTTGTATGGATCGCGCTGAGGGGCCTTCTCCAATGATAATATCGAGTTTAAAGTCCTCAATTGAAGGGTATAGCACCTCTTCGACTGCTGGAGCCAATCGATGTATTTCGTCAATAAAGAGCACATCAAAGGGCTCTAGATTAGTCAAAATTGCGGCAAGATCTCCCGCTTTAGAAATTATGGGGCCAGATGTTGAGCGAAATCCCACACCCATTTCTTTTGAGATAATGTGTGCCAGTGTTGTCTTGCCCAAACCTGGAGGGCCATACAATAAAACGTGATCTAAGGCTTGTTTTCGTTGCGTAGCAGATAAAATAAAGATGGATAAATTCTCGCAGGATTTTTTTTGGCCAACAAAGTCTTTGAGCGTTGTTGGCCTAAGTGCGACATCTACGAATGCCTTATCTTGATCTTGAGGCTGTTCTTCTGGGGTGAGCAAGCGATCAATAGTCATAAGAAGATCTATCCAATTTTTTTAGAGCGCACGTGATAAGCGCAGATACAGTCATAGATTCTTTCTCTGCAATTTTATTGAAGACCGCTTCTGCGTCAGAGCGCTTGTACCCTAAATTCAATAACGCAGATAGGGCATCGTTTCTAATATGCGCTCTCATAGGGTCCGACGCTGTGCTGTTGGGCATGAACACAGTATCGACTTGTCCTGCTTTGTCTTTTAATTCTCGCACAATACGCTGCGCGAGTTTTGGGCCAACACCTTCTGCTTGTGTGAATGACATGTGATCTTGAGTACGTATGCTACCGAACACTTGAGCAGGCATGAGTGCAGATAATATAGAAATTGCCATTTTAGGGCCAACACCTTGTACTGTGATCAAAAGATTGAAACAAGATTGCTCTTCTCGTGTTGAAAATCCGTAAAGGGCAAGCTGCTCACTCTTCATAAGCGTCTCAACATAAAGGCACACAATATCACCTGTGAGATGTGCGATGGTTTGTTTAGATGTATAGACAAGGTAACCAACGCCGTTCACGTCGATGATAAGATGTGCAGTGCCTGTGTGTTTTACTATGCCCGTTAATTGTGCAATCATTTTTATTCTCTACGCCCCGACTCTACAGTTTATCGTCCAATGATGTGCATGGCAAATCGCAACGGCCAGTGCGTCAGCTGCATCTTCTGTTATATTTTTGGCTTTTGGCAAAAGATGACCTACCATAGAGATCATTTGGTTTTTTCCTGCGTGTCCAGCACCGACAATTGTTTTCTTGACTTTATTAGCCCCATATTCTCCCACAGGTATTGCTTTGTAGGCTGGCGCAAGAAGTACAACACCACGCGCCATACCAAGTTTCAGGGTTGAGGTCACATGTTGGCTCACAAACACTTCTTCCACAGCAGCCATGTCCGGCCTGTACAGATCGAGCACGCCCTCTAAGTTCATAAAGAGATGAGCAAGACGGTCGCCTAATGGCGCTTTCTCCGGTGGCCGGACGACACCGTGAGCAACATATGACAAAGTGTTGCTGGCATGCTCAATAATGCCCCACCCTGTATTCCGTAGGCCGGGATCGAAACCAATAATGCGCGTCATATACTTTTATGATCCTACAGTAGTTCGTTCATGAATCGTGCATCCATATCAAAATTAGCGACAACGCTTTGCACATCATCATTGTCTCCTAGAGCCTCAATAAGTTTGAGTAGTGTTTTTGCATGACCTTTATTTGTAACGGGCATCAATATTTTTGGCTTCCAGGTAAGCTGTGCACTAGAAGGGTCGCCCAGTCTTTTTGACAGGGCCTCTCGGGCGTGGTGTAGCTGATCAGCAGCATAGTAAATATCGTAACTTTCCTCTGTCTCCTCTAGATCGTCAGCTCCAGACTCAGCTGCTATCTCAAATAGCGTATCGTGATCAGTCATCGTGCACGGATAGGTAATACATCCCAAGTAATCAAATTGAAAACTCACACTGTTAATGGCGCCCATGTTGCCTCCCATTTTTCCAAAAATAGAACGAATTTCTGCGGCTGTACGATTTTTATTGTCTGTCAATGTTTCTACGATAACAGCAACACCACCGGGACCATAGCCTTCATAACGCATTGCGCAATATTCGACTCCATCGTCACCACCAGAACCTTTGTTGACAGCACGTTCCACGGTGTCTTTTGGCATATTGGAAGCCCGGGCAGCAGAGAGAGCTGTTCTCAATCGTGGATTTGCACCTGGATCAGGACTGAGCGTAGCTGCAACAGTTAGTTCTCGAATTAGCTTTGTAAAAACTTTGGCTCGGTTTTTATCTTGCGCACTTTTTCGGTGCATAATATTTTTAAATTTGGAATGACCAGCCATTTATCTGCGCTCTCTCAATCGTGTATCATACAAAATCTATGAGCGCATTATAGTTGGGAACGCCAAAAATTTCAATACTACATGCGATATGGCGCGGTGCATGGACATTGGAATTTTAGGCTGTTTCTTCTTTTAAAAGATAGCATACGCAATTATGTCCTAATCTTTTAAAGATTATATAGAAAGGTGAGAGCCACTTTGTAAATAAATTTTTGACACACAATCCCGTGCCCGCTATCAAAATATATATAATGGCGATTGAAGACGGTGAAAAAGTTTAAACACATATTTTGGGTGCTCAAAAGAAATACCACTTCCATGATTTGCATCGACACTCTGTACCTGCAATGCAGTGCTCTAGTGTTGCTATGAGGCTCCATAATTATGGTAACGATCGTTGTTTATTTTGTAGCAGAAAATCCTCCTGCTGATAGATTGTGAAACAATGTGTTCAACGTCATGCGTCAACTGAAACAAAAGTTAGGACAGTGCTAATGCCATTAAGGCCAATCGTCAGCTTGTATAAAAACTGTATAGCAATATAACAATACAGAAAATTCTCAATGTTTTTCCTATGCTGCAGTCTTATCTTGGTCGTTTATCATAAAAACCATAATGAGCAAAACCAACGCATTTAAAGAAAATATAAACCGCATTAACCCATAGTGGCTATAACTGTCCAGAAGCCATCCATACAGCTGGATGAATAGAAGTTTGGCAAAAAGCATATATGATGCAGTCCCAGCATTGGCAGGAACAAGGTCTGCGCCTTTAAAAATACGCCCCAGATAAGAAAACATTAACATGTACAAACAGGATTGCGCACCACCAAAAAAGAAGAGCGCTAACTCGTTAGGAACCACATCCCCGTTAGACAGTGCAAAAATACCGGATGTTAAAAGAGCTAGGACAATCATTGACATAAATGAACGTACAATACCAAATTTATCCGCAATAACGCCTACAGGGATTGATAGAATGACACCTCCTAGCATAAAAATTTCCATCATGTGATCAACTGCCATCATATCTACATGATAACTTTTTCCAAAAAATACGATAAGCATTGCTAGTGCACCATTTGCAGACACTGCTGTGACAATGACGTACATAAGAGGATTGCTATTAACGATAGAAAAATTGTTATACCAATGATTTTTAGTCTTGACATTTTTACCCTGCGCCACCTCTGCTTGGGGTGCGGCAAAAAATTCTTGTTTTAAAAACGCAGCAGGAACAATAAAGAGTAAACAAAGACCCGTTGTGAATAAATACAGCATATCCATGTGCGCATAAAAATGTCTAATCAATGCCGGAGAAACGGTCAAAGATAGCCCAAAAAAGACGTTATAGATTCCTTGAAATGTAGAGCGAACACTATCTGGCAAATTATGGTGTAGAATCGTTGTTGTAACAGGATAAAACATGTGGATTAGCGCCAAAACAAGTGTGGGAAAAACATAAGAGAACTCATGTTCCCTCATCAATGCAAAAAGAAGTATACATCCTGCCATAGAAAACACTTGCCAGATTACAATCGTCTTCGGAGAGTATTTACGCATCAAGCCTGACAAGAACATCAGAGGTACAAAAGAGAGGGCTATAGAAATCTCACCAAGTACAACGTAGAGCTCGGAACCATAGAATTGATGAGCGATCAACTCTTGAAAGGCCAAGCCAAAAGATGTTGTCGCAACAGTAACACCCATAACCATGGCCATAACAAACCCTACAATGCAATATTGCCTATAATGAAGATCGGTTATATTAGGACGCACTGTATTCTCCTAAAAAGATTGTTGTATACGATGGCCATCGACTATCAACTATACATAACTTTATCATTATATGAGCAATATATAACACAGATGCATAGAGAGGGGAGCCATTTTGTATGGAAATTATACCTAACATTCCTATGATGCTACAGAACAAAAATGAACAATATATGCAGAAAAATTTAATAATAAATCGGTCTGTCAATCCCCGAACCAGCCTTGGAAAAGAAGTGACTTGAAACATCGTATCCCTACTCTCGTTAAACTGCATGACGCATATTGTGGTGTTGCGTAAGGGCGCAATTAAAAAGGGAATTGTTAATATTCAAAAAGTGCATCTCTTGATCAAAATGACCCCTCCAAGATAATAGGCACTCCTCTGGTCTTTTCAAAAATAGACCTAAGAGGACTCAAACTATTATTGTCATGCAATCGTTACGTGCTCTATAATGTTCTGATGGCTTCGTTCAAAAAAATAAATAATTCTTATCACTGGATTTCTAAAAACTTAACCATTTTCTTAAAAAGAGACAAGCATGAGCAGAACGAGAAGCTAAGAACAAAAATTTCGTGGATGTCATTTCCGATCCTTCACACACAAAGACGGGAGAGAGTTTTCCCTGGATAATCTTAAGGTATTTTGAAAAAAAATATTGTACAGTTTCCGGAAATAGAGCCCCATATCCACCCAAAAAAAGCGGCGCCATACCTCTTCTGGGCCGCTTTTTTGATAAAGACTACCTTTAAGACCAACCCTCAGAAGCCGAAAGTGCCAGACATTGCACTGCATCGGCAGTTAAGCCAGACTTAGCTGTAATGCGCTCACATTTTTCCGCTACATTTTTTCCTAGTTTTTTGCGAATCTTGCTTAGTTTTTTCTGAATCATTTTCACAATTTTTTCACGACAAACCTCGCTTTTTAGATCTTGTTTTTTACAAGCATACTTCGTGAGATAATCTAGCTGACATTGATGAATCATTTCCAAAAGCTCAAGGGGGTGCCTTATGTTTCCCTCTTTATCAACAATTTCTTCTCCTTCAGCATAGAGAAAACTGCAGCTTGGCCATTTTGCTTTTGGCAACTTCTTTTTCAGAAATGCTCCATAGTCTGCTGCGCATGCCCCTAATTTTTCATTTGTATCACCATGACAACCTGTTGCATGGATAAGTTGTACCCGCTTTTTAGCTAAGCGCTCTGCATCATCACCATACGTCAACAGAAGCGTGGAAAACACTTGATCAATCTGTCTCTGAACATCTGCTAAATTACTGTGAAGTCGAGAAACTTTGGCTGTTAATTTCGCTTTTTTCTCTCTATATTCATTATTTGTCTTCACATTTCTTATTTTGGCTTCCAGTGACTGAATTTCTGCAACTGCCTTGGAAAGCTTAGTTGAAAGTTCTCCAACTTTTTCCATTTTTCGTTTTTCTGATGAATCCTCCAATCCTTGCATCGCACTACTCAGTGTGCTTCCAAGACCACCGAGTTTTTCTGCAACAGTCGCGCCGTACTGCATAAACCACCCGGGATCTGTTTTAGTGGTTTTAGCTTTTTCGAGATTTTCTTCCAACACCTCTTTTTCTGCTTTCATTGAGACAAGTGCATCTTGGAGTTCTTGTGTAAATTTAGCAACTAAGTTATCCGCTTCTCGTTGAATAGTGCTAACACCGCGTGATGTTGCGCTATGACGGCTCAAATGCTTTTCTCGTTCATTCAGTAAATCAACTTGAGTGGGGGCCTCAGGGTCTTGAGATTGTGCGCTTGTCTCAAAGTATCCTTGTGCGGATTGAGGTAAATGGCTTTTCTTATGGCCTTTTTTGTCTTTTCCAGCGCCTTTGTCAAAGGATTGGAGCGCAACTTTTTGCTGATGGCCGCCCATAATCTTTCGACGCATATCCAACATCTGTTGATTGATAATCCATAACTCTACTGTAGACGCTAGTTTCGACAATGTACTAACAACTTGCCTGCGTGTTTTGCCCGTTATATTATCTAAAACGCCAGCTCGAGCATCAAAAAACAAAAAAGAGGCAAGAAAAAAATAGGTAAATATTTTAAGTGTGCGCATTGCATTCCTCCATTTTATTAACCATTCCACAATTGTATCATGCCGAACGTAAATCCGCAATACATAATATATGCATACAACATATATACGCATACAACAGTGGATTTGTTTCAAAGAAGCAATCTTTGCATATTACGCCTTGATGCAAGGGACGCGTCAACATAACATAACCAAGAGCCATAAAAAATGGCGGTTATGTTTCTAGAAGCCATAATTGTCTTATGTCTTGTTATGACGAGTATTGCGCAGGTAAATTTGTGTAAATTCTGGATCGAAGATGTCTGCACACTCGACATGCGTCTAGAGTTTGTGACACTACCTATTCTTTCACTCTTACAGAACTTCTGCGCACCGCTCCTTCCTGTTTTTAGGCGTATGTCACATTCATCGCAGCGGTGTTTTTTGATAATGGAATGCTTTTTCTCACAACACCCAGTGCTACTGGAGATTTTAGGGCGCTTTAACAACGCTATACTCTATCATATTATGTCTTGTGCAACAAAGAACAATAAGATGGATACAAGCTTCAGGTGGCTAAGTGAACAATATCCTGCATAGTATTGATACAGCCGTTCAGATCAAAGTAAGTTCTAGCCCACCGTAGGATAGCGCAAAACATTGGAGAGATATTCTATTATTACGGCAGTATATCATATAATCCATGTGCGCCCGATACGCCTCTGCGAGAGATCAGCATGCACAATCAATGTGCTGCTGAGACCCATAATACACATGCAACACACCGCTCAAATATGTCTTGCAGGACGCAGGGCGGTGCTCATCTAGGGCACACATGCATTCTATTGAGAGGCATAATCAACTCACCGCTAAGAAGCCCTCGAATGTTTACATAAAACCATTCTGTGCACATGCCATCAGATATATCTTACTTTTTTGTCTTCATCAAGCGAGCAAGGGTACCTCAAAACTGTTCAATAATCAGAGTGCCACTGAGATACAGCGCCCTTCAAAATGCGTGCATATACATCAAGCGTCATACGGTAGCCTTTTGGAAAAGTGTAAAGAAATTATTTGTTGTATGCATGCCCACTTCCTCTAGAGATACGCCTTTCAGGGAAGCCAGGGCTTGCGCTGTATGCACAACAAATGCAGGCTCATTAGGTTTCCCCCTATGTGGCACCGGCGCCAGATAGGGTGCATCTGTCTCAATAAGCATTTTCTCTAGAGGCAAATCACATACAATATCACGCAACATATTAGCGTTTTTAAATGTCACAATACCAGAAATAGAGATATAAAATCCCATTTCTAATGCTGTATGAGCAAAGGAACGTGTCCCTGAAAAGCAGTGTATCACACCAGGTCTATTGCGCGCGGATACCTTTTCATCCTGAAGAATTCCTACAATATCTTCTTCTGCGGCTCGACTGTGAATGATCAAAGGCAAGTCTAATTGAGCGGCCGCTTGGATATGCGCGATAAAACTTTGTTGCTGTTTTATTCTATCTGTGTGCTCATAGTAGTAATCAAGACCTGTTTCACCAATTCCTACAATTTTAGGGTTTTTTGTTCTAGTCATCAGATCACTACAACTAGGCACCCCCTCCTCTTCCACATCGTGCGGGTGCACCCCTACCGTTGCGTAGATTTCAGGATATGTCTCCGTAATCTTCAACAAGTTATGGGTTTGGTCTAATTTTGTTGAGATGGTGAGCAACCTCTTAACCCCAGCTTCTTTAGCACGCGCCACCACAGCATCCAGATTATCATGGAGCTCCGGATAATTAAGATGACAATGGGAGTCTATAAGCCGCAGATTAGGCATCCGCAACCTCGTCGATCATACGCGGAAAGATTGGCTCTGGATCTGGAAAATATGTACCCGGAGTGAGGGCGTCTAATACTGAAAGGGAGGAAAAAGACCGCTTGTCTTGAGGGACAGACAAAGCATCTAATATCTTGCAAGCTGACGCTGGCATAACGGGCTGCAAAAGAATCCCCACACACCTAAGCGTTTCAGCTAAAACATACAATACTGTCTGCATACGCGCAGGATCTGTCCGTTTTAACGCCCATGGAGCTTGATAGTCTACATATTGATTAGCTGCCCTCACAACATTCCAAATTTCCGCGCAATATTTGTGTAGTGCTTGTGTTCCAACAATCAGCGGCCGCACAATATCAATTAATTTATTTGCCTGATCCAGGAGCGTATTATCCTCAGCTGTCAAAGCCCCAAATACAGGAAGTTGATTACCGCAATTTACTGCAATCATAGAAAGAGAGCGCTGCACAAGATTACCTAAATCATTTGACAAATTACTGTTCAAGCGATTCACCATGGACTGATGCAAGAAATCTCCATCGTGCCCAAACGGTATCTCACTCAACATAAAATAACGCACAGGATCAACACCATACTTTTCAATGAGCGCAAAAGGATCAACACCATTACCGAGCGACTTAGACATCTTGTGTCCAGCATTGGTCCAAAACCCATGAGCAAACACCTTTTTAGGGGGAGAAAGCCCTGCAGACATCAACATCGCAGGCCAATAGACAGCATGGAAGCGAAGGATATCTTTACCGACCATGTGCAGATCGGCTGGCCATACGTTGTAAAACCTTTCTCCCTCTATGTCCGGGTATCCCGCTGCTGAAATATAGTTCGTCAACGCATCAAACCAGACATACATAACATGAGCGGGATCACCGGGCACAGGAATGCCCCAGGAAAAACTTGTTCTAGAGATAGAAAAATCCCTTAACCCTGATTTGACAAAATTCATCACCTCATTACGCCGCGATAAAGGGGCAATAAAATTAGGATGTGTCTCATAAAAATCCAAAAGTGGTTTCTGCCATTTAGACAGAGCAAAGAAATAGCTTAATTCTTCCAGCCACTCAACCTCTGCCCCTGTAGGGGCTTTTCCATCCACAAGATCGGCCTCAAGATAAAACGCCTCATCTCGCACGGCATACCAACCAGCGTATGTGTCCAAGTATATATAACCGTTATCCGAAATTTTTTCCCATAGCGCTTGCGCGGCAGTTATATGATTTGCGTGTGTCGTACGAATAAAACCATCGCAAGAAAAATTCATCGCTATTAAGAGTTCTTGAAAATTCTGAGACACTCTATTCACAAAATCTTGGGGCGCAATGCCTGACGCATCGGCAGCTGTAGCCACTTTTTTCCCATGCTCATCCGTCCCAGTCAGAAACTTAACAGCATAGCCATCAAGGCGCATAAAGCGTGCGATCATATCACAAGCGACACTGGTATATGCATGCCCTATATGTGGCACATCATTTACATAATAAATTGGGGTAGTAATATAGTACGTTTTCATCTTTTATTGATCTATTTAGCAATGCTCAGCAAAGTATTCATTAGTACGGGTCTAGGGTCAAGATTTAACTGCGCGATTTCACGAAAAACATCTGGAAGCTTTGCCGAGATCGAAAGAAAATTTTCAATATTATCGTCAGCAGAAAAAACGTGCCATGCTCTCTGATCTACTGCCGAAATAAATGTGGGGACTTCTTCTGTCGCAATCCCACGTATCAAGCGCTGCACCCACCACTGAAAAAGCTCTTGCATAAAAGGCGAAGTCACTTGCATTTCCCGAGAAAAAAGCGGAGCAAAAGTCAAACTATCTGACGCACGTGTTTTTATCCCTATTAAGCACGAAAGAAGCTGATCATACAAAGTAATGCCACCCAGATCTTCAAAAGCAAGCGCCCATCCCACTCGACCGCGAGAAAGTGCATAATAAGCCTGGGCCATATCATCAAAAAAGTCCTGAAAAATATCAAAGGGCAAGGTGGTAAATTCAAGAGAAAAACATCTAGATCGGATCGTTGACAAAACACCGCCTTTGTTGTGCGCGATCAAGAAAAACAAGACATTTTTTGGTGGCTCCTCTAAACTTTTTAGCAGTGCATTAGAGGCTTGGAGAGTCATCAACTCAACCCCGTCAATAATCACAGCCCTATACGGGGCCATAGCTGATGTTTTGTGAATAAACTCCCTAATTTCTCTCACTGATTCAATCGAGATGGATTGTGTATCTTCTGGAGCTTGAACAACCAAAAGGTCAGGATGTCCCAAAGATTTGAGCAAATGATTTTGATGGGTTGGCGCTTTTATCGCTGTGTTAAAATCACGGACACTGTCCTCAAAAAGATAGCGGATCAGTTGATAGGTGCATGTCGCTTTTCCAACCCCTGCAGGACCAGAAAAAAGCCACGCATGGTGCAAGCGTCTCTGCGCCTGTGATTCCAGGAGAACATTGCGGACATGTTGATGACCGTACAGCACATCATTTTCATATGCCATTTTCATGTGTTGATACTCTCTATCGTTCAAGTATTATTGAAAATCTCTCAGCAACGACATCACACACTGTTTGCGCAATTCTTAATACACATGATGTTGCATCAATTTGTACAAATCGATTGTCACCTGCCATTATTGTTTGATATCCTTCATAAATTTTTTTATGAAAAGACGCGCCTAAACGTTCAAAACGGTCTGGTGCGCTCCCCCCCAAATCATCCGCTCTTGTCCAAGAGCGGATCAACCCTTCCTCTGGGGAGAGATCAAAAAACAGTGTGAGATCAGGCGTAAAATCCCCCAGTGCTACTTGATGAATTGCGCTCACGGCATTCAAGCCAATGCCACGGGCAATACCTTGGTAGACACGCGTTGAATCATAAAACCGGTCACTGAGCACCCAACATCCACGTGACAATGCAGGCCTAATTATTTTATCTACCAGATCACGACGTGCGGCATATAAGAGCAATGCCTCAGATACACCGTCCCAGTCATCACTTCTTCCTTGCGTAAGGAGCGCACGTACATGTTCTGCGCCAGGCGTTCCACCAGGCTCCCTCGTTACCACAACCTCAAAACCACTTAATGTCAATGCGTCTTTCAATTGATTGATTTGAGTAGATTTCCCAGCTCCCTCACCTCCTTCAAAGGTGATGAATTTTCCATCCCTCACTTTCCTGTGCCCCAAAGCAAGGAATGCAGAGCAGAAATCGCACGGCCAAAAGATCCGACTTCTCCAACAGAGTTGCCCGCAACAATTGGAAATGTAAGATTTTCCTGTCCTAAAATTTCAATAACAATTTCAGCCACTTTCTGACCTTCTTGTATTGGTGCCATGATAGGATCCATATATACAAGCGTTGCCTTTATTTTTTTCTGCTCCATATAGGATAAAACTATCACGATGTCTTCGGGAACCACAAGCTTTACCTTGCCTTCCGTCCCAAGCCATACATTTGCAGCACCTAAAACATCACCGGCCAAAAATAGATGATGTTTTTTAAACTCTCTGAACCCCCAGCGCAGAAGGGATTCGCTAATACGCGAGCGATCATTGACGTTAGACGTTCCGTTTGCAACTAAAATCAAACGCATCCCATTTTCAACGGCAGACGCCACAATGCCGTATCCGCCTAAATTAGTTACCCCTGTTTTGATGCCATCAACTTTCAGACCGGGCTTATAAAGTAAAGGATTGCGATTACCTTGGCGGATTTTGTTATACGTAAACTCACGCTCCGCAAAAAGCGGGTAGAATTGCGGATAACGCTTCACTAACGCACGACTTATCATCGCCAAATCGCGCGCCGTTGATGTATTATGCGGATGCGGCAATCCAGATGCATTGCCAAAATTTGTATTCTGCGCCCCTAATTTTTTTGCTAACCTTGTCATTTCTGCAGCAAAATTTTCTTCACTCCCTGAAATGCCTTCGGCGAGAACGGTGGTTGCATCGTTCCCAGATTGGACGATCACCCCCCGCAACAAATCTTCCACTGTTGCAGTAGTATTAGGCTCCAAGAATGTGCGCGACCCTTCTCTCTTCCAGGCTTTTTCGCTCACATGCAAAGTATCATTTAAGCTGAGGCGTCCTTCTTTGATACGCTCAAATATAGGCATAACCGCTACAATTTTAGCCAACGAAGAAGGCGCCATGGGCGCGTCTGCATTCTTTTCAAAGAGAATACGTCCCGTATCCATCTCTATCAAAATAACTTGTTTTGCCCCTTCAGCAATATTAGTCGCCTGCATCTCGCAACAACGCACAACACATAGTAAGCACAAAAAAAACCGCTTCATTATTATCCCGTCATTCTATTCCATCAATACTTTCACATCCGTATGCCCTGTATCCATAACCGCATCATGCACCTGCCGTGCATCAGCTGTGTCATCATACGGCCCCATGCGGACACGATGCACTGTATGGCCATCCACATCTAGGGGATATATTTTTGCACCACCTAAATGACTTAATGTTTGAACCATGCGTTTTGCATTATCCTTATTTCCAAAGGCCCCCACCTGAACATAGATGTTTCCTGAAGACGATGGTATAATGTGATGTGGGTCATGCGCTTTCTTTTCTGCTGGCGTAAGATCATGGGCTTCTACCTCATTTGTAATATCAATTGCCCCATCTTTACTCCCCATAGAAGCAGCGCTTGATGCAGGCGTCACACCTGCATGCGCTGAAAAACCAGCGGGCATCAAATCTTTGGCATCAGGCGACATATTAGGCACAGAATGACTGGTCACCTTCACAGAGCCATTCTGTACGGGTGGCAAGGCGCCACTCTCCTTAACATAAACCTTGTTTTGTGCTAAAGAGGCTGCCGTCATGCTTTCTTCGGACAACAGCTGAACGTGCACCTTGGCTGTACCTTGTCCAAGAATACCCAGCAGCTCTGCTGCTTTACGGGAAAGGTCAATAATACGATCATTCACAAAAGGCCCGCGATCATTAACACGTACTGTAATGGAGCGACCATTGTCCATGTTTTTTACCTTCACAACCGATGGCAGAGGCAATGTTTTGTGCGCAGCACTGACGAGATTCATATCAAACACTTCTCCGTTTGCCGTATTTTTCATATGAAACCCTGGCCCATACCACGATGCAATACCAACCTCATCGTATTTATAATCTTCTTTTGGAAAATACCAAATACCATTTACTTTATAAGGCTTTCCGACCTTATAAACCCCTTCACCCTTTGTTGCCATCCATGTTGGTCTGGAATTCTTTGTCTCCTGGGTCTGAAGATTCTTGTATGTATCCATATCAAAGGTAATAGGCTTCTCTTCAATCTCATGCCTTACAGACGGTACAAAACAGCCTGTCAGCCCCAGAAGAATCAGCATCTGCAGGGAGAATAAAATGTTTTTTACCATGTGCGTCACCACTATTTTTTTAAGATATCGGATAACTGACAAACTGTCAGCGAAAAAAAATTAGATCTGTTCCACTTTAGTATACTTTTGAAGTTTGCGTAAACCATAAATGTGATACTACGCGCATTTTTATCGTCATATACTTGAATCAGTGATGCCGGTGTAGATAAATCTTCGTAGTCAGACTTCAGTGGAATAATCCCAACCTTTAACCAGTGCGATACTGGGCGAACTTCTTTTTCTGATGGCATATTGAGAATCATATGTTCCGGCACATGGACTTCTTCTCCCCACGCAGTATCAAGCTTCCATCCAACACTCTTTAGATAGTTTGCAATTGAGGCAAAGACGTCATGATGTGATGTCCAAATATTTTTACGACCATCTCCATCTGCATCCCGCGCATGAGCCAAAAAGCTACTTGGCATAAATTGACACTGTCCCATCGCACCTGCCCATGAGCCCTGCATATCTTTAAGGGAAACATGCCCTTCTTGAAGTATTTGTAATGCAAGACGGAGTTCATGTTCAAAAAATTTTCTCCGGCGCCCCTCGTAAGCAAGAGTCGCTAATGCATGGACAACAGGAAAGCCTCCCGTAATCTTACCAAAACGTGTCTCAATACCCCAAAGTGCGACAATGATTTCAGGCGGTACTCCACTTTCTTGAGCAATAGTGTTCAGCAATGTTTTGTGATTCTCCATATGCTGTCGACCTAGCTTAATATTAGGAGTCAAGCGGTCTTTTTGGTAACTGTTCAAGCTCGCTTTAAATTCTGCTTGGTTTCGATCAAGCTGAATAATTTTTAAAATAGGGCCATCGATATTTTGAAAAGCTTTTTTGAGTGTTTCTTTAGTAATCCCTTGTGCGTTTGCCTGTGCTAAAAAACCTTTTTTCCAAGAAAGAAAATCCTCTGCTATCACTGATGATGCATAGAATGCACAACACATAAACACAAGAAATAAACGCATGATACTAGTGTTGCAAGTGCGCGCCCGTCTTGTCAAAGGAAAAGAAAAAACACCGTCGCCTTTCAATGTCATATACATACTGACGCTCTTTTGATTCCACGTGTACCTACCTGATATCTTTTTTTACACAGCGATACCTGGCGTGGTACCACTTACACGAAAGGCTCATGTGTTGCAAAATAAGTCATAATTTTTTCACTTTCCCGAACACGTACAGGAGATTAAAGCACTCCATCGCACATCTGCACAAAATTTATCTTGGTTGATTTTACCCTTCTTCCGGAACAAAATTAGGAGATTGCTTATCTCCGCCTCTCATCAGCAAGTGCCAATTTCCATCACTTCATCCACTCCTGGTATCACAAAAATCCAGTCCACTCCGATCCTAGGCAGAGCGCCTATTGTGCGCTTAAACTCTCACCTCCATCGTTTGATTCAACAGCCGTGTATTTAAGAGTCCCACAGTCATACCCTTTTTGTAAGCGTCTGCTCGCACATCATTCGGTATTAGAAAAGCATAATCTGATATTTTAAAAAAATCCGTTGACACTTGAAACAACGTCTATCTATCCATAAAAAATTTTGTGTGAATCCAGATCCGAGATCAATGATAGTAGAAAATAATATGTTATAGCATTATCTAAATAATACCATCGTACTGTTGCCGTGCTCTTCAGTGAAGATTTGTTCAAAATAAAGGACACTCAAAGGATCCACTAGTTGGCGCCGCACTGAGATACCAAGGGCTTAAAAACCCTTGTCAGCAGCACGTACAATGACGGATTTTCTCTTCTTTCTTCTGTAGGGACTTGACGCTCCAGGAGAAGCGGTCACTTTTTTTCATGCATACTCATACCTCGCATATTAGACGCAGATTCATATAGAGAGCCTCTGTATTTTAGAGAGCCTCTGTATTTCATGCCTATTAATCTTAAAATTAATAAAATTTTTTTAAATATTGTTCGCATTCTTTTGTACTGCTATCTTGTTCCAATATTTTTGTCTGTTCCAGTACATCCTTTATTTACATTTATATTACAATCCGCACTTACGTTACAGCCTGCGCGTTCACTATCGCCACATAAAGCGCTTAACAAGAAGAGAAAAACATAGAAACTTAATTTTTCACCCTCTCTATCAAGGTATAATAGTTTTCAAAAGACGCTCCACCTTATTGTACTGATCAGACGGCTGCTCTAGAAAATGATTTATCAAAAGGGTCAGCGCATACAATCTCCCCGACCCATCTTGCACATATCCCGTCATATTAAAAATGCCGTTCATGCTTCCGCGTTTAATCCATAGGCTATTGTTAAAATGCATAAATTTTCCCTTAGGAAATCCGCGTCCGCCTGGTACTGTGAACATAGTTTTCAGCGCATCAAAAATATACTTATCGTTATAAACTTCTTTCAGCAATTTACTCATTTGCTGTGGCATTATAAGTGCTGGACGCCCAATTCCAGAACCATCCAAAAAACAGCTATTTTCTAATTCAACACCATAGACATCTTGTAAATATGACTGCATCCCCTGTGCAGCACGCCTCCATGTTTTTACATTAGGATCAACATCTAGTGCTGTTGTCAAGAATATGATGTCGGCAAATAAGTTATTAGATGTCTCAAGCATTTCTTGAAGCAATGCTCGCATAGGTAGTGAGCGCTCCACCTCCACTTTTTGGGCTCCAGCAGGTACTGCATCAGCAAAACTAATACGTCCATTGAATGATAGTTGGGTCCTGTAGAGCGCTGTGCGAACTACGCCATCAGCAAACCTTTCTTTGTTCAGGAGTGGCAAGCACAAATTCAGTTCTTTCAGCGTATGGGGCATATGACCAAAAATCCGAGTGCCATAAAGATCATCCTTTCGATCTAAAGCACAATTTTCATCCGCGACCCCCTCTGGGCAAAAGGCTGTGACCACTTCATGCACAACGTGAAACCCTAAAGGATGTGTGTGATCAACAGGTTGTGGCTCCTTTCCCTTCCCTTGGTTTTTGTAATGAAATCTATATGCATTTTCATTCACCGTAAAGGGACGAACGGCAGTTCCATAACAAAAATGTGTATCCTCAACTGCCCACGTTTCTGAGTGTGGAGCAAAGGGCCAGGAGGGCTCTACAATATAAATATCGCCCTGGATATTGAGTCCATAAACGTCCTTAAATTTTTCAAACAAGCGTTCTACATTCCTCAAGCGCAGATTAGGATCTCCCGAAAAGTACACATAAATGTCATGCCCCTTTTTATACAGTGCTGTCGTAAACTGATACGATGAACCCAAACGTTTGAGTGCAAAAATGGCGGTTGCTACTTTTATTGTACTCGCTGGAGAAAATAATTTATTACTATTGTGCTGCACAACTTCTTCTCCTGTTTCAAGATCAATCAAAGATAGTCCTACAAAGGAATGAGGAAAAATACCTTCAATACAGTCGTCCACCGAATGTCCATTCAATGTGCAAGAAAAGGTTATAATACAGAGGAAGAAAATGTTTCTAAAAATGACTTTATCCCTTCAAGTGACGCATCCACATCAGGCCAATCCCTCAATAAAACAAGCTTTTGATCTGGACGCAACTTTAGAAAATCTTTGTGTTCTGTCACAAATTGTATCAACTGTTCGGGATTTGGAAAATGATTTTTGTAAAAGGTAAACACAGCACCTCTATCCCCCGCATCAATTTTTTCAATATACAGGGACAGGCATAGTTTTTTCAACACCACAATCTTTAGCAGATTCTCAACCGATTCTGGTAACGAGCCAAAACGATCAATTAACTCTACCCGAAAATCATCTATCATACTTGTACCTTGAAGATTCGCAATCCGCCGATACAAGCCCAGGCGCATCCCCAAATCAGAAACATAGTTCTCAGGAATGCGTACTTCCATCACTATATTAATTTGTGGATGCCAATCCCTTTTTTCAGCAGGGACTGCGTCCTTGGTTTGGGATTGAATTGCATCTTGTAGCATGCTTTGGTAAAGCTCTAGTCCTACTTCCTTTATGTAACCCGATTGCTCTGCACCTACAAGATTGCCCGTCCCCCGAATCTCCATATCATGCGTTGCAACAGAAAATCCAGCGCCCAAACCGTCTAACACTTGCAGTGCTTCAAGACGTTTTTGTGCCTTTTCTGCCAAATAACGATATGGTGGCAGCGTAAAATACGCGTAACTACGAGTTGTAGTACGACCCACACGGCCACGCAGCTGATACAACTGAGACAACCCAAACATGTCTGATCGATGCACAATCAATGTATTGGCTGAGGGAATATCAAGGCCAGACTCAACGATACTTGTTGATAACAGAACCTGATATATCCCATTTGCAAAATCTGTAATCACTTTTTCAAGTTGCGCTGTAGGAAGTTGGCCATGCGCTATCACAACAGTCACTTCAGGAACAAGCGTTGTCAAGGCATGATACACACTATCTATGTCTGACAAACGTGGACACACATAATAGACCTGTCCTCCGCGATAATATTCGCGTAACACAGCTTCCCGAATAATCACGCTATCATAGGGCAGAACAAATGACTGAATCGCCAAACGATTCGCCGGTGGTGTTGCAATGAGACTCATTGCTTTAATACCAGTCATCGCCATTTGCAGTGTCCTCGGAATGGGTGTTGCAGACAGGCTTAACATATGTACACCAGGATGTAGATTTTTAAGTCGCTCCTTCTGTCCAACACCAAAATGCTGTTCTTCATCTATAACGATGAGACTTAAGTGCTGAAAAGAAATATTTTTTGCAAAAACTGCGTGCGTCCCGATGACAATTTGAATGCGCCCATCTTTGAGCCCTTCTAAGGTTTTTTTTCGTGTCTGACCGCTCACTATGCGCGAGAGATGTCCTACCTCAAATGCAAACCCCTGAAAACGTTCTTTAAAGGTTTGGTAGTGCTGGCGCGCAAGAAGTGTTGTTGGCACAACAACCGCTACCTGACCACCAGACGCAATAGAGATAAAGGCCGCACGCATTGCAACTTCCGTTTTTCCAAATCCAACATCGCCACATACCAGCCGCTCCATGGGCTTTCCACAAGCAAGGTCTCTAGAAATCTCCTCCATTGCTCTCAACTGATCGTCTGTTTCAGTATAGGGAAACTGGTCGCAAAATTCTTGATACGCTCCTTCGGGTGGCTCTAATACCTCACCCACTTCAAGTGCACGCTTTGCTGCAATAGACATAAGTTTTTCAGCAATAGCAAATATGCGTTTTTCTACATTTTCTTTACGTTTTTTCCATGCGGATGCCCCAAGCTTATCCAGCACCACATCTCTAGCCCTACCAAAATTTGACAACACGCCTATATGCTCCACAGGCACATACAGGCGGTCATCTCCAGCGTAACATAGACGCAAGTAATCGTGCGGCCCCTGTCCAGTGTCAAGCGTTACAAGGCCATCATATCTCCCCACACCATGGTCGCGGTGTACCAAAAGATCCTCCACCTCAAATCCAGATGTCTCAAGTGTGAGCATTTTATGCGTTAAACGGCGCTTCACGGATCTCTTGAAACGTTCACCAAATAAATTGAATGAAGATAAAATTGTTAGAGACGGGCTTTGAAAACCATTCGCAATTTTTAAAACCGCTAAACCTCTTTTAGAGCGCGACATCTCTGATAGTGAAGAACATGTTGTGACGCTTATGCTAGCATGCCCTTCCAAAAAATGGGACACGCGCTCGACATCACCGGTCGTCTCTCCAGAAAATAAAATGGGGCTGTTGCATGTAGAGCAAAATTCCTTAATGTGCGCATACACAATCTCTTGCTCCATGTTTTTGCGTGGCATAAATTGTGGTGCTGCCTTGCTCTCGAATGTTCTGGTATCTTCGGGAGTGGCAAAAGGAGAGAAATGCACACCCTTCATGTCGCTCCATTGTTCTTGTGCCATATAAAAATCCCCTGGTGTTACAGGGCGACACGATACATATTCACTGGATTGCAACTGAAAAATGCGCGCCTGATAATGATCAGCTATTTGCAGAGTCAGTGTATTAAAGACTTCAGAGGCTTGGTGATCAAAAAAATATGTGGCATCCTGAAGATAGTCCTTAAGATACGTAGACTGATCATAGAAAAATGGTAGCCAGTGTGTCATTCCAGGATATGAGCGCCCCTGCTCAATACTTTTATACAAAGGGTCATGTAACGATGAAGCCCCAAAAGCATTGCGATATCGATGTAAAAAATTTTCGATGGTTTCGTGTGTCAAGAAAACCTCATTTGCTGGAACAAGCATAATTTTTTTCAGGAGATCTGAAGTACTTTTTTGAGATATAGGATCAAAAAAACGCACACGTTCTATGGTGTCCTCCAGAAAATATATTCTGATCGGTCGTTCAAAAGATGCTGGAAAAATGTCAATAATATCGCCGCGTATCTCAAATTCACCTGGTGCTCTTACCGTCTCCAGACGATAGTAACCATGATGGGCGGCAAAATTTAAAAAAACATCTCGACTTAGGACTGCTCCAACAGATAAGTTTAATAAATGTCCGTCGATAGCAGATCGCGGCGGCACTACTTGGACGATGGCGGAAACTGTTGTAACAAGAAGAAAGTGTTTAGAGGATGGTGCCTTGAGTTGCGCCAACACATTCAAACGCGCGGCCATGATATCTGTTTTAGGGTCTAACCGATCATACGGCCGTGTATTCCAGTCTGGGAAAAATAATACTTCTACTTTCGGCCTAAAAAAGCGAAAACATTCAATGAATGCATCTGCTCGACAGGCATCTCGAGCCACAAACACTCCAACGCCGCCAGTGCGTTCAATAAACTGTGCAACTAAATATGCATCAAACCCCTGACACACCCCGCCCCATATTTCAGACGCCATCAATTGTGATATTTTTGTGGGAAACTCACGTATCATGGACACACTGCAAAATCCTATATTCTAGTTCTAAAATTTATTGGATCTTGAAAATCCTGGTGGAACAAAGCGCCCGGGAGCACCACGCTTACCAATCCACTTTTCCCATTCAGGTTCATAGTATGTGCGCGTGCCTTTTTTCCAAGATAGGCCACTCTCATGGGAAAAAAAGGCAATATCAGATAGAAACCCCCCACGATATTTTTGGAGAATTACACCACGCCCTCGAGTCATCTCAGGCAAAAGCTTGGTCTCAAAAACAAGCAGACATCGATTTTCACCAACAATGGCTATATAATCGCCTGCAACAGGCATGCACACTTGCGCCCGCAATTTGTCAGGTACATTTAAAATTTGTTTACCATTTTTAGTTTGCGCAACTAAATTTGCAATCGGGGTGACAAACCCACGCCCATCAGATGCGGCAAGAAAAATACGTCGATCATCTTGTGGTGTAAACAACAAAAATGCCACTACACTCACCCCACGATCTAAAGACAATAAGACGCTCAAAGGTTCCCCGAATCCACGCCCACCAGGCAATGTATGCACCGGTAATGTATATACTTTTCCCGTTGAAACAAAAATCAATAATTTATCCACTGTTTCAGCAGCCATGAGCAGCCGTTCTGCATCACCAGCTTTATATTTCACATCATCTGGACTTTTAAGCGTTCCTTTCGCTATACGCACCCATCCTTTTTCAGAACAAATAATGGTCACAGCCTCTCGTTCCATCCCATCTTCAATCACTATATCTTGCACATCACCTGCATCTGAAAATTGGGTTCTGCGTGCGCCCAACGTCGTCTTTTTGCCAAATTTTTTCTGCAGGGCACGCAACTGGTCCTTCACATGTTTTCCTTGTAACGACTTATCGATCAACAGTGCATTCAGCATGCGTTGCTCGTCTGATAATGTTGCGTGCTCTGCAGCAATGGAAATCTCTTCTAGTTTTTGAAGCGCCCGTAGCCGCATATTTAAAATGGCTTCAGCCTGTGTATCTGTAAGCCCCCATTGTTCTTTGATAATGCTTTCGGGGTTAGCTTCGTAACGAATAATGCGAATTACTTCATCCAGATGAATAAACGCAATACTGTATCCATCTAAAATTTCCAAACGGCGAGTGATCTGCCCCAAACGAAACTGGGTGCAACGCATAAGGGACTCAAATCGGTGGTCCAGAAATGCACGAAGCGCTTCCTGTAAATTCATCACTTGTGGCACGTTTTTTTTATCTACAACATTCATGTTGAGAGAAAATCGCGCCTCTAAATCTGTGTGCTTAAATAGGGTTGCCATCAACATATTGGGATCGATTGCACGCGATTTAGGCGTCAAGACAAGGCGAACTTTTTCAGTTGATTCATCTTGAATATCGCCCAAAAGAGGTAATTTCTTTTCCAAGAGAAGATCTGCCATTCTCTCAATAAGCTTTCCCTTTTGAACATGATATGGCATCTCTGTTACAACAATCTGCCATTGTCCGCTTTGAAGATTCTCCACTGTATATTTTGCACGCACACGAAAATTTCCTCGACCTGTTTCGTATGCCCGCTGAATAACATCTGGACTGTCTACAATTGTTCCACCAGTTGGAAAATCAGGCCCTTGCACAAAACATAATAGCTGTTTAACTGATGAATGTGGATGGTCAACCATATGTAGAATCGCTTGGCACAGTTCATCCAAATTATGTGGCGGAATGCTTGTAGCCATTCCCACAGCAATACCCATGGCCCCGTTTGCTAATAAATTGGGAAAGTTCGCAGGCAATACCACAGGTTCTTGTTCGTCGCCATCATATGTGGCTTTAAAGTCCACAGCATTTTGACGAATACCATCTAAAAGCGCTTCTGAAACATCTGTCATTTTTGCTTCTGTGTAACGCATAGACGCTGCATTATCCCCGTCTATATTTCCAAAGTTCCCCTGTCCTTCAATCAATGGGTATCGGAGTGTAAAGTCCTGCGCCAACCGAACAAGTGCATCGTATATAGCCGCCTCACCATGTGGATGAAATTTACCAATTACATCACCAATAATACGGGCTGATTTCTTCGTCATTCCCGCAGGGGAAAGCTTCAATTGTTGCATCGCGTACAACAAACGACGATTAACTGGCTTGAGCCCATCTCTGACATCAGGCAAAGACCGCGACATTATGGTTGATAAAGCATATGACAAATATCTGTCACTCAGGGCCTTTCTAAAATTTATGCTTTCAATTTTCGTCATTCAATAATGCTTGTATTACATCATTCCGCACAGTCCTCCATAAGGAAAATCGCGGAAGATCAGATAAGTTCTTTTCCAAAAAATATCCCGTCAACTTATAGGAATCCCTAAGGTCAACGGGCGTTGCACAAGAATTATATACTAAAAACTCTGGCAAACGAAGTAACTTTTTAACATAAGGTGCTGCCGCCCCTACACTAACAGCACATCCTGACTTTGGTGACACATATCGTAAATGCTCCCGAGCACCTGTCACTACACAAGTCTCTAAGTCTAAGGAAAACCCTAATGCCTCCAATAATCTCATTTCAAAATGTGCATATGCACATTCTATCCCTCCCTTCGAACACAGTACGGTTAATATATCAAAATGTGCATATAAAGAAAAATAAGCTGCACGCTCGGGCAAAAACAAGCGCAAACTTAAACTAGAAAGCCGAAAAACCTGCATCCCCAGAGGATGCATGATGAGCAGTGCGCCTGATGCAGCCAAAAGCTCCACAGAAAAATGTCCTAACTGCTCAGACACACGAGCCTTCCAGCACACATGCACCTTATTCCCTGGCTGCATAGTACCACGACTCGGACCTTTTTTAGAAACAGCTGTCACTCCCATATGGCGACCATGGCATTTTGTCATTAAATCCAATATGACTTTGCATTCCCCCAAAGGCTTTACGTGCAAAATCAGAGCTTCATCTCGCCACTCCATAGAACATTAAAACTCCAATCCAAGATTGTTGTAGTACTCGGGCTTCTCCTGCCAATTTGGATCTACCTTGACATATAAATCCAAATGCACTTTTTGCTCAAGCATATTTTGTATTTCTTGGCGGGCCGCTGTGCCAATATTCTTGAGTGATGCACCTTGATTCCCTAAAACAATTGCCCTGTGCTGCTCTCGTGTCACAAAAACAGTTTGTGCAATATAGAGGCTCTTGTTCTCCAGGAGATTCCATGTATCCGTCACAACAATGACACCATAAGGAATTTCATCATGCATAAAATGGAATACCTGCTCGCGTGTTAACTCTGCAACCAAGATACGTGCCGATATATCAGACAATTGATCCGCATCATACAACCATTTCCCACCTGGCATATGCTGAATCAAGTACTGACTCAAATCCTGTACACCATCATCTTTTGTAGAAGACACCATAAAAATATCCGATACACACGGGGCCACCATCAACTCTTGTGCAATTGGCAACAAGGAGGTGCGCTTTACTTTATCAATCTTGTTGAGCGCAACAATCACTTTACGCTCCCTGCGCGCAAGCGCATCAATCAGATGCGCTATCTTATTGACAACACCGTTCTGTGAGGCATCCGCCACTAACACAACAATATCTGCACTATCTACCGCTTTCCATGCTGCACGTACCATGGATTTTCCAAGCTGACCTTTTGGCTGAAATATACCAGGCGTATCCATAAAAACAATTTGCGTCTCATCCACTGTTAAAATGCCTGAAATGTTCATACGCGTTGTTTGAGCTTTTCGTGATACAATGGAGATTTTTTCCTGCATAAGCTGGTTTAATAAGGTGGATTTTCCAGCATTTGGCATACCTAGCAAAGTCACATATCCGAATTTTGTCATACTACGTCTCTATTGCTCGACCGCATTCAACATCCCTTGCGCCGCACGTTGTGAAGCATCCTTCTTGGAAGTCCCCTGTGCCTGCACTGGAGTCATACCAGGCACTTGCACCTCCATGACAAACTGAGGTGCATGGTCCGGTCCATTGCTGGAACACACAGCATATACGGGGATCCCTTTGCCCGAGGATTGCGCCCATTCTTGCAATCGCGACTTAGAATCTCCGTCAAATATTGCCTTGGACCACTCAAGAAATTTTTCTGTCCAGAGCGCGAGCACCACTTGTTGAGCAGTATCCATACCGCCATCCATATACACGGCTGCCAAAACAGCCTCCATGCTATCTGCCAAAACAGATGCATTGTGCGCAGCACCACCACGCCTTTCACCCTGCGTCAAAATGATATAATCCGGCAAGCCGATACGCTCTGCAATTACTGCCAATGCTTCGCGACAGACAAAATGCGCCAGTGCTCGCGATAACCCTCCCTCTGACATGCGAGGATATTTTTGGAAAAGAATGTGAGCAATCGCCAAACCTAAAACACGATCTCCCAAAAACTCATACCGCTGGTAAGATTCTTCGGGGCGCCGGGCCATACCAGGATGTGTAAGTGCGCGCACCAAATAGATCTCATCCTGAAATGAATAACCTAGTGTTGACTCAAGCGCGTTCAAGTCTAGTGAATCCATTTTATAATCCGGTCTAAGCGAATGATTTCATTCCATTTCCAGACCTTCCATAAATCCATAATGCTTGAATCAATGGAAAAGAAACTGAACTTAGCAGGTCCAATAAGCTGATCATAATGAATGTGACCCATACTGGGAAAACGACTATCGCCTGAATGATTGCGATTATCACCTAACATAAAATAATGGTCTGCTGGAATGATGTACGGGTCGGTATTATCTCCAAAGCCAAAGCCATCAGTATCTTCTCTTAAAATTGGATGGGCCACGCCATTCGGCAGTGTTTCAAGGTACCGCGGGGTCTTGCGCATCCGGCCTGTCGAGCTCTTTTCTTCATAATCCTCTAAACGCTCTAGCGTTACTGGCACATCGTTTATAGACAGGACCCCCTTAATGATCTGAACCTTTTCTCCCGGCAGACCGATTAATCGTTTAATATAACGGGTGTCTGGTGTTGCTTGACCTGTACCTCCTGCAGGAGGGCCTACAAAGACAACAACGTCACCACGATTAGGTTTCGTGTCCAAAAAACGTCCGCGTGTGACATTCGGCCAAAAGGGAAAAGAGTACCGACTATATCCGTATCCATATTTTGCCACATACAAATAATCTCCAATAAGCATTGTTGGAATCATAGACCCTGATGGAATAGAGAATGGTTCCGCCCAAAATGTCCGAAGCGTCAACGCAAAAATAATAGCAAGGGCGAGAGAGGATATTTCTTTTATAATTTTTGATTGGGGAAATTTTTTATGCATCTATCAACCTGTTCTTAATACTCACTACTTTCTAGGAACGGCCGAAATAATCACAAACGCCTGCGCAACAGGCGGATCATCACTCAAGCTCAATTCTACTTTTGACTCCATACCATCAGGTGTCATCTCTACTAGACAGCGCGCTGCAACATCTGTTAATCGTACAACCGGTCGGCCATTCCCAAGATTTTTAACACCGATATGACGGAGCAAAATTCCACTGGATACTCCTGTGCCCAAAGCTTTTGCCATAGCCTCTTTCGCGGCATATCGCTTCGCAAAAATTCCAGCACGCGCTCCTGAATCTTGTATATCCGCACGTTTTTTCTCATCAGCTGTAAACACTTTATCTATAAAACGATCTCCATACACATCCAACAAGTGCTGAATTCGCTCAATATTTACAACGTCACTTCCAATACCTAAAATCACACCACACACCGTAACACATAAGTTACCCCCTTACTAACGCATAACATGCTGTTCAGTCAAAGAAAATCGCTGCTTTCTTAGCGACGCTCCACATAACTCACAATAGGTGAGCCTCGTAATGTTGCCATTATTTTATATAATGCATCTGAATTTTGTACATTTATATCTACATATAAGTCAAAAAAATCATCTGCCCGACGCGTTATTTTTAAATTCACAATATTTGCCGGTGCTACTCCTATAATAGCAGAAATCTTCCCAAGCGCCCCAGGTTGGTTGCGCAAAATCATAAATATCCGACCAACAAAAATATCATTACCGGCCTCATCCCAGGATAGATCGAGCAAACGCTCTGGCTGATCTTGGTATTGTGCTAGTGTTTCGCATTCAGCTGTATGAATCGTAATTCCCTTACCCGTAATAACAACACCTGTTACTCTATCGCCTGGCAATGGGTGACAACACGCCGCATAGTGTATTGCCATACCAGGTACCAATCCCTGGATCATGATGCCAGATGAATTTCCTTGTTTTTTAGTAGCCCGTGCTTTTGGAAGAGGCAAATTAAACCTCTCTTCTTTTTCTTCATTGAGCTGGGGAATCGCATTCTTTGGAAAAAATTTTCTTGCCACATCATGCGCCGTGTATTCGCCACGGCCAACAGCAATGCATAGCTCATCAAAATCTTCACAATTCAAGGACTCAAAATTGCCCTCAAAAAGCTTTTTCGAAAACAACATATCGTGCTGACGACATGCTTTTTTTACAATCGCTAAACCAAGTTCGAAGAACTCCGATTGTTGCTGTCCGCGAATATATCGCCTGATGCTGGCACGCGCTTTTCCTGTCACGACAAACCGTTCCCACGTAGGTGATGGTTCATGACTAGGAGACGTTATGATTTCTATCTGATCTCCATTTTTGAGCTCTGTTCTTAGTGGCATTAAGCGAAGATTAATTTTAGCGCCTGTACATCGGTTGCCAATATCCGAGTGTACCGCATATGCAAAATCAATACATGTCGCGCCACACGGTAATGCAATCAAGTCTCCTGCGGGCGTAAAACAAAATACCTGATCTTGAAACATTTCCAACTTTGTGTGTTCTAGAAATTCATCTGGTGTGGGTGCATGATTTAAAATCTCTAGCAAGCCTTGCAGCCATTTATACTGCCGTCCATCCTTTGAAGATACACCTTCTTGTTTATATTCCCAATGAGCGGCAACGCCATATTTTGCAATAGCCTCCATTTCCTGTGTACGAATCTGAACCTCAATACGACACTGATTACTCGATATAACAGTTGTATGAAGCGACTGATAGTGATTGGGCTTAGGTGTGGAAACATAATCCTTAAAACGCCCAGGCACTACAAGATACTCATTGTGAATCGCCCCCAACGCTTGATAGCAATCCGCCACAGAGTGGAGCACCACTCGAAAAGCATGTACATCTGAGATTTGCTCAAAAGAGATACTTTTTCGCTGAGTTTTACGCCATATGGAGTATGGGGTTTTCCTGCGCCCAAAAACCTTTCCGCGAATACCTGCGTATTGCAAAGTTGTTTCCAATCTCTGAATGATAGATTGAAGCTGCCCTTCCCCTTCCACTTCAATACGCTTTAGACGCATATCAATTGACTCATAAGCTTCCAGATGCAGTGTTTTAAAAGCCAAATTATGCAGCTCGTCCATTACGCGCCGCATACCAATACGCTCTGCTAAAGGTGCATATATCTCCATTGTTTCTAAGGCGATACGCTTTTGTGAGTCTTTGGAATGCATGAAGTGTATCGTGCGCATATTGTGAAGGCGATCAATAAGCTTTACCAAAAGCACTCGAATATCATCCGACATAGCTAAAACAAGCTTGCGAAAATTCTCCGCCTGTGTGCTCTGCTTCGATCGAAGCTCAATCTTGGATAATTTGGTCACACCACGGACTAAATGCGCAATTTCTATTCCAAACTGTTTTTCTATATCTTTGACAGTGATGCGTGTATCTTCGACCGTATCATGCAGCAACCCCGTCACAACAGAGGCTGCATCTAATTTCATGTCCGCTAAGAGTATTGCAACAGCCACAGGGTGCATTATATAGCGTTCACCAGACTGACGCTTTTGCCCACCGTGCGCCTCGTCCGCAAAACAGAAGGCGTGTTCAATCAACTCTCTCTCTGCAACAGTGTAATGTGATACTTTGTCTTTGAGTGCCGCAATGTACATAGAAAGATGGTAAGAATATCACGATATAAAAGCAAGCGATCTATGCATAAAAAAGACTAGATGAGTATCATAGATAGGAGACAATACAAGCAACATGGAGCTAATTTTCAATTTTTTCTCCCCACTAACACGGGCGAAGCGTCACAACAAACGTACACCCAAGGGCGTTCAGACAACAAGCGTTATCAAAGACACATTCTATGAAAATAGAATATAATTCCTTAAATACATGCTCAAACTTTATGCGTCTGCAATCAAATGCATGGACGATGATAGCATATCATCAGAAATTAACGGATATGACTCAGCATTGAAAGCCTGATAATGCCACCACTCTGTTGATAGTTTATCCCATCCAGCAGACAACATAATCTCTAATAGCATCAAGCGATTTCGCTGTGCTATCGCCGACACATCACAATTAAAGTGATGAGATGCATCAGAAAACACATCAAATCCTGATCCCATATCTAACTGCATATCTGTTTTCACCTCAACCAACGTCACATCCAGGGCAACACCACGCGAGTGCATAGATCCTTTTTTGGGATGCGCGACATAGCGAGGATCTTGTACTGCATCCCAAAAAACTTGGACTGCGCCCATGGGGCGATAGCCATCAAATATTTTTAGCTTGTATCCAGCTTGCGCACAATAATCAATTGAACGCTCTAATTGAGGCACCATATCCTTATGCAAAAAACAGCGTGGTTCCTTGTAAATTACCTGCCCCATAAAATTATTTTTTGTTGCATACACAATATCTAAAACAACATCGTGGCTTATTTCTGTAATTTCAATCAGATTATGAGACATAATGCAAAAACTCCTTTTATCTCCTGTGCACTAAAACTACCATAGCACATGCGCAACCCTATATAACTTTTACTTCCCACATGTCGTGGTATTGCAAGATGTGCTTAAGACAATCTTACTCTCTTTCAGCACATAAGCTCCCGCATGCATCCTTAAAGAGCCAGGAAGCCCCCATACAGTACGCTCCGCGCACACCCTCGTGCGCTTCTTGTATGGTATTCGGATACATTCTAACCGCATCAAGCAACCCAAAACTACTCGCCGTACCCGTGTAGTGGTATAGGTCAGCGTATTCAACAAAATGGTTGACTTCTAATTGCGATTACGCTCGATGAATGCTCTTCAATGAATCGATTGGGGACCTTGATCACTTGAATGACAATCCCGTGTCTAAGTATCACTTGTGTAAATTCAAGAATATAATCAGGTAATGTTTCTTATATCTACGCCGCGAGAGAACGAGATAAAGCCTATGCGATCGATTGATATTTTTGTACATAGCATCGTGTTAGCGCCTTAGACGCAGAATACAGCTACACCTTTATGGCTGAGAAAAAATGCCTTAAGAGAAAATCCACCCCATACTTTTTTCAACGCTCTTAACCGGGAATCACCCATCATCGTGTATGTCCATGCACACACCCCCTTGAACATAAAAAAAGCATGGGCACGCTTTATCGAACAGTAAAAAAAGAGAAAAACTTCTCCTCAAGACTTCCTCTCTGCGCACGAAAAAATATAGGCACGTTTACTAGTGAAGCAATATCTTTAATTGATCTTTTCTTCAAAAGAGGCCTTAAGATTTTTTGTCAATTTCTTTATCAGCAGCACCCCCGCCAATTACAGGATCCGGGCGCGCCACAAATTCAATGATTGCCATCGGTGCATTATCTCCATAGCGGAAACCAGCTTTCAAAACCCGTGTATATCCACCAGAACGATCTTTATAACGCGTAGCTATTTCTCCTAGCAGTTTTTTTGAAACAGTATTATCATTATTCAGGCGTGATAAAATCTGACGCTTATGGTGCAGCGTTCCCTTTTTTCCCAGCGTCACAAGTTTCTCAACAACCGCACGCAACTCTTTTGCCTTAGGCAACGTTGTCTTAATTTGCTCATGCGTGATTAATTCCCGTGCCATATTCATGAACAAAGCCTTACGATGACTCGCTGTTCTGCTTAACTTACGTCCATGCACTAAGTGTCGCATGTGTCTTTTCCTTTCCTTCTAGCTCAATAAGGGTCGTCAAGTTTCTTTACTAAATCTTCCATGTTCTCCGGTGGCCAGTCAACCTCCATACCAAGATGAAAATTCATATCCGACAGAACTTGCTTTATTTCATTCAGTGATTTACGACCAAAGTTTGGTGTTTTCAGCATTTCCGCTTCTGTGCGTTGAACAAGGTCGCCAATATAAATAATATTATCATTCTTCAGGCAGTTTGCAGCACGCACAGAAAGCTCAAGCTCAGAAACACGTCTCAAAAGATTTTTCGGAACAATATCTTCAACTCCTTCATACGCTACAGGCAGATCAATTGGGTCTTTAAAATTTACAAAGGGGCGAAATTGATCTTGCAAAATTCGGCTAGCCAAGGCTATTGCATCTTCAGAGGTAAGCGATCCATCAGTCTCAACATCCAAGATCAATTTATCATAGTCAGTTACCTGCCCAATACGCGTATCTTCCACTTTATAGGATACGCGGCGCACTGGGCTGTAAAGCGCATCAACAGGAATTGTACCAATAGGTAAACCTTCTTTTCGGTTTTGACTCGCAGGCACATAGCCACAACCCGATTCAACAACCATAGACATCATAAACTGGGCCTCTTTGTCTAAATGACAGAGCACTAGATCAGGATTTAATACCTCAACTTCAGAACCTGTTTCTATATCAGACGCCTTAACAGCACCAGGTCCTTTGAACGCAACACTAATATGCTTAATACCTTCGCTGTTTATCTTAAGCGCTAGATTTTTAACATTCAAAATAATGTCTGTCACGTCCTCTAAAACGCCAGGAACAGCCGTAAACTCATGTGTAACACCTTCGATTTTTATGGATGTAACAGCCGCCCCACGAATGGAGGAAAGTAAAACACGACGTAGCGCGTTCCCAATAGTCAAGCCAAACCCGCGTTCAAAAGGCTCTGCAACGAGATGAGCTTTGTTTAAATTAGAGCCTTCAATTTTTAAGGTCACTTCTGAAGGTTGAATTAGTTTTTGCCAGTTATCTTGTAGCACAGTTTCCCCCAAATTCCGTTCAATTATACACGACGACGCTTAGGTGGACGCACACCATTATGCGGTACAGGCGTCACATCTCTAATAATCGTAATTTCAAATCCCGCTGCCATCAATGCACGCAAAGCAGATTCGCGACCTGAGCCCGGGCCAGTGACATACACCACAAGTGTTTTCATACCATGTTCTTTCGCTTTTTCACCAGCCACTTCTGCGGCAATTTGTGCAGCGAATGGGGTCGACTTACGTGATCCCTTAAACCCTTGTGCGCCTGCAGATGACCAGGAAATGGTATTGCCTTGAAGGTCTGTAATCGTTACCAACGTGTTATTGAATGTTGCATTGACATGCGCAATGCCAGAAGAAATGTTTTTCTTCTCGCGACGGCGTACTTTTCCTGTTTGCTTTTGAGCCATTTTATCCTACTACTATTTCTTCTTACCAGCGATTGGTTTTGCTTTACCTTTACGTGTACGTGCGTTTGTATGTGTACGTTGCCCATTCACAGGCAATCCCTTGCGATGACGCAATCCACGATAACAACCAAGATCAATCAAACGTTTAATGTTACGTGTAACGACGCTTCTTAGCGCTCCTTCCACTTGATGCCTTTCATCAATGACATGGCGAATACGTGCAACCTCCTCATCCGTTAACACATGGACACGGCACGTTGGATCAATACTTGCACGTCGACAAATATCACCGGCCATCTTACGCCCAATACCATAAACATATGTTAGCGCAATTTCAACATTCTTTTGAGCGGGTATGTTGACACCAGCAATACGAGCCACTATTTTATACTCCTTCTTACAATTGGTTAGTTGTTGTTCTATCTAGAGTCACTGCGTTCGTCAAGCCTTTTATGCTGGACCCTCAATAATCCTGGTAATATCTGAAGAGACATCACTAATGTCTTGTGCCGCATCCACCTTTTTAAAAATCCCCTTCCCCATGTAATACGGGAGAATAGGCTCGGTTTGCTCACGGTACAATTTTAAGCGTGTCCTTAATTTTTCTGCTTCATCATCAGCACGACGTTTAAACTCATGCCCACCACACACATCACAAACACCCGGCTCTTGTTGTAGCTTAAAATACTCATTGTACCCTGCGCCACATTGCTGGCAACTATAACGCCCAATAATGCGCTTCGCTAAAACTTTTTCCTCAACCTGAAGTTCGATTACATGATCAAGCGTCGTATCTTTATCCTTTAACATGGCATCTAATGCGCTTGCCTGTGTTGGCGTTCGTGGAAATCCATCTAAAATAATGCCTACGCTATAATCTGGTTGATCCAAATATTGCCCGATCATTTTTAAAATCAGGGCATCAGAAACAAATTGCCCCGAATCAATTAAATCCTTGGCCTTCAGCCCTAAAGAAGTGCCCATCGATACCTCATGGCGCAGCATATCGCCTGTTGAAAGATGCAACAACCCATACTGTTCTTTTAAGAACTGAGCCTGCGTCCCTTTCCCAGAGCCTGGAGGGCCAAGAAGTATGATGTTCATCGACGATTCCCTTTCAGGTTCGCTTTCTTCAAAAGGCTATCGTACTGGTGCGCAAGCAGGTGAGAATGAACCTGGCCAATTGTATCCATGGTTACACTCACAACAATCAATAAGCTGGTCCCGCCAAAGTAAAATGGAAGAGAGTATTTGACCATCAAAAACTCTGGTAAGATACAAATAAACACGAGATACGCCGCTCCCATAACTGTTAGCCGTGTCAACAGATAGTCAAAGTACTCAGCTGTATTAACACCAGGGCGAATGCCGGGGATAAACCCACCAGATTTCTTAAGATTTTCTGCTGTCTCAGTAGGGTTAAAAACAATGCCTGTATAGAAAAAAGCAAAAAAAACAATAAGGACACTAAACAAAACCATATACAGAGGTCGCCCGTGACCCAGATAGAACATGAGCGTCTGCGCCCATTCGGGACCATTCTCCGCTGCAAAACTAGCAACCGTTAACGGTAAGAGCAAGATAGAGCTCGCAAAAATTGGGGGTATAACACCAGAAGCATTGAGCTTCAAGGGAATGTGGGATGTTTCCCCACCATACATCTTGTTGCCTTTTTGGCGTTTAGGATATTGTACCAGCACCTTGCGATAGGATCGTTCTACAAAAACAATAAAACAGATGACAGCTGCAATAAGAACCACAATACCTAATATAAAAGTAAACGGAAACGTGCCATCTTTCCCCATTTCAAGCATGCTAAGAGCAGATTGCGGTAAGTTTGCAATAATACCTGAGAAAATTATTAGAGAGATACCATTTCCAATACCACGTGCGGTAATCTGTTCGCCAAGCCACATGAGGAATACGGTACCACCCACCAAAATAATAACTGTCGACACCTGAAAAATCATGGGGTTCATATCAACAGCCCCCTGTCGCATTAAACTCACTGCAACAGCAAAACCTTGAAATGTTGCCAATAAAACCGTTCCATAGCGTGTATATTGGTTGAGTTTTAGACGACCACTTTCCCCTTCCTTTCTCAGTGCCTCAAAAGGTGGATAGACAGAAGACATGAGCTGCACGATAATGCTAGCTGAGATGTAAGGGATAACATTAATCGCAAAAATGGTCATACGTCCCAGCGCTCCACCAGAGAACATATTGACCATTCCTAGAATACCGCCTGAAGTACTTTTTGTAATATCCGCCATCACCTGAGGATCCACACCTGGAAGAGGAATATATGTGCCCAAACGATAGACGATCAAAGCGCCTAAGGTAAACCATATCCTCTTTTTAAGCTCTTTTGCTTTTGAGAATACACTTAAATCTAAATTCTCAGCAAGTTGCTCAGCAGCTGAAGACATAATTCTGATATCCCTTCTTATAAGATTTAAAAAATAACTTTTAAAGCGTTAAGTTTTGTTCGCTTGACTTACACCTATAATCGTCACTGAACCACCTGCATGCTTAACAAGTTCTTCAGCCTTCTTGGAGGAATGGTGCACGCTTATGTTAAGTTTTGACCTAAGATTACCTTTGGCAAGTAAACGCACAGGACTTTTCGTATCGCGAATCAGGCCGGCTGCGTGCAAGACATCAACTGTCACATCCACGTTCTCATTTAGCTTCTTTGCATCAATAGCCTCTTGTAGACGTCCTACATTCACAACAGCATGCTCTATTTTTTTGTGCGGATTAAACCCACGTTTGGGTAAGCGTATATGCAATGGCATTTGACCACCTTCAAAACCATCTATAGCAACACCAGAACGAGCTTTTTGTCCTTTATATCCATGACCGCAAGTCTTCCCTTTTCCCGACCCTTTTCCACGCCCCACACGTGTCCGAGCGCGTGTCGCGCCAATATTATCACGCAGTTCATTTAAACGCATAACCGAATGCTCCTCCTGTTATTCCTCAACACGCAACAGATGCTGTACTTTCTTAATCAGGCCACGCACCGTTGCATTATCTTCCAATTCACGTACACGATTGATCTTGCCAAGGCCTAATCCTTTCAAACACTCCGCTTGATAGGTTTGACGACGAATAGGACTTGCACTTTGTGTTACTGTAATCTTTTTAGATGATTTTGACATCACGCAGCACCCTCTTCATGAATATCTGATGCATTCACCCGCGTTTTCTCATTACTCCGGCTCCCCAAAATATCGCTTACCTTTTTACCGCGACGTGCGGCAACCTGTCTCGGCGAATATGTATGTTCAAACGCATCAAAAACCGCACGCACCATATTGTGTGGGTTCGATGTGCCGGTTGATTTGCAAACAACGTCATGAACGCCAAGTGCTTCAAAAATTGCACGAGCCGGCCCACCTGCAATTACCCCCGTACCTGGCGGCGCTGAACGAAGCACTACACGTCCTGCGCCAAAATGTCCTATGACATCATGATGAAATGTTCGCCCTTCTTTCAAGGGTACACGTATCATAGAACGTGTTGCACGCTCTGTCGCTTTACGAATACCTTCGGGCACTTCACGCGCCTTTCCCGTTCCAAAGCCAACGCGTCCTTTTCCATCTCCAACCACAACAAGTGATGCAAAAGAAAAGTTTTTACCGCCCTTTACAACTTTGGCTACACGGTTTACAGCAACGAGCTTTTCGATGTATGGGCTCTCTTCTCGGGCTGTCTTAGAATTTTTTTGCTGCTTAGACATTGTCTTCCTTTCAACTTAACGGAGCCTAAAACTCTAATCCTTCAGCGCGTGCGCCAGAGGCTAATGCCTTGATTCGGCCATGATACAAATAGGGTCCACGATCAAAAACTACCTTAGATACACCTACTTTTTTTGCCGCACGCGCTAAATACTTTCCAACTGCTTCAGCGGCATTCATGTTTGTTGTGCTCTCGAGCTTTGGCCTCAAATCTTTACTAATTGTGGACATAGAGCACAATGTAACGCCCTCAACATCATTAATAATTTGTGCATAAATGTGCTGATTTGATCGGAAAATGCTCAAACGAGGCTGACCAGCACTTGCTAGCTTACGCATTTTATTGTGTACACGCCGTGCACGACGCAATTTTAAAGCTCTATTTGACATGATGTTACTTCTTTTTACCTTCTTTACGTAGGATGACTGAACCCTTGTATTGCACCCCTTTACCCTTATACGGTTCAGGCGGCCTATATGAGCGAATTTTCGCGGCAACTTGTCCAACTAACTGGCGATCCGCTCCATGAATAACAATCTCTGTAGGCTTTGGGCACTTAATCGTAATACTGCACGGAATAGGAAAATGCACATCATGGCTAAAGCCCAAAGCCAAAACAAGTGTGTTATCTTGCACGTTTGCACGATACCCAACACCATGAATTTCCAATTCAACAGTAAATCCTGTATCAGCTCCATTCACAAGATTTGCAATCAAATTTCGGGCTGTACCCCACATCATACGCGATTCTTTACTGTCGTTAATAGGTGTTACAGATACTGTGGTAGCATTTATAGAAACAGTAACATAGCTTGAAACTGGCACCGTTAGCTCACCTAGCCTTCCCATTGCCTTCAAGATATTACCTGAATATTCCAGGGTAACCCCTGCAGGAATTTGAATAGGTTTTCTTCCAACTCTCGACATTATCTTCTACCCTTAAAAGATCTCAAATAAAATTTCACCACCAACATTAAGCTCACGCGCCTTCGCATCAGAAAGAACGCCGTGAGAGGTGGAAAGCACAACAGTTCCCAAGCCATGATGGTTTTTTGCCAAACCTTGAATCGGCGAATATGTGCGACGCCCCGGTCGTGAAACCCGACGCATCTCTTTAATTGCAGGCAGCCCCTCAAAATATTTCAGGTCCACAATAATTTTATTAACACCTTCACGTACGTTCTCGCGCTTAAATCCTAGAATATATCCCTCATCCTGAAGAACGTTAAGAATACGCTCACCCATGCGGGAAGCTAAGCATTCTACCTGCGTGTGCCCTGCCATATGCGCATTTCGAATGCGCGACAGAAAATCAGATATGGGATCACTCATTGTCATTTTATTTCCACCCTTTCTACCAACTGGCCTTGACCATACCCGGAATTAGACCCTCTGACGCCATTGTGCGTAGAGCAATTCTGGACAAATTCAATTTACGATAAAAACCACGAGGACGGCCTGTAAGCACACATCTATTGCGCACACGATTTTTTGCTCCGTTTCTTGGCAACTTAGACAGTTTCAAAACAGCTTGAAAGCGCTCTTCAGGCGATACCGCCTTGCATTTTATAACATCACGCAAAACCTGACGCTTTTCCGCATCACGCTGAGACATGCGTGTTCGTCTTATATTTTTCTGAATTGAGCTTTTCTTTGACATATCGTTTTTATCTCCAAATCTTTATTGCGCAAAGGGCATTCCAAATGCTCTAAGCAATGCTTTACCTGCCTTGTTTGTGGTGGCTGTTGTCACAATGGAAATGTCCATTCCACGAGTTTCACTAATGGCTCCAAAGTCAATCTCCGGAAAAATTGTCTGCTCTTTGATGCCTAGTGCATAGTTGCCATTTCCATCAAACGATTTAGAGGCAACTCCTCTAAAATCACGTACACGTGGCAATGCAATAGTAATCAAGCGATCTAAAAATTCATACATCACTTCTTTGCGCAAAGTCACTTTTGCACCCACCTTCATTCCATCGCGCAACTTAAATCCTGCAATAGACTGACGAGCGAGCGTAGTGACCGACTTCTGTCCTGTAATTTTTTCAAGCTCTCGACTTGCCTCTTCAACTTTTTTAGAATCGCGTGCACCCTCACCAACACCCATATTGACAACGATTTTTTTAATTTTTGGAATCTGCATATCATTTTCAAGAGCTAAGTCTTCTTTGAGCTTTTCTCGCAGTATGTTTTTATATAAATCAGAAAATCGTGACATTATTCCACCTACTTATCAATCACTTTACCAGAGGCTTTAGCAAAACGGACTTTTCCACCTTTCTCTGTTATTTTTATACCAATCCGTGTTGGGCTACCCGTCTCAGGATCAACATGCATAACATTTGATGCATGTATAGAAAGCTCTTTTTCCACAACCCCGCCCGCATTTTCAGCAGAGGGACGTCTATGGCGCTTTGCGATATTGATTCCCTTTACAACAACACGACGTTTTTCACGCATAACAGATACAACTTCACCTGTTTTCCCTTTGTCTTTACCAATGATAACAACAACTTTGTCACCTTTTTTAATACGCCAACGCTCAGCCATTACAATACCTCAGGAGCAAGAGAAACAATTTTCATAAAATTCTTTTGTCGCAGTTCGCGTGTTACGGGGCCAAATATACGTGTACCGATAGGCTCACCTTGACCAGATAAGAGTACTACCGCATTCTTATCAAAGCGAATCACAGTCCCATCTCTACGTTTTACAGGTGCTGCAGTGCGCACAATCACTGCCTTGTGGATAGATCCCTTCTTTGCTTTGCTGCGTGGAATCGCCTCCTTAACCGAAACAACCACAACATCGCCCACACTAGCTTCATTATGATGTGATCCACCCAAAACTTTTATGCACTGCACAAGACGGGCTCCTGAATTGTCCGCAACTTCCATTTTTGATTGCATTTGTATCATGGTTACAATCCTCTCTCCAAATCCATGGTACCCGCAGAATCATGTAAAACTGTCCAGCGCTTACACCTAGATACTGGATTAGATTCACAAATTCGCACAGTATCCCCAACCTTAAAAGTATTCTGCTCATCATGTGCTGCGTATTTTTTAGAGCGAGCAATGTATTTTTTATAGATTGGATGCATAATGCGGCGCTCAACCTTTACTGTAATTGTTTTGTTGCATCTATCACTTACAACTGTTCCTTTCAGCACTCGACGTGGCATTTTTTAACCTCTACTTCTTCTCGTTCGACATTTCTGTCAAAATTGTTTTAACCCGTGCCACTTGACGACGCACCTCACGCACACGCGCTGTATTTGTTAATTGTGCACCTGATTTTTGAAAGCGCAAATTTAAAAGCTCTTTCTTGTGCTCAAGAACCATTTTTTGGAGATCTTGAGCACTTTTCTTTTTTAATTCTTTAACAGCGATCATTTCTAACCCTCTCTACCCTTGACGCATCACGAAACGTGTGTGAACAGACAGCTTGGCAGCCGCAAGCTCAAAAGCGCGCTCGGCTAATTCTAGTTCAGCGCCTTCAATTTCAAACATGATGCGACCAGGATGCACCCGTGCTGCCCAATATTCAACCGCGCCCTTACCTTTTCCCTGACGCACTTCAGCAGGCTTCTGGGATACAGGAAGATCTGGAAAAATACGAATCCATACACGACCAGAACGGCGTAAGTGGCGCGTAATGGCGCGACGTGCTGCCTCAATCTGACGTGCTGTCACACGGCCAGGCGTAGTCGCCTTCAAACCATAATTCCCAAAATTCAGCGTTGTTCCACCTTTAGCATTCCCATGAATTCTTCCTTTGAAGGCTTTTCTAAATTTTGTTTTCCTTGGAGCTAACATACTACTTCTCTATCTTTAACGTGACACCAAATCCGCAGATTTTTTCTTATCTTGCGCCATAGCATCGTGTCCCATGATCTCGCCTTTGTAGATCCACACTTTAATGCCAATTGTTCCATATGTTGTAAATGATGTTGCAACACCATACTCAATATCTGCGCGCAATGTGTGCAATGGGACACGCCCCTCGCGATACCACTCCATGCGAGCAATCTCTGCTCCACCAAGACGACCAGAGCAATTAATGCGAATGCCCTCAGCTCCGCCACGCAATGCGGATTGGACAGCTTTTTTCATCGCACGGCGAAAAGAAACACGGCGCTCTAGCTGGCTTGCAATATTTTCAGCCACCAAGACAGCGTCAATATCAGGCTTTCTAACCTCTAAAATATTTAAAAAAACTTCTTTTCCTGCAATTTGAGAAAGTTTCTTCTTTAAATTCTCAATGTCCACACCCTTTTTACCAATCACCACGCCAGGGCGTCCTGCACGGATATTGATGCGTGGGTTTTTTCCTGCACGTTCAATAATCACCTGAGAAACCATCGCTTGCTTCAAGTTTTTCATAATATATCTACGGATTTCAATATCTTGCTGTAGATTCTTTGCATAGTCTCTCTCCGCATACCAACGGGAATCCCATGTACGATTGACACCTAGACGTAATCCAATAGGGTTGGCCTTTTGACCCATTATTTAGTCTCCTCGAGCTCTTGAACTATAATCCTCAAACGGCTAAATGGTTTTAAAATCTTACCAGATCGGCCACGTGCCCGAGGGCGAAAACGCTTCATCACCACAGCCTTGCCGACAGACGCCTCAGCTACATACAATCTGTCAATATCCAAATTATGATTATTTTCAGCATTGGAAACAGCTGCTCCCACAACCTTTTTTACTTCGTCAGAAATGCGGCGGCTGCAATTCATTAAATTAGCCAAAGCCTTTTCTATCGTTTTCCCACGAATCAGCCCCGCAACTAAGTTGAGCTTTTGGGGAGATACGCGCAACATTGGATGTACGGCTAATGCCGCATTTTCTTTCAGCATGCGTGGGGTTGAATTTTTACCCATTACTAACCTCTTTTCGCTTTTTTATCAGCACCGTGACCATAATATGTCCTCGTCACTGAAAATTCGCCAAATTTATGCCCAACCATATCTTCTGTTACAAAAACAGGAACAAATTTTTTACCGTTATATACAGCAAAATTCAGACCCACAAATTGCGGAACAATAGTCGAGCGTCTAGACCATGTTTTAATTATATTATTACGACCAGATTCACGCACCTTCTCTGCTTTTCGAAACAAATTAGGATCAATAAAAGGTCCTTTCCAAACCGAACGTGCCACTTACAGTGTCTCCTTTTTATCTTTTTTTACGCGCTTTACGACGCGTCACAATATAATTATCCGATGATTTTTTTTTCATCCGTGTTTTCTTGCCCTTAGTCGGCACACCCCATGGTGTGACAGGGTGACGGCCACCAGAGCTTTTTCCCTCACCGCCACCGTGTGGATGATCAACCGGATTCATAGCAACACCGCGCACAGAAGGGCGGCGTCCAAGCCAACGGTTACGACCAGCCTTAGAGAGGCTAATGTTTTTCTGATCTGGATTTGACACAGCGCCAACAGTTGCAATACATTCAAGAGGGATCATACGCAACTCACCAGAGTTTAACCGAAGTAAGGCATGACCGGAATCACGTCCAACATATTGTGCATACGCCCCAGCAGAGCGTGCAATTTGCCCACCCTTCCCTGGTTTCATTTCAACGTTGTGCACAATTGTTCCAACAGGAATGCTTTCAAGAAGCATCGCATTGCCAGGCTTAACGTCTGCCTTTCGTGCAGAAAGGATTTTATCTCCAACGACCAGGCGCTGTGGCGCTAAAACATAGGATTTCTCACCATCGTCATAACGCACCAAGGCAATAAACGCTGTCCTGTTTGGATCAAATTCTAAGCGTTCAACCGTTGCAAGTATATCAAATTTTTTACGTTTGAAATCGATAAGACGATAAGAACGCTTATGCCCACCACCCCGGTGACGTGTTGTTATGCGCCCTTTGTTATTGCGCCCACCAGACTTCGTCAGCCCTTTCGTCAATGACTTGAGGGGTTGCCCTTTCCATAGATCAGCACGATCCACTAGAACTAATTGGCGCGTAGAAGATGTAACAGGTTTGAAATATTTTAAGGACATGGTTCTATATACTCACGCTTACATCAATTGTTTGATCTTTTTTTACAGTAATAATCGCTTTTTTTACGTCAGAACGTTGGCCCAAGCGACCACGAAAACGTTTCACTTTACCAGGTAACTTAATCGTGTGTACTGCTTCCACTGTCACATTAAAAAGCTTTTCCACCGCTTGCTTAACCTGAGGCTTCGCTGCATCAAGCGGTACCACAAAGGTATATTTATTGAAAGTCCCTTGCTCTGTTGACTTTTCTGTTACAACAGGGCGCAGGAGAAGATCATACAGTCTTTCGTCAGATAATAATTTTTGATTTCTCATCACTCAATCTCACTTTAATCGTTCTTCTAAATGGCGCGCAGCATCTTTAGTCAAAACAAGTTTCTCAGACCTCAAAATACTATACACATTCGCTCCTTGTTGTGGTAGCAGATCAACCCCAATAATATTAGAGGAAGCGTACGCGAAATTGGTCGGAACACGCTCTCCATCGATAAACAAAACCTTCTTCCAGTTATTTTTATCTAGGATTCTTATAAGATCTTTTGTCTTTACTGTTTTTAGATCCAAAGATTCAACAATAAACAAGTTACCACCCTTATACTTGGAAGAGAGGGCAGAACGCAAGGCAAATTTGCGTACTTTTTTCAAAATATTAAATCCATAATCACGTGGCTTTGGACCATGAGAAACACCGCCTGTACGTTGCAAAGGAGATCTTTTGTTTCCCTGACGTGCATTTCCAGTCCCTTTCTGACGAAAGGGTTTCTTGCCTGTCCCACTCACTTCAGCCACTGTTTTTGTAGAATGGGTGCCCGCACGACGGCGCGCAAGTTGCCAATTCACCACACGGTGCAAGAGGTCACGCCGAACTGGCGCATTAAATACACTCTCTAAAAGCTCAAGATCGCTGACCTTTTTGCTAGTTTCTAAATTTTGTACAGAAAACTTCATTTTCTAAAACCACTTAACTCTTTATTTTTTTCACAGCATCTTGAACTTTCAAAAATGTGCCTTTTGCTCCTGGTACAGCCCCCTTTATCATCAAGAGGCCTCGCGCAGAATCATGACGCACAACTTTCAAGTTCTGCATCGTGATACACTTATTTCCCATCTGTCCTGCCATCTTCTTACCTTTGAAGACCTTTCCAGGATCTTGGCATTGACCTGTCGAACCATGTGAACGATGAGAAATTGAGACACCATGGCTCGCACGCAAGCCCAAAAAGTTCCAACGCTTCATAGCGCCAGCAAAGCCTTTACCAATAGAAAGGCCGGAAACATCTACAAACGCACCAATTTCAAAATGATCGGCTTTAATTTCTGTCGCAACATCAAGTAAAGCGTCTTCATCCACGCGAAATTCTGCAATTTTACGTTTTGGCTCAACTTTTGCTTTTGCAAATACACCGCGCATTGGCTTTTTAATCAAGCTTGAACGTTTTTTTCCGGCTCCAACTTGAAGCGCTGTGTACCCATTCTGTCCTTGCGTTTTATGCCCGATAACCTGACAGCCATCCACTTTAAGGACTGTAATAGGTATATGATTTCCATCCTCAGTAAAGAGCCGGGTCATACCTACTTTTTCTGCAATAAGACCTGTTCTCATTTTTCAAAACTCCTTAAAGCTTAATTTCAACGTCGACACCTGATGAAAGTTCTAGCTTCATCAATGCATCAACTGTTTGAGGGGTCCACTCTACAATATCAATAACACGCTTATGTGTGCGCATTTCAAATTGCTCACGAGATTTTTTATCTATGTGAGGTGAGCGGTTAACAGTAAACCGTTTAATACGCGTTGGCAAAGGAATAGGACCACGAATAATGCCACCTGTACGCTTTGCTGTATTGACAATCTCATGTGTCGATTGATCTAAAATTCGATTATCAAATGCTTTTAACCGTATGCGTATTACTTGTCCATCCATAACACTTCTTCTTTACTTTTTATATAACGCTTTTTAACAAACCTACCCAGTCTGTATACCCTCAGAGATGGGAACTTGCAAGCTATTTTATGATCTTCGCGACCACACCAGCTCCAACTGTACGACCACCTTCACGTATCGCAAAACGCAAACCGTCATTCATCGCAATGGGAGCAATCAACCTTACCTTCATCGCAATGTTATCTCCTGGCATAACCATCTCAACACCGTCCGGCAGTTCAATCGTTCCTGTTACGTCTGTCGTCCGAAAGTAAAATTGCGGACGATAGTTGCTGAAGAATGGTGTATGTCGTCCACCTTCTTCTTTTTTTAAAATATAGCACTCACATTCAAACTCTGTATGTGGCGTAATGGTCCCTGGCGCCGCTAACACTTGGCCACGTTCAACATCTTCACGCTTTGTTCCACGCAATAACGCCCCAATGTTGTCGCCTGCTTCACCGCGGTCAAGCAATTTACGAAACATCTCAACACCGGTTACGGTTGTCTTTTCTGTATCTTTTATTCCAACAATCTCTACTTCTGAACCAACATTAATCACGCCGCTTTCAATACGACCTGTTACAACTGTACCGCGACCGGAAATTGAAAATACGTCCTCAATGGGCATCAAAAATGGCTTGTCTACTTCACGCTCTGGCTGTGGAATATATCGATCCACTGCTTCCATCAACTCTGTAATCGCTTGTGCTCCACTCTTTTCAGCATCGTTGCCTTCAAGGGCGTTCAAAGCAGACCCATAAATGATGGGAATATCGTCACCTGGAAAGTCATAGCTGGACAGCAACTCACGCACTTCCATTTCTACCAATTCCAAAATCTCAGGATCATCAACTTGGTCCACCTTATTCAAAAATACTGTGATTGCTGGAACACCAACCTGACGCGCCAACAAAATATGTTCACGTGTTTGTGGCATTGGACCATCTGCAGCAGACACAACCAAAATGGCACCATCCATTTGTGCAGCACCTGTAATCATGTTTTTCACATAGTCCGCGTGTCCTGGGCAATCAACGTGTGCATAGTGACGGTTGTCTGTTTCGTACTCTACGTGTGCAGTTGAAATCGTAATTCCACGTGCGCGCTCTTCTGGAGCCCCATCAATATCTCCATATTCTTTAAACTCTGCCCCACCTTTTTCAGATAATACCTTTGTAATCGCTGCTGTCAGGGATGTTTTTCCATGATCTACATGCCCAATCGTCCCGATATTACAGTGTGGCTTATTCCTCTCAAATTTTTCCTTTCCCATCTTTCCTCTTCTCCTTATGTCCTATGCACGAAAATTCAATCTAACTTCAAGAAATTTTTTCCCGAACTTCGTCTGCAACGGCTTGAGGCACCTGTTCGTAATGTGCAAATTGCATCGTAAATTGGGCGCGTCCCTGGCTCATAGAACGCAGCGTATTCACATAACCAAACATTTTTGCCAATGGAACCAGCGCTGTAATTACACGTGCATTGCCTCGCTGATCCATACCACTCACCTGACCACGTCGGCTATTCAGATCTCCAATAATATCACCCATGTATTCCTCAGGCGTCACAACTTCAACCTTCATCATTGGCTCAAGAAGTTTTGGCGAAGCCTTTTGAACACCCTCGCGGAAGGCCGCACGTGCGGCAATTTCAAAGGCAAGCGCACTAGAGTCAACATCGTGATAGGCGCCATCAAAAAGTGTCACCTGAAGGTCAATCACAGGGAATCCAGCAATGGGGCCGCTCTGCATTGCCGAAAGCAGCCCTTTTTCAACGCCCGGAATATATTCTTTTGGTACGTTACCACCAACAATTTTGTTGATAAATTCATATGATTCACCCGGTTTAATTGGTTCAAGCAACAACTTAACACGCGCAAATTGTCCTGCACCTCCGCTTTGCTTCTTGTGAATATAGTCAATATTTGCGGACTTTGTTATTGTCTCGCGATAGGCCACCTGTGGTGCCCCAACATTCGCCTCAACCTTGAATTCGCGTTTCATTCGATCCACCAATATTTCCAAATGCAGCTCGCCCATCCCTTTAATAACAGTTTGTCCAGATTCTGCATCCATGCTCACTCGGAACGAAGGATCTTCTGCCGCTAAGCGGCTGAGTGCAACGCCCATTTTCTCTTGGTCAGATTTTGTCTTAGGCTCAACAGCGACTTCAATAACAGGATCAGGAAATTCCATGCGCTCAAGGATAATTGGTTTAAGCGAATCACAAAGTGTGTCACCTGTGGTGGTATCTTTAAGGCCACAAATCGCCACGATATCTCCAGCATGCGCTATTTTTATGTCTTCTCGGCTATTTGCATGCATCAACAACATGCGCCCAACGCGTTCCTTTTTTTCTTTGACAGAATTATAAATTGTGGATCCTGTTTCAAGTGTACCTGAGTACAAGCGAACAAAAGTTAGTGTACCGACAAAGGGGTCCGTCATAATTTTAAAAGCTAGTCCAGAAAGCGGTTCTTTAGCATCCGGCTCACGCACCATTTCTTGTTCACCTGTTATATCGCTTCCTTCAACAACACCCACATCCAATGGGGATGGCAAAAAGTCAATCACAGCATCCAGCAAGGGCTGAATACCCTTGTTTTTAAAAGCTGTTCCGCAAAGAACGGGAACAAAAGATAAATTTAACACGCCCCGACGCAGGCACATCTTCAATTGCTCTTCTGTAACTTCTGCACCACTCAAGTAGGCTTCCATAATCTGGTCATCTTGCTCAACAGCACACTCTACTAATTTCTCTCTATACTCATTTGCGTGGTCTTTATTAGCTTCCGGAATATCTACAATTTCATATTTAGCACCTAGGGATTCTTCTTTCCAAATCATTGCCTTCATAGATACTAGATCTATCACACCTTCAAAGTCGGCCTCAGAACCAATAGGAAGATGAACGACCAAAGGCGATGCGCCTAAACGATCAACCATCATCTCCACACAACGATAGAAATCAGCACCTGTACGGTCCATCTTGTTCACAAAACAAATGCGCGGGACACGATATTTATCTGCTTGGCGCCATACAGTTTCTGACTGAGGCTCGACACCAGCAACGCTATCAAAAACAGCAACGGCACCATCCAAAACCCGTAATGCACGCTCAACTTCAATTGTAAAATCAACGTGTCCAGGTGTGTCAATAATATTAATCCGATGACCATTCCAAAAACATGTCGTTGCTGCAGATGTTATTGTAATACCGCGCTCTTGCTCTTGCGCCATCCAGTCCATTGTAGCCGCACCGTCATGCACCTCACCAATTTTATGGGAACGGCCTGTGTAATATAAAACACGCTCAGTTGTTGTTGTTTTCCCCGCATCAATATGGGCCATAATACCGATATTACGGTAGAAAGATAATGATGTTTGTTTTGACATTGTTATACCTACCAGCGATAGTGCGCAAAGGCACGGCTTGCTTCGGCCATTTTATGCGTATCTTCACGTTTTTTAATAGAAGCACCACGATTATTTACGGCATCCATAATTTCCGAAGACAACCTCTCACGCATCGTACGCTCAGAGCGCTTAGACGCTGCTCCGATAAGCCAGCGAATCGCTAAAGCCTGTGCACGACCTGAGCGCACCTCAACAGGCACCTGATAGGTCGCTCCACCCACACGTCTTGAACGCACTTCTAAAGTTGGCTTCACATTATCAAGTGCTTCATGGAAAACTTCAAGCGCCTCACGGCCAACTTTTTGCTCAATGACCTCCAGCGCACCATATAGAATATTTTCAGCAACAGACTTCTTTCCATCCAACATAAGACAATTAGCAAACTTGGTAATCACAAGATCTCCATACTTGGGATCCGGCATAACTTGGCGTTTTTCGGCAGCGCGACGACGTGACATATTGAATAAGCTCCTTATTTTGGCTTCTTGGCGCCGTATTTGGAACGCCCTTGCTTACGATCTTTAACACCTTGTGTATCAAGCGTACCGCGCAATACATGATAGCGCACACCGGGTAAATCTTTTACACGCCCCCCACGAACTAGAACAACAGCGTGCTCTTGCAAATTATGGCCTTCACCAGGAATATATCCCGTCACCTCATAGCCATTTGTTAGACGAATACGGGCAACTTTACGCAAAGCAGAGTTTGGTTTCTTTGGTGTCATTGTTGTCACACGTGTGCATACACCTCTTTTTTGTGGGCACGACTCCAGAGCGGGTACTTTATTGCGCTCAACAGGCCTTTTCCGTGGCTTTCGAATCAGTTGGTTAATCGTTGGCATAATCCGGTCCTTTTTACCCAAATAAGTTCTTATCCCACACGGGACAGGAGCTCTCAATAACATTAGTTGTGAGCTGCATATTATGCTGTCATCGACTGTTCGTCAAGAACTGTTTTTATGTTTTTTATGCACCAAAAATGCACGCATCAAAAAAAATGCTACGCGCACCTCATATATCGTATCAAAAACACTTTTCTAGGAAAAACAGAAAACCCTTCACCGCTATATGTATATAAGGTTTCTTTCTGGTATTGTAGGACAGCGATGACAGGGCGACCTCTTCTATGAATTTGGTCCATAAAGTGCTCGCATGTTCTCAATGATTAATCTACGAGCCTATATCGTTGGCAATAGAACGATACATAGCACCGATACTGATCATTGTTTGAATAGATTACGCTTTAGAGATTGATACACACGTTGGTCTCAACACTGGAAGACAATCTATGCGATACACAGAAATCATTGAAGCTAATACCGTTCTTCTTCGATATTGAGGCTCTAACAATCGGTATACGTCTGCTCATGTTGAATAATCTTGCACAAACATCGCGCGTAGTCTGTTGCTCATTTCAAACTTGTAGAGTCTAGAAGGGGGAGAGCACCTTGTTCACATATAGCACGAATGGCTCAACATTATGCATAAATAAATTACATCGTATTCATGCATATGACAGCCCGCACACTCGCTTATACGTAAAAGACAAGGGTAGTTTTACATCGGCAGCATAATACATCTCACCGCCATCAACAGTACGCTGTTCTTTTTTTGGTTTCCTATTTTGTCCAGCACCCAGTAGGCCATCTCTATCAAGTTCCACATACATCGCTAATACTCAGCAACAATTCTATTACGTTCTGCAGTGTGATCGCCACATTGAATCACCTTACCAAGAATCCGCCTATCGAAGGCAATGTGCAGCAGTAATACGTGTTGTATTCAACCCATACACCACTGGCTATCAAAAACGTTTTCATTGCAACACATAAAGAAGGTATGAGACAATCATAGAAATTTTTCTAAAAGCTGCATCATGTTTTCCAAAAAATGATGCAAAACGCTGATAGACAAGAAACTGCATATTCCACCCTCAGTGGACTGCTGTAATACGCACCCAAATTTCATACTATATTTGACTAAAATGTTTAATGGATTCGAACAGACATAATTCTATTCACTTCTGCAATAAAGATGCTTGCGCTCCATTCTTCTTCCCACTTCCCGCACCAAATATCACCAAAGGTCTGAAGCAATGAAACATCTCAAAAAAAGCCGAAAATACAACACAGAACATTGTCAACGATATGCTCTCTGATTCTTCCCTAGAATACCATCATGCACTTGTCCTTACTATTAGGCAGGAATAGGGAGTTCCAGTCTCGCATCCACATCTAAATTGCATGAATGCTGCTAAAGACGCACGCTCATACAAAATCCCACCAACAACATTACCACCTTAGCAGGGAGCGTCTTGAAGTCAAAAGAGGGCGACACCAGCGGCACATGTCCTATCCAACAGAGCGTTTTTTGCAAAAAACACGGATCCATTTCAACTGTATAACGCTCTTTTTTCACGTTGGGAGCGGCCCCTCTCAGCATACTCAGACCACATAATAATGGCCCTATCTACATACCTTGCATGCACTTCTAAACATCATCAAGCATGGAATGCATGGCATTAATATCGCGCCACTCATCCTTGTTTCATTGCTTCATTGCCTTAACGTACCCAGAAGACGACGTGCCCGCATTGTAAGGATATAATGTGCTTATCTTGTAAACACCTGTCAATAACAGTATGAATGCGCATGAGCTGCCATATATCTCCGTATGCATATATACAGACATATTCATATATAGGATAAAATTCTTGTTATGCACAACATTAATATCAGCACTTGAAATGGCATCGATTCTGACCTACCGTCACCATCTATACATCCAGAATCAACTATGTCTTAAACCCCTTTCTCTGTACCGGGCAGTCTATGTGGCACATCGATCTTAAATGAGCGCAACAATAGCCTGCTCTTTTACGTATAAGATATTCCGACCCCCCTTACTTTAGCAAGACATGCATGACTTCCATATTTCTTATGCGATTTAAGAGCAGCATGCACTCAAATCAACCGTTTTCTCGCACCTGCCCCACCAGAACGGCGATATTGGTGTGCACCACGCTTGTACTGCACACCAATTAAAAAGGGGGCGCATCTTTTTTCAACGTGGAAAAAATCGGGCACAATTAGTATGTGATTGTTGTCACTATCAAAACCTTTGCGACATACTATCCTTTCAACAAGACACTTGAGTAACATCGCACCGCCCTAACATGTTGAACAAGAAAAATATCAAAAAGCGAGCGCGTCATGTGATCAGCAAACTGCTCAATGAATATCGTCTAGCCTGCTTGACGCCTAATCATATATAAAGTTTTTTGGGTTTCTTGCATAAAAACGTGAGAGCATGCATGTTTCTTCGGGCATATTTTGGGTTATGATCACAGGATCCATCTAGTGATATTTTCCTCGACCAACACTCTCAGAAGAATGGGTCAAGAACGCACGCATGAGCATCTTAAAGACTAATCCAAAAAATTTCTGGAATAGAGCATGGCATGCTTCCACTAGAAGAATTTTTACAAACAGGACTAGTGTCGTTCCGCGAGCATTTTTTGTCTCTAAGATAGCTTGTGCGGGATTCAACCCTTACGGACATGTTTTTGTACAGTGCATAATCGTATGACATATGGTATAGTTAAAAGAATCTTCCAATGCATCTAAGCACTCCCCCGTATGATCAGCACATGGATCTTGCAGTCAACGACAGGACTGAAGAAAAATGGTGCGGGGCTAAATATCCACCACCACTCCACCAGTAATTAGGACAACTTGTAAAACAGGCGAAACGTAAAATGCACCCCCCTCCCAAAGACTATCCTATTTTTGCCGTTCTTCTGGGCTTTGAAGGCTTGAACGATCTCCGGCAGGATAATGTATTACTTCTTAACCACGGCTGCATAGAGGCATATTGCACATAAGGCCAGGGTCAAGGTCAAGTCCAGAACCAAGTACTTCATGATGGGCATATTATGGTAGTGTGACAAGGGATAAATCTTAACCTCCTCCTTGAAGGCTTTCTATAGGAGTAATGCAGACTAAAATATTAATACCATCGATATTCATAGCACAACTACCGAAAATCCCCTCACGACATGAGCCGACCAAAACGTTAACGTTGGATCAATCTCATTTTTGATTTTTATGACAAGATCCAACATCATAAGACCGCACATATCGCGGTCGACTTCATATGTATCCAATAGTGGATTGTCTCCTAAGACTGAGTCGTAACGATATATATGCAACTTATATATGCACCTTTTATAATGTTTATCGTGCGCTCAAATCCTGGAAAGTACCGGCCTTTTTGAATGGCACGGGTCGACTTACGTTTCCTGCCGCATCAATCCATGTTATGTATGCGTTAGCTAATGCTCGTCATCGCTACTCTGCAATCTGCGTGGGCATGAACGCCACGAATTTCCAAGCGCGCTATGTATCGTCACCAACGACTGCACCATCAAATTCTCAAGATCGAGGACTTCCACCAGATCCGTATTCCGTGCACGCGTTTCATACGTGCAAGGACTTTCGCAAGTTCTTCGCACTCTTTCTGGAGCATATACGCATCTCTAAAAACAGCACAATTCTGCGGCATAACCTTGTGCATGGAAAAGCGGATATCATGAACACTTTCTGCACCCTTTGAGTACCACATTATATCTAGTCTGTGTATGGCGTGTTAACCATTGCATCGGGGGTCAACTCTGGGTGTTGTGACACCCCCATAGAGATGTCATGTGGATTGCCTTTGCAGCCATAGCCCACGGCACGCCCAAAACCACAAGATCAACTCAAGAGTTTACACCCACGCGATTCGCTCCATGAATAGGCACACATGCAGTTTCTCCAATTTCCAGTAAACTCGGAACCAATGCCTCTATATCTAATTTTTCTGGATTCAGCACTTCTCTCCATGAGAGTTTATTGGCACACCCCACATGTTATAATACAATATTGGCAACACAAGGGATTGGTTCACGCGCTACAGCAGCGCCTGCAAAATTTTAGCTTTTTCAGAAATACCAGGTAACCTGCTCTTCCAACAACGTTGGGGAGAGATACGCACGATGTAACCAGGATATGATCTTTTCCAGGCCAAAAATCTCGTCCTTCTTGCATTTCAATTGCCATAGCACGACTCATGACATCTCGATATGCTAGACCGTTGGCAGATGGTCCATATCACGCCATAAACCGTTCGCCTTAAGAGTTGGTGAAGGTATACCCTCTTCCTTGCCACGCGCACCTTCTGAAATCAACCATCCAAACCCATAAATTCCAGATAGGTGAAATTGCATACATTCGCAGCCCTGAAGCAAAAGTCCTGACCGCAAAAGCATAGCATTTCCATCTCCCTTGCATGTATATACAGTATAAACAGGCGCGTCCATACCACATCATACTCCCCCATGTTTTTAGAACGACTGGGTGTTCTTGAACGCAATGGATTGCAAGATACCGTCTTCAAGATTCCACGTACTACCCAACCGCGACATACGCAATCTTTATCCATACTTAAATCAAGGGCGCAATGCTCAATAAAGAACTAAATCTGTTGTTTGATAGATTGTTTGGTAAGTGTATGCACAATATCATGTCCTGTGCAGTCTACTGTAGCACAAGAGCGCCAAAATATTGTATGCAGCATATTTATGAGCATTACATCCTCCAGTAGCACGCACAACCAACAAAACACCAAAATCCCGAATGAACGATACACACCCCCATGTCATACGGTGTAAAAATACATAATAGGTAGGTAAGTAGATAGGTAAGTTGCGGTTTATGCATTTGTAGATTCAGCGATAAAGGTCTTTGATGCGCCATGTGGCTATGATGACCTTTTCATTTTAATTCCTTGAGCAGCGTACAACTTAACATTCCTAATCCAGTGACCAAGGAGACTATGGCTATTTTATATCGCTCTGCAAGAAAGGGGTTGTGGCTCAAATTGCAGCAGTACAATTGAAAACAGTCCGGTCCATGATATACGTCACGCGCCTATACAAAATAGGTGTTTGGATAATGAGTCGCATGCTTTGAATTCTATAAGAGCAGGTACCTCTATATCGCGCCAGCAACAGGATTAAACGATGCAGAGGATGCAATAAAATACCACTCCAGTTCCAAAACGTGCGCCTGGAAGACAAAAGGGTTCAAAAAGAGCGCGAAGAATATATGGATGTTGCCTTTTCAAAACCGGTAAAGAAACAGGGCCATGACCATCACACATAACAGGAGAAGAATTTTTCTCGCTCTTCCTAATAGGCGTTATAGCTATTATTCTTAACTTACTACCCCCCGTATCAACTCAATAAACGTCGATACACTAAAAGTGCTCAATTATGAGCATCCCACATATTGATGTCACACACACTCTATTAACGATCAGGATCAATTCACTCCCAAATATTGGCCTCTGCGTTATTCCTCACGCACCACAGCCGGTTTTTTGAGGGATTGTTTAGTAGAGATCAATACATCAAATAGCCAACTCACATACTCTTTTTATATGCATAGAAAATGCAAGTCATGAGAAATCATATGCGCGCGAGCTATGTAGAACATGGATCTCCATCTGTGCGAGCATAAGAATGAATCAAAAAGGATAAAAGGCGTATATTCTCCATATCCTTCGACTGCCCATGCTTGTCAAAAAAAACAGGGAGGGGATAGAAATCATCACAGCAATCCATTGAGATCACGCATCTAATTTTTCCATAAGCAAAAGAAGTGCTGATAGTCGCGCGTGTAAGGGAGCGGTCATCGCTTATTTTTAAAGCGCTTAATGCCTGTAATCGGCATCGGGCTTAACACGCCTTCAAATTTCCTTTGGTCATCAACTGCAATCTGTGAGTCTATATTGTGACGCCAAATGAAAAGGGTAATCATGGCCAATAAAATGTTTAAAACTGTCAATAAAATACCTAAATTCCCAAAAATATCCAGCATAATTGCAGAAAAAATGGGCGCTATAGCAGATCCTGTGCCAAAGACTAAAATCAATCTCTGCATAGCGGCTGTAAAATCTTTGGGCTGCACAACATCGCACGTATGGGCTAAAACCAGTGGATACATGGGGTAACAGAAAAAGCCAAATAAAAAAAATAGGCCAAGGAGAGGCGCGCTCAAAGATTTATATAGCAGGATAATAAGCAATAAAAGTACTAATGCTGCAACACTGCCCCACAAAAGTATAGGTCGACGCCCTACACGATCTGACATTTTTCCTAATGGATACTGCCCAAACATCCCTCCAAACACAACTAAAAACATCGCAAGGGAAATATCAAAGCTACTGTAGGATAGTGCCTTAAATAAGACAGGAAACATCCCATAAATGGTTGCTGTTAAACACCCCACTAAGAAGCACCCGATCACACCCGTGGGCGAGGCTTTATAAAGAGTTTCAAGCCCTAAAAGCGAAGTGTCTTTAATTGCTGGCGCCGTACTCCGTGTCACAACCATCGGCAACAGAGACAGCACTAAAAGAAGCGCTACAATATTAAACGCAGCAAGATCATTGGACATGTCGAGTGCAATAAAAAATTGTCCAAGTGAATAACCTAAATACAGCGTGATCATCATTAACGCCATAATAAGCCCACGGTTCTTTGTGGTCGTAACGCACATGGCCCAACCCTCTAATGTGATAAAAAATCCACCAATGCAATACCCCACAAAAAATCTCATCACAACAGATGTCCAAGGATCTTCGAGGTAAAAGCCTTGCAGGAGCGTAAAAAGTGTACACACTGCTGCGTAGCCCATATAGGCTCTAATGTAGCCCACGTGTTTAATAAAACGTTCTACTTTAAAAGAACCCAGTATTATGCCCGCATAGAAAGACGCTGTTATAAGGCCAATCATCATATTACTCAGGCCAAGCTCTTTGATTCGAACGCCCATAAGCGTTGCAAAAAAACCATTTGCCATCATACAGAAGAGCATGCTTATTAGAGGCGCAATGATAGATTTTAGGGTAGACACATCACCTCCAGATAAAATCAGTGCTCCAGAAAAAGTAACGCAATCCCATTGGTCATGTACAGGGGTTTTGTAGAAAATATTAGAAACAAAAGAAGCGTCCTCTAAGAAAAAGGCATCCCACGGCGGATTATCCTTGACGCGCTTTAAAACGTGGTTTCAGCTTGTTAATGATATACACACGTCCACACCTACGAATTACACGACAGTTTTTGTCCCGTTTTTTTATTGTTTTCAAAGAGTTTACAATCTTCATAGCTTAATACTCAACTTTGGTTGCGGGGGCAGGATTTGAACCTGCGACCTTCAGGTTATGAGCCTGACGAGCTACCGGGCTGCTCCACCCCGCGTTAATAGTTAGTTGACGTCTTACCATAGTTCAGACGATCCCGTCCAGCGTTTTCTTAAAAGTTTCTCTAATTATTCAACAGCATTGCTTTTGATCACGGGAGCATGGTATGATGATAGAAACATGTTAGGGGGAGATCTGTTGTGAGCTTTGTAAAATTGTATGTTGTAGCGCTTTCCTGTATTGCTTGGATTGCTACTGCCGTAGCACATAAAAATGAAGGAAGAATATCCTCTCCAGTCACGAGCGCAACCCAGCCCGAGAGCACTACACAGTCGGTTCACACCTCAAAAAAATCTCAGCAGATGGTATCGGAAACCACGCGCGCAATAAGCAAGCAGCGTAAACAAAAAAAAGAGGCACGCAAACAGGCTGCACAACAAAGGGGTCTCCAAGAGGGAAGAACGCATCACATAACCCAAAAACAACATGGACATATCTATGTAACAGACAAACCCAGGACAGAGCAAGCGGCACGGGAAGCTATTGATAAAATCATCAAGCAGCGAGAAGAAATAGAGCAACATACTGCTTGGCAAATTAAGGCGATTCTGGACGCCGTTGACGCACGTCAAATAGCCGGTCTGCCCACTGCAATACTTGCAAAGAATGTTGGTACATATAGAGGTATTGCAATGTTTCTCGCCCAAATACTGGCTCATCCAGACTCGCCTAAAACCCTCACACGTGATGTGAAAACAAAATATTTGCCACGCATGCGAAAAATTATAAAAATTGCAGAAACAGGGGCATCAAAGGACACTGAACCACCCGAGGTATTTGAACGTCTTAAGAAAATTGAGGCCCTTTCCATAACAGGCGATGCAGGAATGACTGCGCTGTTAAAAGATTGGGACAAGGAGCGCGCAAGCCTTTACTTTGTGCAGAAGCTAGCGGTTAATGAATTTTTGAGCTTGCTTGACTTAGTGCCTAACACCTACATTGAAGGAAAATTTTCACAAATAATCGCAAGCAATAAGTTTACTGAGGTGCTCTTAGAAAATATGGACGATAGATATAAGAAAGTATTTCTGTTTTTAAATGACATGCTTACACATCCTGATCTGACAGAAGATGCACGGAGCTCTTTAACGACCGCCATGGTGCGATTAAAGCGCTTGCATCGCACTATTAGGCCTGTGCTTACTGCGAAAAAAAAGGGGCGCGGTGGGGCGCACATGCTGTCTCTTAAACAGATGACGGTCTAATAGGAGCGATTCATGAGTATAGCTTAGAACTCATGATGTTGGTCGGTACGAAGCAGTGCTTGTTTCTGTGATCCCAAACTAGATCGAAAGAAAATTCCTGCCATTCACAACATAGACTAGCCCCCCCCCCCGCTTCTTGATGGATGTCGTTTATAAGGGATTTTGTACCCACATAGAATCAGAAGCTGTGTATGAGTTTGCTCGCGACCCCTTCCCTTTTAATATAACATATCAATCCACTCTCTCAACCCTAGCTAGACCCAGATGGTGGAAAATGAGTGTCTTGACAAATCCACGGGATGTATAAAAAAACAGAAGAAATGTTCTATGAGATCGGGTGGTTTATGAATAGCGTAGATGACTGATGTGCGATAGCTGAAGAGTTGGTGTGAATGCAGACGATATACCACCTTACTCACCAAACACCGCACCCAACAACATCGTGGGGCTCAGTAATCCCTCTCTCCCCCCTTGTTTTAAAAAGCCTCGTGCAATATCAACAGCATATGCACTGTGCCCCCCGCAATCCTCCTACCTTAGGATGATTAATGCCACACCGCTTTCAGAAAGCGTAACCTATACAAAAGAAAAGCGGAAAATTATGCTCCGTATGCACTCGGCACAATAATGCGGTCTCTTCTCAATGTGAGTAATATCTGTTCACAAGATCATTATCATGACATAACCGCCAACTACTGAGTTGTTTCAGTGTATGCCGCCGGACTCTATTGTAAACGCAGGTGGGCTTATGTTTGTGTGACATGAACAATAAATAGATTGATTCGACAACACACTCTGGATAAGTCTGTTGCTACACCAAAAGAAAAAGAGGGCGACTGCACTGGGAGGAGCACTTTCAACACCAGCACCCCCCTCTCCTTCAGGGCACAGTGCTGGAATTCTTCTCTGACATTCCAGGTGTGTACTCAATCCGAGCGTTCTAGTTATACCGTACTCAGAAAATTATTTAACACCTTTGCTCCTACTCTTTCCATTTGCCGGTCCAGAAGATCACTTCTATTATTAGTTGTGTCTTGCCGTGCGATACGACTGCTTCCTTGCGCAATCCCCTGAGCTCTAGCTGGGGACGCCCGAGTCCGACCAAGCGCATCATCTGAAAAATTATTATAGGTTTGCCTCAAAATTTGTTGATCGGGATCTTGCCCCACTAAAATGTCATTGACATCGGCATTGTAATGATTAAGAGCGCGCGTCGTTTGTGTATATGTCTCATTGATATCCGAACAGCTATCCATTACACCCTCTAAAAGCTTCTCCGCATCTGGGTCAAGTGTGATTTTTCCACTGTTTATTTTTTGTTGCAGACGCTGCCAGATACGACACTCCGCATGCGCAGTTTGCAGTGTCGGTGGTGCATTCCGTTGACTCACAGCTCTCTCGCCGACACGATTATCTGTGCCCCACCCCCCTGCATTCAGGGCGATAGAAGGTAAAAAAGAAATCAAAAAAAGTGCGACGTGCATGCTGTAGCCTCCATATTATTATGGGTGTATAGTAACAGGTGTTTGTCCATAAAACAATCTACCAGGGGCAGGGAAACAGTAAGTCCATGCATGATCGCTTGATTCCAAACATCCATCTCACTCATCTACTGGTACAAACGATTCTATGCAATAGAAGAAAAATTCGAGCAGAGAGTACTACGCATAACCTTCATGTTCATTACAATATATCACAACGTTATATCAATCATAAGAACTAAATACACCATACATTTTACTTTTTTACTTATATGCTACCTAGAAATTTGCGACCGAGAAACGCTCTGCACTAATACTCAAATACATGACCATAAATTCCCGAATCATTATTAGAGTCCTCACCCCATAATGGCAATATATGTTTTTCCCTGCCTACTCCTGGGTCGTTTCCTGATACATCAATGTTATGCTGTCACCAAACGTCGATCTGATGAACGCTCGATTTTGAATGCTCTACATCCTTGTCTCGTGACAGAAAATGCCGTTGTACTTCTTGCGCAATTTCATATGGTCATCCAATGCGGGCCTAGTGATGATCGGAGAAAGGGCGGGCTGTATAATGCGTTGCGCAGTGTACGACGCATCCCTCCATTCACTTCTGCCCAGTTCAGGTGCACATTGCACAAACGCCGCCCGCTCCACGCCTGCAATAGGTGCGTGTGTTTAGTGTATACATGCGGCTCATGTTTTTTAACTTACATATCAGTGTATCTCTCAAGACTGTTGCATCTGACGGACAATAAAAGTAGGGCGTGGAAAATTGTGTGATATTTTGCAGGTAGCAACGCGTTACCGTGAATAATAATACTTGCGCTCCATGTGCGCGTGACATATAGAATATGCTTATTGCTTTGCGTACTTTCCCGATGATTTTTATGCATTCACATAGCACCACGTTTTGAGATAAAGACTTTTTATTGTGCTGGCATGAAGCACAGAGAGCAAGAAAACCTATGAACTAATTTATATATCATCTCTCCAACAAAAGATGAGGTTCTGACACATTCCTCTACGGTAGTAGAATAATAGGTATATTCACGGGCATGCTCACAACTTTCTGTTGCATATAAATGCGTGCAGCATATGTACACAAGAAGTGTCTACGCATTTTGATACCACACAAATCTCATCATGGGGATGTACAGTGGCCGTGCGCGTCCAATGCACAAGGGGGGGTTAGGATTGTAAACAGATATTGGGTTTTTTAATGCTAGGAATGTAGGGAGAAGCAATGTTTTAAAGAATTCCTTCTGACCAAGATATTCTTCTTTAGTGGAAAGTGGTTCAAGCGGATTGTAAGACACGTGAAGATATTAGACTGTGCTTACACTCTCTCTAAGGAGCATTATAATTTCTTGATCCCGCAGACAACTTTTTAAGGATTCACCCTGCATCTACAGAAATCTGCTTATGGTGTTACTTGATCTCAGTAATACGAGGCTACGCATATATTGTTTAATTGCTGATTGCGTTATGATGACACTCAAAAGTGGGGAGGCTCACTGCACAATCCTACTATCTGATGAAGGTGTGTTCTTCTTATCGTTGCGCTTAAATTTGTGCCTACTGACGTTAGCGCCTCAGGTGCAGCGAAACCAAATGAATGAATCTATTGAGTGTCGAGCTCAGGCTATGTAATGTGTGTACAGATTCCCCTTATATTCGCTGTCCAAAGCTTTTCCTGAGTGACCCGCACCTCTCCTCCCCCCTCTCCTGTTGTCGGCCATGACACTATCATCACAATTGTAAAGTTTTATTAAATTTCCTTTCTACTCTGTCTCTTGAAGGTGTCTATGCTGCGATTTCGATTCCAGTGAGGCGTCCATTTTTCATGTTCTTCGGTGCTTTTTCTATTGCTCAGCCACAAACGATTCCTTACAAGATGTAATGAACATAATCCATTATTAACAGATACGTTGCACGTATTTCCTCTTCAAAAAATCACAAGCTAATTGTTATTTTTAGCGTTTCGTGCGCCAAATCACTTATAACGCGCGGAATGACATATACACACTAAGAATATTAGCACTTTTGTGACACTGTCACTCTATAGAAGTTTTTTCTGTTCTGCCAAAGACCAAAAAAGGATTGAGACGATCAAGCGCAAAAGAAGTAGGAATGCATTCCTCACAAGAAACTCTTCCATGAATTCATAGAGTGCATTTCTTATTCTGTAGACTAATATCCTAGGCAGGTAGACTGACTCAATTGCATATAACTCTTCTCAACTCAATCTTGACAAATATCGTCAAGTAATAGACATATATGTATACATGTGTTCGTGAATATAAGGATTAATGTTATGCAGCATTTGGATTTCGAACAACAGGTGCATGCGCTTGACCAAAAGATTGGAGAGCTGCAGCACATGACGAGCCATAATGGGCTGAATATTATGCAAGATATTTCCAGCTTGCAAAGAAAGCGCGATCGCCTACTCAAGACTATCTATGAAAAATTGACCCCGTGGCAAGTAGTGCAAGTTGCCCGCCATCCTGAACGCCCCCACTATAGGCACCTCTTAAATGAGCTGGTGAAAGATTTTGTACCGCTTGCAGGTGATAGAGTGTTTGGGGACGACCCCGCAATCGTTGGTGGACTTGGGTCCTTTAGGGGGGTAAGTGCTGTCTTTATTGGACAGGAAAAAGGTCATGACACCGAAACACGAATGCGACACAATTTTGGCATGCCACGTCCCGAAGGATACCGAAAAGCACAGCGTCTCATGAAACTGGCCGATCATTACCAGCTTCCTGTTTTGACTGTGGTGGATACATCTGGCGCATACCCTGGACTTGATGCCGAAGAACGTGGTCAAGCTGAAGCTATTGCACGCTCTATGGATGTGAGTTTAGGCTTAAAAGTACCTGTGGTCACATTAGTCTTAGGTGAAGGTGGCTCTGGGGGGGCGATTGCCATTGCGGCCTCGAATGCAGTCCTTATGATGGAATATGCTGTCTATTCTGTCATTTCCCCGGAAGGATGTGCCTCTATTTTGTGGCGCAATGCAGACATGAAGAAACATGCCGCAGCAGCACAAAAACTCACAGCCCAAGACCTGATGCGCTTAAAGATAATAGATCAAATTGTCCCAGAGCCGCTAGGTGGAGCGCATCGAGACCACAAATCCGCCATAGGCACAATCGGAGATATTTTGGAAAATACTCTTACTACTATACAAAAAATGCGGGGCGATGAGCTTTACTACCAGCGCCGCAATAAGTTTTTAAAGATGGGTCAAGGCTTGTGCTAATCCAGCAATTTTAACCCATGGAGAAACTGCAGGCGTTCATCGTTGTGCTTTTTTAATACAGGAGCAATAGCAGAAAAAGCTTGCTTTTTTACATCCAACATGTACGGATCTACTTCTAAATGAACCCCGCTTAACACGGAACGACCAATTCCTATCGCTCTATCCACGAGAGCAGAGTACTTTTCTGGTGTATATATCCCAATGATTTTTTCATTTTTAGATTTCGGTTCCATGAAATATCCTCCGCCATTATAGTAAAGAGGGATGATCTGCCAATGCACATCAATCTTAACCACACGAACACCCTTCAAAGAATGGGAGTCATAAGGTGAGTACATAGGGCCGACTACTGTGCCGCCATAAAATTCCAATTCGCGCTTTTCAATAATTTCATCAGCTGTCCCAACGGCCCACCTAATATCGCGTGCGGCATAATAGCTTCCAGCACAAATACCTAAATATGTTCCTCCACTATAGACAAAGTCCTTAATGTGCGCGTTCCCAGACCCAGACAGTGCCTGCATGTACTGCATATCAGCACCACCTGGCATGATAAAAAGACGAGCATTTTTGAGACAGCCTTTTTGAATATGATGGGCTGTAGCAAGTATTTGCGTCACATTCGGGAACAAGGCAGCGCACATTCTTTGCACATGGTATAAAGAAAACTGTCCAACGCCAATGCCACTATAAATGACGATCATCACTCACTACTCCAGACAGTTAGGATCATCTACTTCACAGCTGTGGATTTTTTTTGAGAATAAATAACGCATCCGATCATGTGGCCTCAATTTCTGCACTTTCACAATGCGAGATTCCCAATCAACCGGTGCAGTACCGTTCAGCAGCCTGAGTAACGCTTGCGCATGTTTCTTTGGCAAATGAGCAATCCACTCATAGTAATGCTCACCAAGTTCAGGCGCTTTGTCATGATGTTCGGCCGCAATCTTCAGCAAGTGGTGGCGCACATCCGCAGGGGAAAGAGCGGTGAAGACTTGTGCATAAGGCGATTCAATGTCTTGGTGAATATACCATCGGTGTTTGCGTGCTTTTGGGGACGACTTCTCTATCTTTCTATTGCGGACTAAGCTCTCAACATCTTGCGTCTCTTGAGTGAAGATGCCACCAGCAAAAAAAAAATAAGAGGGGTAACCTATTACCAATCCACTCATTATATATTGTATCCAAAGCCCCAAGCTTTTTTTCTTAACCATTATCCGCCATCCCATAAACTTTAGAGAATTTTATCGAAAATAGACCAAGAAGTCTAGGATGGAATGCCTTCGATATAACTTGCGTACCGTTGAGCGCGAAAATCTCCTACAGTAGTGAGAAAAGTGTATAGATTTGAGGGCGCGGCGTATCGGGGGGCAGTATTGTACTGATGCAATGCATTTTGAACATTGCACGCTGAAGCAGATTCATGCGCAAATCCCTCCTGCATTTTTTATTAGTCGTTTCCCTGGACGACGTCTTGTACACTAGGCTGGAATAATATTTCAAAACGTCACTTGAACATCACGGGAACACTTTTTGGCTCAGTTGAATGATCAGCAGGAGACTGGGGAAAAGAGGGATCTACTACTTTATAAAGGAACGAACACATGGGATTTCCACACGTTATGATATCTGCCAGAATTTTTAAAAAGACAAGGCGTACCTTAAGAAATGCATGCTAACTCACAATTCCTATATCGCTCACCCTGTGCAGCATGATTGCTCTTGGGTCACCAAAGGACCGGGTCCTAACTTACATTCTAGCAACGTGTGCACAGTTGTAGCATAAAAAGGATGTATGATGACAAAGCGCTAGAGGTAGGCATCTAGGGATAAGACGCCTTGCAGCAATAGGCACGATGTGCCTACTAGATTACTCGAACTTTTTCAGTTATCTCACGCGTTCTACACGTCTCTCTTGCACTGCGGGCAATATAGTACTCCTACTCAGTGTATGGGTAAAAGTGCGTCTTAGATTTTGTCACCCTCTTAGATATTAAAGGACCACATCTAAACAATACAGCAAGACTCATGAACAAAAAAACAGGGTGGACAAGTCAAGCGTAAGGTATACACCTGTATTATCCTGAAAAAAATTTTGCGGTACAAAAATAGCTCCAATAAGTTTAGTGCAACACTCCATAACGCAATACTCAAAGCCCTTATCGGTCTTGTTGGCGTATGTGCTAATATATAATTATGGCCAATCCCACAACCCAAGAAAAAACCACCAAGCGCCTCCAATAAAACAAAATATAGTCAGATAAAATAAAGCCATTCCTCCACCAATTCTCCACCATTGTGCCATGGACACATAACGAGCGCCATAAAACACAGGAGAAGAGCCCGTACCATAATGGGTAACACCCGCCACAAGAGAGCTTTGCGCACATAACATCATTGCAGCCAAAAATGGTGGCACTCCCGTCATAATCATCACTTGAAGAAAAATAGCATACAAGGAACTTACAAGTGCTGTAATGCCTGCATAAAAATACTGTACTAAGCAATAAGTAGCCGCACCAACCAAGAATGTTTGCTTCCAAGAAAATGCCTGCATCGCTAAAAGCATTTGGTCCCCAAACCATGCCACAAATCCTGATTTTTGCAACTCAGTCGCCAACATTAAAAGCGCTCCAAACCAAATGAAGGTGTTCCAGGCTGCGTGCTCTGACAAAACATCTTCCCACGTCAACACATTTGTCCAGAGTAAAATCACAATGCCCAGAATAGCTGAAGCAGCGGCGCTCACACTAAAAAAGGCACCACCAACCCATAACACAAGCAATCCCATGAATGTCGCGGCCATAATCCACTCTTTGCGTGTCATGGGTCCCATGTCTTCTAAGCACTGCATAGCGAATACACGCGCATCCTCACCCAACGGTAGTTCTGGGCGATGCACTGTATACAAAAGAAGGGGCACAGCTGCAAGACACACAACACCTGGAACACTAGCGGCCAAGGCCCAAATACCCCACGTTATATCCACGTCTGCAGATTGTGCTAATGCGGCCGAAAGTGGATTGGCTGCAACTGCTGTTAGAAACATGCTAGATGTGACAAGGTTGCCATGAAAAGAGACAGTAGCCAAGTACGCACCAAATTTTTTGTGCTGCATCGACGTATTAAATTTGTTCTTAAATTCTGCAACAAGTGACTGCAGTACAGGAAAAATAAGGCCTGCGCCACGGGCAGTATTACTCGGTATTGCAGGAGCCAGAACAAGATCTGTCAACACAAAACCATACCCCATACCGACGACACTTTGACCACATAAACGCATAAAGAAGTAGGCAAGACGTGTCCCTAAACCTGTTACGCTAAGTCCGCGCGCGATTAAAAATGCGCAAAAAACTAGCCATACCACTGGGGTGCTATAACTATCAAGCGCATTGGACAGAGGCATGATACCTGACAAAGTGCACACTGCAATCGCGGTAAGAGCGGTCACGCTCATAGGCACGGGACGTAAAATAACACAAGAAAGCGTCATAAAAAACACAATAAATAAATGCCACGCCCTATCTGTTAACGCCTCTGGATGGGGTATATGCCATAGAATACCTCCTAACAAAAATACAGAAAATATAGTTATATATCTCTTCGTCATAAGTTATATCAAAACCTTCTTGCAAATATGGGAACAGTGGAGATTCTTCATGCAATCTCCTCATTAATGCTACAATTATTAATGAAATTCCAGGAAAATAACAATCAATTTATATCCATATAATAGAATGGAGAAACACAGAATATCTATACCTAGTATAGGCAATGATGCAGGGGATCTTGGGTATCAAAATTTCTTCGCACGTGGTGCTTCTCCCTCCTGATTGCCGTATGAGGCATAAAAGATATGCGCCATACTCACCGCTCCAAGGCCCGGGGGTGCATACACCCGTTCTCAAGACATCCCCCCATCTTTCTCCCTGCGTTCCAATATACAGATGCTATCCTCATGGGATTTATTCATTGTTTCACAAACAATCAACTGATTTGCATCTGAGCCTGTGCACAAACGCAAGGGATTGTTCGCCGAAGAGTCTCCATATAGTCTAGTCAGGTACTATCACACAAATATGTGCTGTAAACCAGAAATAATACCACTTTGCCTTTTGTCAAACATTGCTTAACTTTCGGTCAGGCATACACTGCAAGTGCATTGATGGGCGTCAACAGGGAAAAAACAGTGATAATCTCATGTTTATTTTGTAACTACATTATGCGATACGCCAAAAAAAACAGAATGGGTATCTGCAAACATGCGGTCCTATTCATAGCACCTATCACAGACAGCGTAGTCAGATACCTTCGATAACTTTGCATATAAGTGCGCGCCGGTTATGCGGAGTATGTGGACACACTATCAGTATACTGACCACGATCCTGGTATCACGCCCCTCTGAAAAAATGTCCTGACAACTGAGCGCACGTAGCGTACGTATGGTGTCTAGAAAAAATATCCCCTTTGTGTAATATGTATCAAAAAAAATTCTAGCATAGTTGCTAGAAACCAGGTGCAGAGATAAAATCTATCACCTATAATCATATGATGATTCTTGCATCGCCTGCGCCAGAAATACTGAAAAAGAGATTCATGCTCCCCCTATTGCAAAAGTTGCAGATAACGCAACATATGCTACAGTGTTATTATCATTCATCCCGACGGATAGATTGGGTGAACAAAAGACACAATGGACAGAGAATCTGTTGCGCAATATAGAGAAAAATATTGCAAAATGTGATTGAAGTAAAGCTCTAGGAAGAGATTTTAATTACTGTATGTTAGATGGAGACAAACGTCTAACGAGTCACCCGTTCAAACAGGACCTATTTACAGCGTGTAAAAAACATGTCCGCCGATGGTCATGTCAGGCGTCTGACCTTGAGCCCACTGCGGAGCCACACGGTGTGTGTGAAAGTGTGTTATATTGCTCCGCCGAATAGGGCTGTTCCCTTCTACGGCATCCCGTGCGCTTTCCATAGCCAAGCAAAAATCTTTATCAGATTCTGTTACATTCAAAAGTTTACGACGATTTGGATCACGCTTATTCCAGCAAGAAAACTGGCGGTTCTGCTTTGCGACCTCGGAGATAGAAGATGGCCAACGCTTAGGATCTAGCGCTCTGTTCACGATCACTTCAGCAACAGCACGCATGCCTTCATAACCATCGCCACGCGCTTCAGCCCAAATCGTACGTGCCAGCGTATCGATATCTTCTTCTGTTGCCGAACAAACCTGCTGAGTCGGATCGCAGCGATCATTATAACCCTGAAATAGGTGAGGTTTCTTCGCAGCCTTAACTACAATAATATCGATATTTCGGAATGGCGATACCACTTGTGGTGCCATCGTATAGTCCATTTTCACTAAAATGCAAGTCAGTGAAACAAGTGCAAGAGCGCCATAAAAAAATTTTATCTTATAGACAGCCAGTGTTGTCATACACTTTCATCCCCTCCCCTATCACTCGTCGCAACATATAAAATAGAAAATTATTCTATAGATTCAACTCCTACAACCTCAGGCACATAATGCTTCAGCATATTTTCAATACCTGATTTCAGTGTCACAGCAGAGCTAGGACATCCCGAACACGCCCCTTTCATCTCTAAATACACAATTCCATCTTCAAAACGGACAAAGGTAATGTCTCCTCCGTCCATAGCAACAGATGGCCGAATACGTGTGTCCAACAAATCTTTTATCTGCAGAATTAGAGGATCTTCATCTGCGTCTTCAACAGGGGGCGAGGATACTACTTCTCCCGCATCTTTGAAAAGTGGCCGATCCAACACTAGAATATCCATTATAGAGCCTAAAACCAGTGGTTTTAGAACGTACCAATCCCATGTTTCTGTCTTGGTCACACTGATAAAGTCATGGCCAATAAAAATCTCTTCCACGCCTTCAACAGAAAATAGCTTTAAGGCCAACGGGCAATTCAACGCTGCTTCACGCCGGGGAAAATCTACACCACGGCCTGTTTCTACCAGAACACGTCCCGGAAAAAACTGCATCGTATTTGGATTTGGTGTATCAGCGGTCTTAATAAACAATGGTATCTTCCTATTAGGCTACAACAGAAGTTAATCTCTTATACAAACATTATTCAATAAAGGCAATAGGTGTGCTCAATATAAAAGAGAAAAAAACTTAAAAAGAGGTAAAGCTCTCGCCCAAATAGACACGCCGTACCTCTTTGTGTCCCACAATAGATTGCGGAGAGCCTTCAGCCAGAACAACGCCGTCATTTAAAATGTATGCGCGATCCACAACACTTAACGTATCTCGCACATTATGATCTGTAATTAATACTCCAATATCATGAATCTTTAAGCGCCCGATTAACTCACGAATATCCTCGATTGCAATAGGATCAATGCCCGCTAAGGGCTCGTCAAGCATAATAAACTTGGGCTGAAGAGCCAATGCCCGAGCAATTTCTAGCCGTCGCCGCTCTCCACCAGACAATGCAATAGAGGATGTATGGCGCAAGTGACTGATGGAAAACTCACCCAACAGATCTTCTAGCATCGATTCACGCTTCTCTGGTACTGGTTCCATAATCTCTAAAACAGCCTGAAGATTATCCTCAACCGTCAGTCCTCGAAAAACAGATGTTTCTTGAGGCAAATACCCAATACCGAGCCTTGATCGTCTGTAAAGTGGCAGGCGCGAAATATCTTCACCGTAAAGAATTATTTTTCCATAGTCCGGTTTTATCAAACCCGACATGATATAGAAACAGGTTGTTTTACCCGCCCCATTCGGTCCCAAGAGCCCTACAACTTCGCCTGGTTGCACGCACAGGCTCACATCACGCAGCACTGGCCGATCTTTAAATGACTTCCCAATATGCTCTAAAGCCAGTGCATTATTGATCATCAACATAGCCCTCTATTTAAAATAACACCCGAATACCATCGTGCTCATGCATGGAATCTGCATGCAACGCGCTTACATATGGATATTGTGCCTTCATACCCTGTGGAATAGTGTCGCCTAACTCAACTGTCCCTTGGGATCGATCCATTAAAACAAACGGGGCCTCCAGTTGGTGTGTCTCTAGACTCACTCGCACCTCACCAAACGCATAAATCTTGTCTGATGGAACATCGTATAAAGCATGAGACGCAAACATAATAGCCTCACCACAAAAAAATGTCAAATCACCGCGAACATATATGTAGGATACATCTTCTATGGCTTGTTTCTGCACACGAGAGTCCGGCTTTAAAAATACAACATCAAATTTATCACCAGAAAAAATTGCGTCATCTTTTTTCAATATTGTACGCTGCCGACCTTTCAATAGAGATCTATTGGGTAAATATACCACCTCCCCATGAGTCTCCGCCCTTATATCCTGAGCGTTAACACGAATCACATTACCGTGCAGCGTCAACCTATTGTGTAGTAGGTCATATATACCTTTGTCTGCTGCAATATGGAGGCCGTTCGATTCAACCTCTAAGTGCCCATCAAGACTCAATGTCTCTACCGTCCGCATTTTCTTATTCTGCCTGACAACGCCCCGCCCCCTATCCGCACGTGCTTTAATATGCTCATGCTCTACAGACACATTACCGTGAGCTGTAAAATAATTTTCTGCTTCATACACTGTGAGGCCATTGTCACATGTGACAATCGTTTCACATGCCACACAGCATGAGAGCATAGAGAGAAATGCAAACACTATTATCTTGCTCAATGACCGCTCCCTTTCTCTCTATTAAATATGATCTTAGATTTTCCAGCCATTGCCAATGTATGATTTTTATAATCAATCACACCACTTTCTCCTTTCATTTTTCCCATCGGCGAGATGATGTCAATTTGATTAGGGACGACAATTTTTTGTGACGGAAAGTCAATATTGGCCATCTCTGTGAGCAATTCATGGCCCTGCTCTTGCATAATATTGACACTGCCCTCAAGCGAGAAGTGGCCTGCTGTATCCGGCACCACTTCCCCTTTATCTGCCGTGATAAAAACAGAACTCCCATCCGTAAGCTGCGCACTCCCCGACACATGTTCTAAATGCACAGACCCATCATCTTCGGGACGCGCAACTCGCTCAGATTTTATTGTAATAAGCGTTTTATCTGGCCCAGAATGAAAAAACTTTGCTCCATGCACTTCGCTCGGTTTCACACGCGATAAAGCCTTAGACTGCGCTGTAATAACATTTTGCTCGAAAGCATTGAGGGCAGCGGCATCATCCGTCTCTGCAAAGAAACGAACAATATGCGGCCAAGATACAACAATAGCAACAAAGACAGCGCTCAAAGTAATAAAAACTGACGCTAAATGAACAGAGCGCTTGCGCGACAAAGCTTTTTGCGATGCAATATGCTGCTTTTTTTTATGAAGATCATTCATTCGATGTTAAGCATAGATACCTTCATTCATAATCATATTCCAGCTAAAATGCCCTCAGAAACACAAGACGAGACGATAATCAAGAGACTGTGAATACTGTTATCATGACAAGAAGGTATCGTCTCCGCTGCCATTACATCAGGTGCAATCTTTTGTGAATCATGTGTCATAATTTCTGTCATGCCCTGAAAAAACAGATCGTACGATCGATAAAACATATCGGGCTCTTTGACATCAAATTGGAATCCTTTAATCGCTGATTCAAGTAGACGACGCGCCTCCTTCGCTATCTGATTACAATATGATCTTTTTAGGTAGTAGCATAAAAGCGCCTTTTGCATTCACAAACGTCTTGTGAACTACAGTAAACTATAGTATATAATGCTGTAAATTCAAGGGAAATGTTGAACAAATGCAACAATATCTAAATATATCGACTTATAAATTTTTACACCTTAATGGACTTAAAGCGCATAAAGAAGCACTACTGTCCAAAGCTCGTTCTGAGAATTTAAAAGGTACCGTGCTCTTAGCTCCTGAAGGCATTAACTTCTTTATTGCAGGTTACAAAGAAAATGTCTACGCCTTTCTAGAGTGTGTGCATCAAATAGATGGACTTGAGCATTTAGAAGGGAAAGAGAGCTACAGCAGCGCCCAGCCTTTTACCCGCATGCTTGTACGGATTAAGCGGGAAACCATTCCGTTTAGCCAGCGCACCCTTGACCCAGCATCCAACCCAGCTCCCTACATCACGCCAGAGGCACTCAAGAGTTGGTACGACTCTGGAAAAAACTTTATTATCATAGATACACGAAATGACTATGAAGTCCGTGTCGGCACCTTTAAAAATTCGATTCATTTTCAGATGACCCATTTCAAAGAATTTGCAGATGCAATACAAAACTTACGCAACATTAGTCCAACAATCCCTATTGTCACGTTTTGCACTGGCGGCATTCGTTGTGAAAAAGCTGCGCCATATATGCAACAGAATGGATTCCATAATGTAGTACAACTAGAGGGAGGCATTTTAAAATACTTTGAAAAATGTGGTGGCGCACACTATGAAGGAGATTGCTTTGTTTTTGACAAGCGTGTCGCTCTGAATTTCAAACTCCAGGAGACCGGCATGAAGCAGTGTTACAGGTGTCGCGCCCCCCTCACAAAAGAAGATGAATCAAGTGTTCTATACGAAGAAAATTTTTCCTGCCCCCATTGTTATCATCGCCACATCAACAAACAGTGAAGGATATGGAAAAAACGTCCTCAATGTGCATGCAATAGCTACCGTATGATGTCAGTGTATCCTGGGAAAGGCATCACTCACATATTTCTATCTGATGCAGTTACTTGACGCACTATCGCAAATTTTTGTTGCGCCAAGAGCGTCTTCACGCACACTCTCGACTGAAAAATTAAATAAATTACAGACTGTACAGCAGAACTCTATCTCATGAAGACACGTAGGATTGCTCCTTCAGGTCAGAAAAAACTCAAGGAAAATGCAATACATATTGTTGTTTTACGCAAGAGTCAACAGCACGATGATTGCTCGCCATACTGGGGGTATCGAGCATGCGCTACTCGACATATATATCTCGATTCGCGCTTCCTGCAAAACATGATGCAATACAGGCAAGATATCTTACGCCACTTCGTGTGTTATTTTAGCGCCACATGCCCTGCAGAAAGCACCCAGGTCAAAACATCCCTGAGCACGTGCGAAACAACATCATTCAGTGCGTTTGCAACTACAGATACTGTCTTTGCTGGTACGGGAACCATCGCACTGAAGCGTTTTTTAGAAACAACTTTCCGCGTTTTAACATCCACCAACTGGCCTACCATCTCAAAGCGTGCTTCTGGTGTTGCGCCTTTATGTGGTACGTATAGACCAAAAGAGTCGATATCGCTCAGCAAAATATAATCTGCGCTAATACCGCTCCCATTTCCTCCAACACCTTTTATTTTTTTACTCTCCAAAAAAGCCTCAATTGTCGCGCGCTCAATTACCTCGGTCAAGTCATCGGACAAAACTGTATCCGAAATATACAGAAGTGTATCTGTCTCACCCATAACAGCAATGATATTTTTATCCAACTCCGAGCTTGTGGTAGGACGTTCAACAATTAACTGCGATTCTACCTCTGGTCCTTCAACCGCTGAACATCCTTCCGCTCGAATGACGATTGTTTTCACCCCAGAGGGCTGCTCCGGAAAGATATGAACGCACCCAGTCAAGAAAAAGGGTAGGCAGCATAGTAAAACCCATCTCATATAAGCTTATAACTCCTTTCGCCCGCATCTGGTAAAATACTCTATCTTAGGCTCGATCGTTCTCAAAACGTCCCTAAGATCACCTAATGTTGCCATAAGCTTATCTGTTAAAAGGACAAAGTTAGGCAACTCATTCTCTGCAAAACTGGCAATATGGGGGCGCACATCCTGAACAAAATGATCAATATTTTTCCCTGCAAAATTTAGGCTCTCCATAGCGCCATTTATTGACTGAAGTGTTGTACGCATTTCTTCACTGATCACACGAAAATTTGACATCAGATTGCTATAATCACTCCGACTATCTGAAAGTGCCTGTGTAATATCTTGCACATTTTCAAGTATTTTTGAGAATTTTGCACGGTTTTCGACCGAGACTACTGTAGCGGTTCTCTGAATCAGCTGATCTGCATGAGTTAGAAGCGCAGGGGTTGTCGATACAATTTTTTGAATAGAAGATTCTTCAGATGGAATAACAGGAACAGACTCACCAGCAGGAGGCGATACAGGCCCGTCATCATGGACAGCGCCGCTAATCTCCAGATATGACTCGCCTGTAATGCCTGCCATTTGCAAAGAAGCTCTTCTCCCCATTCCAACAGGTGTGTTTTTATCAATCATCACACTTACAGCAATGGATTCTGAATTTTTCCTAGGAATATGAATATCAGAAATTGACCCCACGCGAATGCCGCGATATTTTACAGCACTGCCAATAGGCAGGCCTGATACGGTCTCAGAAAAATACACTGTATACGGTGTGAGCGCAGCTTGATGGTGATCCTGTTTAAGCCAGAGAGATACTGATAGAGCCACAATAATGCCTGTCAAGACGACCAGACCAACAATCATATTCCTATACGCTCTTCCAATATTGCATCGCTTTCCCTGCCTGAAGATAGCCCAGTCCAGGATATTGTAACAACATCATACTACATTGAAAATGCCTAAAGCATTTTTTCAAGTATTTTTTGCCGATAGAGCAGCCAAAAATAAGGATCCTCAACACGAGCATAAGGCGCAACACGGCCCGTACTATATCGCTCTTTTGAAATACCAAAAAAACTATAAGTTTTAAAATTTTTCTTTAAAAACTGCAGTACATTTAACCCAGCCCAATAGCCAAAACAGGCACGCACTTCAGCAGAAACGCTGGATCCATCTTGTACGTCATACCCTTTGGTATGTTGACCTCGCCCCCACAGCACACTCCCGCCAGGAACACAAGCCTGCCACTTTTCCATGTCATCTAGGGCAATAGCAAGTGGCGTTTTCTGCCAAAAGCTTCTTTCCTCATCCGCCACATCCAGTAACGCCTTTAGGCTTGTCATCGCATACTGATGACCTATATCACCTAGCGCCTTTCCAGACAATACCGCGATCACACCAGATAACTTGTTTATATCAAACGCACGAGGGAGACGCGCCAAGTCCTTCCATGTTACCATCGGAAATGTGGAGATAAAACATGGTAGCCTGGTCCGCCGCCCTTGAGCAATCTCAAAAGAGATAATAATGCCGTCACCCTCAGCTAAATCTTCAACAATCATACCAGCTATATGCCCTTCAGCCGCCTGGAGTTGATGCAGAAGCGCTGAACGATACGTTTTAAGAGCGCTAATACTGGCTCCTGCAAGCAAAATAGGTACGACAGGTGTCTTACCTTGTCGCTTAGGCAAATGCCCATGACACCCTGGACAAATTGGTTGTGTCACCAAAGATGCACAGCTCGTACAACGTGTTGCCAACTCCTTGCTTAAAAAGCGCATCAAATCAGAAAACCCTCGAATAGAAGGTGTCACAACATGCCCCATGATTTTTTTTGTACCAAAATGACGATGATATACTGTATCTTCAACAGGCTTGCATACCTGCGTCAGGGCCTGACATCGATACATTTTTTCCCACGGATAAAAAGACTTGTAGCAGTACGGACACAATGATTTAGAAAATATATTATGCATATTTCTGTGGCCTATTGTAAACGAATGTCACGTTGTCCATGAAAAATTTCTCCTGTGACTGTAGGCGAAATATCATATCACGTTCGATCGGATGTTTCGAGGAAATCATAATCTTGTGACGCCCCCCCATCTTTAAACAACACGGTGGCAGAGTAGCAAGAACAATGGCTTCTGGATCCTGAAAAATAGGGAAGCGACCATGCGTTGCAACAACGTCTAACGATGGTAAATGCATATCCTGATTTACATCTATATGCACGCCAATGGTTGTACGGCCCCTTTTCCAAAAGGATTGAACGAAAATATCATATGATATCGTTGGCAAGTTCTGATTGTGTGTTACATATAAGTGAGAACCTATAGGCCTCACCCCCCCTGCTGTAAAATCTGCCGCCCATATAAATATATGGGGTTTTGGCATTGTTCTAGGTAATATTAATCGGCCAATTTCTCCACATTTATCCGCCGATATATAACGCATATTCAGCGCACTCTTGCACCTCTCTAGATCTGGGGTTGCATACGTTGATTGAGCCACGCCCACAACATAGGATGTGCGCACACGTTTTTCTGTTCTATCGATCAAAACAGGCCAGGGAAACAATACATCTATATAATTTTCAAGCAATCGCATTCTTGGAAAATACATAGACGAAAAAGAGGAACGGCGCGTTTCTTGATGGCGAAAGCTATTACGCACCTTATGCCCCAATCCTTCTCGCATAGCCTGAGTAGTAAAACTATCATGCCACAACGTCACAATCTGCACATGATCATCTTCTAAGATGTAGCGCCGTACTTTATGCCAGCGCTTTTGAGCATCAAAAGACTTTTCTGCATAGCTTTTAAATTTTTTGAAGTCTGGATGATACCCGCACACATTTTTATCCCAGGCATTCAAAATACCGTGTACATCAGATGTCGCATAAGCGTGATCTAAAAGAGGCAGCAGAAACTGTCGTTTCTGTGCATCCGACACAAAATCTTCAATAGATCTATCGCGAAACACCTTTTCTTTTGCAAAGATTGTCTTTTGAAATGCGGGATATTGGGCCCATAGCGCAATCAAAGCTGCATCTTCATAAGGTTGCTTGCGAATCTGAGACATAAATATTGCATGAATTTTATCTTGTTTTTGCACCTGCTCTAAGTGCATGCGAACGTCATCTGGAAACAGAAAACCTTTGAGTTTTTCTGCGTGTACGACCCATGTTTTATGCAGCGTGAAATCATTTTTATCCAGTGCATGCTGAAATATTCTCCACGATTCTAAGCGCTGTTTAGCTATAGCCCAGCGCGCGCTCATATTACCTGGAACAGCACGCCCTTGCGTCTCCAGAATATCTTCTAACGCCCTAGAAGTATCAATGATGGCTTGCTCATGAGCCGGCGTTGCAGAGACTGCTGAAAAATATTGATCAGCTAGGCGAATTGCATCTTGAGCACGCACGATTGCCTTCCGGCGAGCATCAAGCTGTTGAAAAAATACAGCCAATGATTGCCCATTTATTTTTTCATGGAGAAATGCAGAGAGCGTCTCAAGACGAGGATTATCTGCAATCATCTGGAACAGCGCTGCATCGTCTACGCCTTCCTGACAAGCTGCTTTAAATCGATCCAAAAGCCGAACATCTCTATCAATTTTTTGCATTCTCCCGCGTAAATTCAGATACGCAGCATCTGCACGAAGTGTTTCATGCGCTTGCCATAATTGTGTCATCAAGCGTTGATCGTCTGTTTTTACAGCTTTGTTAAAGCGCACCTTGTGCTCAATGACGTCATTTGAAACAGCAGAATAAATATCAAGGCCCATTTCCTCCGCTCTCGCGCACCAAGGGCATGTATTCAAATGGTGATCGTAATAATGATTGCTATTTTTCGCGCAAGCGCTCAAATCATCCCGTGCAGCACTCAGAACCTTTTTCCAATCAGCCGCTGTCGGTCGCAATTCCGGTTCTCCATTAAATGCGCTCAAGAATGCTGCTTTTAACGGAGGCGCTATCACATCTAACGAAACAGAAAGCATGGATGGTTGCAGTCTCTTTCCCGTAGCATAAGGCCATATTCCATTTTTAATCGCCTGATCCAGAGACAGGGGTTCCTCCCCTGCAGGCCATGTTCCCGTAAAGGGATGTCTGCCCAAAAGCAGAAGATGTATAAGAATAGCCAAACCAAAGCGGTCGTGATATGCCGTTCGATCAATTGCATAAAAATCTTGTCCGATAAGCTCTGGTGGGGTAAAGCCTTCGGATCCCACTGTACACCGAAAGACTTTATTACCATGCGGAACTTGCATAGAATCAGTATCGCTTAGGGCGCACAAAGCCCGATCATTTACAAGAAAGTTTTCTGTCGTAACATCGCCCAGAACATATCCACGTGCATGCAGAGAATCCATAATCGCCGCAATATTATGGGCCGCTGTATGCAGGTAATAAAAATTAAACCCAGGCGCCTTGTTCCGTCGCAACTTAGGGTTGTAAATGTTGCTGAGCGTTAGAGAGCCAGACACACGTGGCATCAAAAAACCAATGGGCACTTGATTCACATCATATATCACTTCCTGCGGCCATGAGATCGAGACATGATGAGCCTCCATTGTTGGATCATGGGGGGGTGATGCAATCATGGTCTCCAGTTTCTCCAGCGGCATCGCCTCTTGCGCATGATATATCTTTGTTACAACGTCTGGGTTATCCGTCTGCCAAATTTCTCCTTCGCCTCCACGCGCAAGAATTGCCTTGAGCACAATAGCACTACCCGATGCTTTATATACCTTATGCATGCCAATGTCCTATCGCTAGAGATACATCATCGTGGATCCGTGACTGAAGAGGGCTGGATGTTAAAAATCTATGCAACTCCTGGTTTGCCTCCTCAATATCGGGCGTTGTGTCTAAATACTCCCAAAACGGTCGAAAGAAAGCCGCATGGGGTGTTCCAGCGCTTGCCTCAATTGCAACTGGCTCCAGACCATCGCTAGATATTGCCCAGTAGTGTACGGGCACTTTACTATCATAAAGCGCAGGTTGCGCACCATCTTCTGTAATAAAAACGGTCTCATTAGCATATTCACCCTTTTGCGGTGCTCCAATGCGCTCAATCTCTCCCTGACTTTGAATCACAATAAATCCATCCCCGACTTGCAACACCTGATAGCCAAACGGACTTGCCACAAGGACGAGGATTGTTGCATCAAGTGCATATATTGGCACTTGAACACTGCGTGCGTTTTCCATTAAGATCTGTCGGACATGCGCAATCAAGTCATCGGCCATCTCACACAATGGTAGGCCTGGCATTTTTTGGCCTAGAAGGAATGAGAAAGCCGCCTGCACTACAACTTTTGCACCCAATCCACCATGTGCCGCGCTCCCTGCGCCGTCAGATAATACCGCAACCACTTGTTGGTCACAGGTCATGACTCTTAACACATCTTGACAAGTGCCTGGTGCTCTTTTCTTTCCCGACACACTATGCCCAATATACCACACGACTAGATCTCCGTTCAGCGTGCCACAGCCCAGCTTGAAACTGCTGGCAAGGCCACCATATCACCCCCAACTGTCCCCGTAGAAACACGTCGAACCGATGCCGATAGCCAGCGAAACAAGGCATCAAAGGCCAGATCTCGAAGCGTAAACGGTGGGCGTGACGGTGGTGCCACCTGCTGCAATATCTCCATATCCGCACCCTCAACAGCAATCGTAAAAAAACTCAGTTTATTCTCTGCTTCAGCTTGATGAATATTGGTTGCAGCTTGCTCCCATACGTCTGTGGGCGCGCCGTCTGTAATCAAAAATATCCATGGCCTATAATACTGCACACCCACCTCACGATAGATTTTTTTGCGCTTCTCAAGTAGCGCCAGCCCTGTTTTCAAAGCGTGGCCGAGGGGTGTTTTACCCTCGGCGTCCAACTGGGGTGCTGTAAAGTTATCAATCGTGGTAAAATCTTGCAGTATAGACACCTCTGTCCCAAACGTTATAATTGCAACCTCTACCCTCAGCAGCGCTAATTCATCGTGTTCGACATCAAATTTAAAATTTGCAAGCCCTGCATTTAACGCCATTATAGGATCACCGGCCATGGATGCGGATGTATCAAGTAACAAAATCACTGGACAGCGATTTTCTGGATTCTCTACAAATTCTGGATAACGTATGCCCATCTCGGTCTCTCATCAAGCTATATATTGGTCAACATGCTATTGTAACCCGGTAGGTTAAAAATGAAAAGGATAGAAGAACGCACAGCATACTTTTTTGCATATATGTTTCCCTAATAGAGCAAATGTAATTATTTGGAATATATGTATTTTAAACAATAGCTGTAGCGTTCTATCTGTTATCCCTACCTTTTATAAAAAAATCTTCCACTTCCCCCTTTGACAAGTAAAAAAAAACATGCCATCCTTGTTTTAAGTTAAGTTAAGTTAATAACAAGTGTGCAACAGGGAGTTATCAAAATGGAGACTCAACACTTACTGGACAAAGTCCGTCCACCACGTGTACACATCACTTATGATGTAGAGATTGGTGATGCAATTGAAATGAAAGAATTACCCTTTGTCGTAGGTGTCATTTCAGACCTTTCAGGGGATCGCGATCCTGACAACCCGATGGACTCCGTAAAAAAACGTAAATTTGCTGAAATTGATCGTGATAATTTTAATGTTATTATGGCAAAACAACGGCCACGCCTCGCATTCAAAGTGGACAACAAATTAACAGATGACGATACGCAACTTAATTTGTTGCTCGAATTCCAAAGCATTGATGATTTTGATCCTATAAACGTGATCAAGAAAATCCCTGCAATGAATAAGCTCTACCAGATGCGCACACAGCTCAATGATTTGATGACAAAATTAGATGGAAACGATACTTTGGACACGTTACTTACAGATGTGCTGTCCAACACAGACACGCAAAATCAATTGAAGAAGTCCCTTAATATTGGGGCTGCACCAGCAGGAAGTAGTGCTGCAGCAGGTGGGGATGCAAAACCATCGTCACCACCTAAAAAATCATAAGACTTAAGGGTTCAAGGGAGAAAAATAATGGCTGATCAAACACAGACACCAACTACACCTGCAAAAGGTGGGGCTGCTGCACCAACGGGTGGAATTTTAGACACAATCTTAACCCAAGGAAACTTGGTCCATGATCCATCTCAAGAAGTGTACGCAAAAGATCTGGTTTCCACGTTCGTACAAGAGGTCTTGAATACACAAGGTGGGGTTGTGAGCAATGATGCTGTTGCATTTATAAATCAAAAAATTCAAGAAATTGATAATCTTTTGGGCCAACAACTAGATGAAATACTGCATCATGATAAATTCCGGGCACTTGAAGGATCGTGGCGCGGGCTTAACTATCTCGTAATGAACACAGAAACCGGTACCGAGCTTAAAATTCGTCTGTTCAACGCCTCCAAGCAAGAAATTGCTGACGACCTTGAAAAAGCAGTTGAATTTGACCAAAGCACACTCTTTAAGCACATATATGAAGAAGAGTATGGTACGTTTGGTGGGCACCCTTATTCTTGTTTGCTTGCCGATTACTACTTTAAGCCGACACCTGCAGACATGGAGATTGTTTCAAAGTTGTCCAACGTAGCGGCAGCGGCACACGCTCCCATGATCACGGCGCCAGATCCTTCCATGTTTAACTTGAAGGCCTTCACAGATCTTGGGAAACCACGAGATCTTGCAAGTTTGTTTGACTCACTTGATAAAATAAAGTGGAACTCTTTCCGTGAGACAGAAGATTCTCGCTATATGATCATGACGCTACCACGGGTTTTGATTCGTGAGCCATACGGTCCAGATACCAACCCGGTTGAAGGTCTAGCTTACACAGAGACTGTTGACGGCGCTACGGAAAACACGTTCACATGGACAAACGCATGCTACATGTTAGGACAACGTATTACCAATGCATTCTTCGAGTTTGGATGGACTGCAGCGATTCGTGGTGTTGAAGGCGGTGGCTTGGTTGAAGATCTACCGGTTTATACTTTCCACACAACAGATGGCGATATTGCCCTTAAATGTCCAACTGAAATCGCGATTACGGACCGTCGTGAAAAAGAGTTAAGTGATCTCGGGTTTATCGCGCTCTGTCACGAAAAGGCAACAGACAAAGCGGCGTTCTTTGGTGCACAAACAACGCAAAAGCCGAAGATATACAATACGGCTGAGGCAAATTCTAATGCCAATATTTCTGCTCGACTCACCTATATGCTTGCAGCGTCTAGGTTTGCGCACTATATTAAGTGTATTATGCGCGACAAGATTGGCAGTTTTATGACTGGCGATGAGATCAAAACATATCTTCAAACATGGATTGCGAACTACGTTCTTCTGAATGACAATGCGCCGCAAGATATTAAGGCAAAGTATCCATTGCGTGAGGCACGCGTGGATGTGGCAGAAGTTCCAGGAAACCCCGGATACTTTACCTCAACGGTATTTCTGAGACCACACTTCCAACTTGAGGATCTCACTGCATCTATCCGTTTGGTTGCAAAGATACCAAAGAAGAAATAAGCGCGCAATTGCTGCTTACGATTTTAATTTGCGCTAATTAAAGCCTGGGATAAAATGAGGGAGAGATAAAATGGCACGTACACGCATACTGTTTAATAGTAGCAAGAATGTTTTTCAAGGAAGTGTTAAAATAGCGGGATTTGAAAAATGGAACCTTGCGACCGCAAAGACGCCCACCACAATTTATAACAAGACACAACCGTCTCGTGCAGCGCAACGTGTCTCAGGTAGTCCGGGCATCATGCCATTGACGATCACAACCTTAATTAGCCCGTCGACTGTTCAGGCTTTTCAAGCGCTTGCAAAAGGAACCCCTTTAGGATCTATCACCATTGCAGAAATTCAATCTGAACATAAAAATGCAACGGTGAAATACAAGTCGGTAACATCTAACAGCTTTGTATATTTCGCAGGATTTTCTTATAAACGTTTCCGTGAAAACACAAATGGAACAGGCGCTGTCATCACGATAAGTTTTAAAAGTACGGGTGTAGATGTGACGTGGGCGCAGGTAGGACAAGATCAGCAGGCGCAGGGAAATGTCGCAGCACAATTCAATACAGAGCATGATGAAAGTAAATAACAAGGAGGGCTCACAAAATGTCAGATGTAAAACCAGGTGCGTGGGTTGATAAAAACGTTCCAGCTACAGCGCTGGTTACTTTTTCAAAAATACATGGTCCTATTGAAAAAATAGGCCCTGTTGAAAAGGCATTTGAAGTGTATGAGTGTGACTTTCACGCTTTTGCCAATATTGAACCTGGCCCTAATGGTGAACTGCAAAAAAATGGTAACTCGACCTTTAGCGATTTTAAGGTTAGTATTTTAGAAGCAGTAAATGTGCCAAATTTTGCACAATCAACGTTCCACGGAACAGATGTGGGAACTGTAACATTTTGGATTCTTACTACCGTGGGGCAAGCAACATCTCAGGAATTATTTAAGGTGACACTTATCAATGCGCGTGGCACAAGTGTGGAGCTAGATTCAATCATGGTACATGATGAGGATCCCTCTGCTCGTGATATGCAAAGTGATGCGCTTATGGACAGTGTTGTCGATGGTGAAATCAAAAACCTTGTAGAATTTTCCAAAGATTACGTTCCCCCAAAGATGTATTACAATGTCTCAAAGATGAGTATTGCATACGATGAAATGCAGTGGGAATATACAAAATATGAAACAGACTCTTCGACCCCAGGTAAGGTGGCTGGCGGTGTCAATCTTCAAACTATGACGGTGACCTAAGGCTTTCGCCATGAAACACACATGGACAACAAAGGGGGCAAAAGCCCCCCTTTTTGATCGACTCAGAGAATCGACAACATGGACGCACGAAAAAATTGATGTACCGATAGAGCTAGATCGCGACCAAGTCTTCGATTCTGTGATACATGAAATCTCTCTGCTTCTTAACACCCGTTCATCAGTAACGGCTGAAGATTATGTTACCCTAAAAACGGATACACGAGACAGCGGATGGATGCAGTTATATGGACTTCCTGACTTTTCTTTTTTTGATGCTGAGAATAAAGTTTCTTGGGCTAAAGGCAATAAACTTATCGAGAATGCGATTCGTCTCTTTGAGCCTCGTCTGAGAAACCCGTGCGCAAGGATAAAAGAATTTAATCGGCAAAGCCAAGATCTTGTTGTGCAACTTTCTGGTGACCTTGTGCTAAGCAATCAAATAGAGCATGTTGATTTTCCTATGCATTTAACACAACTCTCTCTTAACAATCCCACTCAATCTGGGTAAACTATATACAAATTAAAGGAGCGTACACTTTACTCATGTCATCAAATCTGGATATTCGTCATTTAACTTACTATGAAAAAGAGATTATCTATCTTCGGCAGGCTGGCGCAATCTTTGCAGAAAAATACCCAAAAATTGCAAAACGACTTATTTTAAATGATCAAGAATCGCCAGACCCTCATACTGAGCGCCTTATTGAATCGTTTGCCTACCTTACGAGCTACTTACAAAAAGATATAGATGATCAATTTCCACGGCTTGGAACAACACTGCTGAACGTCTTGTATCCCCAACTCTCCGCGCAACTGCCACCTATGAGTATTGCAGCATTTGAATTAGACCCCAGCAAAGGTAAACTAACAACAGGCTATACGATTCCAAAGAATTTTCCTCTTTTTACCATGGCATCTAGCGGAGACACCTGCCGGTTTCGCACATCATACGAAACAACACTATTTCCATTTTGCATAGAAGATGTGACTGTAGACCGAGCAGATTTGCTTCCTTTTGATCAATCTTTGTCTTCTTATCCCTTTGTAATGCGGATTAAATTGAAAACTCTTTCTCTTCCTTTTCATCAGTATGATGTCAATCACCTCCGCTTTTTTATATACGAAGAGTCCATGACCGCGAATTTGATTTATCAGATGTTATTTCTGCAAGAAAACAAGATTGCGGTCATCGGTACAGATCCAAAAGCACCAAAAATAATGTCACATAAGACTATTCAACCTGTGGGATTTTCAATGGCACAGAATGTTCTCCCTGATTTCCCGCAGTCTAATCCCGCATACCGCCTTCTTCAGGAGCACTGCACATTTCCAGAGAAGTTTTTGTTTTTTGATATTATGAATCCAGATTTTTCTGATGCAGGGAAGAATGTTGAAATTGTCATTCCAGTGTGCACTTACGAAAAAGATACTCACAAAGTTGCGGACTTGAATGCACGATCTCTGCGACTTGGATGCACTCCTATTATCAATTTATTCCCCAAGATATCAGACCCCATACACTTGAATCATAAAAGAATTGAGTACCCCCTGAACCCTGATATACGTCGAAAAATGACAACAGAAATTCATTCCATTGAAAAAGTGATCTCATCAAAACCAGAGAGTCCAAACTCAAAAGAGATCGCACCTTATTTTTCCTATACACATAGAGATATTCAAGACGCACAACAAGCATTCTGGATAATGCGCCGTGTGCCGCCTTTTGATAATCGTATGCCCGGCAATCAAGTCCTTTTATCTTTTGTCGATCTTGACTTTAATCCTAAAAATCCTGCCTCTGAGGTTGTATATGCACGCACATTGTGCACCAATCGAGATCTTGCTAGCACGGTGCATACAGGCACAGTCTTGCAGCCAGAGGCCTCTGTTCCTACAAAAAATATATTGTGCTTGAGGCAACCAACGCCCACAATTTATCCGGCAACAGATGGTGCTCAACTATGGCAATTGGTCTCTCAATTATCTATCAACTATCTATCTCTGACAAACACATCTGAAAGCCTTGCGGCCTTGAAAGAAGCGCTCTCACTCTATGCAATTAATACAGAAGAGACAACACCCATTAATATCAATAACGTCACCAACATGCACACAGAAGAAATAGTGCGACGCATTGGTAAAGATGCATGGCGTGGCTTTGTAAAAGGTATTGGCATTACTCTCACATTGGATACGGATAATTTTGAACGTCGTGAAGCGCTGTTGTTTTCCGCCGTTCTTAGTCGTTTTTTTAGCCTATGTATAACAATTAACTCTTTTGTAGAGCTCTCCATCAAGAAAGAAGGGCAAACAGGGATATGGAAAACATGGACCGCCGCCGTCGGCAGCCAGAAATTAGTGTAGAAAATACACTTTTCGAGTATGGAGATCAATTTCAATTTCACGCAGCAGTAAAGGCGTTAGAGGCGCTTTGTAAAGCACAACCCAATATTGGCACTTCATCCTTGGCGGCCCAGCAGCCTTTTAGCATGTGTGCTTATCCTGATCTCAGCATGCGTGGCACTGATATATATAAAATATCGCGCGATGATGGCGGTCGACTGCATATGTCCGTTAACTTTTTTGGCATCGAAACACGACAAGGACCGCTCCCTGAACCTTATATGGCTGATTTGTATCATAGAATCCATTCAAAAGATCATGCATTCCATGATTTTCTCTCCCTATTTAATCACCGACTTCTTTCTATTCTCCACCGCATTCGAAAAAAATACTGGATAGGAATAGATCTCAATCTCCCAGAAAAAACAGCGATCGGTAAAACGCTCACTAGCTTCTTGGGCCTGGACAATAAAGCTCTTGTAAAGCAACTCACAATACCAGAACGTTCCCTGATGTATTATAGTGGTCTTGTGTGGGGGCAATCAAAACCCATGCCCTCTCTCCTTGCATTGCTTCAGCATTTCTTTAAATACCCCATAAAAATAAAGCAATTGATTGGAGAATGGCACCATATTGAGGACGTGCAGACGACAAAAATTGGCGGATCGAGTAGTCAATTTATGCAACTGGGGCATGACGCTGCCCTCGGCACAAAATTTTGGAGCCAACAAACATTTTTTCAGATGCGCATTGGACCGCTCACACTTAAGCAATTTATTGATTTTCTCAAACCTGGAAAAGCGTATCAGCAAATATGTCAGCTCACTAAATACTATGTAGGCGCGCATCAATCTTTTCGCTTGCAACTCGTCTTACATAGAGAAGAAGTGCCCAAAACCCGACTTGGAAAAGGCGCGGCGCTAGGCTGGACATCCTGGTTAAAAATACAACCCTTTATACAGGATGCAGATGACGTTATTCTTACAAGCAATCCACAATTTAGGCCAAAAATAAGCCAAAAATAACAATCCTGTTCATATTAAAGCGTTCATATCAATGGTCCATAACATTGGTAATTCTGAATAACAGAAACAACCCGCTCAAAAAATCTTGAAATCCGAAAATCCCGTTCCCTTTATGTGTGAGCAACGCAGAGTCTCGCGTCGCTTATCTCTCTGCTCCTTTTTTAAAGCATGGCTCTTGTCTCCAAAAAATACTCTAGTCGTCTGTGAAGGAAGAATTGGAAGGAGAGATTTCGATCATATCCCGCGTCCTCCCTCACAAATCAATATTCAACTGAATAGGGCCACGAATTCTCCGCTCAAGGCAGGTACCCGCATATACACATTATTCTAGCATCAACTTTCCATAGTGTCTCAAAAATTTGAAAAGAAGTACTGATTTCTCCGTTCAATTCACCGCTATCGTAATACTGAACAAGAGTTAATGACAGGGATTTTAAACAACGAGCGCTTATCGCTTGACACAGGAGCGTTATGGAGCTCAAGGTCATTGAGAAGTGGCTTGCGCAGCCCGGAACTTGAGTTGTGCCCATGAAGTGTTTGTCTAAGAAAGTCTAGGATTTTTTTGGATTGCATTGAGTCTTGATGGGTACTTAGAGGTTGAATCGAACGACATAAATAAGAAAGCACAAGCTTTGCATAATTGTAGAAAACCCCGCATGCATAGATTGAAAGCGCAGACATTTTTACAAAAGATATACAATTATTTTCCTTCATTAGCCTACAAACAAATCTCGCACAATAAGGACGGGGGGGTTTTTCCAATCTATACTACAAGCATTAGCTCGCTAAAATAGCCAACATCAAAATTGCAACAATATTAATAATCTTAATCATTGGGTTTATAGCTGGGCCAGCCGTATCTTTGTACGGATCACCAACGGTATCACCCGTGATCGATGCTTTATGCGCCTCAGAGTTTTTACCCCCATGATGGCCATCTTCAATATATTTCTTCGCATTGTCCCAAGCGCCACCACCTGATGTCATGGATAGTGCAACAAAAATGCCGGTCACGATCGTACCAAGCAACATAGCTCCAAGCGCTGTAAAGGCAGAAGCCTGGCCTGCAGCATAGTCCACCAAACAATACAAAACAACAGGTGCAAAAATAGGAAGCAGGGATGGAATAATCATTTCATGGATAGCTGTTTTGGTGAGCAAGTCAACCGCACGGCCATATTCGGGCTTCGCCTTGCCGTCCATAATACCTTCAATCTCTTTGAATTGACGTCTTACCTCAACCACAACCGCCCCACCAGCGCGCCCAACAGCTTTCATGCCCATTGCACCAAAAAGATATGGCAACATGCCGCCCACAAACAAACCGATAACAACATACGGATCCTTTAAGCTAAAGCTGAGAGATAGGTGAGGAAAGTAATGATTCAAATCCTCTGTATATGCTGCAAACAAAACCAATGATGCCAGCGCGGCCGATCCAATCGCATATCCTTTTGTCACTGCTTTTGTTGTGTTACCTACTGCATCTAACTCATCTGTTATTTTTCGCACGTCGCTTGGTAGTTCTGACATTTCGGCAATACCACCGGCATTATCGGTGACAGGACCATATGCATCCAATGCAATAACCATACCGGCTAAAGAAAGCATCGTTGTTGAGGCAACGGCGATACCATACAACCCGGCAGTCATGTAAGACGAAGCAATACCCACGCAAATAATAATAATTGGTAACGCTGTCGCTTCCATGGATACGGACAAGCCTTGTATGATATTGGTTGCATGGCCAGTTTCAGAAGCTGACGCCACACTTTTCACCGGTCGATAC